>NZ_BAAJPA010000007.1:0-255143 GCF_057552235.1 Kistimonas ophiarachnellae | reverse complement strand
ATAAACTATAGGGGCTGTCACTCATCGTGCAATTGAAAGGGACCCCACTATTGAAACAGCCCGCATTGGCTTTCCCTGTTTTCGATGAATCACTGACTTGTTTTACAGGTAAGGGACGCGACGCCCTATAACCACAACCGCTAATTTACAATAATGCTTCCAGATTAAGGTTGGTTTACTGCAATATTGCGGTCGCCGGATACAGATAGCATTCAATTTGTCGTGACCTGGCTAAAGTCTGTGTTGTTCATGGTCACTTCAATCGTTGTAGTCTATATTCAGTCGTGATTTTTTCACTTGTGAATCCAACTGCAGGCATTACCAGTGTGAATCACGCAGCAGTAGCATGGCTTGAAGGCGCATATGTTGCGCCACAGCATTTTCAGCAGCAGGAGCGTTATTTTTCTGATCTGGCATTGCAATATTTTCGTACGCTGGGGGGCGATGATTTTGGATTCATTGAGCTTCAGCTGGCCAGGGAATTAATGCCTGCCGGAAAAGTGGGGCTGCGTTGTGCCAAAGGGGTTTTCCCCGATGCGACACCGTTCAATATCTTTCGTGAAATGGTGATAGATATTCCTGATGGCAGTACGGATCTTATCGTTTACCTCACCATTCCATTACGAAGTTATGGGGATCAGGAAGTCGGCAGCAAGGAGGAAACTAACTTTCGTTACCTGTTGTTCAATGATGAAATCACAGACAACACGAATCCTGATAACCCCTCAGTGAATATCTCGCTGGCTGAATATAATTTTCAGTTACAGTTGGGAGAGAGGGACTTAAGCAATTATTCGACGCTGGCTCTGGCGAAGGTCAAGGAGTTGGACAGCGGGGGAGGGGTTGTATTGGATCCCGCGTTTATACCCCCGGTGCTGTGTGCTAAAGCAAGTACGGTATTGAGCAGTCGTTTGAAAGAGTTTTATGCGCAGTTGAGCCATCGGGCCAAGCTGATTGAAAATCGCATTCTCAGTGGGAAAAGCTATAAAAGTCTTCAGGCACTATACCATGATCAACTCTGGCAGATTCTGCTCCGGCAGTGGGAAGCTCGCCTTGGCAGTCTGAGGATGCATCGGCGTCTTGACACTGCACAATTGTATGATGAGCTGATCACGCTGTGTGGGGCGCTAAGTACGATCAGTCAACGCCCTTTTCCCGAACCTAAGGGGTTGACGTTTAATTGTCTTGAACAGGCATTTACACCGCTGTTTAGTTGCCTGGACGAGTTTATCCAGGTAGCCAGTTACGAATATGTCTGGGAACTACTGCCCAAAGAGGCAAGGCCTGCCGACCGTCGCTGGGAATATGCGCTGACAGGCGATATTGATGACAAAAGCCGTTTTATCCTGTCTATACCTGAGAAAAAGGTGCGTGAAAATCCCGGTGACATCCTTAACCTGATCACCCTGGGGCCCAAAAACCGGATTGATCAACTGGTATCCAGCGCCATCAAGGGTATTAGTCTGTCACGACTATCCATTCCACCCTTTGAGCTTAATTTACCGGATCATTGTTTTTATGAGATTGATACCGAGTCAGATCTGCTGAAGGAAGCGATTAATAACAAGATGCCGCTGGTGATTCATGCGTTCCAGCAACTGGGTAGCTTCAATATCCGATTGTTTATTATACGCTCCTGAAGGTTGTGCCGATGCCTGATGTCAAGATGCATGAAAACTCTGAGCTGGGTAGCAACGCAGAGGGGAAAGAACAGCGCCTGGATGTGCCTTTGGTGCTGGACTGGGTGGACTTGAAAGATCCGCTGGTGAATCGATTGTACCCCTTTTTGGCGGTTCTGAGTCACATTAACCGCCTCGGGGATCAGGAGTCTGTGCCAGACAACCTGTTTGGGCAGTTGGTCGAAGCTGTCATAAAGCTACAGAAGTCTTATCCTGATGAGGTGACATCCATAGGCTGTATGTGGGTGGTTGCTACGATTGATGAAAAAATCATGACCAGTCATTGGGGGGCCGGATGGCGACAGGAAACACTCTGCAGCCGGTTGTTTTTGCGAGGCGATGCAGGTGTTCACTGCTTTGAGTTGCTGGGACAGTGGCTCCACCACCCGACGCCCAATCCTTCGCTGTTACTGGTGGCTTACCTGTGCATGAAAATGGGTTTCAGGGGGCAATACCGGCATGGGGGAAAGGAGAATATCAGTGAACTTTATGCTCAGCTGAAAAAGCAGCTGGGCAGAAACCGGTATTTACGTGAGCAGCCATTTGCGTTTATCGACATCAGTGCCCGGGAAACCCGGTTTAAAAAGCGCTGGCGCATCAATAAATGGCCAATGGTGATTGTTGCCTGCGCCTCTATTGTCACTATGGTGATTGGTGCAGGCTTATGGTCTGTTTCCATGCAATACCGCTTGCGTGAAGAAATACAGGATGATCGACAACGGCTATCCCAACTGTTTGATGATTATAAGCCTGTAAATCCTGCGGACATTCGTCATGCTCTTTTCCCTGAGAAATAAAATTCTTGTTTTTATCCTGCTCACCCTGTTAATACTTGGACTTATCGCGGCTGCATCGGGTATGGCCTTGATGATGTCTGGCCATTCAGACTATGGCAGATGGATCATTGCTGCAGGTGTCATTGTTTTTTTGGTTGCGTTTATTTTACTGATAATACTGGTGATCAACCGATACCGGCAGTTGTCTGAACCGGCAAGGCTGGTATCAGAGTATATGAGACAATTAATGGACTATCAGGGAAGTGTCCGTGAGAAAACGACATTCTTTCCATGGTTCTACGTCATTACCGCCGATGGCAATGATTCAACGTCACTCATGACGGCGCTGCGTTTTCGATTGCTTCCCCCCGATAATGACAAGGTATTGAACTGGCTTGAGATCTGGACCGAAGGACGCACGGTCTTTGTCTGCCCATCGAACAAGTTACTCTCCCTCGATAAAAGAGATCCGTTACTGAGTGAATTGTTGAGCCGGATTCACCATTACCGAAAAAGCAGGACATTCAGTGGTGTCCTGATTGATACCTCCCCATCGGTTTTACAGGACAATGCGGTTTTTGCCAGAGAGCTGCCGCAACATATCATTCGCCTGTGTGAATTGATTGGCCAGTCTTTACCCGTGCTTTTCATGACGGCAGGGATCGATACGATCTTTTCCAAGGCGGTACTGAATCGTAATTTCAGCCGTGAAGAGCGTTCAAAAGCATGGGGGGCGTGGCGTGACGAATTACAACAACCCGCCAGTCAATGGTTTACAGAGAGCTGGCAGGCACAAATGCAGCAGCTCTTTTCCAAGCAGATCCATGCAATCAGTACCGACTATGATGACCAGCTCTGTAATGACAGCGTTGCTCTTGTGTTTGAATTCATCCAATTGGGAGCTTGGCTTAAGAAACTGGTTAAATACTTTGATCAGGCCTTTGAAAAGCAGCGACCACAATTGAGAGGTTATCTCCTCATCGCGACCGGCGAAACAGCATCAGTGACCAGCCTGTTGGCGAAGTGGTGTCACCAGTATTTTGGTTTATCGACGACGTTAGCGCAGCCATGTACGCCGGATGTTGCCTTTGCCACCGGGCTGTTTCATCAGGTGTTTCTGCCTATGTCCCAGTATGCCGGGTCTAATCGAACGGCACAGTTATTTCAGCGTGTAGGGGGGTTCTCTTTTATTGCAGGGGTATGTCTTTTGGTGAGTGGGGCCGCCTGGTGGTGTTACCTCAACCTTGATCGATTGGAAGCGTTGAATGCGGAGACCAATCGAGTTGTTGATATGTATGTGACGGAGCGAATCAAATCAAAGGCGGGTAATGAACAAGAGCGCCTTGAAGACACTATTGTACAGTTGGGACTCTTGCAGGCACTGAACCAAACCTATGAAAATTTGCCGGTGCGGTTTCTCATTGCGCATTGGGCTACCAAGAGTTTTTCCAATAGCTTTCGTCACTTTTATGATGAAGAATTGAAAAGCCGGTTATACCCCTATCTTGTCAAAAGCGCAGCACAGGAACTGCAGGGGCAGTTATTGACGGCAGAAATACAGGCGGTTTTTGATAGCCTGCGTTTATACCAGATGTTGTTTGATCCTGGCTTACTGCATAAAAGGGAATTGATCCAGGGGTTGGTGCCGGTCATCAGTGAAGAGCACGAGTTGTCAGTCGTCAATGAATACCGTCTGTCGGAGCAGGCCAGCGACCTTCTGTCGCTGCAGGTGTATCAGGTGTTATTACCGGATAGCTCATTGCTTAACCAGGCCAGGGACAGCCTTTCAGGATTGAGTGACAGCCAGCTGGCTTATCGTCGGTTGAAATCGGATCCGGATTTAATGCGCTCTGTACCACTGGATAAATTGTTAGGCAGTAATTTTGCCAAGGTGTTTCAGCTGGGAGGATATGGCGAACCGGAAAAAGATTGTCCGAACCAGATCCCTTTACTGTTTACCCAGGCATCCTGGCAGGAAAAACTGGTATCACCAGATTCCCCATTATTCAAAAAGATTTTTACCGATATTGAAAATATAAAAGGTGTTGAGTCGCAAGGTTCCGTGGAATTCATACTGGGAACGGGCAGTGAGTTACACCACCGGTATGTGCTTGAATATATTTCTCAATGGAAGCAGCTTCTGAGCTGTATTCATGTAAAACCCCTGCGTGATTTTGACACAATCCGTGAAGCATCATCCAACCTGGCACAGTGGGAGTTTTCATCCCTTGCCGGGATATTGGAAATGCTTGATCGGAATACCCGCCTGCTGGCTGAGTCAGCCTCTCCGGAAGAAGTGACGAAAGCCAGTGCTGATCTGGCATCGGATGTTGCAGGTCGGCAAGAAGTCGTTAAGGCCTTTGAGCTTTATCATCGCATGATTCAGGGCGACTCTGTCATTGAATTTGCGGGCAGATGCCAGGGAATCATTAATGACCTTTACCAGAAAATGTTACAGATGGAGCAATGCGATGATAAACAACGTTGCGCCTACCTTCAGTTGGTGGATATTGTGGAGTCAAGGCACCCATTAAATACGCTGGTGAGCTTCGCTGATCCGCAGCCGGAGCAAATCAGACGCTGGTTGAATGAACTCAGTCATGAGCTGGGGAGTTATTATATTGCAAATGGTGGTCGGTATATTCAGCGACAATGGGAAGAAACGGTTGTCTTACCCTATACCCGCTATCTGAAGCATCATTATCCACTCATGTTATCTTCCTCAGAAGATGCCAGTTATCAGCACTTTGCGGCTTTCTTCCAAACGGGGGGGCATCTTGATGGCTTCGTGAAAAGTTACCTCGCTCCCTTTATGGAGGGGCAGAAACTCAGGACGTTAATACTGGGGAAGACATTGCCTGTCCGTCGCCAGGTGCTTGAAACCATACGTGTAGGAAAACAGATCAATGACAGCTTTTTCTCGTCCGATAATGTCCCGTTGAATACGTTCCAGATCAGGGTCGTATCCTTGTCGCAATCTGCCACGCACTTTATCGTGCAGGACAAAAATACCACGATCCGATACGATCATGGCCCGACGATCTGGCAAGATGTTTCCCTGGCCAATGAGGGACGATTCGTTGAGGCATCCTTTTTTTCCAAGGAGACACCGTTGTCACATATCAGCTACACGGGTGATTGGGGCTGGTACAGGCTTTTCAGTGAGAATTTCCGCTATGTGGACAGGAGAGCATTGATAGGGAGTACCCAATTTTCATCGGGAGAGCAGGTGGTCAACCTTGAAATCATGGCAAAAGGCGGTGGAAGAAAGATTTTATTCGATCCGACGCTTATGTCGCAGTTTCGATTTTCAGAGCGTATTTTCTAAACAGGTGATGTTATGAATAAGTGCTTTGTTGAGTTGCGGTGATTTCAGGAAAACATGGCATCTATTTCCATGAGATTCTCATGTATTGCTTGTTGTTTTTATAATAAGTCGTGTGGTAGGCAAGACGGTATACTTTTTTTCGTGCTGATAGAAGCATGGCGCTCGTTTGCGAAGTCGGTATTTCAACAAAATAACGTATAAAGCGATAAGGGAGTATGGAACGTGACATATTGAGGACTTTTTCTGTGAATCGTGGTGTATAACGTAATTGTTTTTGCCATTGAAGATTGTTTTGATAGTGCAAAATAATGCTTACTGTCTCTCCCAGAAGCCATACATAACGGCCAACAACCGTGTTTCGACCCAGCTTGAATGTGTTTGACTTGGAATGACTACTGATTTTCCAGCAGCAGTCATTATCGATCGGCCAGCGTTTTCCATGGTCTTGTTCAATGCTGACAGTCGATTTCAGATAGTGGGATAATAATTTTTCAGCGCCTGCTAAAGAATTTGTCTTCATGCAAAGGCTTATTGCATACGGGTGATATGCCAGGTTGTTCAGGCTATTAACAATATTTCCGGAAAAGTCGAACATGGGTTTATCTTCAAATGAAGCATCACGTATCTTTTTTTCCAGGTAAAGAGCCAGGTAACGTGCTACCTCCACATGGTAGTAGGACCAAAGCAATCGATTGTTAAAAACGTCAAGGAATTCTTCCAGACTGTGGCTACTTTTTTCATAGATAACTTTTCTGATAGTGTCCCTCAGGGTATGTGGCAGAACACCGTGTGTACCTGTCAGCGCTGGTTTGGATACCGTCAATTTAAATCGATCATCCGCCTGTTCCAGTTCACCGATTTCGGAACGAAGGTATTCACCGGAACTGTAGGGAGCCAGTGATAGCTTGTTTTTAAACAGGGGGGAGTCAGACAGGATCCGAATGGTCTGTACAAATTCAAACTGCCTGGGAGAATCTCGCAGACGAAATAACCAGTTATCCTGTAACCGTGGGGTGCTGCTATGGATAGTCATGCTGTCAGATTTCAATACGTCGTCCGAAGTTCCAACGCCAGTTTCGTTCGTTATGCAGGCCCGCAATAAAGTGGCTGTGGTTACCAAACGGGCGCCAGTAGGCCAGTAGCTGTTCAAAAAAACGCAGCATCAGTAACGTCGGTAAACTATTAAAGGACGCGGTGTTGAGCCGGACTTCAAAGCGACATCCCAGGCTCACCATATGATGGTGGTTATGGTGATCGACGGGGCACACTTCCTGTTCACAGGAAAGTGATTTAATCGCATTGATAATGCCTGGTTCAAGACCACTGTCCTTGCGAAAAAATAATGCCATGATGTTGCCCAGTCGTTCTTCGACATTTTCATCACAAAATAAACTACGAGGGTTCAGCAACAGCGAGCCAAGCAGCAGCCATCCTGGGCGGCGGTCTTCCAGACCTCTGACAGACCAGCTACGTACAAGAACCTGTGCAGTCGACCCGGGAAGACAGTCAAACAGCGGTTTGATGGGAGTGAAAGGCGGCAGTTCATGTGTTTCCATGTCAAAACAAAGACATTTTGATGAAATAATGCGACCGTGTTGTGATGCCCTGAAGGGGCTGGTATCCAAAAATATCAAACTATCGTCTGATTGACTCCGTAGAAAATTCCAGTACAGTTTCGAATCCTGGTCACCACGGGCACAATCCGATATTGGGGAGAGTGTTCGAATATCCGATGGGTCAGTCACATCCTGCACGGACAATATTTGGTAAACCCTGCTGTTTGGATAACTGGGATTATTTTTCAATGGGTACTGCAAACGGTCATGGTTTAAATTAATCGGCTCCATCTGTTGTTCGTAAAGATTAATAATGGGAAGGCATCGAAGTTTAATATGATCTGCCGTAATTCGTTTGAGTAATGGTTCGGCACAATCATTATAGAGCACCCAAATGACCAGGTGGCTTGAGGTTAACCGTTCACAAACACTCTGTAAGGGAAGCCTGAGGAATCGAAAAAAATCAGGATAGGCAAAAAACTCCCGGAGCAATTGTAAGGCTGGAAATAATCGTTCATCCCTGGCGAGTAGCCTGTTTTGCGCTGAAAACGCCGGCAGTATGAATTGCCTGCAGTCAACAGCGGTATAACTATCACCGTCGCCTATGAGTATTTGTTCTGCGGGGCCGGCCATGAGATCAAACAGCAAATTGGATAAAGGCGTCTGTGGATCAATATAAAAATCCAGATGTTGTTGATCCGGAGGCGGTATGGAAAGACCGCTGGCTTGAGTTGAACATACGATCTGAAGGCCAACACGAGCGCCCTCTGTCAGGTTTGTCGGTAACGGAAAGGGGCCCCGGCTCAACGTGGCTGACTCGACCTCCCAGGGGGGAACGCTGGCCGTGAAAGGGGTTCTGAAATCCTGCAGCCCTCCCTGTTCAGAATTCACAACAAACCGACTGTTGGCTTCTAATTTGATATGGGTACGATTTTTGAGTTGAAGCAGTTCAATGATGGCGGCTGCTGGCAGGGGGGCAGTGACTTCCTGCGCCATGAGGTTTAGCAATTGGTCGCCAATGGCATCGTAATGACTGTCCAGACGTTGTTGGAGTCTTGCCATCAGTAGCGCGACACCTTCAAGCATCAACGTCATGTCTGGATCCTTTGGCCGCCCCCCCAGTAATTGTAGTTTTCGGGCAATGTCAGGATGACGTTGTTCGAACTGGGCAAGTTCTTGGTGCAGGGCGTTAATTTCCTGCTCAATGTAATTTCTCAGGCTGTGGTCGTCAGCCTGTGTCTGCCAGAAATTATGATTAGCCATTACTTGAGAACATACTTGATAGGTGTTGATTGATCATCAACCGTCAGCCAGCCTTCAATGGTGATGGAAATGGCTTTGCCTGGCTGATTGTCAACAGTAATACTGATTTTTTTCAGACGTGGCTCAAAGTGCGCAATGGCTGCTTTCAGCTTACTGCAGACAGTGTCCACATTGCATAAAGGTGTGAACAGACTGGGCATGCCGTAACGAAACAGTGGCAGGCAATCTGACAGGCCGTTGGGTGTCAGTGGTGCACGACTGGATAGCAGATGTGAAAGCGATGTAATGACACTGTAGTAATCCTGGTCTTGACCGGAATTGGAATCAGTAAAATGCTCAAACACATTCAGCTCCTATGCACTGCCTTTTTTATGCATCACTTTCAGGGCGAGCGGTTTCGTCACCATGCCAGGGGGTAAATTGGGTGTCAGGTCAAGGCTGATGGCCATTTTCGTTGTGTCAAACGGAGAGTGTGTTACATGAACCGTTGCTTTACTGAAAGGAAATTTGCAATACATTTCATGGTTCAGAATTTTAGTGGGCATACAATATTTCTGAATCCATTTGTCCAGTATCTGTTTACATTCTGCCGGTGTTAACGTTTGGCCAATATTCTCACGCAATATGGCCTTCATGTGGTGTGCAACACGGCATGCGATAAGTAACCAGGACAATGGCTCTTCCGCTTTTGCTTCCTGTTGACTGGATTTACTGTCCTTGGAAAACCGGTGAAACATGGATTGGGTGAATAACCCGGGCAGGCCTTCGAGCCAGGTTGAGGATAGCAACATGATACCCAGTCTCGAATAAAACTGATCCAGTGATTCTGAAAACTGCCAGGTAGCGCGCAATGTTGTGTTGTCTGTTGTCGGAAGAATCGCGCCGCCCACTTCATCCGGTCCCCAGCATTGCAGACCGGCGAACCAACTGAAGAGATCGAAGTCTTTTATGACGCAGGCCGCCAGACAGATTGCGCCAGAGATCTTATGGTGTCCGGATGGGGCATTTTTATTAATCAGATAAGCGCCGGGCCAAACAATACCGAGGTACAGGCTATGTGGCTGGTCTCGCAGCTGACGGTAATGGGCCAGCGAATGGCTGTTATAGATTCTTAACAGGCGTTCCTCAAGAAAGGCGATGCGATCCGTTTCAGGTTCAAGCCACTGTTCATCCATCGGGCATATAACGGGGCAAAGGGAACTTTTCCCTATGTGGGCCAGGGCGGATAACAGATAAACGTGCATTTTTGCCTGCCTGCCCAATGGGTTGACCGGAAAGTCCACGATTAACAGCCCAAAAGGCGTACCACCCTGTGTATCAAGCTCCCTGTGATAGACGCGGTTATAAACCAATGTGTACTGCAGTGCGGCTGACTGTTTAATATCGTCTGCCAGCTCGTCCATGGTCAAATCCAATACCCGGATAAGACAGTTCCTTCCGGGGCTGACGATGGTCGTAAGGTAGTGAATGCCACGCCAGGTCGTCTGTAATTGTGAGACTACAGGGTCTTGGGATACGTGCATCATTTGTTTATTAATGGCCTCGCCTGCAACGACGATCAGCCGCGCAATGTGCGCTTTTAAAGCCTTGGCATTTTTCATACGGCGTTGATTAACTTGGAATCGTTGCTACGAGCCTGAGTGAAGCCGACAGCTCTTCGAGTTGCAGCCAGGGAAGCAAATAGGCGACAGCCGAATAGCAACCGGGACGACCACGCTGTTCAATGACCCTGACGGATGACTCCTTGAGAGGAAATCTTGCACGCGCTGAATTCCCGACCGCTGAAGCATTGGTATATTTGCCAAGCCAGGTACTGAGCTGACTCTGCAGATCGGCAGCTTCAAGGTTTGAACCAATCATGTCACGACCCATGACTTTCAGATAATGCGCGATCCGTCCTGATGCCATCATGTAAGGCAACCTGGCCGATATGGCCGCATTCGCCGTCGCATCAGGGTTTTCATAGACTTTCGGCTTTTGTGTGGTCTGTGCGCCGATGAACGTTGCATAATTGGTTGCCTTGTAATGAACCAGTGCAAGAAAACCCAGGTCGCTGAGTTCTTTCTCCCGTTCATCCGTAATGTTGACTTCCGTGGGACACTGCTGAATGAAGTCACCGGTATCGGCTTTATAGAAATAATTGGGGAGATCAACAACTTTCCCGCCATTTTCCATACCGCGTATGGCAGTACACCATCCGGAACGGGTAAAGGCTTCCGATATTTTCAGGCCAAGTGCAAAGCAGGCATTACTCCAGACGAAATCGCCTTCCTGGTCAAATATCGGCGTTCCGTTTTCGTCACGTTCAAATTCCTCAAAATCAAACGCTTCAACGGGTTGTGTATCTTGCCCGTAAGGCTCCCGGGCCAAAACCCTGGGTAAAGTCAGTACAAAATAGCGGGAATTGTCAGATTCCCTGAAGCTGTTCCATTTATTGTAAACAGGGGAGTTGAAACCTTGGGCAATGGGCCGCCCTTCTGAAAATGCCGGAAAATCAGGAATGCCGAACATATCTGGAGAGGCCGCCGCAATAACGGGGGCGTGACAGGATGCCCCTACCTCGGCAAGAGCCCTTATTAAGGAAATGTCCTGATTCTTGTAGCTGAATGTATAGTCCGTAAGCAGAACACCATAAGGTTCTCCACCGGCGGTTCCGTATTCATGATGATAAATAATATTGAAGAGCGGGCTTCTGTCGATGGTGGGTGCATCCTGAAACTGCTTCAGGCAATCCTTTCTATTGATGTTCAGCAATTTGATCTTCAGGTCTGCTCCGAGTTCTGAATTGGTCACAAGGGTATGTAAACCCCGCCAACGACCTTCCAGGTCATGAAGCTCTGGTGCTTTAAGCACCTTGCGTATTTGTTGACCGATACTTCCATCAATACAGCCGACGGCGTTATTAATGGTCTTCAACAGGTTTTCTGACCAGCAAAGCTTGTCACTCTTGTACTGTCTGCAAAGTTGCGCCAGTAATCCTTTCAGCTCTTCTACTGAGCATTGTCCACGAGCCAATACCAGCATCTTCAGAACGCTGTCCTCACTGGCTTCGAGTATTTCATCAAGCAGTGAGGCTTCTCGTCTGGCTTCTGCCTCATCAGAAGAGGCATCTGTCATTTCGTCGCTCAAGGTCGTGTCGCCTCAGAATATCAGTAAAAACGCCGACTCGTTACCTCGCTCAAGGGCTTGGGGCGGGTTACGATTCGATGCCGAGTTCATTACTCAGTTGCTCCATCAAATCGCTGTTTTGTAATACCTGCTTGAGGCCTTGCTCAAGCTCACGTGAGCGATCCGCCTTGGCGAGTAACACTAGTAGCTGGTTACGTGCCTCAATCAGTTCCTGGACAGCAGGAATTTGCATCGCAAGCCTGTCAGGCTCAAAGTCTTCCATTTTTTTAAATGAGAGATCGCATGTTAATGTTTCTTCCTCCGGGTCACTGGACAATGTGTTTTCAACCTTGATGGTGACCTGAGGTTTGAGCCGAGCCATCACGGTATTGAAGTTTTCCTGGTCAATCTGGATGAACTGCCGTTCGTGCAGGGGGAGTTGCTGATCGGACGGCAGCATGCCTGAGAAATTGCCGAGTACGCCGATAATAAAGGGCAGTTCACGTGTTTCAACTGACCCGTAAGTTTCAACGTCGTAAGTAATAGATACTCTGTTCTTGCTTATACGTTTATGTTGGGAATTAAGAGGCATTGATAACTAACCTGTTACTTTATGCTATGACTAAGCTTTATCCATCTGGTTGAGTAAGAACTGTGCCGAGTGAAAAAATATAGACGTTAATTTAATAATGTTTTGGAAAAGCTTATAAATTAATTTTACAAAAATCTGTTTTGGTTATTACTAAAACGGTTTTATGACAATAGGGATACTGGCACTAAAACTGCTTCTTCTAAGGATCTATCGGTTAATTTACTCTGGTTCAATTGAGTGGGCTGATTCTATTGCCAATAAAAAATTTGGAAATTAGATAATTTGAAGAAAAATCTAATGTTTCAAGCCAAATGGTTGGATTATTTGTTTAGGTTGACAAGTGAATGCAGTTATAGCTTTATTTTCTATCTTCATCGTTGTTTGTCGACGGCTATGTCGGTGTCGATCAGGTTCTCCCTGTCACTGAATAAACCAATATGCGTGCATCAGGATTTTTTCTTGGTTTCTTTGTTACCCGTTGCCTGATCGGTATTAGAAATATCGCTAAGCCCGAGTAATGAACAAAATCGTTCCAGTGTGCCCTGATCCTCGGCAAGTTCGGTTTTTAGCAGTTCAGGCAGGGTTAAGTGAGACCAGCGCAACGCTTTCTCGAGCAGAAAAGGGAGCGGGCTTAATGGCTCAAAAGTGATAAAGTACTCATAGACGAGAGTGAGCTTTTCTATCGCGTCTTCGCGGCTGGTAAGTTCCATGCTGCTCTCATTACGCTCTTTCTTATCATCTTTCTCTTTTGTTTCTTTTTTCTGTGGCGCTGCAACGCCTTTTTCTGGTGGTGTCGACGGTGTGCTTTTTGATTGCTGAGGCTCTTCACCAATATAACTGTTCAGGATTGAGATGCTGGATTTCATCCACTTCAATAGTGTTGATGTCTCAACGACTAGTTCGCTGGTGCAGCCTTGCGAAATCTGCTGCAAAAAGGTCGTTGTATCCGTCAGATGATTGCGTACCTGCGCTATTTCCTTGCTGAGTTTCGGTGTGATGGTTTTTTTTAAATTTGTTTTTTCATCCGTACTCAAGGCTTCGAGTTGTGGTTTGCTTCTTTCAGCGAACAAGGGCAGTAGGCTGAGGGTTTCATAGAGCAAGGGGGTACCCTCATGGTCGCCGATTACGGTGTTGAGTTTTGTTATGCCCTTGTTGAGTTTGTCTGCAGAACCCTCGTCCACTTGCTGCATTTGCTTATTGAGCCAACAGGCGGCGAGTTGCAGTGCATCACTGAGGTTTTCCCATGGAGTGAAAGAGAACTGGCAGCAGTAGATTATCCAGCCAAGCCACTCAGGGTTCCAGTCATCCTCAAGAATACGTGCGTTGAGCCATTCAAACAGCGTTTCCCAACTGTCCTGATTGGATTGCATCAGACTTTGCAGCCTGTCTTTTTCTGGTTCGTTTACCCAGTCATTCAGTGTGCCCTGAGCAATAAGCAGTAATTCATTAAATGCAATGTAATCATCGTGATTTATATCCTTTATAGATAAATTATCCTGACTTTTCACGGTCGTAAGTAACGATGCTAACTGTGATTGCATGATAAGGATTTTCCTGGGTGTCAATCTGCTTATGCTATAGTAGCCCCATAGTCTTCATGCAGTATTTAAAATGATTCAATCCGATGCGACGGTGGGATCTCTTATATTTCAGGCGTCTAGTGGCATGGAGTATACGACCGTTAATTTACATGTCTCAGAAGCCATCAATGCTGTTTTTGTTGCAACGGGTTCCATTGTTGCGGCTGGCATCCCCAGCGAGGAGCTGGCTGGTTTGGTGGGAAAGCCGGGGTGTTTCCTTTATTCTGTCGTATCGAAATCGAAGGCTCAGATCGAGACGCATATTGTCTGCCATGGCATAGTGCGTTCCGTGCAGGACCAGCCGTTCATGCCGGCGGCCGATATGTTTAGCTGGGAAATTTGCGTCGTACCATGGCTGGATTTGCTCAAGAATACGATTAATTCCCGGATTTTCCAGGAAATTCCGCTGGATAAAATGATTGAAGAAGTGGTCAGTGAATACGCGTTTGAACATAAGTTGACGTTTATCACGCAGCCAGAAACCGTGAAGCCTCTGTGCATACAGCACCAGGAAAGTGATTATGATTTTATAACCCGCCTACTGTTTGAAGAGGGCTATCACTTTTATTTTGTCTCTGATAAGACAGCGAATGAAATGATCATTGACAACACCAACCAGGGCTTTCGCCAGGCTACACAGAATAAAATCTACGTACGTTTCCATAATGAAGATGAAGAAGAACTCTACCTGGAAAGCTGGTTGACGAATAATGAAATGGGTGGCGGAGGATGGGAATACACGGGATATGACCCTGATATGGGACAAGCCATGCTCAGCCGCGGTGTCACTCCGCCTGAGGATGTGGGCATGGCATGCAGTATGCGATGGGAAAGCCGTCAGTTCTGTCAGGATGCCTTAAATCAGGCGGTATTGCGTTGTATGGAGAACCACGAGAGTGAACGGTATACGGTGATCTGTGACAGCGCGCTGCCATGCCTGCATGCTGGCCTTCAGTTTACATTGGAAGGGCATCCCGAAAGCGTGCATAACGATGTGCATATTATATCCACCATGGAGCACCACTTTGCATTGTCCGGTTCCTATGGCATCAATCTGATTCAATATCACAACAACTTTACCTGCTTCCCGATATCAACCGTCTTTCGCAGTAATCCCTTTAGCAGAAAAGTGGTGGATGGTGTTCAAAAGGGAACGGTAACAGGGCCCGATGGCGAGGAAATCCATTCCGATGAGTTTGGGCGTGTCCAGGTTCTGTTTCACTGGGATAAAAACGGAGAATATCCCTGCTGGATGCCTGTCAGGCACGCCTTTGCCGGTGAGAGTTTTGGAAGTAGTGTTTTGCCGAGGATTGGCCAACAGGTTGTGATAGATTTTTTTGATGGAGACCCGGACCAGCCATTTGTAACAGGTTCCCTGTATACCGCGGTGAATACGCCTGTTGAAGTCACTGCCGAAATCCTGATGCTCAAAACCCGCTCCACGCCAAAAGGACAGGAAGACGATTGCCATATATTCCGTGTCTGTGACACCAAGGACAGCGAGGAACTGTTTATACAGGCCCAGAAAGATATGTTGTGCCAGGTGAAAAATAATAGCAGCACGACGGTGACAGGCGAATCACTGACAGAAGTAGAAAAAACGCTGGTGATGAAATCCAAGGAAGATATGACCCATGAAACGGAGGCGGCGGCCCTGGTGAAGGCCGGCGGTGATTATACCTGTGATTCTATGGCCGCGGTTAATATAAGCTCTGCCGGGGAAACGGCCCTGAGTGCGCAGGGGCAAACCACGATAGAATCCCCGCAGGGTGTGGTCCTGCAGTGCGGCAGCAATACCATTGAAATCACACCCACCGGCATTACTATTAATGGCACCATGGTTGATATTACATCCCAACAGATGTCGGCTTCAGCCTCTACCATGACGCTGGAGTCATCGTTCAAGGCAGTGGTGTCCGGTTTGATGGTTGATATTGATGGAAAAATACAAACGCAAGTCAAAGCCGGCGTGAATCTTGTCAATCAGGGTGGCGTTGTCAGGATCAATTAACCACAAAACCTATCGTTTAATGTAATGAAATATCGTGGGATCAGGATTCATGACTTAAGGGATATCATCAGTACTGTTGATCTGACAGAAGAAACGACAGAGATCTTGCGTGATCATCCTGACATTCTATCCAGCTTGAGGCAGTTGTGTCAGAAACAGCTATACAACGATTGTATTCAGATTATTGCCCATGCGCTTGATTGCCGTGAGGCCATACTATGGGGCCGGGATTGCCTGAATGAGATGGCGTTTGTCTGTAACCCGAAGGAACAAGCGGTTTTGGAGAATGTGAACCGCTGGCTTGACGATGACCGGGAGGAAAATCGCGGCCTCAATTGTCATGGTCTGGAAATCGCTGGTTCGTATTCGCCAGTAGCTTGGCTTTCACAGGCGGTCTTCTATAGTGGTGGTAGTATTATTGAGGGAGATGTTGCTGTTGAACCGCCTGCTCATCTGTTTGGCGACACTGTTGCAGCAGCCGTTATGATAGCCGCGTGTGCGGGTGATGATGGCCTCTCACAAACCACTCGGTTGCCATTATTTATTGATCTGGGCGTAAAAAACATTATGAACCTGTTAGAGGCTGAATTCTAAACGTGTATCACTGATAGTTGGTCAAACAACGATGAAGTCACTGACGAATATTGAAAAATGTTATCGGATAGTCATACTTTCCTGCTATCTGATGGTACAGGGGTGTAGCTTTCATTCTGAACATATACGGTATGTAGATATTGTTATAAAAGCCAGCGAGTATATAAATCCGTCTGATAAACAGGAGACGAGTCCGGTTTTTGTTAAAATTTACCAGTTGTCAGATTATGGTAATTTTCAAATGGCTAACTTTCTGGATTTATATCAGGATAAAGCCGATGTTGCTCTTGGCAATCAATTAGTCCGCTTACAGCCTCCTGTTTCTATCCGGCCGGGTGATATCTGGCGAAAAAGGGTTGAATTAGAGCCTCAGACGCATTACATCGGTTTTCTGGTTCAATTCAGGCATTATGAAGACAGGGTGCATCGCCAATGGCTTGAAGTTAAGGAGCGTTCAAAGCAATGCATTCAGCTGCAGATATCTGGACTGAACTTGTCACTGAATGAGCGTTGTAAGTAAAAACTGTCTTGTTGGAGGTGGTAAAGAATCGTGTATTTCCTCTTTCACTAAAGGTTTTAGAGTAAGTGAGTCCGGTGTCATAAGTTACTTATGACGCAATACAGCGTCGCTTTTATACCGGAAATTATGACGTCATATTTTTTAATTGCAATCAGGGTGGTGAGCATGGAAAACGATAAACTAATGACTGTTCGTGAATTCACCGATTATTTTCACGGTGATTTTCCTAAAGTAGATACTGCAGGAGGAGTTGATCTGGAAGATGATAGTAAATGGTTTCCATTTGACAGGGCGGTTATTGGTGTAAGCAACATGAGCAGCTCAGGAACCGTATCAACTGCCGGTCGATCGCCTTTATTGCAACCGGTTATGATTGAAAGGGTGCCTGATGTTGCAACAATTTTTTTTCTGCAAGATATTATTATGCGCAGGCATTCTCAATACACGATAGATTTGCTTCAAATCGCCGAGAATCCGGAAGGAAATGATAATGTCATATTGTCCCAGATTACCATGAAAGGTTCTATACACGGGTCTATGACTATACGACTTGGTGAGAATGAAGGGTTAATCTTTAATATCAGTTCGTTGATAGTGGGCCAATGGTACTTTATGAAGAATGTAGATGGAGAGCAGAAGCGTCATCATGGGGGAACTTTTGGTTGGGATTTTTCAACAGGAGAGGAAGGAGAAAGTGATCCACTTTTATTTGATGCCTTTCTATAACTAACAGTTACGGCTCAAAGTACCCAAGCCCAAGTTTTCTCAGTGTGCGGGCCTGCAGGAAGTGGGCTGTAGCCGAGTAAACATGAGATTAATCTTGTGCAGGTGCTTTTCACCTTGTCAGATTAATATGTTGCAGGTATTAGAATAGGGTGTTTTATAAAAGGAGGTAGGAATATCATTGGATTGTTTATTTTTGCATGCTGGAAAGAGTTTATTTCAAGGGGGGGAATCTTTGTTGATGGCGTTGGGGTAGTGTTAAACAGCATAACAGTTTTTAGAGGTGCTATTATGCACATCAACAGATGAGGCATATAACCTATTCATCAGGGTATGGTCTGTATGAGTGAAGATATCGTTTTTAAGTTTCAACTGGGTCTGATTCTTCCAAAGCTGAGAGACAGCGTGGGTGAAGCGCTGGGTAATATTGTCTCCGAACTTGTCGATAGTGTGAATGCCGGTCGTATGGGCGATGATGCGCCCGTTGGTATGGATGAGGTTAAGCAGCTGATCATGCAGGATATTGAGATTTTTCTTGATAACGAAATTTTGCCTGCAGTTCAGAAAAAATTGGAAGATTCAGGCGATGAGTCTGATACTGATGCTGTTGATGAAACAGCAGAAGCGACCAGTGAGGAAGGCGAGTCGTAAACAATGGCACGATTGCGCATTGTTCTCGCCGTGAATTATGCAATCGTTGGAACTGAAAACCCTTATCAGCAAGCTTGATCCAAGCCTGCGAAAGTCCCTGGAATCTGCAGCCGGTCTCTGTGTCCGATATCAGCACCGATATATTGAAATTGAACACTGGCTATTAATGGTGTTTTCTGAACCGTCTGCGGATATCGAAGCCGTGATCAATTCCCAGAAACTGTCCCGGCAAATCATTCTGTCGGATCTGGAAGCGCGGCTGAGTCGACTGGAAAAAAGTGATGCAGGCACGCCGTCACTTTCCATGTCCATCCTGGCGTTGATCCAGGATGCCTGGCTGGTCGCCTCGGTGAATTATCAGCATGATGTCATCACGGGCTTTGATCTTTTACTGGCCCTGTTGCAGAAGGCGCAATACACCGTTCTTGATTCACCCATGGCCAGGGAGTTACAGAGAATTTCCCTGCAAAGCCTGCAGGCCATGGCTGAGGGGAACATGCCCGGTGATAATCGTGAGGGTGATAGCGCCAAGACCAGGTCGCAAGATGTTGGCCGTGAGCGCCTGGCCAAAAAGGGCGCGCTGGATAAATACACGATCAACCTGACTGATGCTGCGCGTAATGGCGATCTTCGTCCGATCATTGGCCGGCAGAAAGAGATTCGGCAGGTCATCGACATACTGTCACGTCAGCGGCAAAACAATCCGATCCTGGTGGGTGACCCCGGTGTGGGTAAAACCGCCATTGTTGAAGGACTGGCGCAGCGCATTGTAACCGGAGAAGTGCCGGAAAGTATGCAGGGCGTTGCCCTGCATACGCTGGATCTGGGTTTGTTGCAGGCGGGAGCCAGTATACGGGGAGAACTGGAAAGTCGTCTTAAGGACTTAATGAATGAAGTCAGGAGTGCACCGACCCCTGTCCTGTTATTTATTGATGAAGCTCACACCCTGATTGGTGCCGGTGGTGCTGCCGGGCTGAATGATGCAGCGAATTTGCTCAAACCCGCACTGGCAAGGGGAGAATTGCGGACTATTGGCGCGACCACATGGGCAGAGTTCAAAAAGTATTTTGAGAAAGACGCCGCGCTGGCAAGACGTTTCCAGCTGGTCAAGGTTCTGGAGCCGGATGAGAAAGAGTCCTGTCACATTGTGCGGGGTGTGGCACGGTCCCTGGAAACGCACCACGGGGTGCGGGTTCATGATGATGCCGTTGTCGCGGCAGTCGAGCTGGCCATCCGTTATTTGCCTGAACAACAGTTGCCAGATAAAGCCATCAGCTTGCTGGATACAGCCTGCTCCCGGGTGGGTCTCTCCCGGCATGCACTTCCCGAGGTGATCGAAGAGCTTGAGCATCAACATGCTTATCTGGAGCGTGAACTCAATGAGCGGCGCAGGGATAAGGCTGCCGGGCATGATGAGCTGGAGGAAAGCCTCGACAAACTGGAACATTCAAGGGCCAGTACCCGAGAGTTACTGGATGATTTATACGGGCGCTGGAAAAAAGAGCGGGCGCTGGTTGAGGAACTCGCAGAACTGGAAAGTCAGGCGGATAATGCGTTTTTGCAAAAGAACAACGAGGAAAAGCCGCCCATAGAGCAACCGGCGCCGGTATCTCGCTCTGACATTGTGAAACAACGCAGGGAACTGGAGCAGGTTCAGCAGGAACAACCCATGGTTTTCCCCCGGGTTGACAGCACGATTATTGCCTCCATCCTCTCCAGTTGGACGGGCATTCCCATCCGTAACATGTTGTCCGATGAAATTCAGCGGTTACTGACGCTTGAGACGCAGCTGAAGGCTCGGGTGATCGGGCAGGATGATGCACTGGCCGAACTCAGCCAGTGCATCAGAACCAGTCGTGCAGGTCTCTCGGATCGTCGTAAACCGGCTGGCGTATTCCTGATGTGTGGCCCATCCGGTGTTGGCAAAACGGAAACGGCACTGGCGCTGACTGAAGAACTGTTTGGTGGTGAGCAGAATCTCACGACGCTGAACATGACGGAATTCAAGGAGGAGCACAAAATTTCCCAATTACTGGGATCACCTGCAGGTTATGTCGGGTATGGAGAAGGTGGACTGTTGACGGAAGCCATCAGGCGTAAACCTTATTCGGTGCTGTTACTGGATGAAATGGAGAAATCACACCCGGGTGTGCACGATATTTTTTATCAGATATTTGATCGGGGGGCTGTCAGCGACAGTGAAGGCCGGGAAGTCAATTTCTGTAACACGATTATTATTATGACCTCCAATGCGGCGGATTATGCCATTATGGACGTTGTGGATAAATTTCAGCGCGATGAACAGCGTAAACCGACGCGAGATGAGATTCTTGAGGCGATCCAGGAAGAATTGCTGAACTATTTTAAACCCGCATTTCTTGGGCGGGTGGTCATCGTTCCCTATTTGCCGTTGGATACTGATGATATGCGTAAAATCTGCAGGTTGGCGCTGGAGCGTATCCGCAAGAATGTGGCTGATCAATATAAGGCAACACTAACCGTCAGTGATGAGGTGGTTGAGCAGCTGGTTGCATGGAATAATAACCCTCTGGTGGGCGCTCGAGCGATAGAGCAATTGGTCAATCGCAACTTGTTACCTCGTTTATCGGTAGATTGTCTGAAGCGTTTGACGGATAAACTGCCAATTAACCATATTGATGTTTCACTTCAAAATCATCAGATGGTTTTTGAAATATCATAAGTTTATTTGTAAGACTGTTGGGGGGTAGAAAAAAGACGTTTATGATGTGGATTGCTTGGTTCTTATGTTTTTTTAGGTGTTTGATATTTTTGAATAGATGTATTTTATTAAAGTAAAATTAAGTCGGCTTAAATCAATGGTTGCTTATCTATTCTTGATATTGCCTTAATGTGCTATCTATAGATTAACCTATGGCGTCCTCGTAGTCAGAATCAGATGATTCGTAGGATTGATCTAGATCTTCATTGGCAGTTACATAGCTTTCTTTTGATGAGGTCTGTGATTGTCTTTCAGGCCGATAGTCCCTCTTTTGCAAAACAATAGAATGTGTATCACAAAGTTCCTTGTACATTTCAGATATTTCTTCAATAGAGTGGGCGAATATAAAACCTGTTCCAATTTTCCCGATACACAATCTATGCCCTATATGTATAAACTCATGAATTGGCTCGAGCGTTTTCGTATCTTCAGAGCCTTGGATAAAAATGGCGAGTGGGGTAAATAATCCATAATCTTCCAGTTCTGATGACAGTACAATATCACGTACTGTTCCCTTGGCGTCTAACTGAGTTTCTCCATGATTCATAAATAGAGCGAATTGGTGGCAGCTAGCTAAGCCAGACTGATTTTTTTCGGATTCATCGATAGCTATTTCACTTAAAGCGTGAGTGTCAGTGGTAGGGAAGCCTTTATCCTTATTAAGAATGCTGTCTAATCCTTTTGTGACACAGTCAGAAAACCTGCGTTGCCATGTTTTGGATGGGATATATATACTTTCTACATTGTTCTTTTTAATAACAAAACAGAATCCTCCTCCTGTTTTATCTTCAAAATAGGGTGATAATATTTCATCTCTTATATTTCCATTAATATACCTAAAGTAAGTGCTTGCAATTTTGAAATGATATTTTTGGTGGAAGGCATAGGATCTTCCTGATGTAAGTTCCACGATTGCTGGCGGATATGACTCTTGCTCTGTAGGGGTTATATGAATTTTCATCGGCAGGTTTTGTATAATTGCTGTATTACCATGATGAAAGTGCTTTTGATCATTGCCTCGATGACAAAAAGGGCGATCTTGTATGATTAGCCGTAAAGTTGTCCGCTCTGTTTCTATCGATCGACCATACGTTTGAGTGGGTCTTTTAAAGTTTCTATCAATAGATTCGGGTGTTTCTTCTTGGTTGTTTTTAGGGCTTTCTGTACTTGTAGCTGGTTGAAAACTCTTTCTGTGGGCTAATACTGAATCGTGACTTACTTTTTGCATTTTAAAATGTTCCGATAGAGGGTAATGATCAAGTGTGGTGATATATATGATGCGTTTTTATTGAAGAAGTTCCCTTTGATTGTTTTGTTATCTTGAAGTTGTTGATGTTGAAAGATTAAATGTTTTTTTGATTTTTTGTTGATGATAAAGGCAGGGGATATGCACAGTTGAATCTGATTCAATTCTATATGCTAGACTGTGTATTCTGCATTAATGTTTTAGGTTTAATGGGTTTATTTCTCCATGAAAGTGTATGGTATGGTTTGTCACTATGGCGAGCTTGAATCTGGTGATGTACTGATTGAACATAAGCGTTCTGGTACCCCTGGTGACTTGATTACACATGCAGCTGTCGTAGCTCAAGTGCTTGAAGAGGGGAAACCTCCATGGATTTTCCATCTGACAGGATGGGGAGGTTTAGCTCTCGATCAAATCTATAAAACCAATAGTACCTGCTGGTCAGGCTATCGTCTCAATATTGAGGGGATTGGTGAAACGGTTCTCAATATTGCCATGCGCTGGCTCCATAATAATGCGAGTCTGGAAAATATGGATTATATCTCAGAAGCAGGCATTACAGTTCCAGGTGTCTATGATACTCCTTCACTACTGATGGCGTTTTTCGGTAGGTCATCGTACGGATATAAAGCAAGACAATATGCAGATTACCTAAACAGGCATTGTTGGGAAGATCCACCGGATACTTTGTGCCCACATACAGGAAACTTTTTTTCAGGGGCTATTTGTTCATACTTGCCCATTGCGCTTTATCAAACGACACTTGGTACTGATAGTGAAATGTACATGGCTATAGATGCAAAAAGGACGCTTCCTCGTGCTCTCGTAAAATACTTTGATAGTAATAGTCACTGGCAAAACTTTGATATTCCATGGTAATTATTGATTTCACTGTTATTTTATTGTTGTTTTTGAGAGAGAATGTCTTGTTATATTAAATGTTTCTGAGTGATTATGTTGTTGAAATCCGGTTTTTGTTTTCAGGATTGGCTGAGGTTTATGTCTTTTACCATTCTTTTTCATAACGAGAATTCTTGTTGGTTTTTATATTTTAATATTCCTGAAATTGGATTTTCTGATTTTTCTGTGAGGCTCGTCATTTAACCTCCACTGCTGCTCGGCATTCTTTTTATTCGTTAAATACGCTGTGCCTATCAGAATTGACTCATAAAAGCGTTCGCGGTGTTGATAAAACCTCCAGTATTTTTTGGATTGACAGTGCACTGCTGATCTTCGTTCAGGGGGCAACAGTGGAAATTGAGCGCAGATTCACACTTCAGTCACTATGCTGTCTGTGGCAGAATCCGCCCATAAAGGCTGAAACTATCGTATAAAAACCGACGCCGGACATAATAATGACAGAAGAAGTACTCACTATCGCGCTCTCCAAGGGGCGTATCCTGAGGGATACCTGTCCCTTGCTGGAAGCCGCTGATATCCGTCCTGCTGAAGATGTGGAAAAGACCCGTAAACTGATTATTCCGACCAATCAACCCAATGTCAGGTTGCTGATTGTTCGTGCCAGTGATGTGCCCACCTATGTGGAGTACGGTGCCGCCGACCTGGGCGTTGCGGGCAAGGATGTCCTGATGGAGCATGGCTCACAGGAACTCTATGAACCGCTGGACTTGAATATTGCCCGTTGCCGGCTTATGACAGCGGCGCCGGTGGGGCAGCAGGAGATTCCCGGCAAGCGCCTGAGAGTGGCAACCAAATTTGTTAATGTCGCTAAGCGTTATTATGCCGGCCTGGGGCAACAAGTGGACATTATCAAACTCTATGGTTCCATGGAGCTGGCGCCCCTGATTGGTCTGGCGGATCGCATCATTGATGTGGTCGATACCGGCAATACGCTCCGGGCCAATGGGCTGGAGCCCCGCGAGGTCATTGCGGATATCAGTTCGCGACTGGTTGTGAATAAAGCGGCAATGAAGGTGAAGCACCGTTCCTTGTCAGTATTGATTAATATCCTGTCTGACGCCGTCGACAGGGCCCGCCGGGAGCAGGGGGAGTTGTCATGAGTTCTGCCCAGTCATTGTTAAGGCCAGCGCGGCTGGTGGCGGGTTCTGGGGATTTTGAGCGTCGGCTTGATCAGCTGCTGGCATGGGAATCGGTGTCTGATAACGATGTCCAGCAAACGGTGACTCAGATCGTCAACCGGGTTCGTGATGAAGGCGATGCAGCCGTCGTTGATTTTACCCGCCGTTTTGATCGTGTTGCCGTTGATACTATGCAGGCGCTGGAATTGAGTGAGCAGCGGATCGCTGAAGCCCTGAAAGCCATCTCTGATGCACAATTCGAGGCGCTGCAGTGTGCCGCAGACCGTATCCGCCAGTACCATGAAAAACAATTGCAGTCATCCTGGCAGTATGAAGAGCGTGACGGCACGGTGCTGGGACAAAATGTCACACCACTGGACCGGGTCGGTATTTATGTTCCCGGTGGGCGCGCAGCGTATCCTTCCTCTGTTCTTATGAATGCTATTCCTGCCAAGGTGGCGGGTGTATCCGATGTTGTCATGGTGGTTCCTACCCCTGATGGCATCATTAACGAGATGGTTCTGGCGGCAGCGGCGCTTGCCGGCGTAGACCGGGTCTTCACCATCGGTGGTGCCCAGGCGGTCGCGGCGCTGGCCTGGGGAACGGAATCCATCCCGAAAGTCGATAAAATTGTCGGCCCCGGCAATATCTATGTAGCGACGGCGAAACGGATGGTATTTGGTCAGGTCGGTATCGATATGATTGCCGGACCATCAGAAATACTGGTTATTTCTGATGGGGGTACGAATCCTGACTGGATTGCCATGGATCTGTTTTCCCAGGCTGAACACGATGAAGATGCCCAGGCGATCCTGATCGCCACTGACAGTGACTGGCTGGATCAGGTAGAAGCGGCCATGAACCGTTTACTGCCGGATATGGAGCGTCGTGACATTATTGCTGCCTCTGTGAATAACCGGGGAGCCCTGATCCATGTGCCTGACCTGGATGCGGCAGCGGCGCTGTGTAACCGGATTGCGCCTGAGCATCTGGAGTTGTCAGTGGCAGACCCGGATGCATTAGTGCCATCAATCCGCCATGCCGGCGCAATTTTCATGGGACGATATACCGCGGAAGCCCTGGGGGATTACTGTGCGGGTCCGAACCACGTACTACCGACGTCGGGAACGGCACGTTTTTCATCCCCCCTGGGGGTTTATGATTTTCAGAAGCGCTCTTCACTGATTCGCTTTTCCGCAGAAGGTGCTTCAGAAATGGGGAAAGTGGCGTCGGTTCTGGCGAGGGGAGAAAGTTTGACGGCTCATGCCCGATCAGCGGAATACCGTATCAAATATTAGGACGTACGTCTTAGGCAGCAGCCAGGTAAGCTGCTGCCTGTATCACCATTTTTAATGCCGGTTACTGAGTAAAGGGGGGCGCTCACCGACCCGGGATACCAGTTTGATGGTGTCGCCACCACGCAAAACCGTGATGGGAACTTCGCTGCCGGGGGCCAGGTTCGCTACCTGGTTCATGATCTGCTTGCCGTCATTGGCTTCCATATGATTGATACTGATGATGACATCGCCGCGCTGCAGGCCAGCTTCAGATGCCGGGCTGTTGTCATAAATGCCGGAAATCAGGATGCCGTTGCCGGGTTCAAGCCCGAAGGCGGCGGCAAGTTCCGGCGTCAGGGCCTGGGATTCTATGCCCAGCCAGCCCCGGATCACGCGGCCGTTTTCAATAATGGCACTCAGAACCAGGTTGGCGAGGTTGGAGGGAATGGCAAAACCCAATCCTTCGCTGCCACCGTCGCTGGTCAACAGGGCAGTGGAGATACCGACCAATTCTCCCTTCGCATTCACCAGGGCGCCACCGGAGTTGCCAATGTTGATGGCGGCATCCGTCTGAATGAAATTCTCATAGGTGCTCAGCCGAAGGTTACGTTGGGTTGCACTGATGATGCCCATGCTGACGGTTTGTCCCAGGCCAAACGGGTTGCCAATGGCCAGTACGACATCACCAGTGCGGATGGCCTGGGAGTCCGTCCAGGTGATGCTCGGCAGTTTGTCCAGCTGGATCTTTAATATCGCCAGATCGGTTTCCGGGTCGGTACCAATAATGGTTGCATGGGTTTCCCGGCCATCCTGCAGGGCAATAATGATATCGTCTGCGCCTGCGATGACATGGTTATTGGTCAGGATATAGCCGTCTGGCCGGACAATGACACCGGATCCGAGACTGGACTGGATGCGTTGACGGCGGGGAACCCTGTTATAACTGTACGCATCCTGTAGCAGCGGATTGTCAAGCTCGGCCGGGGGGCGCCGTATGGCGCGAGTCGTAAAGATATTGACGACGGATGGCGCGGCATGCTCTACGGCATCGTTATAGGAGACGGGGCCTGAAAAAGCGGTCAGGTGATTTCCCGGCTGGCCGTCTTGAGCGCCACGAAAACCATTCAGCCGGGGAAAGAGTTGCAAAAGCACGATAGCAAAAAGCAGCCCACACAAACCAGGCCAGCCGAAATAACGCAGAAAATGCTTCATCCGTTTGCTGATACCACTCCGGTGTTGATTTGTAATAAATTATCTTGAGAACGAAGACATGATGATCCACGAATTGTATGTAATTGTCTGATTGATGGCAAAACGAAGTTTTTATCCTGTACTGGTTGGGGAAGCGGTAAGGCGCGAGTTTCCCGAACCTTTTTCTGTTCCGTCCGGGGAACCTCTATCCGGGTGCTCCAGTGTCATTGCGCTTGATGCCAAATCAAGGCAGTGGACAGCTGTTTGACGTTTTTATGGGAGTGAGGGGCCAGTGGTATTACGGCAGCTTGTAGGCAGGTACTCAGTTTTCATGCCTGATGCCGGGAGAGCAGCGCATGTCCATATAATAGCGCCGTTGTGTATATTCGGCACAATAACCAGCATGGCGCCGTTGACAACTTTTGCGTTAAACATTATCGAGATTGAGCCACCAGATTGTATGCGCACACTGGTTACAGCATTTCCCGACGGCGTGTTGTCAAGACCCGCACTTTCATTGGATGTGGGCCACGTACCCTCAGAGGCGTAATACTCAGAAACCGCCGCTTTGACACCAGACGCCATGTTCAACCCCTCCGAGACATGGGCGCGCTTTGTGTAATCCTGGTAAGCAGGAATCGCTATAGCGGACAAAATGCCAATGATGGCGATCACAATCATCAGCTCTATCAAGGTAAAACCTTGTTTGCTGACCTGGCTGCCAGAGGGCATGACTCCTCTCCTTGGAATATGCGCTTTATTTTTTTGATTACAAAAAAGTGTGGTTGGCCTCTTCCATTTTGTCTAGAAACGTAACCTGCCTTGAGCAGACCGCAGGGAGGTGCATTGATGGCCAACTTCAAATAACACGGTTAGTTGGGCTTTTTGTCAGATGTTTTTGATAAAGTTATGGAAATACCGTTTGTCAGAATGGAAACCGTTTATGCCAGTAACGCTGAATGACCTGGTTGAAACCACCGAACAGAAACTCAAACCCTGGCTGTTCAAGGACTATGCACCCAATGGGTTGCAGGTAGAAGGACGTAGCGAGATAACGCGGATTGTCTCGGGCGTCACGGCCTGTGAGGCACTGCTGGATGCTGCCATCGCTGCCGATGCGGATGCCATTTTGGTGCATCATGGTTATTTCTGGCGGGGGGAAAATGCCTGTCTGACAGGCATGAAGCGCCGTCGTATCGGTAAACTGATCCAGCATGATATCAGTCTTATCGCTTACCATCTGCCGCTGGATGCTCACCCTGAACTGGGTAACAATGCCTGCCTGGGAAAGCGTCTTGGATTTGAAACCACTAGCGGCATGGATGCCGATGAACAAACCTCAATTGGCCTGACAGGACGCCTGACCAATCCACAGACGCTGGACGCGCTGGGTGGGCATGTCGAGCAGGTTCTGGGGCGAACACCGTTACTGGTGAGTGGTGGTGACCATCCGATCAGGACCGTTGCCTGGTGTACTGGCGGAGCCCAGGGTTACATTGAAAAAGCCCTGATGCTGGGAGTCGATGCTTATATCAGTGGTGAAATCTCTGAGCAGACCACCCACTTTGCCCGTGAAAATGGTATCCACTACATTGCTGCCGGCCATCATGCGACGGAGCGTTACGGCGTGCAGGCGCTGGGAGAATGGTTAGAGACAACGTTGGGGATTGATCATCAGTTTGTGGATATTGATAACCCGGTCTGAGTCAATGTTTGGTAATAGCGATTATCTATCCTGTCGATGATTAGCAGCCAGCCCGGAGGCTGGCTGCTTTGTCTATCAGAGGTAGGCCGTGATCAGAAGCAGCACGGCTGCGAGACCTGTCAGCATACCCAGCAGTGGTAACACGAACTTCAACCACTTATCAAAGGTCACGTTGACCATGGCCAGAGAGGCCAGTACCAGTCCAGTCGGGGTGATGAACGCCATCAGACCCATACCATACTGGTAGGCGCTGACAATATTATCCCGGGGCAGACCCACGACATCGGCCAGTGGGGCCATGATGGGCATGGAAAGTACAGCCAGGCCGGAAGAGGAGGGTACAAAGAAAGAGATACCGGCAAACAGAATCATCATCACAACGATGAAGAAGCCTTTATCCATGCCATCAACCAGACCGGCGCTGGCATGCAGGATACTGTCGCTGATCATGCCCTGATCCATCAGGATGGTGACGCCGCGGGCAATGGCAATAATCATGGCCACGCCCAGCAGATCACTGGCGCCCTGCAGGAATTCTCTGACAAAAGCCTTTTCGTCACTGCGGGAGAGTACCCCGACGACCAGTGATGCGACGAAGAACAGTGTGGTCATTTCCATGAACCACCAGCCCAGCTGGGAGACCCCGTACACCATGATAATGAAGGTCGCTGTAAACACACCAAGAATCAACTTGGTTTGAGAGCTCATCTGGGTATTGTCAGTTGAGTGGTTGCCGAGGAAGCGGGCTTCCAGTTCGGCTTTCTGACTGAAGATGAGTGATTTCTCGGGGTTGGCCTTTACTTTCTCGGCATAACGGATCAGGTACCAGATACACAGGGCGGTGCCCAGCACCAGCATGATCAGACGGGGTGTCAGGCCATCGGTCCAGTTAATGCCGGCGGCGTTGGAGGCAATGATAGTGCTGAACGGGTTGACGGTAGAGCACATGGTGCCTATGGATGACCCTAGGTAGATAGCCGCAAGGGCGACGATGGCGTCATAGCCGGCGGCCAGGAAAATCGGTACCAGGATCGGATAGAAGGCGATGGTTTCTTCCGCCATACCGAAGGTGGTGCCGCCAACGGAGATCAATGCTGTCACAATGATGATCAGCCATTTTTCACGACCTTCCAGAGCGGTAGAAAGGCTCTGAATGCCCGAGTTGAAGGCGCCCGTATGGTTGACCACCCCGATGAAGCCACCAATCACCAGTACAAAGAAAACGACGCCAATGGAGTCGTACATACCGGCGATAGGTGCCTGGAAGAAGGCTGACACGCCCTGAGGGCTGGGCTCGACCGTGGTATAGGTACCGGGAATGCCGATAGGCTTGCGGATATCGCCACCGGTGAATTTGTCGAGTTGTGCCTTGATATCAAACTGGTTCAGCGTTTCCTGTGTGGCGGGAAAGGCTTTCATCTCGCCGGACGCGTAAGTAACCGTGAACGTATTGCTGACGTCGTCGTACGACAATTTATCGTAGATACCCGGTGTCACCATCCAGGTCAGTATCGCGACCAGTGCGGCAACGATTAACAGAACCGTGTAGGCGGATGGAAATGACAGTTTTTTCTTCTGTTCAGAATGCGTAGCGGTCGCAGTACTGCTCACGGTAGAGTCCCCCTAATAGCAACAGGATGTGCGGTGTTTTTGGTGTTACCGCCGCTGGTGATGTCCCCCATGACCAGCGGCTGGAATAAGGTGGTTTTATTCGGTGTCCCAGTGTTTTTCAGCCGTCAGGCGGCAGATACTGATGATGGTTTCAATGGTTTTCAGCGCCGAATCAACACAGAGATATTCATACGGACCGTGGAAGTTATGGCCGCCGGTGAAAATATTGGGTGTGGGCAGTCCCATGAAGGACAGGCGGGAGCCGTCGGTGCCGCCCCGGATGGGCTTGATGTCCGGCTGAATGCCACAGGCTTCCATGGCTTCACGGGCAATAGCTACCACATGGGGCACTTTTTCCAGCTCTTCGCGCATGTTGGCGTATTCTTCCGTCAGCTTGACGATGACCCGCTCTTCGCCGAGCTGCTGGTTCATGCTGTCAGCAATGGACAGCAGGAGTTGTTTGCGGTGCTCGAAGTTGTCGCGGTCAAAATCACGGATGATGTATTCCAGCTGGGCCTCTGATTCACTGCCGGACATGCTGCAGAGGTGGAAGAAGCCCTCATAGCCTTCGGTTTTCTCTGGCACTTCGTTGGCCGGCAGCTCATTGGCAAACTGCCGTGCCAGATGCATGGCATTGATCATCATGTCCTTGGCGGTTCCGGGATGAACATTCCGCCCACGGAACAGGATATCGGCACCTGCAGCGTTGAAGTTTTCGCATTCCAGACCACCAAGTGCCCCGCCGTCGATGGTATAGGCCCAGCGGGCGCCGAAACCGGCGACATCAAAATGATCTGCGCCACGGCCGATTTCTTCATCGGGGGTAAAGCCGATGCAGATGTCGCCATGGGGAATATCTGTATGTTTAGTCAGATAGGTAATAGCGGTCATGATGGCGGCAATACCGGCCTTGTCATCCGCTCCCAGCAGGGTGGTGCCGTCAGTGGTGATCAGCGTCTTGCCAATATACTGTTTCAGCGTGGAGAAATCGCTTGGTGACAGGCGGAGATTCTGCTCCTGATTCAGCAGAATGTCCTTGCCATCATAGTTTTCAATAACCTGTGCTTTGACGTTTTCACCGGAGGCATCCGGTGCGGTGTCCATGTGTGCGATAAAGCCGATCGGAGGTACACGGTGGGATGTATTGGCGGGCAGTCGTGCGGTCACATAACTGTTGCCGTCCAGTTTGACATCCGCCAGTCCCATGGCTGCCAGTTCATCACGCAGCTGTTGTGCTAACACCTGCTGACCGGGCGTGCTGGGCACCGTGTCACTCGCGTCATCTGAGCGGGTGTTGAAGGATACGTATCGGAGAAAGCGATCTGTAAATGCCTGTTGCATACCTGCGTACTTCTTCTGGGCGAGAGAAAGGGTGCGGCATAATCTAGCGTGACTCATGGCCTGTTATATTGATTTGGATTAGGCTGATTTTGAAAACCGGCTTTCCGAGAATATTCGTGGTTTATTGTTGAAAACCCGGTAGGTAAAAGACAGAAATAATGCATATGCCGATAAAACGACAATTATTTTTATGCAGATATTGTCTTGTAAGTGTTAAAGGCAAAATGTGACAGGTTGTTTCTTACAATGATGCTATTGATTGCGCTGGTCTGCTCAACAGGATTTGAGTTTTTTAGTGCGTGACAAGGCGTCATGCTGATCAAGTGATACTTCCTGCTCAGTTGGCACGTTCCTCATTCAAGGCGCCAGTGTTTTTTATAGGCTGCCTGTAGCAGCAGGTTTACCCGAAAGGCACTAAGCTAGAAAAAGTTAATGGCTTACAGAGAGACATGACGGAATCCCCGCAGAAGGGGGCATCATGGAGGAAGGCATCATATGGAAAAATGGCTTGAGAACATGCTGTATGCATCCCGCTGGTTGCTGGCGCCAATATACCTTGGCCTAAGTCTTGTGCTGATTATTCTCGTTGCCAAGTTCTTCGAGAGCGTCTTTTTTTTGCTGTTGAATCTTTTTGAACTGACGGAAATTGCGGTCCTCCTCAAGATTTTGTCCTTGATTGATGTTGTGCTCGTGGGAGGGTTGCTGGTGATGGTGATGTATTCCGGTTATGAGAATTTTGTTTCCAAGCTGGATATCAAGGAAGGCGCAGAAAAGCTCAGCTGGCTGGGGAAAATGGATTCCGGTTCCCTGAAGGCCAAGGTGGCCGCTTCCATTGTAGCGATTTCATCCATTCACCTGCTGAAAATATTCATGAATGCAGAGCATGTTGATAATGACAAGTTGATATGGTTTGTATTGATCCACCTGACCTTTGTGGTATCCGCTATCGGAATGGGGATGCTGGATTTTGTCATGAAAAACAAAAAGCAGGTGTAACCCTTCAGGTTGTGGGAGGATGATGTTCTCCTCCCTTCCCGTCATATATATATAATTTAATCATCTAAATACCCTCTTATTTATGCCTTAGTCTTATTGGTATAGTGGCATTCCCTGACAGTACCCGAATAATCATAAGCCCGCACTGCAGACGAAGGGAGAGCGCTGATACAGGCCTCACCGGTCAATGGACGACTGCAGTGTCAGAAAACGAGTGACCGCATGAGCACGGATTACCACCAGAACCACCTCAAGCAGCTGGAAGCCGAAAGCATTCATATCATTCGCGAAGTGGCGGCCGAGTTCGATAACCCGGTGATGCTGTATTCCATCGGCAAGGATTCCGCGGTGATGCTTCACCTGGCCCGCAAGGCATTCTTCCCTGGTCGTCTACCCTTTCCCCTGTTGCATGTGGATACCACCTGGAAGTTCCGCGACATGATCACTTTCCGGGATGAACAGGCCAAAAAGCTGGATCTTGACCTGCTGGTGCACAGTAATCCACGTGGACTGGAAATGGGCATCAGCCCGTTTGTTCACGGCAGCAGTCGTCATACCGACATCATGAAGACCGAAGCCCTGAAGCAGGCGCTGGATAAGTATGGTTTTGATGCAGCCTTTGGCGGCGCCCGTCGGGACGAGGAAAAATCCAGGGCCAAGGAGCGGGTCTACTCGTTCCGTGACAAAAACCATCGCTGGGATCCGAAAAACCAGCGTCCGGAACTCTGGAATAACTACAACGGACGGCACGAGAAAGGCGAGAGTATTCGTGTTTTCCCGCTATCCAACTGGACTGAGCTGGATATCTGGCAGTACATCTATCTGGAAAACATCGAGATTGTCCCGCTCTACTTTGCGGCGGAACGGCCCGTCGTTGAGCGTGATGGTACCCTGATCATGGTGGACGATGACCGGATGCCGCTGGAGCCGGGTGAAACACCAGTGATGAAGAAGGTTCGGTTCCGCACACTCGGCTGCTACCCGTTAACCGGTGCGATTGAGTCTGAGGCAGATACTCTGCCCTCGATCATCCAGGAAATGCTGCTGACCCGTACATCGGAACGGCAGGGAAGGGTGATCGACCATGACCAGTCCGGCTCCATGGAAAAGAAAAAGCAGGAAGGCTATTTCTAGCGTTTCCAAGTCAACCATAAAACAGAATATGTCGTTTACCAGCTGATTCCGGGACGCTTGCCATGAGTCACCAGTCTGAATTGATCGAAAAGGATATCCTTGGTTATCTCAAGGAGCACGAAGAGAAAGCATTACTGCGGCTTTTGACCTGCGGCAGCGTGGATGACGGGAAAAGCACCCTGATCGGTCGTCTGCTGCATGATTCCAAGATGATTTACGAAGACCAGCTGGCGGCGATCAATGCGGACAGTCGTCAGTCTGGCACGCAGGGTGAACGGCCTGACCTGGCCCTGCTGGTGGATGGCTTGCAGGCAGAGCGTGAGCAAGGCATTACCATCGATGTTGCGTACCGTTATTTTTCCACGGCAAAGCGAAAGTTCATTATTGCGGATACTCCCGGACATGAGCAGTACACCCGTAACATGGCAACCGGTGCATCGACCTGTGACCTGGCGATTATCCTGATCGATGCCCGGTATGGCGTGCAGACGCAGACCCGTCGTCATACCTATATTGCCAACCTGCTGGGTATCAAGCACCTGGTTGTTGCTATCAATAAAATGGATCTGGTGGATTTCTCTCGTGAGCGATTCGAGCAAATCCGCAATGACTACCTCGATTTTGCCGAGAAACTGAACCTCGGTGATGTCCGGTTTGTACCGATGTCTGCGCTGGAAGGCGACAACGTGGTGAACCGGAGTGATCGGACTCCCTGGTATACCGACGGTTCGATCATGGAGATTCTGGAAACGGTTGAAATTGATGGCGACAGGAACCTGGCTGATTTCCGTTTTCCCGTACAGTATGTCAACCGGCCGGATCTGAACTTCCGTGGGTATGCTGGAACAGTCGCTTCCGGTGTGGTTAAACCGGGTGATGCTGTCACAGCCCTGCCTTCCGGAAAGCAGTCTACCGTGAAATCCATTGTTACCTGGGAGGGTGAGCGGGACGAAGCCTTTGCCGGCCAGGCTGTCACCTTGACCTTGAATGATGAAATTGACATCAGCCGCGGCGATACACTGGCCCTTTCTGACAATCTGCCGGATGTGCATCATGAGCTGGATGCGATGGTCGTCTGGATGGCAGAGCAGCCGTTACAGCCGGGCCGTCGTTATGCCATCAAGCTGGCGTCGACAACGGTGGATGGCACCGTGCGGCGTATCGGGTACCGGGTTGATGTGAATACGCTGGAGAAAGGTGCTGTTGATCAGTTGGCATTGAATGAAATTGGTTTTTGCCATCTGTCTCTGGAAAAGGCCATTGTTTTTGATCATTACCAGGATAACCGGACCATGGGGGCGTTCATTGTTATTGACCGGATGACCCATGTGACGGTAGGGGCCGGTATGATCAGGGGAAAGGCGCAAGCCCATCAGGAAAGGCTGTTACCGGTTTCTTCTCAGGATCGACAGGTTCGTCTTGGTCATAACCCCGCCTTGGTTATTCTCCCGAAGGGAACCGATGCTGAACAGCTGGAACGCAAGTTGTTTGACCGGGGTTATTTGCCAGTGATTGTGACTTATGGCTCTGAGGGCTGGCGTGGGCAGGCTGAAGCCCTGAGTCGTGCAGGGCTGATTGTGCTGGTGTCTGGTTTTTCTGAACAATACTGTCAGGAGGTATACCCACAGTCAGCCATGGTGATGGTCAATGACTCGCCATTGTCAGATCATTTGGTAGCGCAAATTTTGTCTCAATGTGAATAGGCGTTACGCGTTATCTGGTTGTGATGACCTGCCGTATTATTTCGGCAGGTCATCAGGAGTTGGGGCTCGAAGGGGATAGGCTATGGGCAATCCGTTTTTATCATTCCCAACTCCCACGCAATAGAGTTGCGAAATGCGATCGATTTCTTTTTCTTTCCTGGCAATGCTGATTTCGTTTGAGCGATATGCCTTTGAAACCTGTTCCAGCCGGGTTTTTGAAGAGCGTTCATCAATGACCCGTTGTTCGTATAGATCATTTTCATGAATAGCATCTTTTTCAAGTTCGATCATGCGTGATTCATGGCGCTTGTTTTCATTAACAAGTACGTTTATTTCCAGTTGCTTCTTCCTGCACCAGTCCAGGGCCTGACACTGTAATGCATTGGCTTTTTCCTGGTTACAAGGACCTAAAACCTGTTGGGCGTGTTTCCTGCTGCTTTTTGAATGAATATCTGAAAAGTAAATCGCTGAACCCATACCAACAAGGACCGGGCATGCCAGGGAGGTTAATATGAACAGGGGAGAGATAATCGGGATAATGACAGAAACAACCATCAGGGTGATATAGGCTGCAAAAAATAACACTACGCCGGCAATTAACCAGACGGCAGCTGCATTATCCACTTTACGTTCGTCGATGGTTGTTCCATTCAACAGGTCATGCTTATAGAAACAGTCAGAATATCGATGTTTAAGCTTTGGAGCTGTAGTGGTGGCTTCTGGAACGCAACAAGCGAGAGAGCCCTGGGATTGAGGGGGTACAACCCCATCGTAAGAAGGTGGAATTGCGGCAAAGGTTGCCGGTTGAACCTGAACTTCTGACTGCATATTGATTTCCTCCCGAAGAATCAAAATTCTTATTACTGACAGCTGACGTAATGTTTATCTGGATGTTGTTGCAATTCTGATGCGTTGGTTTACTGGGTTTGATTTTAAAAAACGCCATAAGTTCAACGTGTTAGCAATAGTTGCCGGTATTGTATTCGTTTACTAACCTGTTTCTGGCCTGTTTGGCCTATGCTGGAAATTAAGGTTTATCGGTTTGCAATAACGTATGTAGTAAGGCCGTTAATGGATGATTAAACCCAAAAGGCTCAAATTTGCCTTCACAGGGTCTCATTCGATTGATCTACATCGGGAATCAGGAAACTGTATGAATATTGCTTTTTATGATCAGTTATCAGTGCAGCTGGAGGAACTGAAACAAAAAGGCCTGTACAAGGATGAACGGATCATTACTTCACAGCAGCAGGCCGATATTCAGGTTGCCGGTGGAGCGGAAGTCATCAATTTCTGCGCCAACAATTACCTGGGGCTTGCGAATGCGCCGGAACTGATCGAGGAAGGCCAGGCCGCTCTGGAAACGTATGGTTATGGTATGGCCTCTGTGCGTTTTATCTGCGGTACACAGTCTATCCATAAAGAACTGGAGCATCGCATTGCTGACTTTCTCGGCATGGAAGATACCATTCTTTATTCCTCCTGCTTTGACGCCAATGGGGGGTTGTTTGAAACCTTGATGGGGCCGGAGGACGCGATTATCAGCGATGCGCTTAACCACGCCAGCATTATTGACGGCATTCGTCTGAGCAAGGCGCAGCGTTACCGGTATGCCAATAATGATATGGCAGAACTGGAAGCCAGGCTGCAGGAAGCCAAAGCGAATGGCGCACGGCACACGCTTATCGCCACCGATGGCGTTTTTTCCATGGATGGCATCATTGCCAATCTCAAGGGAGTCTGTGATCTGGCTGACCAGTATGGGGCCATGGTGATGGTGGATGACTGCCATGCGACCGGTTTTATTGGTGAACAGGGCCGCGGTACCCATGAATACAATGACGTCATGGGACGGGTGGATATCCTGACCGGTACCCTGGGTAAAGCATTGGGTGGGGCCTCGGGAGGGTATGTCTGTGCCCGTAAACCGGTGGTTGACTGGCTGCGTAACCGGTCGCGGCCTTATCTGTTCTCCAACACCCTTTGTCCGGTCATCGCTGCTGCTTCTATCCGGGTGCTGGATATGCTGGAAGCCGGTGGGGAGCGGCGTCAGAAAGTGAATGACAACAGTCGCTATTTCCGCACCGAAATGGAAACGCTGGGCTTCACGCTGGCAGGTAAAGACCACCCGATCATTCCGGTTATGATCGGTGACGCGGCGCTCGCAAAGCAGTTTGCCGACCGGATGCTGGAAGAAGGTATTTATGTGATCGGCTTCTCTTTCCCGGTCGTGCCTGAAGGCAAAGCGCGGATCAGAACCCAGATGTCGGCAGCCCATGATCGTGAACACATGGACAAGGCCATCGCTGCCTTTGCCAAAGTCGGGCGTGAACTTGGCCTTATTCAATAATCAATACTGTCACAGCAGGTAGCCGTCATGAGAACGCTGGCAAAGCTGAAACCTGAAAAAGGCATCTGGATGGACGATAAGCCCATGCCGGAGGTCGGTTATAACGATGTATTGATCAAGATCCGCAAGACGGCAGTCTGTGGTACCGATATCCATATTTACAACTGGGATGACTGGTCACAGAAAACCGTGCCTCTTGGCATGACCACCGGGCATGAGTTTGTCGGTGAGATTGTGGATATGGGAGAAGGGGTCCGGGGCTTCAGCAACGGGGATCGTGTCTCCGGGGAAGGCCACCTGGTCTGTGGTTATTGCCGCAACTGCCGCGCGGGCAGGCGCCATCTTTGTCGTAATACCATCGGTGTTGGTGTCAACCGGCAGGGGGCGTTTGCCGAGTACCTGTGTATTCCTGCGGTCAACGCCTTCCCGATACCCGATGATATCAGTGATGACCTGGCGTCGATGTTTGATCCTTACGGCAATGCCGTGCATACCGCGTTGTCTTTTGACATGGTGGGTGAAGATGTACTGGTGACCGGTGCGGGCCCCATTGGCATTATGGGGGCGGCCATTGCCCGGCATGTTGGTGCACGCCATGTCGTGATTACCGATGTGAATGATTACCGGCTGAGCCTTGCCCAAAAGATTGGTATAACCCGTACCGTCAATGTCGCCCGTGAGTCACTGGATGACGTGATGGCAGGGCTGGGCATGGTCGAAGGGTTTGATGTTGGGCTGGAAATGTCAGGCAATGGCGCCGCCTTTGAACAGATGCTGGAAAAAATGAACCACGGCGGCAAGGTGGCGTTGCTCGGCATACCATCTGCGGATACAACCATCGACTGGAACCAGGTGATATTCAAGGGGCTGGTGATCAAGGGCATTTACGGACGTGAAATGTTTGAAACCTGGTACAAGATGGCCACCATGTTACAGTCAGGTCTGGATATTGAGCCCGTTATTACCCACCACTTTCCCGTGGATGACTATGAAGAAGCCTTTGAGGTCATGGCCAGCGGCATGTCTGGTAAGGTGATTCTTGACTGGCAGTAGCCAGAAATGCGTTCTTTACTTCCCCTCAATAAAACGACATTGGTTAGGCAGATGCGCAGAGTACTTGTCTGATTTATTTCGTTTGGTGTGCCAAAGCGTTTTTTCCACGGACAAACATTCACTCCGGACAATATAGCTATGACGTTGTGGGCAAGCAGGTTGACGTTGTCGGTATGGCTGTTGTTGCTTGTTGCTTTGCTAACATGTCTGTTGGTCGGTTTTTATGTTCGCTATTTTCCTGTCACCACGGCAAAGGGCTGGATTGCCCGCACCTGGATTGACAATGTCCCTCGTGTCTCAGCATTGGCGTTACATCCTGACGGCGGTCTGTATGTCACGCAGGAGTTTTATCCACCCCATGGCACCTTGTTGCATATCCGGAAGAATGGCGTGCGCCAACTATTGCTGGATAACCTGGGCAAACCCGATGGTCTGGCCCTTTTCGGTGATGGCATAGCCGTAGGGCAGGAAAGTGGTGTTGCCCCCGTTTTGTGGTATCGGCAGGGTAAGGCTGAAGAACTGTTTACGGGTAATGCCGTAGAAGCACTGGCCGTCTGGCGCAATCGCTATCTTTATACGGTCGAAGATCGCAGGGGAGGGCGTTTATTACGCTACGATCATCAATCGAAAAACCTGGATGTGCTCTATTCAGCCGGTGACGGGATGGAGGGAATTACCCGCTGCCCTGATGGGGCACTGTATTTTTCTGAAAAAAGACTGGGCAAGGTTTACCGGTTTCATGAACAGCTTGGGCCAGAACCGATTATTGAAGGACTCAAAAAACCCAATTATCTCCTGTGTACCGCCACAGGGTTATGGATTACCGAGGATGCCACAGCCCATGCCCGGGTATTGTTGTTTGTGAATGGTGAAATTTCCGTGATTGCCCGCCACCTCCGCAGTGCGCAGACTATTATTGAAGCCGGTGAACAACGCATGTTAGTGGCAGAGCAGGGCAGAAACCGGATTCTGGAATTGATCAGGGACGAGTAGACCTGTGCGCTGATTCATACGCATCTTCGGAATCATTCCCCATGATAAGTTGGCATTCGCGGCATCAACAGTCCCTTTCTCTGTCTGCGCATTCGCTGTTTCTCCTTTATAGCCTGTTGATTCTTATTATCCTGTTTGCACTGCTTCGTTTGCTTCTGCTGCTATATAACGTCGATCTTGCAGCAGGCATGGGGGTATCTGACGGGTGCCACGCTTTCGCCACCGGGTTGCGATTTGATCTGCGGGTAATAGCCATCATCTGCCTGCCGCTGGTTTTAGGGATGTTATTCCCGGCGGGCCTCAAAGCCCGCCGGTTTTACTGCTTGTGGCTGACCCTGTGGTCAAGCCTCAGTATATTCCTGGGGTTGCTGGAGTTGGATTTTTACCGGGAATTCCATCAACGCCTTAATAACCTGGTATTTCAGTACCTGAAGGAAGATCCGTCCACGGTTCTGAGTATGTTATGGCATGGCTTCCCTGTGGTCCGCTATCTGCTGGGCTGGCTCATATTGACGCTGTTGTTGTTTTTCCTGTTTCGCCGGGTTGACAGAAAAACACGGTTTTATACCGAAAAGACGGCTGAAAACAGAGTAGCCGCATTGGCTAAATACCTGGCGGCTTTTGCCTGTGTATTGTTGATGGACCTGGCGCTGGCAAGGGGAACCTTTCGCAGTGGGCCGCCTTTGCGATGGGGGGATGCGTTCCAGGGACAGTCACTGTTTGCCAACCAGCTGGCGCTCAATGGTGTCTTCACACTGACCCAGGCCGCCATCCAGCATTTCAGTCATTCTGGCGAATATGCCTGGATTGATTTGATGCCGGAGTCTGAGGCGATAGCGCAGACGCGGCAGATGCTATTGACGAAGCGTGATCAGTTGATCGATACAGAGGCTGCGGTCATCCGGCGAATAACCTATCCATTGGCGACGGGTGTGGTGCCTGACATTCGTCATGTGGTCATTATTCTCATGGAAAGCTTTGCCGGGCGTTTTGTGGGAGCGCTGGGAGGCGCTGGTGATGTTACGCCCAATTTTGATGCGTTAGCGGAAGAGGGGGTGTTATTTTCACGGTTTTTCTCGAATGGCACACATACCCATCAGGGCATGTTCGCGACCATGGGATGTTTTCCCAATCTTCCGGGTTATGAATACCTGATGCAGCAGCCTGAAGGCGCACACCGGTTTTCGGGTCTGCCAAGGCTTTTATCCGATCGCGGCTACCGTGACGTGTATGTTTATAACGGCGATTTTGCCTGGGATAACCAGTTTGGTTTTTTTCGCAGTCAGGGTATGACGACCTTTATTGGGCGAGACGATTTTATTGATCCCGTGTTTATTGACGATACCTGGGGAGTTTCAGACCAGGATGTCTTTGATCGTGCCCTTGCCGAATTGGCAGACATGCCTGAAGACAGGCCTTTCTATGCCCTCGTACAGACGTTGTCGAATCATACCCCCTATGCACTACCCGATCCGCTTCCCGTTTCGCCCGTAACCGGACAGGGTGAGATGAATGAACACCTGACAGCCATGCGTTATGCGGACTGGGCGCTGGGACGGTTTTTCCGGCATGCGCGAGCCTATCCCTGGTTTAGCCAGACATTGTTTGTCATTGTTGGAGACCATGGGTTTTCATCCCCTTTGCAGCTGACCGATATTGATTTGTTACGCTTCCATGTACCCCTGTTGATGATTGCGCCGGGCATACAGGCACAGTTTGGTCGTGAACGGGCAACGGTGGGTACCCAGGTTGATGTTGTGCCAACCATCATGGGGCGTTTAGGTGGGAAACAGCAGCATCAATGCTGGGGGCGTGATTTGTTAAGTCTGCCCCCGTCTGCGCCGGGGTTTGGCATCATCAAACCCTCGGGCGGTAGTCAGATGGCGGCGATCATTGAAGGTGACCTGGCACTGGTGTTGACGCCAGGGTTTGGCAGCCGTTTATACCGATATCACTTTGGCAAACACCCGGAGGCTGATGTGATAGACGATAAAACCGTAGCGGAAAACATGCGGGAGCAGTTGGAAGCCTATGTTCAGACTGCCACCCGGGCGCTTCAGAAGAATACCACCGGGACCGGCGTGTTGATTCGTCAATAGTAGAAAAAGGTTACTGGCACAAAGCCGCCAGTAACCCTGGTCGTCGATCAGCTGATATGGCGGAGAAACTCTTCCCGGGTCGGGAGGTGGGTACGGAAGTCGCCCAGCATCACGGAGGACGTCATGGATGAATTCTGCTTCTCTACGCCGCGCATCATCATGCACATGTGCTTGGCTTCAATCACAACAGCCACGCCGCGGGCACTGGTGACTTCCATCACCGCTTCGGCAATCTGCTGGGACATGTTTTCCTGGATCTGAAGCCGGCGGGCGAACATATCCACGATACGGGCAAATTTTGACAGCCCCAGCACCTTGCCGTTGGGCAGATAGGCAATATGGCATTTGCCGATGAATGGCAGCAGGTGATGTTCGCACAGGGAGTAAAGTTCAATATCCTTCACCACCACCATTTCATCATTGCGGGACTCAAATACCGCGCCATTGACGATTTCCTGCAGGTCCTGGTGATAACCCCGGGTCAGGAAGGCCATGGCTTTTGCCGCGCGCTGTGGGGTATTGCGCAGGCCGTCACGCTCAAGGTCTTCGCCCAGGGACTGGAGGATGCTGCGATAGTGTTCGGTCAGGTTATCAATCATTCTGAATCCATGTTGTTGTGGGTTGCCGGAAGCGGGAGCTGAGTGAGACTCATGCCGCCGTCAACAGGGATGGTTGCGCCGGTGATATAAGGATTGTCCAGCAGGAAACGGATGGTTTGATAGATGACATGCTCACCGGGGGCGAGTCCCATCGGCGGTGTCTGCAGGCGTCCGGTCTTTTCTGCTTCCCGGTCCTGGTCGTTCATGATGATCAGGTAAGGGGCGATGGCATTGACCTTGATCGTCGGGGCAAACAGGCGGGCCATGGAAGCTGTCATGTTCTCAAGACCTGCCTTGGTGGCTGAATAGGCGGCGTGTGTCGCACTTCCGTGACGGGTATTGTGATCCGTCATGTGGATGATGTCAGCGATGCCGTTATCGGCATTGTCGAGCAAAGGCTGCAAGCCTCGGTTGATCAGCCAGGGTGTCATCATATGCACCTGGAACAGGGCGGCCAGGGTCTCAGTATCCAACGGTGTATCGGCGTCGGGTGTAAACTCTGACGCATTGTGGATGATGGCCCGCAGGCTGTCAGTTTCCTGTTGCATCCGGGTAATAAACGCCAGAATATTTTCGTTGCTGGAAAAGTCCGCCTTTATAGTGTGTATGCCTTCCCGTTGCAATGCCTCCAGTTCATTGTTCTCCGTCCGGTACGTGATCATCACGGGATAACCGTCCCGCTTGAGAGCCCGTGCATTGTACAGGCCAAGGCGTCGGGCGCCGCCGGTGATCAGGATCGGGGAACGGGAGGTTTCCGCCATGGGGTGTCATGCCATTATTGTTAGCTGTCATTGGCACCGGAGTGTAACACAGCTGTTTGGGATTATATCCCGGCACTTTCAGTGGGAAATGCGGGTGAAGTCATCCGTTGTCCGTTGCTTAATGGCAGCAATAAACGCTATGGTTGCTGCAGTTCAGGATCAAATAACAATAAAGATAACCGGTCATGAAACCGTTCTGGTATCGCGTCACAATTCTGGTTCTTTTGGCCTTTGCGCCGCACACTGCATGGGCTGGCACACTGGCCGCCGTCAAGGAGCGAGGCTTTCTTCGCTGTGGTGTCCATCCGGGCCTGCCGGGATTTTCCTCCCGTAATGACCAGGGCCAGTGGCAGGGATTTGATATCGATTTTTGTCGCGCTGTCGCTGCAGCGGTTTTCAGGGATGCCAAAGCCGTTCGCTTTGTTCCCCTGGAGCCGCAGGAGCGCTTTACCGCATTACAAACCGGTGCGATTGACCTGCTTTCCCGTAATACCACCTGGACACTGTCCCGCGATACGTCGCTGGGACTCGATTTTGCAGGTGTGAGTTATCACGACGGGCAGGGTTTCCTGGTCTGGAAAAAGCAGCGCATTCGTCGCGTCACTGAACTCGATGACGCCTCAATCTGTGTCATTGCCGGCACTACCACGGAACTCAACCTGGCAGACTGGTTCAAGCAGCACAGGCAGTCTTACCGTCCTGTCGTTATGAAAAACTACGATGCCGTTGCCCGCGCGTTCAGGGAGGGGCGTTGTGATGTGGTGACGTCAGACCAGTCTCAGCTATACGCCCTTCGCCTGAGACTGGAAAAGCCCATGGATGCCATCGTACTGCCTGATATGATCTCCAAGGAACCCTTGGGGCCGGTGGTCAGGCAGGGCGATGACCAATGGTTCAATATTGTGCGCTGGACACTGGCGGCGCTGATTAATGGTGAAGAGTTAGGGCTGACTCGCAACAGCATCACCCGGCCCCCGCGAGGTCCGGCGGTTGAACGTTTTCTTGAAATGCCGTTACCGGCAAAAAGCATGGGGTTGCCGAAGGACTGGACAGTGCAGGTGATCGGGCAGGTCGGTAACTATGGCGAAATATTTGAACAAAACCTGGGTATTCTCTCACCGCTGTTGATGGATCGAAGCCTCAATGCGCTATGGCGGGATGGGGGGATTTTATACGCGCCGCCGTTCCGGTAAGGTAGCGGAAAGGTCATTGCGCAACATGATGTCTGGCCTGTAACTTGCATTACGGACTTGCTGAAAAAAACAACAAACAAGAAAAACCACAGGAATGGGACATGAAAGCAAACACTGATCATTCACCCGTCAGGAGCCGCCGTCGTTCATGGCTGGCAGGTGCGGCCCTTGCCCTGGGCGCTGTTTCCTCCATGGCCATGGGTGCCACGACACTGGAGAGCGTGAAAGAGCGCGGCTACCTGCAGTGTGGTGTGAATACCGGTCTGCCCGGTTTTTCGGCACCGGATGAAAAAGGCAACTGGTCAGGCCTGGATGTGGAAGTCTGTCAGTCCATCGCGGCTGCCGTACTGGGCGACAAGAGCAAGGTACGTTACACCCCCCTGACATCAAAGGAACGTTTCACGGCGCTGCAGTCCGGTGAGATTGATGTGTTGTCCCGTAACACGACCTGGACCCAAACCCGTGACAATACGCTGGGTCTGCATTTTGCCGGTGTTGCCTACTATGATGGCCAGGGGTTCATGGTGAGCAAAAGCCTGAGTGTAAAAAGTGTCCGTGAACTCGACGGTGCGGCCGTGTGTGTACTTTCCGGCAGTACGACAGAGCTGAACCTGGCAGATTACTTCCGTCACCACGGCATGGAATATCAGGCGGTTAACTACGACACCGCTGACCAGACCGTCAAAGGTTTTGAGTCCGGCCGCTGTGATGTACTGACCGCCGACCAGTCCGGCCTTTATGGTCAGCGTCTGCGCCTGGCAAAACCGGATCATGCGGTTGTCCTGCCAGAAGTCATTTCCAAGGAGCCATTGGGGCCCGTGGTACGCCAGGGCGACGATCAGTGGCTCAATATCGTGAAATGGACCCTCTTCGCGCTGGTCAATGCCGAGGAACTCGGTATCAATTCCATGAATGTCGATAAAATGCAGACGTCCAGTAATCCGGCTGTTGCACGGTTTATGGGCTCCGATGGCCCCGCCGGCAAAGGACTTGGGTTATCTGACGACTGGGCTTACCAGATCGTCAAACAGGTCGGGAATTACAGCGAGATTTTTGATCGTAATGTTGGCGATAAATCACCCCTGAGAGTGGCCCGTGGCATTAATGCGCTATGGAACCAGGGCGGGATTCTTTATGCGCCGCCTTTCCGGTAAGGGATGATGGACGGGTGAGCATGCCCTGGGCTGGTTACCGGGAGGCAGCCGGCGACGGTATCTCTCTTTCGCTCGCGCCGAAGGGCCTTCCTGGCCCTGCGGCGCTACCGCGGCCTCCCTGCCGCTGCTGCAGAAAGATACCGTCGCCGGCTGCAGCAACGGCGTCGTTGTTGTTGAGCTTTTCCTGGTCACGTGCATAAAAAAGAATCATGGGGTTTCGGGCCGGACTCTGTATCTCTGGCATTAACTCTGTTCGGATTAACATGGGTTGCTGTTATAAAAAGAAGGGGCTGGAATGGGTGGAAACGCTTCCCGCAGTCAGGTAAAAACCCGTTTCTGGAATGATCCCGATAAACGCGCTTTGCTGTTTCAGGTGATTGTTGCAGCTGTCGTTGCTTTCCTGGTTATCGTGATTGTTGATAATACCGTAACCAATCTTGAAAAACGTGGGATAACAACCGGTTTTGATTTCCTGGATCAATCCGCAGGTTTTGGGATTACGCAAACCCTGATTGAATTTGATGAATCCCATAGTTTTGGTCGTACATTTATTGTTGGCCTGCTTAATACCATTCTGGTGTCTATTCTTGGCATTCTTTTGTCAACTGTCGTGGGTTTTCTTGTTGGTGTCGGGCGATTGTCGGGTAACTGGCTGGTGTCCCGTCTCTGCGGCGTTTTTATTGAAATATTTCGTAATATTCCGGTGCTGCTGCAGATTATGTTCTGGTATTTCGCGGTACTGCGAATCCTGCCGCCACCCAGGCAAAGCCTTTCGCTGGGGGAAAGTGTTTTTCTCAACGTCCGCGGATTGTATGTGCCTGCGCCGTTGTTGCAGTCGGGGGCTGCCTGGTTGGGGGTAGCCCTGTTGCTGGCTGTTGTGAGTATTATCCTGCTGGTGTTCTGGAACCGGCAACGTCAACGCCGGACCGGGCGAACATTGCCTGTAGCCATGGTGTCAATCGGAATACTGTTGGTTTTCCCGGCACTGGCCATGCTGTTTGGTCACAATATGGTGGTCTGGGAATATCCGGTTCTGAAAGGCTTCAACTTCCGTGGTGGTATAACCGTATTACCGGAATTGACGGCATTGTTGCTGGGGCTTGTTTTTTATACGGCGTCGTATATTGCAGAAAATGTCCGTTCCGGCATTGAAGCGGTCAACAAGGGGCAAACGGAAGCCGCGCATGCCCTGGGTCTCTCCCGGGGGCGCACATTGCGGCTGGTGATCATACCCCAGGCGATGCGGGTCATTATTCCACCGCTCTCTACCCATTACATGAACCTCATCAAGAACTCTTCCCTGGCAACCGCCATTGGGTACCCGGACATGGTCAGCGTGTTTATGGGAACCACGTTGAATCAAACCGGACAGGCGATAGAAATCATCGGTATGACCATGGCCGTCTATCTCACCATGAGCCTGCTGGTTTCGCTGTTGATGAACCTTTACAACCGGAAAATGGCGCTGGTGGAGAAGTAAGCATGAGGGTGAATGACAAATCATTGCCGGATCGGCCTGCACCCGTTGCCCGCAGGGGAGTGCCCGGCTGGTTGAGGGAAAATCTCTTTGACGGGCCGGTGAATACATTGCTGACGTTGGCCGGACTGGCGTTTCTCTGGTTCACGTTGGCGCCATTTGTTCAATGGGCTGTTCTTAGTGCGGACTGGCTGGGTGACAGCCGTACAGACTGTGACAGCGGCGGCGCCTGCTGGGTGTTTATTGGTTCACGGCTGCAGCAGTTTATCTATGGTTTTTATCCTGACAGCGAGCTCTGGCGGGTCAACCTGTTTTTCGTACAGCTTGCCGTTGTGATCGTCTGGGTGCTATGGGATCGCATGCCGGCCCGGCAGTGGGGCGCTCTCTGGTTTCTTACCGGGTTTCCGATCAGTTCATGGTGGCTGCTCTATGGTGGCCCCGGATTTACCGTTGTAGAAACCCATTACTGGGGCGGCCTGATGCTGACCCTGGTGCTGGCGCTTGTCGGCATGGTCTTTGCGCTGCCTGCCGGGATCTTGCTGGCGCTCGGGCGTCGCAGCAATATGCCGTTGATTCGTGCGTTATCTGTCGTGTTTATTGAAGTCTGGCGTGGTGTGCCCCTGATTACCATCCTCTTTATGGCGTCGGTGATGTTGCCGCTGTTTGTGCCCGAGGACATTGATCTCAACAAACTGGTCAGGGCCATGATTGGCATTATCCTGTTTGAGGCGGCATTGCTGGCGGAAGTGATCCGTGGCGGTATGCAGGCGATTCCCAGGGGGCAGTATGAAGCGGCGGCCGCCATTGGTCTTGGCTACTGGCGAAGCATGGGATTGGTGGTTATGCCGCAGGTGCTGAAGATTTGTATCCCCGGCATCGTGAATACCTTTGTTGCGCTATTTAAAGACACCAGCCTGGTATTGATCATTGGTCTGTTTGATTTGCTGGCGATTGTACAGGCAGGGCTGAATGACCCTGAATGGCTTGGGTATGCCTCGGAGGGCTATCTGTTTGCGGGTTTTGTTTTCTGGGCTTTCTGCTTTGGCATGTCCCGTTACAGCCTGGCGCTGGAACGAAAACTGGATACCGGTCATAAGAACAGCTGACGGCCACAGGTTTAATCAGAATAACAATGGGTGGGGGTGTCTCAATGGATACAACAGGGTCACAGGTTGAGTCAAAGTCTGAGCTTGTCATCGAACTGGATAACGTTAACAAATGGTACGGTGATTTCCATGTGCTTAAAGATATCAACCTGACCGTACGACGGGGAGAACGGATTGTTATCTGTGGGCCATCCGGCTCAGGGAAATCGACGATGATCCGCTGCATAAACCGGCTGGAAGAGCACCAGGAAGGAGATATCACCGTTGGCGGCGTCCCACTGACCAACGACCTTAAGAATATTGAACATATCCGCAAGGATGTGGGGATGGTGTTTCAGCATTTTAACCTGTTTCCCCATCTGACGGTTCGTGAGAATTGCACACTGGGTCTTGTATGGGTACACAAAATGCCCAAAAAGGAGGCGGATGTCATCGCGATGAAATATCTCGAACGTGTCCGGATCCCCGACCAGGCCGATAAATACCCGGGTCAGTTATCCGGCGGGCAGCAGCAACGTGTAGCCATAGCCCGCAGTCTGTGTATGAATCCACGGGTCATGCTGTTTGATGAACCCACCTCTGCGCTTGATCCGGAAATGATCAAGGAAGTGCTTGATGTCATGGTCGAACTGGCAGAAGAGGGCATGACGATGCTTTGTGTCACCCACGAGATGGGCTTTGCCAAGACGGTGGCTGACCGGGTGATCTTCATGGATGGTGGTCAGATCATTGAAGAGAACGATCCGGACAGGTTCTTCAACCATCCACAGTCTGAACGGACCAAACTGTTCCTCGGGCAGATATTGAGTCATTGAACCTGTTGCCGCGCTGTCTTGCCTGAACGTGGACTGAATGGCTGTCCGGTTTTCCTGTTTTTTCAGTATTTCATCGGGTATTTTATCCCCCACCAGTTCAGGTTTTCTGGTGGGGGATTATGATAGAGAAGTTTTTTGATACCTGTATCTACGCGGCGCGCTGGCTTCTGGCGCCACTTTACCTCGGCTTGTCGCTGATTCTGCTGGCGATCCTGATCAAGTTTTTCCAGGACGTGTGGCTCCTGTACTCACACCTGCTGGAACTGCCTGAACGTGACCTGATTCTCCATATCCTTGGCATGGTCGACCTGGTGCTGGTCAGTGGACTGGCCTTGATGGTGATGTTCAGCGGGTATGAGAATTTCGTCTCGCGCCTGGATGTCGGAGAGTCTGAGCGTGAAAAACTTTCCTGGCTGGGCAAGATGGATGCAGACTCCCTGAAAGCGAAGCTGGCGACTTCCATCGTGGCCATCTCTTCCATTCACCTGCTGCGGGTGTTTATGAATGCCAGCAATACGCCGAGCGAAGAAATCATGTGGTATGTCATCGTACACCTGACGTTTGTCGTTTCAGCGGTGGGTATGGCGTTTCAGGAGCGTCTGCTGAAGCGGGCCAAAAAGCAGGACAGCATGATTATTCACAAGGCCTGAGTTTTCGAGTCGTTTGGGAGGGACGGGTATGCCGGCATCGGCCATACCCGTTTTACGCCCGTGTCGACGGTCTGTCCTGACCGGCGACACTACCGCGGCATCCCTGCCGCTGCTGCAAACGGGTATGGCCGATGCCCGCTTGCAAGTTCCGGGTGTGACGTCGTTTTTTATCGTTATGTGGCAACATCCGTCCGGGCTTTCTCGGCCTTGCGGTGTTTGCGCTTGAAACGGTAGAGCTTTTTCTTGCCTGCCGGACGTGTCTTGAACCGGGCGTAGTTCCATTGATACAGCGCCGGACACTCGTTAATGCACTCTTCAATGGAGGCGTTCATTGCGGTGGCGGCAATGGCCGGGTCCTTATCCCTGATAGCGTCAGGCGCTGGCTTGATAACCACTTCATAACCGCCGTTGTCACTCCGTCTGGCGTACATGCTGAGCAATGCCGCGGGATGTGTAGTGGCAAGATTGTTCACCAGTTTGCCAGTCCATGCCTGCTCGCCAAAGAATGGGGCAAAAACACCACTCTTGGGGCCAGGTTCCTGGTCCGGCAGAACGGCAACAACGGCTTTTTCCCGTAATACGCGATGCAGGGTTTTGACACCGGTAACATTCGCGGGTATCAGGCCAACCTTGACACGGCTGCGTGAACGATAGATCCACCGGTCAAGCGCCTTGATCTTGGCCGGTTTGTACATGGCATACATATACAGGTGATGGCGCAGGAAATGGTTGAGAATCTCCCATGTGCCATGATGCGGCAGAATCAGAATAATTCCCTGTTTTTCGTCGAGCGCTTTTTGCAGGTGTTCCATGCCGGTCACGCGGGTGATCAGGCGATCGACTTTTTCCAGTGGCCAGAACCAGGTCATGCCAGCTTCGAACAGGGTTTTTCCGGATTCGATCATGCTTTGCCTGACCAGTGCTTCGCTTTCGGTTGCGCTGAGATGGTGATAGCACAGCTGGATATTGGTCCGGCTGATTTTTGTCCGGCGATTGTTGCGTCGCCAGCTCAGCCAGCCAAAACCGGCGCCAATGGCATGGGCCACGGAAAGCGGCAGCCATCCAATCACGCGGGCAATGCCCATGGCCAGGTAGATCAGAAGGGTTTTCAAACAGTCGTTCCTCAATGAGCAGGCGTCAGGGTCATGGTTTTGCTAAATCCAACATAGCATGCGGAGGTATGTTATACACGGCTTCCAGGTCTTGCGGGGGCTTCATTGTAAAACAGCCCTTTCACGCAGGTGACGAAGATCATGCCCAGCTCGCGCTACACGGACGGATCACAGGCTTCATGGGCGGCAGAGGCGCTGTTTCACGGGTCCGGCGCGCCGCTCCCGATGATCCATCAGCGATTGCCAAAGACGTTGACCATGCATGCGAAGTCCGGAATCATACGACGCTGTCATAGTTACCTCGTTATTGTTATAGCAATCACGGGTGACACGGTCATGCCTGATGGGGAGTGGCGGGACAAGCCAGGGCATTATTAATACCCGCAATAAAGCAATATTCCGTAAAACCGGACGATTTTACAATCCCGGCGAACCACAAGGGGGGCAAAATGACACTCTATGCGCTGGATTTGTTTGGTACGGCGGTATTTGCCATCTCCGGTGTGCTGCTGGCCTGCCGGAGTAATATGGATTTTTTCGGTGCCCTGGTGCTGGCGTTTGTCACCGCGGTGGGTGGAGGGACGATCCGCGATGCGCTGCTGGGCAGTACGCCGGTCTTCTGGATTCAGAATACGCATTACCTCTGGGTGATTCTGGCCGCCGTTATCCTGGGGCTGGCAACGTTGAGCTGGATGGCGCGTATCCACCGTATCCTGCAGATTTTTGATGCGCTTGGGCTGGCAGTTTTCAGTATTGCGGGTGCACAAAAGGCCCTGGCTTTCGGAGCCGAGCCGGTGGTTGCCATCATCATGGGGGTGCTGACCGGCGCTGGCGGTGGGGCAATCCGCGATATGCTGGCGGGACAAGTGCCTATGGTCTTGAAGCAGGAAGAACTCTATGCAACGCCTGCAATTTTTGGTTGCCTCATTTATCTCCTGTTACTGTCATGGTCCGTTAACCCGACGCTGGCGACAGTCATTGCCGGTATCCTGATATTTTCCACGCGAATGCTCTCCGTCATACGAAAGATTGCCCTTCCGCGTATCGCGTTACCCGGTTGATCAACGGTTTCATCGTGGTTCCTTTTCTCTCGTCAGTTATTGATTGAGAGGGGAGAGGAATCACGGTTAATACGGCAATTTGTGAGTGTTATTCCTACCCGGTAGTACTTTGGTTTTGCTTTGTTTCTTTTTGTTGCCGCTATCTTTTTGGAGCGTATGTAAGGGTTACGCAAACACCACAAAGACCCCGGTGACAGCCCGCCTTGGCAGACAGTAGACTGCCGCCGTCAAAATGCAGAAAACGCAGTAATCACGCTCGTATCCGCATTAAAAATACAGGCATCTCTCGCAAATGGGTCAATGGGCTGCGAGAAGTTCGCCGAGCACAATCCGTACTTCACACAACACAAATTCTGGTGAATGACCAGGGGGTAGCATGAACTTCAGGCCGTATCCGGGCAAACTGTCTTTGGTGTCGCTGGCTGTCAGCGCGTGTATTGCTAGTGGCGTTGCGCAGGGCGCGGGCTTTGCGTTGAATGAGCTGTCTGCCAGTGCGGCGGGTACTGCGAATGCCGGTCGTGCGGCCAGTGTTGAAGATGCTTCTATTCAATCTTCTAACCCAGCGGGTATTGCGTTTCTAGATCAGGCTCAATGGACCTTTGGTGGCGCCTTGGTTATGCCAAAGGCGGACTTGAAAAATGTTTCTGGTAAGCGTGATCCAATGATTGGTGCTCCTTTAGATGCAGATGCAGGTGATGGCGGTGACATCATGAGCCCGGCGTTTGTACCTTCAGCTTACTTTGCGACACCAATTAATGAAAAGTGGTCTTATGGTCTGGCAATGTACGTTCCCTTTGCCTCAGCCACAGATTACGATGATAATTTTGCTGGGAAATACCTTGCGACAAAAACAGAACTGACAAGTATCAATCTTCAGCAAACTCTTTCATATAAATTCAGTGATGATCTTGCCGTAGGTGTTGGCCTTTTCGCATCGCATCTGGAGGGGACACTTGGAAACTGGAGATCAATAACAGGTGAATCTGTTATATTACCAAATGAGCTGGAAAATATTAGTCTTGCTTCAGAAATGGCAGGTGACGACTGGAGCTGGGGGTGGAATGTAGGTTTACTGTGGAAAGCTACGTCTCGCACAACGGTAGGTATGTCTTATACATCAAAAGTTGATTTTACCGTTGAAGGTGATTTGGAAGTTACTGGGCAAGCTATTCCGGAAATTCCTGGTTTGTTCCCTGGGTTCGGTGGATATGATAAAGCGGCAGGCCACCTGGATGTAACACTCCCTGATAAGTTTGAAATTGGTATAACACACCAGTTAGATGATCGCTGGACATTAATGGCTGGAGCCTTATGGACTGGCTGGAGCACCTTTGATGAAATCAATGCGATTGCAGATGAAGATTTGTTGGTTTACGAGCCAGGTGATGTTGTATCTCATGTACCTGAAAACTGGAATGATAGTTGGGCATGGTCAGTAGGTGCCTCATATAAGTACAATCAAAACTGGACGTTTAAGACAGGCTATGCTTACGATAATTCGCCAGTTAGTAATGTAGATCGCACAGCTCGTATACCCGATGTCGATCGTGAATGGCTGACAATCGGTGCCAAGTATCAGCCCAATGCTGATTACACCATTGATATGGCGTATGGATACATGCTTAAAAATACAGCCAAAGTTGATGAGTATGAGCATGATCCGGAAACTGGTGATAAAACTGGAACCAACTTCAAGGGTGAGTATGAAATGAGCGCTCACGTCCTGATGGTCTCCCTGACTCGCCGCTTCTAATAGCCCACTGAGTCCCGAAATATCCCCACACCCGGTTGTGGGGATATTTTTATCCGCCGTTTCCCCATCAATTTCAAAAGACGTGACAAAACATCACGCCCGCCATTAACCCTCAATTCAGCGTCATCTCGCTCCAGTCTTCAACGGCCAGGTTCTCAACCCGCTTAAACTCCCTGAGATTATTGGTCACCCGCGTAAAACCACCGGCGCGGGCATGGGCGCCAATCATCAGGTCGCTGGGCCTATCAGCCGTCCTTCCATTTTTAATGTTTCCCATAAATCGCCATATTCGGTAGCGGCTGACACGTCAAAGGGCGCCACGGACACACTCCCGATCAGCGCGTTCACTGACTGATCCACAGCCTCTTTCCGAAGAAGCCGGTAGTGCATGCACGCCGCGACGCAGCTCCAGCGCCGTGATGGCGGAAATCGTCAGGTTGGCGGCATGCTTCAGGCCTCCTGTCAGCGCGCCCCTCCATGTATAGCCGACAATCGAACATAAGGTTCAAACCATTTTCAAGTGGCAAGCCGTATCGGCGACATCGCCCGATAATGGGAAACTTCCCCAAAAACGTGACAGAACCGCATTCCCCAACTAAATAAACAAGCATTTCAAAGTCAGGCTATACGCCTTTGCGTGGGGATAGTGATGAATTCCGGGTGGTTTGATGATGCAGTGAAAGGCGGGCTCTTGCTCATTGGCAGTTGTGTGGCGGGCAATGTCATCGCTGCGGGCTTTTCCCTCAATGAGACCTCGGCGGGGGCTGCCGGCACGGCCTATGCCGGGCGGGCGGCGAATCCGGAGGATGCGTCGATCATGGTGGCGAATCCTGCCGGCATCGCTTTTCTGGATCACGCCCAGTTTACCCTCGGCGCGGGACTGATCGCGCCTGACGGCGAGTATACGCGTGCGGAAGGTAAGGACGGCGGCGGTCAACCCGTTACGGGGCCCGACCGTGGCGACTTCATCAGTCCGCAGGGCGTGCCGTTTGGTTTTGTCAGCCGACCGGTGAATGACGAGGTGAGCGTCGGCCTGGGTTTCCACGTACCCTACGCCGCCCTGACGGAATATGACGGGGATTTTGTCGGTCGCTACCTGGCCCTGAAGACCGAAATTGTCACGCTGAACCTGCAACCCACCGTTTCCTGGAAGCTCTGTGAAGACCTGGCGGTTGGCTTTGGCCTGGTGGTGTCTTACCTGGAAGGGGAGCTGACGCAGGTCAAGGGCATAGAGCAGGGCGATTTAAACGCCCGCTCCAAAATGACCGGGGATGACTGGGGGTTTGGCTGGAATGTCGGCATGTTATGGCAACCGACGGACGCCACTACCATCGGAATAGCCTATACCGCGGATATTGACTACAAGATTGAAGGCAAGTTGAAACTCAATGGCGCCCTGCCGCTACCAACACCGGGGCCTGTGAGTCAGGAAGTTGATGGGCATATCAAATTAACGCTGCCTGAAAAACTGGAGATCAGCGGCACCCACAGGCTGGATGATCACTGGATGCTGATGGCGGGCGCGGTCTGGACCCGCTGGAGCCGGTTCGATGAAATCAAGGCGATTGACGAAAGTGGCCCATTGGCCGGGAAACCCGGCGGCGTCGCATCCTACACCCCGGAAAACTGGAGCGATGTCTGGGCCTGGTCTATCGGCGCCGCTTATCGCTACAGCCAGGCATGGTTACTGAGAGCCGGGTACGGCTACGACAAATCGCCGGTCGGCACCGCGTGGCGCACCATGCGGATACCGGATGTTGACCGCGAATGGCTGACCATTGGCGCCCGTTATCAGCCAGCGCCGGACTATACCCTGGATCTGGCCTACGGCCATATGTTCAAAAAGAATGTCAATGTCAACGAGCATGAATATGAACCCAATGGCGTGATAAACGAGAAAGGCGCATCTTATAAAGCCAAGTACAAGGTGAGCGCCAATGTACTGGTCGTATCCCTGACGCATCGACTGTAAAGCGAAACTGACATTACGGTTCTTCAGTGTCGGGGGGCTCTGTTATACACTGCCCTGCAGGAGCGGGGAGTAGACCAGGTTCCTGCAGGAATAGTCAGAAAAAAACAGGGTAAAAATGGCAATCATCAAGCTACTGACAGGCAGTGTCTATGGAACGGCGGAAGCTGTTGCCACAGACGTTAAGGCAGCCCTGGAGCAGGCCGGGCATACGGTGATCAAGGCTGAGGGAATGGATGCGGTACTCAGGGATGGCGCTGACGCCGTTCTGGTTTGCACGTCAACCACGGGGCAGGGGGATCTGCCGGACAATCTGCAACCGGTATACCTTGAGTTAAAAGAGCGGTTTCCTCTGTTGGGTCACCTGGTTTACGGCATTATCGCACTGGGTGACAGTTCTTATGGTGATACCTATTGTGGCGGTGGAAAACAGATGGATGAACTGCTGGCAGAGCTGACGGCTAAACGGGTATCTGAGCCATTGATGATTGATGCCTGTGAAACCGCATCACCGGAAGAAATTGCCGTACCCTGGGCCATTGAATGGGCCAGCCAGCTGTAAGAAAGGCAGGTTAAGTTATATACGCGCTGGCGTTAAAGGCCGGCGCGTTTCCCGGTATCTTCAGGCTTCATCCCGGGTAAAGACCCACTCATTACCCTGGCTCATATCGGCACTAAAGGCGTAGCCTTCGTAATCAAACCCCTTCAGGTCTTCGACTCGGGTAATCTTGTTGTCGATAATGTAGCGAACCATTAATCCCCGCGCTTTCTTCGCATAGAAACTGATGATTTTGTACTGGCCGTTTTTCAAATCCTTGAAAACCGGGGTGAACACTTCACCATCGAACGCGGCGGGTTTGACAGCCTTGAAGTATTCATTGGAGGCGAGATTGACCAGCACATTATCCGTTTGCTGCTGCACCTCCTGGTTGAGTTTTTCCGTGATACGGTTGCCCCAGAAAGTGTAGAGATCCTTGCCACGGGTATTCGCAAAACGGGTACCCATTTCCAGGCGGTAGGCCTGCATCAGGTCCAGTGGTCGTAGCAACCCATAAAGGCCGGACAGTATCCGCAGATGATTCTGGGCAAACGCAAAGTCGTCAGCGGAAAGCGTCTCGGCATCCAACCCTGTATAGACATCACCCTTGAAAGCCAACACGGCCTGCTTGGCGTTTTCGGGTGAAAATGGCGTTTGCCAGGCTTCAAACCGTGCGGCGTTGAGACCGGCCAGTTTGTCGCTGATGCTCATCAGGTTGGCGATATCAGCCGGGCTCAAAGTGCGCAGCTGGTTGATCAGTTCAGCGGAATCGGTCAGGAAATCCGGTGTTGTGTAATCGGTGGTGACCGGCGGGGTGTCATAATCCAGGGTTTTGGCGGGCGAAATGACAATAAGCATAAGCGGTATCCGGGGTTATGGTGCTTTAGTACGGGATTGTAAACCAGCACTGGTCTTCCAGCTATCCACACCCGGATTGAAATGCTTTATCAGGCTGATAGTGTGACTAACCAAACGGTTATATGACCAGGTTACCGAATCACGCCGCACAGCATCCGCGCGCCGCCACCGCCCAGGGGAGAGGGTTTGTCGGCGTAGTTGTCACCGCCAACGTGTACCATCAGTGCGTGACCGGTGATTTCCCGGATGCGTTTGAGGCGTGGAGCCAGAACACTGTAATCCGCAATCCCCTGCGGGCTGACGACCAGCGCCGGAAGATCGCCGCGATGGCCGTTACCGTAGGGGCCTTCATGGGAGCCACTGTTGTCAGGATCAAAATGCCCCCCGGCTGCACCGGCCGGAATGGTTTTACCCTCTTTTTCGCTGGGCCCGCAATTTGGATTTTCATGGATATGGAAACCATGATACCCGCTGGGTAAATCCGTAAGAGCCGGCTGGAACAAAAGCCCGTAGGGTGTTTCAACAATACTGACAGTGCCTGCTTCAGCGGCAGTACCCTGCTCATTCACGTTATATAAGGTTACGAGGGTTTCAGCAGCCATCAGGGGATTGAAGAACAATAAAGCTATGACGCTGAGAATCTGAAAGGTGTTCCGGTTGCTCATGTGCACGTTAACCACGGGATAAATAACATGTAATTATAGACAGGGATTTGTTAGAAAAAGTTTCACTGACCGTGTGTGGATAAAACAGGGAAACGCAATGTGACCCATGGTAACCGTTAGATCTGTAAGGTTTTGATGACTGTCAACACAGTGTCAGGTTGATCAGCGCACAATAACGGCCCTTCGCAAGCCGGTTCACAGGGAGCATCCGGGATGTTCATTTTGAACCGGCTTTTTCTTTCTCAAGGGATATTGGGGGTTAGTGTGCTTGTTCTGCAGTTTCTTTTCCTGTTGCTGATGCTTTACCTGGGCAGCAGGAAAGGCGGTATTGGCCTGGGTGTGGTATCGGGTATTGGACTGGTCATCGAGGTGTTTGTTTTCAGGATGCCTCCGACGTCGCCGCCGGTGAGTGTCATGTTGATCATCATGGCTGTCGTTACCTGTGCCGCCATACTGGAGGCTGCGGGCGGACTCAAGTATATGCTGCAGGTGGCGGAACGGATTCTCCGGAATAATCCCAGACACATCACGCTGCTGGGACCGCTGGTGGCCTACACCATGACGCTGATGCTGGGAACCGGTCATGCTGTTTATTCGGTTATGCCGATCATCGGTGATGTGGCGCTGAAAAACGGCATTCGCCCGGAGCGTCCCATGGCTGCGTCGTCTATCGCTTCGCAGATGGGGATCACGGCAAGCCCGATTTCTGCGGCAGTGGTTTATTACCTGGCTCAAATGTCGGGTGTGGATGGTTCCATCACGCTGCTGACGATTCTGAGCGTGTTAATGCCCGCAACGTTGTGCGGTGTACTGGTACTTTCTATTTACAGTATGCGACGCGGGTTGGAACTGGAGAATGATCCTGAATACCAGCGTCGTATGCAGGATCCGCTCTGGCGCGACAAGATCCTCTCAACCACCTCAACGACACTGGATGAGACATTGCCCGCATCAGCACGACATGCCGTGCTGCTCTTTTTGGCGGCCCTGGGCAGTATTGTGGTGATTGCCATGTTCCCCGAAGTGCGGACGATTAACGGTCATGCCATCAGTATGTCGGTGATTATCCAGATGATGATGCTGGCATTTGGCGGCTTGATTCTCCTGGGAACGGATACGCCGGTTGCCCGTGTGCCGGAAGGCGTTGTGTTCAAATCCGGTATGGTGGCGGCGATTGCCATCTACGGTATCGCCTGGATGAGCGATACCTATTTCCAGTATGCCATGCCCTCTTTCAAGGCGGGTATCACGGAGATGGTGCATGCGTATCCCTGGACGATCGCATTGGCTATGTTCACCGTATCGGTTGTGATCAACAGCCAGGCGGCGACAGCGCGGATGATGTTGCCGGTTGCGATGGGGATGGGGTTGCCGCCGCAGTTGTTGATCGGGATTATGCCATCAGTCTATGGTTACTTTTTTATTCCCAATTATCCGTCAGACATTGCAACCTGCAATTTTGATGTCACCGGAACGACGCGTATCGGGAAATATTATTTTAACCACAGCTTTATGGCGCCGGGTCTGATTGGCGTCATTGTGGCCTGTTCGATAGGTTACCTGTTGGCAGGCATGGTGATGTAATCCGGGTGCTAAAGCCGGTTCCTTTCATGGCATGGAGGGAACAGGATAATGCTGGCGATGTTCTTGTTGATGGTTCCCCAAGTCGTTATCCTTGTGCTGATTTGATTTTGCCAACCATTCATAACTGATAAAGATGCAGAAGGAATCAGCATGTCGTCCATTTATGAAGCGCCGGAGTCTGATCTCAGCCGACAGCCTGACATAGAGGGGCACGGCTCCCTGGAAAAAGGTGTCGCGGGCGAATATGCCTTTTCCATTGGTGAAACCCTCGGTGAAGCCTGGGCGAAAACCCGTGGCGCCAAATGGACGTTGCTCCTGGCGATGGCGATTTATTTCATCATTTACTTTATCGCGATGCTGGTTATCTCGGTTGTCACTGCCCTGTTGCCCGCCAGCGTGGGGGTGGGGATTGTTACCCAGCTGGCGTTGATGGCTGTCAGTACGCCCCTATGGGCAGGGCTGTATATGATGGGCGTGCGTCGTGCAGTCGATGCACCGATACAGGCGGGTCAGGTGCTGTCTTGCTTCACCTGTACATTGCCGCTGCTGTTGTTAAGCATCGTGACGACCCTCCTGGTTTTGCTCGGCCTGGTATTGTTCGTGCTGCCGGGTATTTACCTGGCGGTTGCTTACCTGCTTGCCGTGCCTTTGATGGTGGATAAAAACCTGGGCTTCTGGCAGGCGCTGGAAGCCTCCAGGAAAGCCATCACCAAACGGTGGTTCTCTGTGTTTGGGCTGATGCTGGTGCTGCTGCTGATCAATCTTGTTGCGATGATTCCGCTGGGAATTGGTCTGATCTGGACCGCGCCCATGTCGGTGATTGCATTCGGGGTTTTATACCGGAATATTTTCGGCTGCAGCAGCCAGACGCCTGCCTGATATGCGCCAGCTGCTGGATACCACCTGTCGGGTGGAAACCCCTGAGTCTATTGACCTTCAGGCTGAAGTCGCGGGGGTTGTTCCCCGTGCACTGGCCTTTGCCCTGGATCTGTTGTTTCGATTCATCATTGTCATTGCTGTTTTGATCGCTCTTTCATTGGCAGGGCAGACGGGAACAGGCTTGTTTCTGGTGGTGCTGTTTCTGCTCGAATGGTTTTACCCTGTCGTTTTTGAAGTCTGTCGTGGCGGGCAGACACCGGGGAAAAAAGCGTTTGGGCTGGTCGTCGTCAATGATGACCTCACGCCTGTGGCGTTGGGACCGTCTGTTATTCGAAACCTGCTGAGAAGTGTCGATTTCTTACCGTTTCTCTATTGTGCCGGAGTCGTCAGCCTGGTCTTGACCCGTCGCTTTCAACGGCTGGGGGATTTGGCCGCAGGAACACTGGTTGTCTATCGGCCTGCGGAAAAAGCACAGGGGGAATTACCGGATTGTCGGCCGGTGCCCCCATCAAGATCCCTGGATATGGATGAGCAGGTTGCCCTGATGAGCTTTGCGAGGCGTCATGCTTCACTGAGTCCTGCCCGGCAAGAGGAATTGGCTAATATTCTGCTGGGCGTTACACACGATGATAAAGAAGACAGTGTTGCCAGGCTTCAGGGTATGGGGTTGTGGTTATCGGGTAAACGGCAGTGAAACAGCAGGATTTTGAAACACGGTATAACCCCGGTTGGGTGACCCTGGAAAACTGGATGACCCGGACTGGCGGCAAAACGTCACCAAAGGGGTCGAAAGAGACTATTTCGGCTGAACAGGTTGTGCCGTTGTATCGCCAGCTTTGTCATCATTGTGCGTTAGCACGCTCCAGGGGTTATAGCCCTGAACTGGTCGGGCGGCTGAACCGGCTGGCGCTGGAATTGCATCATGTGCTGTATCAACACCCTCAGCGTTTACGGCATCAGATAGTCCATTTCCTGTTCCTGGGGTTTCCCGAGGCCTTACGCGCCAATGCCCGGTTAATTGGTTTGTCGGCTGCCTTTTTTCTTCTGCCCGGGCTGGCCATGTTTATGGGTTGCCTGGTCAATAATGAACTGATTTATACCTTGATGCCGCCTGAAGATGTCTGGCACTTTGAGACTATCTATGATCCGGCGAATTCTGTCTTGGGGCGTGAACGGGCCTCCGATACTGATCTCTATATGTTTGGTTATTACATCAAGAACAATATTGGTATCAGTTTCCAGGTTTTTGCGGGTGGGCTGTTGTTTGGCCTCGGCAGTCTGTTTTACCTGGTTTATAACGGTCTGGCGATTGGTGGTGTCGCGGGCCATATAGCCCATTTGGGTTTTGGTGAAACCTTTTTCCCGTTTGTTGTTGGTCATGGTGCGTTTGAACTGACAGCCATCGTATTCAGTGGCGCCGCCGGTCTGCGTTTGGGTTTGGCGTTGATTGACCCCGGACCATACCGGCGGTTGACGGCTCTGCGCCTTGCTGCCAGGGAGGCTGTGTGGCTGATTTATGGCACAACACTGATGTTGTTGCTGGCAGCCTTCCTTGAAGCCTTCTGGTCTTCCAGCGCCACCATTCCCTCTTCGGTTAAGTATGCGGTGGGCGCCGTTTTCTGGATGATGGTTTTTCTGTATTCATTGTCAGCAGCATGGAGGCAGCGTGGATCTCGGTCAGCTTAGTATTCGTCCGCGACTGCGTAGTCGTTATGAGGCCATGGATCTGGGCTTTGTCCTCGCCAGGCAATGGTGGCGCGCCCTTTTTCTGGCCTGGTTGATCCCGAGCGGTGTCCTGTTTCTGGTCGCCAGTCTTCTGGTCGGGGAGCGTCAATGGCTTGCACTGTTGCTGGTCTGGTGGTTCAAACCCCTGTGGGATTGCGCGCCACTGTATATTGGCAGTCGTCTGCTGTTTGGTGAAACCGTCACAGCCCGTGCCGGGATAAGGGCAATGCCTGGGATGTTAAGGGCCGACGGGTTTGCCTGGTTGACCTGGCGACGCTTCAGTCCGGGGCGTTCATTTGTCATGCCTGTGACTGCCCTTGAGAAACTGACCGGTAAACGTCGGCGACAGCGTATAGGCGTGCTGGATCAACGGGAGGGTGGCAGCTCAGCCTGGTTAACCATCGTTTGCGCGCATATGGAAGCCATTTTCTCAATGGGGTTTGCATTTCTTCTGTTGTCGTTTCTTCCCGGCAGTGTCGGGTTTGAGTGGTACAGCTCCGATGCCCCCCTGTGGTGGTTAATTGTGACGAATCTGCTGGGGTGGCTTGTCATGTCGCTGGTGGCGCCCTTTTACACCATGGCAGGTTTTGCGCTGTACATTAATCGGCGCATTGAGTTGGAAGGCTGGGATATCGAGATTCGTTTTCGGGCGATGGCCCAGCGCTTTGATGAGACAAAGCGCGCGAAAGGCCCGGCAACACTGAGAGGTCTGGCTTTTCTCGCTGCTTCGTTGGTCGCGGCCCTGTACCTGATTACGCCGGAGCCAGCATGGGCTCGTTCATCCATGACGGCTTCATCTTTTCCGCAGCATGAAATTGGGCAAATGGAGTCCCGGGAACTCATTCAGTCCGTTCTGGCAGGAGAGGCTTTTCACCAGCAGGAGACTAAGCGGGGGTGGCGTCTAAAAAACATCACTGAAGAGGAGCCAGAATCGACCAATGATTCGTGGGCTGCCGATTTTTTGCAATGGCTATACGACTGGAGTAATAAACTTCACCCGTTTCAGCAAGGCATGGCGGTTGTGTTGGAGGTGTTGTTATGGATGATACTGGCCATTGTCGTTGTTTATCTGTTGTATTTTTATCGAAAACATTTTGCCAGCCTGCTGACAGTCATTCATTCAGGGACACCAAAGTCACCGGCGCCGGATGTGCTGGCCGGGATGGATGTGCGTCCGGAGAGCCTGCCTGACGATGTGCCGTCTACAGCAGAAACGCTTTGGCATGACGGTGATCACAGGGCGGCCATGGGGCTGCTCTACCGGGCGAGCCTGTCGAGGTTGATACACAGCTTTTCTGTCCCGTTGACCTGTGGGCATACTGAACAGGAGTGTGTGGCTTTAGTGGCTGGTCTCCCGGACCACAGACTGCATGCCTACATGCACAATTTAACGACGGACTGGCAACGTCTTGCGTATGGCCATCAACGAATAGAACAACAACAGTTTGAGGTTTTATGCCAGCAGTGGCGGGAGGTGTTCTGCCGTGGCTAAACGACGGGTGATTATCAGCGTTGTCGTACTGCTGATGGTTTTGGGCGTCTACGGTTTCAAAACCTTCTTTGAACCCTGGGAAAAAACCATTGATCTTGGTTTCAGTCGTGAAGCCCGACTAAATCCTTTTCTTGCGGCAGAGCATTACCTGACACAAATCGGTTATGACGTCCAAAGTCATGACAATGCAGGGATTCTGAATGACTTGTCAGCAGTCTCGACGTTGTTAATCAGTCAGGCTGAAATAGTACGTTCCGAATCTCGCAGTAAACTGCTGGAGGCGTGGTTGTTACAGGGTGGGCATCTGATCGTTGAGGCACCGGAAGCCAGCAGGCTGGAACAACATGTGTTATTGGCGCCCTATGCTATCAGTCGTATTAAACCCGCGACCACTGAACTAAAACCGGATGGGCCGAATCATCCTCCTGCCAATGAGCTGGCTGCGATTATAGAGCAGGCTTCAGACAGTACATCGTTGATTCCTCCGGAACAACTGACCCAGATACTGTTTGAGGATGCTTCTGAACCAGTGGCAGTTCATTTCTCTCCTGATTTCATCCTCGATTATCAAGCTGATCAGCAAGCGAGCGATGCGTCGGTCAACAAACACTTGGCGTTATACCAGGCTGGCAGTGATACCGGCGTACATTTTATTCAGTTTCAGGTTGGAGAAGGTCTCCTGACCATCATCTCGGATAGTGGTATCTGGCATTCAAAGCGGATTGACCAGTTTGATCATGCTTATCTGCTGCATGCATTATCCAGTCGCAGGGTGGGGGATGAACAAACGGTACGCATTGTTCGGGGCACCCGGATGCCACCATTGACAACCATGGTCTGGCAGGCAGCGCCTGAACTGGTGATTGCGACAGGTGTCTTGTTAGTGGCCTGGCTGGTTTACCGGTCACGGCGTTTTGGTGCGGTGCAGGAACCAGACTTTAGTCGGCGACGGGCGATCTCTGAACATATCCGTGCAGCGGCTGATTTTCTCTGGCGTCATCAACGCTATGCGGCCTTGCTGGAACCGCTTCAGCAGGAGATTGTCAAAAAGGCACACCAGCGTTATCCAGATCATCAATCAGACGAAAATAAACTTTATTGTTTTCTGGCGGAAAGAACAGGTTCGACGACAGGGGAAATACGTCTGGCTATGTCTGTTCCCGACAAAATGAATGAAACAGCGTTTGTCCGCCAGGTAGCGCTATTACAAAAAATCAGGGAGTCGTTATGACAGAGAATACGGAACCGGGGACAGAAAGGCATGATGCCCAACCGTTGCTGGAAAAGCTGGGGGGCCTTCGCCAGCGTATCAACCAGGTTGTTATTGGACAGCCGGAAGTCATTGATCAGGTGCTGGTGGCCTTGTTGGCAAAAGGACACGTACTGGTTGAGGGGGTGCCAGGTTTGGGCAAGACACTGTTGGTTCGAACCCTTGCCCGGTCTTTTGATGGTGAGTGCCGGCGAATCCAGTTTACCCCTGACCTGATGCCTGCAGATGTGACCGGGCATGTGCTGTACAACATGAAAGAAGGCGAATTCCGGATTCGGCGCGGGCCTGTATTCACGAACCTGTTACTGGCGGATGAGATTAACCGTTCACCGGCGAAAACCCAGGCAGCACTGCTTGAGGTGATGGAAGAGCATCAGGTGACGATTGAGGGGCGTGCGCAATCGGTACCGGAACCTTTCATGGTTATGGCGACCCAGAATCCGATTGAGCAGGAAGGCACCTATCCCTTGCCGGAAGCGGAGCTGGACCGTTTTCTGCTGAAAGTGTTTATCGGTTATCCGGGTATGGAGGATGAGCTGGCGCTTACCCGTCAGGTGACCGGTATCGAGGAAAACAATCATTCGGATAAGCCATCCGAATCGCTGTTAACTGCCAATGATATGCAGAGGCTTCAGAGTGCTGCATCAAGGGTGTCGGTTGATGATCAGGTGGTAGCCTATGCCGTCAGGCTGGTCAGGGCGACGCGGGAGCGGCCTGTTTTCTCCCGCGGCGCCGGAACCCGGGCCTGCATTGCACTGGTGAAATGCGCACGTGCGTACGCTCTGCTTCACCAGCGCAGTTATGTGCTGCCGGATGATGTCAAAGCGATGGCTATTCCGGTTATGCGACACCGGGTGGCCTTGTCTGTCGATATGGCCATTGAGGGGGTGACTGCCGATTACCTGCTGGCAGAGATGATGGATGATATAGAAGCCCCTCGCCTATGAGACCGTCAAGGAAACTGATAACACTGCTGCTGTGTTGGCTATGTCTGTCTTTTTTCCCCGCACTGGCCCGGTATTTTTTGTCTGTCGGGATGGCAGATGTCGTCATTGCTGCCTGGTGGGGAATGGGGGGCATGATTGCGCTGGCACTGGTGGTTGACCTGGTGCTCAGCCGGCCGGTCAGCCCGTTAATAGTTAAGCGTCAATTGCCAGGCAATCTGTCTGTCGGTGTCGCTAATACTGCTTCTCTTATTTTGGAGAATCCTTCTAAAAGGGAGATACGGTGTACCATCACGGACCAGCTGGCAGAAGGGTTTGTTGCTGATAATTTACCCGTGACGATAGTTCTGAAGGCAGGATATAAAAGAATTATTCACTACCCTGTTTACCCAGGTCTTCGTGGTCTGTTCCATTTAGGGGGCATTGATATACGCATCACCAGTGTCTTGCAGTTATGGGAACTGCGTCAGCAGGCATGTCATGCGCAGGCAGTGAAGGTCTACCCGAATTTCAAACCTGTTCTGGACAGTAGAATACTGACAATGGAACAGCAGCTGGCGAGTATGGGGGCGCATGTTGTCCAGCGTCGTGGGCAGGGGCTGGATTTTCACCAGCTACGTGAATTTCAACAGGGCGATGTTTTGAGGCAGGTTGACTGGCGAGCCAGTGCAAGGCAGGCACGATTGATTTCCCGTGAATACCAGTCCGAAAAAGATCAGGATGTGATCTTCCTGTTGGATTGTGGTCGACGAATGAGAGTTAAAGAAGATGACCGCAGTCATTTTGATCATGCGTTGAATGCAATGCTTGTCACTGCATGGATGGCCCTGCGCCAGGGCGATGCTGTCGGTATGATGAGCATAGCGGGTGCTGAACGCTGGGTGTCACCGTTAAAAGGGCATACCGCCATGAACCTGTTGCTGAACCAGGTTTATGACCTGCACAGTACAACAGAGAACAGCGATTATTTACTGGCTGCTGAACAGTTGATGAGGCGTCATCGCAAGCATGCGCTGGTCGTTATTATCACGAATGTCCGTGACGAGGGGACTGATGACTTGCTGGCGGCTATCCGGCTCTTGTCCGGTAGCCACCAGGTGATGTTAGCCAGCCTGAGGGAAAGGCAGCTTGATCAACTCTTATCTCAACCGGTGCAGTCATTTGACCAGGCATTGGCTTTTTGTGGTACTTCCCGCTATCTCCGGGAACGTCAACAGGCATTGCGGCAGGTCGGTTCCACGGGGGTTGTTATGGCGGATGTTTTACCTGCAATGTTGCCGGTGACTCTGGTTAATCATTATCTCAGTATTAAGGCAAGTGGGGGACTGTAGTCTTTCGGCAGTGTCAGGTTAAGCCTTTTCCAACCATTGCTGTGGGATGCTGTCTTCCCACTGAAAGCGTTTAATGAGTTGTGACATCACCGGATCCAGTGGAGCCTGTATCAGCAGAGGCTCGCCGGTGACAGGGTGGGTTAATTGCATTTCCGTACAGGCCAGTAGCAGTCGCCCGGCTCCCAGCGATTCAGCAAAATAACGATTATGTTTTCCCTTGCCGTGCTTGGCATCGCCAATGATGGGATGGGAGATATGTTTCATATGTCGTCTTATCTGATGTTTGCGACCCGTTTCAGGGTAAGCGACAACGAGTGAATACCGGGACGTTGGATAACGGTCGATACTCACGGGGAGTTCGACGGTATTCAGACGGTGAAAGCGGGTGATTGCTTCCTGGGCGGGTTTATTCTGGTCAGCCCGTTGGTCCGTCATTTTATCCAGCTGCTCTTTTAGCGGATGATCAATAATCCCTTCTTCTGGCGTTATGCCACGAACAATGGCCAGATAGGTTTTTTGTATGGAATGGGACTGGAACTGCTCACCCGCCAGTTTTGCAATGTCCGGGGAAAAAGCGAACAACAGAACACCGGAAGTGGGTTTATCGAGGCGGTGTAAAGGGTAAACCCGTTGGCCAACCTGGTCCCGCACCATTTGCAGGGCAAAGCGGGTTTCATGCCGGTCAATCATGGAGCGGTGTACCAGCAGTCCGCTGGGTTTGTTGATGGCTATCAGGTGATCATCACGAAAGATAACGGGGAGTGGCGTGTCAGGATATATCATTGAGCTGTTTAAAAAGCAGGAAGGTAAATGTTTTTTAGAAAGATTACAAAATATCGAACCATAAGGGTGTGGATATTTATTGATGATCAACAGTCAGGACAGTGACTAACGGCTTTTTGAGCGTGCTATGTTGGTGCCTGGTTATACGTATCGTAATTTGTACGTGTGGAGGCGCTTTTTGAAAAGGGCCTCCACGGATATTAATTGTAACACTTCAGCGTGTTGATAATGTTGAGGAATCCCATCTGACTGAAAAGACCGCAGATGATCATTTGTTGATACTGGTTATGGCGTATTGTACGCGTCAGGTATGTGGCTACCGTATCCAGAATCTTTGATATCTTGTATGACCTCCTGGTGTTTCGCGAGTGCATCTGGCCTGAATTCAGCCCAGTCCAGAAATGCCTCCATTGAAACGATTCTGTTTTGTATGCAATAGCCAATTGTCCCCCCCCAGTTAGCCCATTCATAATCCGAACAGCCTCCCGGCCAGCCACCTTCCTGGCCAACATAGTAACCGTCTAATGGGTTTACCCAGGGTTGCCCCGGTCCGGATGGAGTGTAAGCTGTAGGTGAAAGTTGTTTAGCAACGGTAGGCAAAGGTTTTGAATTTGTAGTTGTTGTAGTTGTTGTAGTTGTTGCAGGTGTAGATGAAGGGGTACGTACAGGTGGTGTGCCTGTATTTGTTTTGGATGTTTCCACTAACTGATTTTGTACTTCCCATGTTTCAATGGCTTCGTCCAGGTTATTCCTGCAGACACCCGGGAAGTAGTTGTATGCTTTTAACTGGTCCTCTTCGCTGGGCATGGCATAATCCAGTTCTAATTTCTTCCATACGTCCAGGGCGTCAGGGTGAGCGGGAATGCAGCGCCACTTGACGACGTTACTGTTGGACGTTAATGAATCTGCAAATAACAACATACTTGCATGATTGAGGCTTTCATCAAATCTTACATAGACATGACCGCCGCCAAGAAAAACATGATCAACATGCATATGTTCTGGATAATGAATATATCCGTCACCATCATCATTGATGCCTAAATCACCAACGGTGGTTGGCCAGCTGCCAGCACTGCTGAAGTATTCCATGGATTGCTGCTTGAAGCCGCCAGCCAAAGCCAGCCCTTCAGTGATTTTGGCCCGTGCGACATAATTTTGATAGGCGGGAATGGCAACAGCCGATAGCAATCCGATAATGGCGATCACAATCATTAATTCAATGAGTGTGAATCCTTTTTGAATGTTACTTTTCATGCCCCTGTCCCACAAATAATGGTGTTATTAATTAATCCTAGTGGTTTTTGAATGGCGGTAGCTTTGTGGCTTTTGACTTTGTTATGTCTATTATTAATCAAATTTTATTTATTTATTAAAAAATAATCTTTTATGGGTTGTTTGGGATTATTTTTAGTCGAAAAAGGTTGTGTACCTGCGCTCAGACCGTATTGACCGTATTATCCCTACACGACAGACTTGCGTCCGCTCAATTCGAGCGGATATTCCGGAATACTTCATGCAAAGTGTGACAGACTGGCACCTGGTTCGACTGTTTCGTGAACGCGTCAGCCAATATCGTGACAGAATTGCCATCAAATACCAACAAGGACGGTCCTGGAAAACCATCACCTGGCAACAATTTGGCCATCATGTTGATGAACTGGCCTGTGCTTTGTTGCGGGAAGGGGTGGATGTTCAGGGTAAAGTGGCGATATTTGCCCGCAACATGCCCGAGTGGACGATGGCTGACCTGGCTATCCTGTCATGTCGGGCGGTGACAGTACCGATTTATCCAACCAGCACGACCGGGCAGGCTGAATATATCATTAATGATGCTGAGGCCAGTATCCTGTTTGTGGGTGAGCAGGAGCAGTTTGATAAGGCCGTATCACTTCTCTCAGCCGAGTCATCATTGAAGAAGATTGTCGTACTGGATCCTGCGGTGTCTATTGATGGCTGTCCGCAAGCCGTTTATCTTGGCGATTTTGTCGGGAGTGCAACAACGGCCGCTTTCCGTGATCTGCTGACAGAGCGGGTTGATACCTGTGCTATGGATGACCTGGTTACCCTGATTTATACCTCAGGCACGACGGGGGAGCCCAAGGGGGTGATGCTGGATTATCGGAATTTTGGCACGGCTCTCCGCCTCCATGATCAGCGGTTATTGCTGACAGATGCGGATGTTTCGCTCTGTTTCCTTCCCCTTAGTCATGTGTTTGAAAGAGCCTGGACGTTTTACGTTATGTACCGGGGCGCTACCAACGCTTATATACGTGATCCTGCGGCTGTCAGGGAAGCACTGACAGCGGTGCGTCCAACCGTCATGTGTGCTGTGCCGCGTTTCTACGAGAAAATCCATTCGGCGATACTGGCCCGGGTTGAGCAGGCAACGCCTTTCAGAAAGCGATTGTTCAACTGGGCGCTGGCGACAGGGGAACGCTATTTTCTGCGTCGGCAGTCGGGCCAGTGGGTGACACCGGGGCTTCGCCTGACGCATGCGATTGCCGAAAAACTGGTATTACAGAAATTACGGGCCCTTGTGGGTGGAAGAGTACGCTTCTTCCCATGTGCGGGCGCCAGGCTGGCAGACGACATCAACCTGTTTTTCCAGGTCATAGGCCTGAATATCAAATACGGCTATGGTTTGACAGAAACAACGGCCACCGTCAGTTGTTACGATGATGCCATTGAGTTGGGCTCGATTGGTAAACCATTGCCTGAAGTTGACATCAGAATCGGCGCCGATAATGAAATCCAGGTGCGCGGTGGTACCGTGATGAGGGGGTATTACCGTAAACCTGAAGCAACCCGTGAAGCGTTTATCGATGGCTGGTTCCGCACGGGGGATGCCGGGTATATTGATGCTCAGGGCAACCTTGTCATGACCGAGCGCATCAAGGAACTGATGAAAACGTCCGGTGGCAAGTATGTTGCGCCCCAGGTGATTGAAGGGGCTATTGTCCGCGATCACTTTGTTGAGCAGGTGGCGATTATTGCGGATGCCAGGAAATTTGTGTCTGCCTTGATTGTGCCGGCTTATGAAGCGCTGGAAGAGTATGCGCGATCCATGGGCTTGAAGTTCGAATCGCGGATGGACCTGATTCGGCACCAGTCAATTCAGGATCTGTTTCACCATCGTCTGGAAAGCCTGCAGAAGGAATTGGCCCGTTTTGAGAAAGTGAAGAAATTTACGTTGTTGCCGCGGGAGTTCTCACTCGATCTTGGTGAAATGACGCCAACGCTGAAGCTGAGAAGAAAAGTGATCATGGAACGCTTTGGCAAGGAAATTGAGGCAATGTATACCTGACCTGGTTGCGTCGTCTTAATAAAAAGGCCTGATGATTCACTCATCAGGCCTTGTTTGTTTCTGCAACGTATCAATTACAGGTTTTCTTCCGCGAAGGCTGCCAGCGCAGAGCGGGGAACCCCTTCCAGTTGCACCATTCCACCAAATTCGAAACCCCGGAAGCGGCCTGTCAGGTAGGTCAGTCCGGAACTCGTTGGGCTCAGGTAAGGCGTATCAATCTGGGCCAGGTTGCCCAGGCAGATCACCTTGGTGCCCATGCCTGCACGGGTGATGATGGTTTTCATCTGGTGCGGTGTCAGGTTCTGGCACTCATCAATGATGATCAGGCTCTCCTGGAAACTTCTTCCCCGTATGTAGTTCAGTGATTTGAAGTGAATCGGTACCTGGTTGAGGATGTAGTCCACACTGCCATTGGTGTTTTCGTCATCCCGGTGCAGTGCCTCCATGTTGTCTGTGATTGCACCTAACCAGGGCTCCATTTTTTCCTGTTCAGTACCCGGCAGATAACCGATATCTTCATCCAGTCCGCGCGTGCTGCGGGTGGCGATGATGCGCCGGTATTGTTTGGATGCGACGGTCATTTCAATGGCCGCTGCGAGGGCCAGGATGGTTTTACCGGAACCGGCCGGGCCATTCAGGTTGACCAGCTGTATATCGGGATCAAGCAACAGGTGCAGGGCCGTGGCCTGGTAGATGTCCAGTGGCTGCAATCCCCAGGCTTTCTGGTTCATCAGGCTTTCCTCTGACAGATGTAATAGCCTGATTTTGTCGTCTGTCGCCTGGATGACCCGCCCAACAAAGCCCTGTTCATCAATGATGAACTCATTGATGGTGATTTCTTCCAGGATGCCGGTCCGGGGAAGGGTATGATAGGTACGACCGTTTGCCTGTTCCGTATCCACCTGGTCAATGTTATCCCAGAAACTGCCTTCCACTTCCAGGAAACCCTTGCTGAGCAGGTTGACGTCCGAGATCTGCTGGTCGTTATGGTAGTCCTCTGCAGGAATACCGCAGCCCCTGGCCTTGAGGCGCATGTTGATGTCTTTGGTAACCAGTACAAACTCACCGTCAGGGCGTGCTTTCTGCAGTTGACAGATGTCGTTGATTATCTGGTTGTCATTAAGGTTATTGGAGAGGTGTGTGAGGTTATCCTTGGCGTGTTCCATCATAATCGAGAGCGTGCCTTGGGGCGGGTCCTGCTCGCCACGCTTGATGGGGACGCCGCGGGCAATGTCTTCCGGGTTGGCGCTTCCGACAATCTTGTCAATCAACCGGATGGCTTGCCGGCAGTCCGCCGCGATGGTTTGTTTACTGTTCTTGAGGTGGTCCAGTTCCTCCAGGACGGTCATCGGGATGATAACGCGGTGTTCGTCGAAGTTCAGTAGAGCGTTTGGATCGTGTATCAGAACGTTGCTGTCCAGTATGTAGGTGGTTGTTTGAGGGGATGTGATCGATTCAAGCTTCACTGCTCGAGGCATATTAGCAGCTCCATTTCGATGGTTGGATCACCGGCCTGGTAACAGTCCATATTACCCAGACCTGTTTTCATTATGAGATAAAGATTCGCGAGCATGCAAGCGCTGCTTATAATCTCTGGAAATAAGAAATCAACAAGTCTGGACCGGATTTGCCAGAACGTTCTGGAGGGCTTGCCGGGGCTGGGCTGATGCGTCTTGAAAGGGGCACACAATCACCATAAATGGTGCGTGTGCCCGAATGAGATATGCTGAAAAACTGGCGCTTGTCAGCTTCAGTGGCTGAGCAATTCTTCAGGCGGTGATGTCATTTTGAGCTTGTCGCCCAGCAGTTCTTCCAGTGTGGGAATCAGGAAGGCGTCGTCCTCACAGGCGAAGCTGACAGAAATTCCGGTGGCGCCGGCACGACCGGTTCTTCCGATGCGATGGACGTAGTCCTCAGGGTCTTCTGGCAGGTTGTAGTTGATGACATGGGAGATGCCTTCCACATGAATGCCTCGACCGGCAACATCAGTAGCCACCAGTACCCGGATCTTGCCGTTCTTGAAATTCTCCAGGGTACGGATACGTTTGTTCTGGGGAATCTCACCGGAGAGCATGTCTGAATTGATGCCGTCTTTCTTCAGCTTTTCCGTCAGGCGTCGGGTCTGGTCGCGTCGATTAGTGAAGACAATAACCCGATCAAGTTTCTGTCGGGTAATCATGTTGTGAAGGATTCGGTACTTTTCTTCCGTGGATACGATGTAGACCTTTTGCTCCACGTTATCCGTTGCCACATGGTCAGGCTCAATTTCAACCCGCACCGGGTGCCAGGTCCATTGCTCCGCTAAACGCATCACATCGTCATTAAAGGTGGCGGAGAACAGCAGCGTTTGTCGATCACCCGGGCGCGGTGTCGCACGGACGATACGGCGCACCTGGGGAATGAATCCCATGTCGAGCATACGGTCAGCTTCATCCAGCACCAGTGTTTCCACCAGGTCCAGGTAAACATCACGCTTCTCGTGGTAATCAAGCAGGCGTCCCGGTGTGGCGATCAGGATGTCAACATAGTTTTCCTGGAGATGCTTGCGCTGCTTTTCATAGTCCATGCCGCCAACCACCATGACGACATGCAAGTCGGTATAGCGGGTTAACGCCTTGGCATCTTCACAGATCTGGATGGCTAGTTCGCGGGTGGGTGCGACGACGACCGCGCGAGGCTCTCCCAGATAGCGTTCGGCGGGCGGGGGGGTTTCCAGTAATTGCTTGATGGTCGCAATCAGAAAGGCGGCTGTTTTACCGGTGCCTGTCTGTGCCTTGCCGATGGCATCCTGACCTTCCAGGGTTGAGCCCAGTACTTCTGCCTGGATGGGGGTGCAGTATTGGAATCCCTGTGCCTGGATGGCCCGCATGAGCGGAGCAGGCAGGTTGAAGTCGTGAAAACGGGTTTTGCCTTTTTCGGCGGGCACATCAAACTGGCTGATATCCCATGGCGTCATAGCCGGTTTCGGACTGTTACGTTGCCTGTGATGCCGGGACTGCGGTTTTTTACCGGGTTTGCCACTACGGTTGCCTTGGCGTCCTGGCTTCTTGGCTTGCCGGGGCGCAGTGTTCGCAGGCTGCTCTTTCGGCGCCGACGATTTTTTTCGAAAAATGTTCAGGAAACCACTCAAAGCTACTGTCTTTCCTTGCACGGCCTGCTGGTATTAGAAAGCAGGGTATCAATAGGATTGGACGGCTGAATCACTGACATTCTCTCAGGGAACTGTCTCAGCCTTGGTCACATAATGGATGAAATAGTACAGCCTTGTCGCGATATTGCCTAGTTGAACCGACAGTTATGTCATGGACTTTAGTCCCTCCCACCCTAGACTTGGTCAAGGCGACGACATCCCGGAATCTGTTACATGAGGTAAAACATGGTTAACAGCCTTTTATGGGTGGCGCAGGCTGAACAGAAATTGATGTCTGAACTGTCTGGGCAGACACCGTTACTGGAACTTAAGGTCATCCGCCCAGGCGGGCTGAAACTTTATCTCAAGGATGAGTCCCAAAATCCGGTGGGCAGCTGGCGTCAGCGGGTGGCACGCGTACTGTTTCTGCAGGCACTGAGTCAGCGGCGCCTGGAAGCAGACAAACCGGTGATCAGTAATTCACCGCCTGCGATGGCGATTGCGGAAGCCTGGTATGCGCAAATGTTAGGCCTGCCTTATGTGGCTGTTATCCCTGATCATTGTCCGTTAAAAGAATCCATGCAGATTGAGTTTTGCAGTGGCATTTGTCATAGGGTGGCATCGGATGATTTACAGGATGCGACAGAACAGGTGGCCATGGAGCTGACCGGGGTGCAATTTAATAATCTGACTTCCGATTCCAGTCTGTTAAGAACGGCGGTAGAACCGTTAGTGCGTGAAACACAGGAGCAGTTGATCCATTTTGCAGCGAGCAGCACGCAATTGACCTTTATGATCGGCGCATCAGAACAGGAGCTGAATAAGGCGCTGTGCGTGTTACATAATGAATCGCGTTGTCGCAGTGTGCTTTGTGTCATGGTGTCAGGGATGGACTACCAACAGCGAGACATAGACCCCCAGTATTTAAACGATGCGATTTCAGACATTTCACCCGCAGCCTCTCAAGCGGGTGTGGAGTGGTTGAATGATTTGACCGGACGACGTTTTTCACTCGAAACCGGCGCGGCGTATGTTGCCATCATGGAGAAAGACGATGTATTTGAAACGGATGAAAGCAGCAATGAATGTCTGGTCATTATTGCTGAAAGTGCTGGCTGTCATGAATCTGATCAGTTGATGACACGAACAAAGCGGGAATGGTTACGCTATCGGGAATCCTTTCAGCTTGAGCGGTGGGCGGGTCATTTTTCCCGCCCGCCCGATAAATCAGATTGATCAGAAATGCTGTTTCATAAAAGTGAAACTGGTACGGTTTTTACGGCTCACCTTTTCGATTTTGTGGTGTCTGTCCATGTCCTCTTCCTCGGTGGACTCAAGACAAGGGGCTAGCTGTCGTTCTACAACCGGTGTTACGACCACATACATATTGCAGAACACCTGGCGACTGGCTGAGAAATTACCCATGGCTGGGCAGGTTCCCGGAGAAGGGGGGTGGCCCATCGAGATGGGCGATATCTGTAAATCACTCATGATAATACCTCGCATTTCAGAACTGATTTCAAGCGCCCTAAATACCCTTGAATAAGCCTGGAATTCCGGTTTCTCATGAATTTTGACTGCCTGACGCTGCCAAGGTTCCCAGTTTAGCAGCGATGACGTATCTGTCAGAAAATGGCCAGCCCGGTTTTCTGGCAGAACAGCTCCAGGGCCCGCATGCCTGCCAGGGAGTTCCCCTTGGGACCCAGGGCAGGACTCCAGACACAGATGCTCATCAGCTTGGGGACAATGGCCACAATACCCCCGCCAACGCCACTTTTGCAGGGTAGCCCGACATGGAAGGCAAACTCGCCAGCCTCATCGTAGGTTCCGCAGGTCATCATCAGGGAGTTGATCCGGCGGGTCTGGTGGCTGGACAGGATCGGGCTGACGCTGCCTGGCATCCGGCCGGCATTGGCCAGGAAGCGGAAGGAGCGTGCCAGATCCATACAGCTCATGGCGAGGGAGCACTGGTAGAAGTATGTCGTCAGGATTTGCTCAGTATCGTTGGCGATATTGTCGAAACTGCACAAATAGTTAATCAGCGCCCGGTTGCGATGGCCATGCGCCAGCTCGGAGCGGAAAACTTCTTCATCGTAGGTGATTTCCGGATTGCCGGCACAGCTCCGGGCGAATTCCAGGATGACGTCAACCGGTTCACTGGAGCGACTGATGATGCTGTCAGTGATCACTAACGCGCCGGCATTGATAAACGGATTTCGAGGGATTCCGTGCTCATAGTCCAACTGGGACAGGGAATTGAAAGCATTGCCGGAGGGCTCAACTCCGACCCGGCTCCAGAGCTCGTCGTCGCACAGGCGCATGGCCAGCGCCAGGTTAAATACCTTGGAGATACTCTGGATGGAAAACGGTTTGAACGCGTCACCGGCGGCAAAATCTTCGCCGTCCATCGTGCTGATGGCAATGCCAAACTGGCAGGGATCGACTTCCGCCAGCGCGGGAATGTAGTCCGCTACTGCGCCCTCTCCCAGCGTGGGACGGATTTCTTCAATAATTTCTTCTAGGATTTTCTGATAATACATGGATGACAACGCAGCTATCCGTAAACCAATTCTGAGCTAAAGGCGCATTCTTATACCATTTTGATTAAGTTGGTGCAAAAGAGTTGTTTGAACCGTATATCTTCCGATGCGGTTGTTGAATGGTTGTAGATAGTGTGCTGGGAAGTGTTTGTTTATTTTACTGAATGAAAAGTTTTTTGAGTTACTTTAGTTTTATTGGTTTCTATGTGTCTATTAATTATTTGTGTTGTTTGTATTGTTTTAGATAGAGAGTTTGGGTTATTTATAATGTCTAAGGCGCTCGATCGGTATCTGTTTGTGATAGTGCTTACCTGTACTTACCTTTGCTGGCCAAGGTTGATGGTAAGCTGTTTTATTTTGATGTAATGAGAGTTTCTATGGCAACTCGCTGTAATTTTTCAACCAGCCCCGCCATTTTTTGAACTCTGGATAATATTTTATTGCCACCTTGTCCAATAGCGCTTCCAATTGTAGACGATGCCAGGCTGATTCATCATAAGTGATTTTTTCTCCACAGGTTTTCATGTTTTTACTAACGCCAATGCTGGAAAAAAAACGGAACAGAATATCGCGAAGTATGTAGAAATCTTTGTGTTTTTGACTACCTGTTTCTGATAATGGTTCAAGGTTTTTCTCTTGGCAATCTTTAAGAGAATCTACCAGGTCATAGAGTAAATCCCAAAGGCTCTGTGTGATCGATTCTGGCTTTTTTTCTATCAAAAGATCTTTCTTTTCAAGGCCTATGGATAACATTGTTTCGGTGTCTAAGCCTTTTCTTGATAGATGAAGGTTTTCCATTTCATCAAATTTAAAAAACAGAGTTGGATTATGCGTTATTGAGCAGTCTTGTTCGCTTAGCCATTCATTCAGCCATTCGTTATTGATATCAAATCCTTCGGATGCAAAAGTGTATCTTAGCCATAGTCTTACTATTGCTTTAGATTTAGTATCAAGTCCCGACTGTCCTTCGGGAAGATGTAATGCCTGTAATACGGATCGTTTAACAATAAGGCTCAAATAAGGATCATTTCTCATGGTCTTGTGCAGGAGTTGATCCAGACTCAGCACTTTTTTCTGTTTTTTCGATGTCTTCCTGATTGCATTATCAAATATAGATATCGCTTTCCAGACCCAGCGAGACTCAAACCAGGAAGGTTTTTTAAAGGCAGAAATATCACTGCGGGTAAGACTATGAATCTTGCCGTCGGCAAAAATTTTCATGAATACAGGATCAATTTTATCCTTGGGGATAGGACGAAGTTTGCCTGTATGATGAGAAACTTTCATTTTCTTTAAAGGTCTTGTTTCACCTGGGGCGTCTGTGGACATTCCCTGAGTACTTTCCGAAGAGCGTTTTGCAGTTTGTTCTTTGGGCTTGGCCTCTCTGTGGCTAGTGGATAATCTTTCTGATGAAGTGCTTGGTTTTGAAGGTTCCATAGGCTGTTTCCTGACAATAGAGTGATCCAATCCAACAAATAATACAGTGGGTATGTGCGTTTTTTTCTAACTGAATGGCTGGGGTTTATGACAAATTTGTATCTTGCTGTGATTGTGAATGCTGTTAAACAGCCCGGCAGTGATTGAAAGAGGCTTTTAATTTTATAGTCTTTTTTGTTGAAGTGGTTGATGCTCAGATAATCGTGTAACTAAAGTGGTCTTATTACCATGGTGTTGGGTATGTCGAGGTTTTTAAAAATATATGCAGTGCCGGATAAGGCCAAAAGCGCTTAATTGGCAATGGTAAAGATAAGCAGCTTTTTTGTTGAAGCTGCTTATCGTTTGATGTTGCTGGAATAAAAAGATCGTTTAAATGCCAGCCACAATATCCTTGCTGAAACTTTTCTCGCAGTACTTGCACTTCATCTGCAGAGACTCTTTGGACTGGCGCAGGGAGAAGTAGGTCTGTACCGGCTCATTGTGGGTGATGCAGTTGGAGTTCGGGCATTCGAACACACCTTCGATAGACTCAGGAATGCTCATTTCGAACTTGTGCTGCACCTTGTACTCATCAATCACGTTGATGGTCGCGCCCGGTGCGAAGATGGCCAGCTCGTTGGCTTCCATTTCGTTGAACAGGCGGTTCTCAACCTTGATGATATCCTTCAGTCCCAGCTCCTTGCTGGGCAGGTTGAAGCCGACGGTGATGCGGACATTGGAATCCAGCAACTGGAGCTGCTTGAGGATCTTGATGCCCTGTCCGGCCGGGATATGGTCGATCACGGTGCCCTTGCGGATCGCTTCTACCTGGAGTTTATGCTTCTCAACCATGATGTCCTGCTCCTCAGATAGTTTCGTTCAGTACCAGCGCCAGCAACGCTTCCCGGGCGTAGACACCGTTTTCCGCCTGCTGGAAGTAGTAGGCGTAAGGGGTGCTGTCGACATCCACGCTGATCTCGTCAACACGGGGCAGCGGGTGCAGAACACGCAGGTTGGGCTTGGCTTCCTTCAGGGTTTCGGCGCTGAGGATATACTGGGAGGCGATCAGCTTGTACTCGGTTTCGTCGAAACGTTCTTTCTGAACCCGGGTCATGTAGATGATGTCCACGTCGTGGGCGATCTCTTCAATGCTCTGGGCGGTGCGCCAGGTGATGCCTTTCTCGTCCAGCTCTTCCAGCAGGTAGTCGGGCATGGCCAGGGCGTCAGGCGAAATGAAGGTGAATTCGGCGTTGAAGTGGCTCATCGCCTGGGTCAGGGAGTGCACGGTACGTCCGTATTTCAGGTCACCGACGAAAGCGACCTTCAGGTCGTCCAGCCGGCCCTGGCATTCGTGGATGCTGAACAGGTCCAGCAGGGTCTGGGTCGGGTGCTGGTTGGAGCCGTCACCGCCGTTGATCACGGGTACGCTGGAGAATTCGGAGGCAACCCGGGCTGCGCCTTCCTGTGGGTGGCGCATCACGAATGCGTCAGTGTAGGAAGAGATGACCTGAACAGAATCCGCCAGGGTTTCACCCTTCTTGGCCAGAGAGGTGTTGCTGCCGTTATCGAAACCAATGAAGGTGCCGCCGAGTCGCTGTACGGCGGTTTCGAAGGAAAGCCGGGTCCGGGTGGACGCCTCGAAGAAGCAGCTGGCAATGACCTTGCCTTTCAGCAGATCCGGCCGGGGTTCCTTTTTGAGGCTTTCGGCGGTGGACACAATCAGCTCCAGCTCCTCACGGGTAAGCTCGGGGATGGAAACAATGTGTTTCTGGTAGAGAGGATTAGCCATGTTTCAGCGCACCTGTCCTTTTCCTGGGTGAAGTCTGAAAGCCGGCTGCCGATCAGGCAGGCGGTTTCCCTGTTGTGGTTCGAGCGTATTGCGGTCAAAAAAAAGCCCCTGAAATAAGGGGCTTTTTAAAATGAATAGCGATAAATGGGGAATAACAGCGCAGGGCTCAACACTGTGTGCCATTCGGTGTGTGTTTGTGCGTGCTGCGCAAATCATCACTGGCGGTTATCCCTGCTGCAAAATGATTCAGAAAACGCGTCCGGCCAGAGGGCTTCGGACAAATTGTGCGGCATTATACGGATGGCCGGTTCTGGGTCAAGCCGATTTTCATAGGTTTTCGTCTGACGCCAGTCGAAGCATTCTGACAGTATTCCTATCAATGTATCCCGCTGACCGGCGGCTGACAAGGGCATTGCACGGTTGTTGTGTTAGATGCACTTGCTTAGTGGTCAGTCCCCCGGACAGGGGCAGGTTTGTCCGGGAGCGACTGCATGGTTAAGGATTGCTGGCCGTCTGATGGCCCGGGTCAGAGGTAAAAAGCGCCTTGGTATCTTCGAGAATACCGTACAGGCAGGGCAGCAGTACGAGCGTAATCAGCGTTGCAAACAGGATACCGAAACCCAGGGAGATCGCCATCGGGATCATGAACCGTGCCTGACGTGAGGTTTCGAAGATCATGGGCGCCAGACCGCCAAAGGTGGTAATGGTGGTTAGCATAATCGGTCGGAACCGGCGTACGCCCGCCTGCATGATGGCGTCATAACCGTTCAGCCCTTTCTGTCGCTGCTGGTTGGCATAATCCACCATGATCAGGCTGTCATTCACCACCACACCGCACAGGGCGACAATGCCGAACAGACTCACCATGCTCAGGGTATAACCCATCAGTACATGACCAATGACGGCGCCGACAACACCAAAAGGGATCACCGCCATGACGATCAGTGGCTGCGAATAGCTGCGGAACGGAATGGCCAGCAGCAGGTAAAGCATCATCAGTGCCAGTGCGCCCCCCGTTACCATGCTGGAGAGGCTTTCCCGCTCATCGGCCTGGCGTCCCTGCAGGCTGATATCCAGCCCCGGGTAGGCAGCCTGCAGTTCCGGAAAGACCGATTTTTCCAGCGCAGCAATCACCTGCGGTGTCTTGCCCAGCGGTGTGACATCGGCTTTCACATCGACGGTCCGGCGACCGTTACGACGGTTGATGGTTGAGGCGGACTCATCGCGAATCACGTCTGCAACCTGAAACAGCGGCACATCATCACCGGCCGGGGTGCGGATCATAAGCTGCTCCAGATCATATTCGCTGATGCGCTGGTTCTCCGGTAGCCGAACCATGACCCGCACTTCATTGCTACCCCGTTGCTGGCGGAAGGCCTGGGCGCCATAAAAGGATGATCGTACTTGACTGGCAAGATCCCGGGCAGTCAGTCCGAGGCTGCGGCCTTCGGGGCGAATCTTGAAGCTGAGCTGGGGTTTGCCGCTGGCAAAGGTATTTTCAATGTCTGAAACCCCCTGGAATCGGGCCAGTTCCTTAGCCAGTTGGTCACTGGCTGCTCTCAACAGTGCCGTTTTACGATGACTCAATTCAACCGTCAGGGCCGAGCCTCCGCCAGGTCCCCGTCCGGTGGCTGAAAACGCCAACCCCTGGATACCGGGTATCGGGCCGACAGCTCCACGCCAGAGCCGGGTGACGTCTGTCGTGCTGACCGGGCGGACACCGTTTTCCTGCAGGTGCATGAACACCTTGACTTCATTGCTGTTGATCCGGGCCTCAATGCTGTCAAGCAGCTGGTCGCCGCCGTTGTTTTCAGCCACTTGTCGGGCTGCGGTTTCCAGTTGTTCACGGACCGCTTCAGCCTGACTGAGTGGGTTGCCATAGGGCAAGGTGGCTGTCGCCGTGGCGCGGTCGGATTCGGTGCGGGGCATCAGTGTAAAACCCAGTCGTCCGCTGCCCATGTAGGCAATGGCAATCATCAGCAGGGCGATACCGGCAGCCATGGTCAGATAGCGATGGCGCATGAACTGTGCGATAGCAGGCTGGTAACGATGCTGGATAAAGCCCTGAAGGCGACGATCCACGCTTTCCTGGAACTGATCCAGTCGGCGACCGAGTTGGCTTGCCGGACGCTTTTTCATCCAGGCAAGGTGTGCCGGCAGAATAAACAGCGATTCAATCCATGAAATCAGGAAGACGCTGATCACCACGATGGGAATGACCATGAAGATCTTGCCCAGGAATCCGGGCAGGAACAGGATCGGCAGGAAGGCCACCACGTTGGTCAGAATGCTGAAAGTCAGAGGCACGGCGACCTGTCGGGTACCGATAATCGCCGCCTTGTGAAAGTCCATGCCCTGCTGCATGTTTTCATAGATGTTTTCGCCGGCGATGATGGCGTCATCCACCACGATGCCCAGGGCAATAATAAAGGCGAACATCGAGACCATGTTGATGGAGACATCCAGCCCCGGCAGGATGAGCAGGGCGCCCAGGAACGAAATCGGAATGCCCATGGTGACCCAGAAGGCCAGGCGGAACTCCAGGAACAATCCCAGTACGACCAGCACCAGCAACAGACCCATAAAGGCATTTTTCAGCAGCAGATCCATCCGTGCCCGATAGATGTCGGAGTCATCATCGGCAACAACCAGGCTGATGCCCGGCGGCAGTTCGGCGGTGATAGCCGGCAGTACATCATGCACGGCATCAGAGATTCCAATAGGAGTCTGGTCGCCTACCCGGAATACGGTAATGGCAATCGACGGGTTACCGTTCCAGGTGTTGTAAACATCACTGTCTTCAAAGCCGTCTTTGACGGAGGCGACATCTCCCAGCGTCAGCAGGCCGCCTTCCGCGGAGGTGACCAGGGGAATGCCGGCAAAATCCCGGGCCCAGTCCCGGCGCTCCTGAACCTGGAGGCTGATTTCGCCGCCTTCCGTTTTCAGGGTGCCGCCGGACAAATCCAGCGCACTGTTGCGGATCGTATTCGCAACATCTGACAGGGTTAGCTGATAACGGCGCAGGATGTCACGGTTGATTTCCACCTGGATTTCGTAATTACGCGCACCGTCCAGTTCAGCCTGGGTAATGCCGGGTGACTGCAGCAATCGGTCGCGTATGGTTTCCGCCTGCTCTCGCAGAGTGACTTCATTCACATTGCCGTGCAGCACCAGATCCAGCACGGCATGCTTTCTACCGCCCAGGCTGACGACCGGTTTTTCGGCTTCTTCCGGGAAAGTGCTGATCCGGCCCACAGCCTGCTCAATTTCCTGCAGGGTACGGTCAGGATTGGCGCCGTTCATCAGCTCCGCGGACACCATCGCACTGCCTTCACTGGCCCGGGCGGTGATTTCCTCGATACCCTCAATGCCGCGGATTTCATTTTCAATCGCAAGGACAATCCCCTGTTCGACTTCTTCCGGCGTCGCCCCGGAGTAGGCGACGCTGACATTGACGATATCCAGGGTGAATTCCGGGAATACCTCCTTGCGGATCTGCATGGACAGCATCAGGCCGCCAATCAACAGGAAAAGCATCAACAGGTTGGGTGTAACCCGGTTGTTGACCATCCAGGCGATGGGGCCGCGGTTCAGGGATGCTCGGCTCATAGAGGCTGATCTCCCTTGGCTTGGGGAGCACTGACCAGCTTATTAATGTCTGGGGATTCTTTCCGTGTTCGCAGGGGAAGGCCGGGAACCGGAGCGGGCAGGGCAGAGGTGACGATGTGCTCGCCTGTCGCAATGCCATTGGCAATCAGTACCGTGTCCTGACCGGTAAACAACGGGGCTACTGTACGAACCTCGAGCGTGTTGTCATTGCTCATGAGCCAGACGGTATTGCCGTTATGCAGGTGTTCCCTGGGCAGTGCGACCACATTAGCGAGGGTGGGACCCTGAATGTCAGCCCGCAGGTAGTCATTGACGCGAACGGCTGGCTGCTGGTGGTTTTCCGGTTTCAGCGCCAGCGGATCGGGAATAGCCATCAGGACCCGTGCCATGCGTGTGCCGGCTTCCAGGCTGGGCGAAACCGACAGCACGTAACCTTCCCTGAACTGGTTGTCTGGCCAGGAAGGGCTGTAGACCTTCACTGGAGATCCACTGACTGAGTCACCACCGGTCAGCCATTGCAATTGCTCAACGGGCACGCTGGCTTCCAGGCGGAATTCGGAAACATCCACCATCTCCAGCAGGGCTGTAGAGGTATTGACGAAACTGCCCAGCTCGACGTTAAGACTGACAACCTGACCATCAAAAGGTGGCTTGATGGTTGTGCGTTCCAGAGACAGGTTGGCTTGTGCCAGATCCGCTTCTGCCAATGCCAGCGCAGCCTCGGCCGCCTGAAGCTGGGGCTGGCGCAACACCAGACTTTCGTCGGCGGGTGACAGTTTACGTCCAGTCAGTTCATACTCCTGGCGGGCGATGGCTTGTTGGCCTTGTTCCAGCAAAAGATCGGCATTGGCCCTGGCAACATTGCTGGCCATACGCTGCAGGGCGATGCGGTAGTCACTGTTGTCCAGTTGGATGACAGTTTCATCGACGTTGACGGTGTAACCGGGCACCAGTGTCGGGCTGACCTGGATAATTTCACCACTGACCTGCGGGTACAGTGTCACCTGTCTCTTTGCGACGACCTGCCCCATGACTTCAATGATGGGTCGATGTTCAGCCTTTTCGACCCGTAGCGTATCGACCAGGCGGGTATTGTCAGCCGGTGTTGCCGTCCCCGCCCGTGGGGGGCTTTTGAGCAACAGGGCTGAGGCTGTGATGCCGGCCAGGATAACGACGACAGGCAGTGCCAGTTTGAGCCAGCGGGCGTTGGGCGTGGTTAGGGTATTCATAGTCTTCATACCTCCTGACCTGCAGGCGGTTCGTGATGGTCAGTCTTATCCGGATGCCAGCCACCGGCTAAAGCGCGGTAGAGTGCGATGCGGTATTCAATCAGCTGGCGCTGTGCCGTCAGTTGTTGACGCTGGAGATCCTGAAGGCTTTTCTGGGCCTGCAGGACATTGAGATAGTCAGTGGCGCCTTTTGCATAACGCAGTTGGGTCTGATCAAGAATCCGGGTGGCCAGGGTGACCTGCTGGATCAGCTGAGCCAGGTACGCCTGCTGGTGGTCTTCACGAACCAGTGCGTCTTCCACTTCACCGAGTGCTTCCAGTACGGTCTGGGTGTAGTTTTGAACCGATTCCTGCAAGGCATAAAGCGCCCGGTCAGCTTCCGCCTTCCGTTGTCCGCCATCAAACAGGGGAGCCGTGATGCCGCCCAGCAGGCTCGCCGCCCAGGTGTCAAACAGGTTGTGCCAGTGATCACTGGTTGTCGACAATGAGGCCGTCAGTGTCAGGCGCGGAAGACGATCTGCACGAGCTACCACGACGTCCTGGCGCAGCGATTCGACTTCAAACCAGGCCTGGCGCAGGTCTGGCCGACGTTCAGTAAGTGTTGCGGGCAGGCCGGTATCCGGCAGAGTCGGGAGTGTCGGGAGTGCGGCAGGGTTCCAGGTCAGGGGTGCTGATGGCGCCTGACCGGTCAGAATGTTGAGCTGGTGGATCAGCACCTGCTGTTGGGCCCTGGCCTGGATGATATCCGCTTCAATGGCTTCCAGCTGAAGCTGCTGCTGCATGACATCGGTTGCGGGTGTGCGGCCTGATTGATAGCGAACATCTATCAGTTTCAAGGTGTTAGTCAGATTTTCACGTTGTTCAGCCAGTAGTGTGAGCTGGTTGGCTTGTTCCTGCAGTGCATACCAGGTATTAGCCAGGGTCGCAGCCAGGGTCATGGTGGCGGCATCCAGCGATTCCCGGCTGGCCAGCCAGTCATAGCGGGCGCTTTCCCGGATGGCCTGGTTTCTGCCCCAGAAATCCAGTTCATAGGCGGCTTCCAGGCCAAGGGTGTAATCGGTGCTGTTCCCGAGGGTGGTGCCGTTATCGGCACGGGTTCGTTTCCCGCTGCCAGAGGCGCTGAGCTCTGGAAAGAGGGAGGCTCCCGCCTTCCTTGCCTGGGCTTCGGCCTGATTCAGACGTTCGCGGGCAGCCTGCAGAGAGTAATTCTGGGTAAATGTCTGCTGCATCAGTGTCTGGAGCTGGGGGTCTTTGAAGTCCTGCCACCAGTTATTGTCCAGTTTGGCGGTACCTTGTGCAGTGAAATGTCCAGACAGCGGCAAATCTGGCGCGGTGTCTGGCGGCGTAAGCGCACACGCTGTCAGCAGCAGGCAGAGCGCCGCAGTGCCCAGCGTTGGCCGGAGGATCCTTGATCGTTGAAGCATAGGGTGTTGTGGTGTGTCCCGGATACAGCTTTTTGGAATATGGACAGAGTGTCTCAGAAGTAGTTCTAAAAAGATTGCCGTTATTTTTACTTTTTGTAACTAATTTTCACAAGCCTTTTGTGTAAATGATTCTCAATAGCGTAGTAGGTGTTAACCTGCCTCAATGAGCTTTAATGGGGCTTCTAGACTTTAGTAGAAAGGTTTCACCAAGGTCTGATTGAGTCACGTCTTGCAGGGGAGAAAAATGGTGAGGCCACTAAAAGGACTTGAAAGATAAAAAGGAGGCGTTTTTATGGGTAGGCCAATCATTACCCCTGTACAAGGGCTGACGAAATCGGCGTCACCTGCCAATCAGCCAGATGCGACGAAAACATCCCCGGATACTCGCAGGTATGCGTTTTCCTCTTCAAGGCCACGAACCGTCGAGCTGAAGAATGCGGAAGCTTCGCTGCTTCCACGGACGCAGGAGGCGTCAGCACCTGCCGGAGAAAGCAGGCGTGTAACAGAAGGATGGCAAGACAGGCTCGCTGCCAAGGCAAGATATATTAAGTCGAATGTTGGCCAGCTGCCGGAGCAGCAAGCGGTCATCAACAAGCAAGAAGTATTGCAAGTCGCTGATCAATTTTTAGCCGTGTCAAAAACGTTAAAGACAGCAAATCCTGAGACGGTTGATCAGATGATGCAGGTTCTCAATGATCTGGATCATGCTGTTCAAAAAGTATTGTCTGCCACCCGGTATCTTATTGAGACATCACAACCGGCATCGTCTGGTAAAGAACAGGTATCAGAAAGCTCAAAAGCACTGGCCTCTGAGTCTGCCAGTACGGAGAAACAAGCCCGTAAAATGGCGTTACCTCAAAAGCAGCAAGTTTCCCAGTCCGCGGCTACTTTGTCGCCAAAACAGGGGGGTGATTTGCCGATAGGTGGGGGGCAAACACCTGCGCCAGCATCTGAAACGCCACCGCCACCGCCACCGCCACCGCCACCGCCACCGCCACCGCCACCGCCACCGCCACCGCCACCGCCAATGGGTATGACTTCGGCTCCCAGCGCGGGTAAAAGTAAGGCAACTACAATCAGTGGGGGATTGGGAAGGTTAAGAAAAACGGCTACGCCATCTAAAGTCGATCACTCTCAACCACCAGGCAAGGCCGTCCTCTCCCTTGAGGACACCATAAAAGCCGCTCAACAATTGAGAGATGAAAAAAACATTCCTTACATCACGGCCGAGACATTGATTAACAATGGCTTTGACGTGGCGGGGGACGATCTTGATAAACGCCTGGATGAACACATCACGCTGCTGGCAGAACGTTTTTACACTGAACCGCTGGCGGATGCCATGCGCGGCCAGATTCTGAAAACGATCAAAAAACCGGGAAGTTCTGATGAGAGGCTTTTTTTGCAGCATGTTCAGACAACCCTGGATCGTCAATATCAGAAAAGTAGCCGTGGAAAGGCGTCAGAATATATTAAGCAGCCGCCACGCATGTCGAGCTTTAGAGATTTTGAGGCATTAAGCAACTGTTCTGGTTATGAGCACTACGATAAGCAAGCATTGATTGATGATTACATGGCTTCCCTGATCAAACCCGCCATGGAAACCATTTTGAGGCCAAAAAACGACGCGAATGCGTCGGAAGTTCTTGGTCTCAGCACAATCCAGGAACGGTATAAAGACGCTTGTTTGGGTTTGAACTGTATGCCTGTGGATCAAACAGCATTTGCTGCTTATTTTTCTGGTGCCAAAGAAAGCACGTTTGTTGACCTGATGAAGGCGCAGGGTCTTGACCCTACACAGCTAACGCCGGGCGAGTACCAGGATATCGATACTTATATAGGTGTACTCAAAGGTACCTTTGAAATTCGTGATGCGGATGACAGGCGTATTGAGCATGCGGTTGGTTTACTCGAAGCCCGATTGCTGGAGGGTGATGAACGAGCACTGGCTATGTTGGAACGACTGATCATGGCCGGGGAAGGCCGTAAGCCTGTACCGATGCAGCAGTCACAGGAAAGTCGTCTTTCTGATGACAAGACGGCTTCAGTAGCGACACCGGCATCACCTGCCCAGTCTTCCAGTGGTAGTGATACCGATTTCATCAAAGAGCAGATCGGTTTATTTATCAAGGGTGATCTCAAGGCTGGCGATATTCAACGTTGGTTGCAGGCGCATGACTTACTGACACTCCGCTACCTGCAGGCGAATGTTGGAGAACTTGTCGATAAGCCCTTTGCAGGGAAAATGGATTCAGAGCAGCGCAGACAGCTTATGAATGCATTAACTGCAGCGATTAACGCTTCCAACAAACCCTCGTCAGCGATTGATGGCAGGCATCCAAATGCAGGGACAGTGCAAAGCTGAGGACTGCACCTGAAAATAAACCCGGCTTTAGCCGGTTTTATTTTTTCTGCTTATCGTATGTGGCTGGTAAGCGGGCGGATGTGAAATGATCGAAAGCTGATGACGTGGCAGGTATCTCTACGGGAGTTTATTGAGGCGTCATCAATGTGAAGAGCGGTTAAACCTGTCTTTTCTCTCAATGGGTAAGATCAAGCTGAATTTTTTTGTTTCTGCAGCATCGCCAGGGGCATCGGCAATTCAACGGTGATATCCCCAGCAGGCCGGCAGCAACAGGGAAGGATTTTACCCTCGGGTACAAAGGCGATAGGTTCTTCCAGGTACTCTACAGCCCCTTCGATCAGGTCAATCTGACAGCAACCACAGAACCCCTGACGACACTGGTATTCCATTTCAAGGCTCTGGTGTTCCAGCGCTTCAAGCAGGGTATGTTCGGAACGGGGAATGAAGCTGTAACCGTCGACGATCTTAACGATGTTGGCCATCGTACCTTTCCCTTGCTGTCGCCCGGTGTCGGGGCGGGTGAAAAAAAAGCGCCCGGGTGGGCGCTGTCAGCAGGTTACAACGAGAAATCGCTAAAGTCTTCGGACTGCAGGTCGCTGTCGATCTGGCCCACCAGGTAGGAGCTGACTTCAACTTCCTGGGGCGCCACCTGAACGTTATCGCTGTTCAGCCAGCTGTTCATCCAGGGCAGTGGATTCTGTCGGACGCTGAACGGGGCGTCAAAGCCGATGGCCTGCATCCGCTGGTTGGTGATGTACTCGACGTACTGGCAGAGAATATCCTTGTTCAGGCCGATCATGGACCCGTCCTTGAACAGGTAGTCCGCCCATTCTTTTTCCTGCTCGGCGCCGGCGATGAAGATTTCGCGGGCTTCTTCACGCAGCTCTTTGGCAATCTCGGCCATTTCCGGGTCATCTTTGCCGTCAGCCATCAGCTGCAGGATATGCTGGGTGCCCGTGAGGTGCAGGGCTTCGTCCCGGGCAATCAGTTTGATGATCTTGGCGTTGCCTTCCATGGTGGCGCGTTCGGCAAAGGCGAAGCTGCAGGCAAAGCTGACGTAGAAGCGGATCGCTTCCAGTACGTTAACGGACATCAGTGTCAGGTACAGCTTGCACTTGATGTCGCGGACAGCGACGTTGATTGTCTGGCCATTCACCGTGTGGGAACCTTCGCCCAGGAGGTGATACCAGTGGCAGGCTTCAATCAGTTCGTCATAGTAACGGGTGATCGCCGTGGCGCGCTTGGTGATAGCGTCGTTGGAGACAATGTCATCAAAGACTTCTGACGGCTTGGGCACCACGTTACGCATGATATGGGTGTAGGAGCGGGAGTGAATCGTCTCGCTGAAGGCCCAGGTTTCAATCCAGGTTTCCAGTTCCGGCAGGGATACCAGCGGCAGCAGCGCCACGTTGGGCGAGCGGCCCTGGACGGAATCGAGCAGGGTCTGGTATTTCAGGTTGCTGAGGAAGATGTGCTTTTCGTGTTCCGGCAGGCCGTTGAAATCGCTGCGGTCGTTGGAGAGGTCCACTTCCTCCGGACGCCAGAAGAACGACAGCTGCTTTTCGATCAGTTTCTCGAAAATGCTGTAGCGCTGGACGTCGTAGCGCGACACGTTCACGTTGCGGCCGAAAAACATGGGCTCGCGGGTGGCGTCGAACTGTTCCTGGTTGAAGGTTGTATAAGCCATAGTCGGTCGGGTTGTCCTCAGCGGCAGGCCGCCTGAAGTCAGTTGTCTTGTCGGTCAGTGGCTGTCGCCTTGCGGGCGACAGCCGTTGTTTTTGTTACGGTGCGATCATCAGATCTTGCAGGCGCCGCCTGCGCAGCCGTCGTCGTCTTCCTTGTGGTTCTCGTCACTCGCACCGTCACGGGTGTTGTGATAGTACAGGGTTTTGACGCCGAGTTTATAGGCTGTCAGCAGATCTTTGAGCAGCAGTTTCATCGGGACTTTGCCCCCTTCGAAACGGCTGGGATCGTAGTTGGTATTGGCCGAGATGGTCTGGTCGATGAATTTCTGCATGATGGCGACCAGCTGCAGGTAACCGTCGTTGCCGTTGATATCCCAGAGCAGCTCGTAGTTATGACGCAGGCGCTCGTATTCCGGTACCACCTGCTTGAGGATACCGTCCTTGCTGGCTTTGACGCTGACAAACCCGCGAGGCGGTTCAATACCGTTGGTGGCATTGGAAATCTGGGACGAGGTTTCGGATGGCATCAGTGCGGTCAGCGTGGAGTTGCGCAGGCCATGGGCCTTGATGGATTCACGCAGGGCTTCCCAGTCGCAGTGCAGGGCTTCGTCGCAAATGCCGTTGACGTCATCCTTATAGGTGTCGATTGGCAGGATACCCTGGCTGTAGGTGGTTTCGTTGAATTTCGGGCAGGCACCCTGTTCCTGGGCCAGACGGTTGGAGGCTTTCAGCAGGTAGTACTGAATGGCTTCGAAGGTCTTGTGGGTCAGGCCGTTGGCGGAACCGTCGGAGTAGCGGACGCCGTGCCTGGCCAGGTAATAGGCGTAGTTGATGACGCCGACACCCAGGGGTCTGCGACCCATGGTTGAGGTGCGAGCGGCTTCCACCGGGTAGTCCTGGTAATCCAGCAGGCTGTCCAGGGCGCGGACGATCAGGTCGGCCAGGTCTTCCAGCTCATCCAGGTTGTCCACTTTGCCCAGGTTAAAGGCGGCGAGGGTGCACAGCGCGATTTCGCCGTCAGGGTCGTTGATATCTTTCAGCGGCTTGGTAGGCAGCGCGATTTCCAGGCAGAGGTTGCTCTGGCGCACCGGTGCCACGGCCGGGTTGAACGGGCTGTGGGTGTTGCAGTGATCGACGTTCTGCAGGTAGATGCGACCGGTACCCGCACGCTCCTGGGCGAACAGGGAGAACAGCTCCATCGCTTTCAGGGTCTTTTTGCGAATCGACGGATCCTGTTCGTACTGGACGTACAGGGCTTCAAACTTTTCCTGGTCCGCGAAGAAGGCATCGTAGAGGCCGGGTGCATCGCTGGGTGAGAACAGGGTGATGTTGCCGCCCTGAATCAGGCGCTGATACATCAGGCGGTTCATCTGGACGCCGTAGTCAATATGGCGCACCCGGTTCTCTTCCACGCCGCGGTTGTTTTTCAGTACCAGCAGGTTTTCCACTTCGTAGTGCCAGAGCGGGTAGAACAGGGTGGCGGCGCCACCGCGCACACCGCCCTGGGAGCAGGATTTCACGGCAGTCTGGAAATACTTGTAGAACGGAATACAGCCGGTATGGAACGCTTCGCCGCCGCGGATCGGGCTGCCAATGGCGCGGATGTTACCGGCATTGATGCCGATACCGGCACGCTGGCTGACATATTTCACAATGGCGCTGGCGGTGGCGTTGATGGAATCCAGTGAGTCGCCGCACTCAATCAGGACGCAGGAGCTGAACTGGCGGGTCGGGGTGCGCACGCCGGACATGATCGGGGTCGGCAGTGACAGCTTGAAGGTGGACACCGCATCGTAGAAACGCTGAATGTAAGCCATCCGGGTATCTTTCGGATAGCCGGAGAACAGGCAGGCGCCAATCAGCATATAAAGGAACTGCGGGCTCTCAAAGTATTCGCCGGTGACCCGGTTCTGCACCAGATACTTGCCTTCCAGCTGCTTGACGGCGGCATAGCTGAAGTCCATGTCGCGGTTGTGATCCAGGAAGCTGTCCATGGCGTCGAACTCTTCCCGGGTGTAGTCCAGCAGCAACTGGTTGTCGTATTTTTTCAGTTCCACCAGGCGGACGACATGATCGTAGAGTGCCGGCGGCTCAAACTGGCCGAACGCTTTCTTGCGCAGATGGAAGATGGCCAGGCGGGCGGCCAGGTACTGGTAGTCGGGGGTTTCCCGGGAAATCAGGTCAGCGGCGGATTTGATCAGAGTCTCATGAATGTCTACCGTCTGGATACCATCGTAGAACTGGATATGGGATTTCAGCTCGACCTGGGAGACGGAGACATTGTCCAGCCCTTCGGCAGCCCAGGCGATCACGCGGTGGATTTTATCGAGATCCAGCCGGTCCTTTTGTCCGTTACGCTTGGTGACCTGAAGATTTTTGTTCATGAAGCCCTGTACCTGTGATCACTATATCTTGTGGTGCCTGAAATGTGGTGGTAAGCAAACTTAATGCCTGTCAGACGTCTGTTTGCGGGCACCGGCGACCTGTTGTGTGCTGTTTCGATGGCGCAGAAACGCCGCACTGACGACCGGGTTAGCCCCGGGCGGGTCAGTGGTTAGTGGTTCATGCATGGAACCCCTCCCTGGTTTTTGACACACTGCGCAAGACCTTGTTGCTCTACTTATTTCTGGTCTGGTGTCATCCTTGCCGGCCGAGAGCCGTTTTGCAGGATCTACAACATATTGGGTAATTGAAACGTATAAACACAAGATAAAGCGGTATGGCCAAGTTTTCAAGTTGGGTCATACCCGCGGGGACTGTGAATAAGGTGTGAGTAATCCCGAGAGGGTTAGTGGTCGCACACGCAAGAATTTCGATTCCAGCGATGCTCGTTGAGGGTTGAGCCAGTGTACAACCCGGGTCTTCAGCAGCACTATATTTTTTTTCAATCAACGTTTGTTCAGGGATAGATTTTTTCTTTAATTCAGGTTTCAGGCGGCTCCACTATATCTTGTGGTGGGTGTCAATGATTTTTGTTGAGGTGGATGTGGCGTTTCGTGGTTACCGGGTACAAGGAAAGCATGGGCATCGAATTGTTACAGAGGGTGACGAAGGCTGTTCTGGTTACAGATTGCAACAGTCATTATCATAAGGCATCGGTAAGCTATGCCTATCGTAATGTTGCAGGGGCCGCTGACGCCGGACGTCAGTATTGTCACTGGACAGGCACCTGTTTAGCCGGTTTAGACCAACTGCTAGTGGAAACGATTGTGGAAAATGCCGACTCCGGACGCATTCTCATTGTTGAGGATGATGAGCGTCTTGCCGCTTTAACCAAGGAATACCTGGAAAACAACGGGATGTCTGCTGCCATCGAGGGTGATGGCGCCAGGGCAGTTGCCCGTATCCTGGAGGAACAACCGGACCTGGTGGTGCTGGATCTGATGCTGCCGGGTGAGGATGGTGTCTCTATCTGTCGCCGGGTACGGCCAGAATACCGCGGCCCGATCCTGATGCTGACCGCCAGGACCGATGATCTTGATGAAGTGCTCGGGCTGGAAATGGGGGCGGATGACTATGTCGCCAAGCCGGTGCGTCCGCGGGTGTTGCTGGCCCGGATTCGTGCCCTGATGCGCCGCCGGCTTCCCGCTGTCGAGAAAACGGAAGAAACCGGTGTTATTCGCCTGACCTTCGGCAACCTGGTCGTGGACAGCGCCATGCGTGAAGCCTGGCTGGAAAACCAGAGTGTTGACCTCACCAGTGCTGAATTCGATCTGCTCTGGCTGCTCTGCTCCAATGCCGGGCGCGTATTGAGCCGGGAAGAGATCTTCGAAAAACTCCGCGGCATCGAATACGACGGCCAGGATCGCTCCATTGATGTGCGCGTTTCCCGCATCCGTCCCAAAATTGGTGACGATCCCATGCATCCCCGGTTGATTAAAACCGTCCGCTCCAAAGGCTATCTGTTTGTCAAAACCGGTACGGACTGAGTCATCTTGTGAGCAGTATATTCCTTCGCATATACGGTGGCCTGCTGTTTACGCTGGTGCTGGTCGCCGTCCTGTCAGGTATGGCGCTGACCATTATTAATGGTGTCAGGCTACAGGATTACCGGGAAAGCACGGCCCAGGGCACGTTCGGGATGATGGCCTGGCAACTGGATCGGTTGGAGCCGACACAGTGGAACGCCAGGTTGATGGACTGGGGGCAGCGACTGGGGATTCCGCTGGAGGTCATGCCAGATGATCAGTCAGGTCTCAGTCAGCGTATGCTGGATCGGTTGTCCGGTGGTCGCGCCATTGTCGAATCCAATAGTGATGACAGCTTTCTGGTGTTCTCCCGCATTAACAAGCAGACATTACTCGTCGGTACGGTGACGGACCTGACCGAACAGTTGGCCTCGGGTAACGCCACGCTGACCCGTAACTGGTTGCAGTCATTCCCGGCGGCCGAGCGGAAGCAGGTACTGTCAGACTTGGGCCAGCGCCTGTTCAAGTACCCATTGACGCTGTTGGAACCGCTGGTTGCAGGTCTGGAGCCTCGTCAGTTGGCATTGTTGCGTACCGGTTATCCGCTGGTGATGTTTAATCCCAATGGACGAACCATGACCATGTATGTCGGCATGGATGACGACTCCCGTGTGCTGCGCATGGGGCCTGTGGAGTTGCTGGATCTTTACCCGTTCCGCCTGCTGGCCACCATCGGTCTGTTCATGTTGGCGTCGATGAGTATTGCCATTTATGTCCTGGTGCGTGGTCTGGAACGTCGGTTGCGCAAGATGGAAGAGGCGGCTACCCAGATATCCAGGGGCAACCTGGATGTCAGGGTGAAGATGCATGGCTCCGATTCCATCGGTCAGCTGGCATTGGCTTTTAATGGCATGGCCAGTCATATCCAGCGATTGCTGAGTATCCAGAAAGAAATGATCCGTGGCGTGTCCCACGAACTGCGCACCCCGGTGGCACGGCTCCGTTTTGCCCTTGAAATGGTGGCTGATGCAGAAACACCGTCTGAGCGGGAGCAGTATATCAACGGGATGGATCACGACATCGAAGAGCTGGACAAGCTCGTTGATGAGATTCTGACCTACGCCAACCTGGAGCAGGGAACCCCGGTTATCCGCTATGAACGGGCTGATGTGGATCATATTGTGGCGCAGGTGGTTGAAGAACATCGTCGTCTGCAAACCCGAATCACTATCGAACATGTGCCGTGCAAGGCGCTGGAGCACCGTCGCCGGATTGATGTGGACAAACGTTATATCCACCGGGCCATCCAGAACCTGGTCGGTAATGCCTGCCGCTATGCGGAATCGACGATCAGGGTGAGTTTCAGTGTCAGCCATGACAGCTGTCGTGTGGATGTTGAAGATGATGGCCCGGGCATTCCAGAAGAGCAGCGCGACCGGGTGTTCACTGCATTTGCACGACTGGATGACAGCCGCACCCGCGCTTCAGGCGGTTATGGCCTGGGTCTGTCGATTGTGCGTCGCATCATGAACTGGCATAACGGTCAGGCCATGGTGGGCAAAAGTGAGGCATTGGGCGGGGCGCGTTTCAGTTTGGTCTGGCCCAGGCGACAGGCATGATGGAAAAATCATTCTGTCGTCTGATGGTCAATTGTAAAGATTCATTTGTTTACGCCGCTGCTATGGCATAACGCATGCGTATTTGACATGATTGACAACGCAGCTTTGTCAGATTAGTCAAGGATGCAAGTGAGGTTGTAGTTGGAATTTTATTCCTGATTATTGTTCTTGTCTTGGGCCCACCGTTTGGTGGGTCTTTTTTTTTTTTTTTATCCGCTGACAGCGTCTGCTTCAGGCAGTGGTCTGCGAATCTGTGGCAATGTCTTGAAACAGGTGGCTTTGGCCGTTTTGAGAAAATCTGCCATGAATGGCATATCCCGCTGCTCTTCCCGAATAGCCGCGTAAAGCGTGGACCACAAGCCTTTCTCGCCCAGTTTCAGTGCCTTTATGTATCCTTGCTCCAGGTATTCATGCATAGCCCAGTTGGGCAGTGCGCAGACGCCCCGGTTGCTGACCACGAGCTGAACCATCATGACGGTCAATTCCGTGAGGCGGATGCTGGCAGGCTCGGCATTCGCCGGATCCAGGAATTGTCGGAAGATATCCAAACGTTGCCGTTCGACGGGGTAGGTGATCAGAACTTCCGGCGCCAGCTGTTCAGGGCGTATGCAGGCCTGTCGGGCCAGGGGGTGGCGATTACTCACCGCCAGCAGCATTTCGTAGCGAAACAGGGGCTCGTAGTGGATGCCGGGCAATTCGTCAGGATCTGAAGTTACAACGAGATCAAGATCGCCGCGGGTCAGCGCCGGCAGGGGCGTGAAATTAAAGCCGCTGGCCAGATCCAGTTCGACTTCCGGCCAGTGGTCACGGAATTTGTCCAGCGTTGGCATTAGCCATTGGTAACAGCTGTGGCACTCAATGGCCATATGCAGCCGGCCTGATTGCCCACCTGCCAGTCGGGCAAGATCCCGTTCCGTATTCCGAACCGTAGGCAGGATGTCATCTGCCAGTTGTAACAGCCTGAGGCCTGCCGTGGTGAAGCGAAGCGGTCGGGTTTTGCGGATAAACAACGCCTGCCCGAGCCGTGCTTCCAGGTCCTTAACCTGGTGAGAGAGGGCTGACTGGGTCAGGTGTACCCGTTCGGCGGCTTCGACCAGGCTGCCGCATTCGCGCAGGGCTTCGAGGGTTTTCAGGTGGCGGATTTCAATCATGACTATTAGAAATTCTCATTGTTATGTTTAGAAATATGAGATTGATTCAATTTTAACCGGCTTCCAGAATACGACTCAACCGGTCAGGAGTGACCCGGTACACATAACAACCAGAAATCGACAGACGAGCGTGGGAGTTACAGGAATGACGATTGCACATGTGCCCGGTTTTCCCCGGATGGGCGCACAACGAGAATTAAAGCGTGCGGTAGAAGCCTATTGGGCTGGCAAGATGGATCAGGCGGAACTGATGGCGGCGGGTCAGGCCATGCGTGCCACAAACTGGCAGCAGCAACAGGCTGCAGGTCTTGATGTTGTGACCGTGGGCGACTTTGCCTGGTATGACCATGTGCTGAATCATTCCATGATGTTTGGCGCCATTCCGGCGCGTTTTGGTGATAGCGATGTGGCGTCAGCTTCTTCCCTGGATACGATGTTTCGTATGGCGCGGGGACGGGCGCCGAGCGGTCAGCCGGCGCCGGCCTGTGAAATGACCAAATGGTTCGATACCAACTATCACTACATTGTGCCTGAATTTACCGCTGACCAGACGTTCTCGCTGGATACGGAAAACCTGTTTGCGGAAATCGCCGAGGCGCAGGCTGCGGGGTATCAGGTCAAACCGGTCTTAATCGGCCCTGTCACTTACCTTTGGTTGGGCAAAGAGAAAGGCGAGGCCTTTGACCGGTTAACCCTGTTGCCGGATTTGTTGGCTGTCTATGCTGAATTGTTGCATCGCCTGGAGACGCTCGATGTCGAGTGGGTTCAGATGGATGAGCCGGCGCTGGTGCTGGATCTCCCGCCAGAGTGGCAGCAGGCCTATGAATCTGCCTATAACCGGCTTCAGGGAGCGGGCTGCAAGACGTTGCTGACCACCTATTTCGGGCATCTGGATGACAACCTGGGTCTGGCGGTTAACCTGCCGGTGGATGGGCTGCATATTGATGTCGTGCGGGCGCCAGAACAACTGGATGCCGTTCTTGACCGCCTGCCGGCCTATAAGGTTCTGTCGCTGGGCGTGGTGAATGGTCGTAATGTCTGGCGTAATGACCTGCGGGTTTCTCTGACCTTGTTGGAACGAGCTTATCAGCGTATTGGCGAACGGCTCTGGGTGTCTGCCAGTTGTTCGTTGCTGCACAGTCCTGTTGACCTGACGCTTGAAACCGAACTGGATGGTGAAGTCAAAAACTGGCTGGCGTTCAGTGTGCAGAAGCTGCATGAGATTGCTGCCCTGGGACGTCTGGTAGAGGGCAATGGGCGTGATGAAGACCACTTGTTATTGGACGCCAGCAATGCTGCCCAGGCAGCGCGCGCCGATGCCCGGCGTATCCATGATCAGCAGGTGCAGCAGCGGGTGAGCCAGATAACGTCGGCAATGTGTGAGCGTCGTTCGGCCTATGATAAGCGTGCCAGGGCGCAGCATGATCGGTTTGGTTTGCCGCTGTATCCGACAACGACTATCGGCTCCTTTCCCCAGACAGCGGAAATTCGGACGAATCGTAACCGCTTCCGTAAGGGGGAGTTGGATGAAAGCGCGTATGTCCGTTTGATGGAGGAGGAAATTGCCTCCGTTATTGCCCGACAGGAGGCGTTGGGGCTGGATGTGCTCGTCCATGGTGAGGCCGAACGGAATGACATGGTCGAATACTTTGGTGAGCAATTGGAAGGCTTTGCCTTTACCCGCAACGGCTGGGTGCAGAGTTATGGCTCTCGCTGCGTTAAACCGCCCATCATTGTCGGAGATATCTATCGCAACGGGCCAATGACCGTGGAATGGACGACATTTGCCCAATCCTGCACCGAAAAACCCGTCAAGGGCATGCTGACAGGGCCGGTCACAATCCTTTGCTGGTCATTCCCTCGGGAGGATGTGTCGCGAGAGACGTCCTGTCGGCAGCTGGCGCTGGCATTGCGTGATGAGGTGCTGGATCTGGAGCGTGCTGGCATCGGTATTATCCAGATTGATGAACCTGCGATCCGGGAAGGTTTGCCATTACGGCGTGCAGAGTGGCAGGCTTATCTTGGCTGGGCGGTGGACTGCTTCCGGATTGCGGCGTCTGGTGTGGATGACCATACGCAGATTCATACCCATATGTGTTATAGCGAGTTCAACGACATTATCGAAGCGATTGCAGCCATGGATGCGGATGTCATTACGATCGAGACCTCCCGCTCTGACATGGAGTTGCTGGATGTGTTCAAGGACTTTGCCTATCCCAATGAAATCGGGCCGGGTGTCTATGATATTCATTCACCGAATGTGCCCAATGCCGAGTGGATGCGGGAACTACTGCATAAAGCGGAGGAGCGGATTCCCGCCCGGAGATTATGGGTTAACCCGGACTGCGGCCTGAAAACACGGCAGTGGCCAGAGGTCGAGCAGGCTCTGGCACAGATGGTTTCCGTTGCCCAGACCCTGCGAGAGGAACATGAGGTGATAGAGGCGGTTTGATGGTGTCACTGAAACCGGTCAGGAGGCCGGTTTCAGTGCGTCATAGGGCACGGCCTTATGCCCTGCGAGGTATTGGCTTAAACGATTCACCTGGGTTGCCGGCATTTCCATGCCGGTCTTGGTTCGACGCCAGAGAATATCGTCAGCCGTCACCGCCCATTCCTGTTCAACCAGGTAGTCGACTTCCCGGGCATATAAACCATTGCCAAAGTGTTCCCCCAGGTCTTCCAGGCACTGGCTGTGCTGGAGCAGGTCTTTGCTGCGCGAACCATAGGTGCCAAGGTAGCGCAGACGCATTGATTCGGGTAGCCAGGGATAGGTTTCAGCAAGTTCACTGGCACTGGTTTCGATATCAGCGCATTCACCACCGGGCAGTGGTGATTCAGCCGTCCACGCAGGTTTCAGGCCAGGGAACCATGGCGACAGCTTCTTCAGTGCTGCCTCGGCTAATTTCCGGTAGGTGGTCAGCTTGCCGCCAAAGACGTTAAGCAAAGGCGCATTGCCGTTTTTATCGCTGACGGTCAGCGTATAGTCCCGTGTGATAGCGGATGGGTCGCTGGATTCATCGTTACACAGCGGACGCACGCCGGAGAAGGTGTGAACAATATCGGCTTTGGTCAATTGCTGACGGAAACTGTCGTTGACCAGGGTGAGAAGATACTGGATTTCATCTTCAGAAATGGCTGCTTGTGCAGGATCCCCTTCGTACTCCATATCCGTTGTACCAATGATGGAATACTTATCCAGCCACGGGATCACAAACACAATGCGACGATCCTTGTTTTGCACGATATAGGCATGGGGCTGATCATGCAGTCTGGGAACAACGATATGGCTGCCCTTGATCATGCGAATGCCGTATTCCGGCTGTAAATGCAGCTGGTTTTCTATGACGTTGGCCACCCACGGGCCGGCAGCATTGACCAGGCTCCTGGCGTAATACAGGACGATTTCCCCGGTATCCCGGGTCAGCTCTATTTGCCAGCAGGGGTTAGCGCCCTCAAGGCGTTTGGCGCCCGTGCAGCGGGTCCGGACCAGGATTTGGGCCCCTTTTTCCCGGGCGGCAATCGCATTACAGATGACTAACCGGGCATCATCGACCCAGCAGTCCGAGTATTCAAACGTGGTTTTGAAGGCTGGTTTCAGCGGTGAGCTTTCGTCCAGTTTGACGGTGCGGCAGCCGGGCAGGACTTCCCGGCGAGCCAGGGTGTCGTAAAGAAAGAGGCCGCAGCGAATCATCCATGCAGGGCGCAGATGAGGCGCATGGGGGAGCTGGAAACGCATGGGTTGCACCAGGTGGGGGGCACTTTTCAACACCACTTCCCGTTCCCTTAATGCTTCACGAACCAGCCTGAATTCATAATGCTCCAGGTAGCGCAGGCCGCCATGAATCAGTTTGCTGCTGGTTGACGAGGTAGCAGAGGCCAGATCGGCCTGCTCACAGAGCAAGACATTTAACCCTCGCCCCGCCGCATCGCGGGCGATACCAACGCCGTTGATGCCACCGCCAATGATGACCATATCCAGAGGGTTTTCAGCCGTTATTCCCGGTTGCTCGACAGCCTGCATGGTTAGATTCCGTTTTCGAATTAGAAAATGTTGTGTTCATAAACGAAAATAATATGTTCATTTTAGAATTTGTGAGTGAAAACTCAATCGTTTCTGAACAATAAATAACGAAAACGGAACAGGGAGCCGGGTAATCAGTCTGCCAGGGTCAGTTGGACGCTATGTTCTTCCAGCAGCTGGCAGATGGCGGTTGAGGGTTTGCTGTCAGTAAACACGCGGTGAAAGCGAGTGATGGTGTCCAGCCGAACAACCGCGTTTCGACCAAACTTGGAATGATCCGCTGCCAGGAACAGCTGCCGGGAGTTGTTCATAATGGCGCGGGAAACATGGACTTCCTGGTAATCGAAGTCCAGCAGGGAGCCATCCTCGTCAATCCCGCTGATGCCGAGGATGCCAAAATCCACCTTGAACTGTTCGATGAAATCCTCGGTGGCCTGGCCGACCAGGCCACCATCTCCCCGGACGGTGCCGCCGGTCAGCAGGATATCAAAATCATCTTTCTGGCTGAGAATCGTGGCAACATGGATATTATTGGTAATGACCCTGAGGCCGCGGTGTTCCAGCAATGCCTGGGCGATGGCTTCGGTGGTGGTGCCGATATTGATGAACAGGGAGCAGTGGTTCGGGATAGCGGCCGCTACGGCAGCGGCGATCCGCTGTTTTTGATTGGAGGACTGGGCGACCCGGTCATTGTAATCGGTGTTCTGGATAGACGAATCAATCCCTGCGCCACCGTGATAACGTTTCAGTTTTCCCTCGTTGGCGAGCTGATTGATATCCCGGCGGATAGTTTGCGGTGTGACACGAAAATGCTGGGCCAGTTCGTCAATGGTGGCGTAGCCACTGCCGGTGATGTGGTCGAGAATGGCGGTGCGGCGGTCGAAATGGTCCATACGGGTGTTTCATTTCCGGTCAGGTGTGGCGTGGATTCTGCCCGGCAGGGGGCTGAGCTTCATGGTAGCATTACTGCCATCGAATAAATAACTGTCGCATGTGATGATGAGAATGCAGGCAATAAGTGAATGTGTCAGGGGTCAGGGCATGACAATCAAAACAGTGTTGGCAGGTTTGCTGTTATCGGTGCTGGTGGGTTGCCAGACGATTAATACGACCGGCAGCGGTGTGGTGGGTGTTCAGCGGGAACAGCGGATGTTTGCCCTGCTCAGCGCTGAGCAGGTGGATACCATGTCGGCAACGGCATACCACAATACCATCAAGGCAGCGGGGGGTAAGAAAACCCTGAATACGGATGATGCGACCCTTAAACGGCTGCGCCGCATTGCCGCCAACCTGGTGGATGAAACCCGGGCGTTTCGGGTCGATGCCCAGCAGTGGCAGTGGGAAGTGAACGTAATCCAGAGTGACATGATGAATGCCAGCTGCATGCCGGGCGGTAAAATCCTGTTCTATAGCGGTATTATCGATAGGCTCAAGCTGACCGATGATGAAATTGCCGCCATCATGGGGCATGAAATGGCCCACGCACTGCGTGAACATGGTCGTGAGGCCATGTCCGAAGCCTATGCCGTTGAACTTGGCAGGGGGGCGGTCGGTGCACTGCTGGGGCTGGATGACAATGTGATGGGGCTGGCAAACAATGTTGTCCAGTATGCCCTGACATTGCCCAACAGTCGGGAGAAAGAAGCAGAAGCGGATATCATCGGACTCGAACTGATGGCCCGTGCCGGCTACCATCCGCAGGCCGCTATCACGCTCTGGCAGAAAATGGCGCAGCAGGGGGGCGATCGGTCGCCAGAGTTTATGAGCACCCATCCGGCGACAGAAACACGCATTGCCGGTCTTCGCCACTATTTACCGAAGGTGCTGCCGCTTTACCACCAGGCCCGTAATTATTCATCCTGATTACAGTCGTCAGTCAGCGAGGTATGCCGACAGGGATGCCTCGTTGAGGCTGAGGCCCGTTTCATCGCCATTGTTCAGTGACGTTTCTCCCGTAACCGTAACCATGATGACCTGGCCGGAAGGCAGCTCAATGTGAAGCAGGGTATGGCTGCCCAGGAATGTGCGTCGAATGACCCGTCCCCTGTAATCACTGCGGCTTTCCAGCGTCAGGTTGTCCGGGCGAACAAGGACTTCGACAGTACGGTTATCAGGGTAGATCGGGTGGTTTTTTACGATTCCCAGCTCGGTTTGTATGCGATCCCCCATCACTCTGCCGGGGATCAGGCAACCCTCACCAATGAAGCGGGCAGTAAAGGCGGTTGCTGGTGAGTCATAGAGGTTCTCAGGTGTATCCCACTGCAACAGCTTGCCGTTGTGCATGACGCCGATCTGGTCGGCAAAGGAAAAGGCTTCATCCTGGTCGTGGGTGACCAGGATCGCGCTGATTTGTGCTTCCAGGAGAATATCACGCACTTCCCTGGCCAGGCTGGTGCGCAGTTCGGCATCCAGGTTGGAAAAGGGTTCGTCCAGCAGTAACAGGCGGGGTTCAGGGGCAAGGGCCCGGGCCAGGGCAACCCGTTGCTGCTGGCCACCGGACAGTTCATGGGGGTAGCGTTTGGCCATGGATGCGAGGCCGGTCAAATTCAGTAAACGGTCCACCCTTTCTCTGCAATTTGCCTTCCTGTGAATGCCGAAGGCGATGTTGTCGCGGATTGTCAGGTGAGGGAACAAGGCATAATCCTGAAAGACCATACCCAGGTGGCGCTTTTCCGGTGGAACCTGGAACCCGGGCGTCGACAGGGCGGTTCCCGCGAGCAGAATGCTGCCTGATGTGATCCTTTCAAAACCGGCAATGGCACGCAGGGTCGTGGTTTTACCACAACCGCTTGGACCCAGCAGGCAGGCTGCCTCACCTTTTTCGATGGTGAAACTGACTTCATCAACCGCTGCCTGGGTACCGTAATGGCAGGATAGGCTGTCAACTGTGAGCAGGTGTGGTGTCATGAATTCCCGTTACTTGGTTGCACGCCCGGTGCGGGTAGTGGCATAGGGTCACCCCTGACAGGTGGTGGATGTTGATGGTAATCGGCAGGTGGATGGATGGCAATTCACCTGCGTGAAAACGCCGTCAGGCGATGGGTTGGAGTCTCAAGGCAACCAACGTGTTCATCGTGTTGCAGGTTTAGTTTTTCGCGTTATTGTTTGACGGCATTTAAGACTGTTTAAGCTTATACCTTTTTTGTCTGTGGCTGATTGCGAATGCGTGAATATACTTACCTGTGCTGCATGTTTTGCTTATTGATTATCGCTTGACACGTAGTGGGTTGCAGGCGCCCGGATGTGATATCCGGATACCCTGTTAAGCACCAATGTAAGTTGTTCGCACGTTGGGGTGTGAAGATGACTGGCAAGAGAGCGGGCTGGCGTGCTGCGGTGGTATGTGGCACAGCCTCACTGTTTTGTTTCCTTCAGTTCATGTTGCAGGGCGCACCGGGAATGTTTGTACCGGCCTTGATGGATGATCTCTCCATCTCTCCCGCCCAGATCGGTTTTATATCCAGCGCTTTCGTCTGTACCTATATGATTTGTCAGGTTCCTGCGGGGCTGGCCATTGATCGATGGGGGGCCAGGTGGGCGATGTTTCTGTCATTGTTGGCGATTGCCCTTGGCTGCCTGCTGTTTGCCTGGTCCGAGACCTGGGAAATGGCCGTGCTGGGTAGAATGCTGATGGGTATTGCCGCAGCGGCGGGGATTACGGGATGTATGTACCTGGCGGGCAACTGGTATCCTGCCGCGTGGTTTCCTCTGATCGCTGGGTTCATTGAAATGGTGGCGATGCTGGGCGGGGGAGCCGGCAGTGTGATGCTGGAAACGTATGATGGGCAGTGGCGATCCGCGTTTCTTGATATGGGCATGATCGCGGCTGTGATTGCTGTTGCCATCGTTTTCCTGGTCAGGGACCGGCCTGCCTTTGCCTCCAACCCCGTGGCCAGCAGCGATGACAGTGATCCCCGGGCGCTGGGACTGGTCGATACGCTGGGCAAGTTACTCCATGTGCCCGTATTCTGGATCTGCGCATTCTACGGCGGTGTGATCTATGCCCTGATCAGCAGTTTTGCCCAGCTCTGGTGTATTCCTTATCTCAACAGCCTTTATCCGGAATGCCAGCGTGAGGTCGCAGAGGGAACCGCCTTGATCTTCCTGGGGCTGGCGGTGGGAACGCCCATGTGCGGCATGATGGCCAGTCTGACCGGCAAGAACAAACCGGTGCTGGTGGGCGGTGCTGTCCTGGTGGCTGTGGCCATGTGGGTTGTGATGTACCGGCCTTTGTCGTTGCTGGGGATGTCTGCCATTCTGTTTTTCCTGGGGCTGGCTTCGGGGTCTTATGCGCTGGTCTATGGGGCTGTACGTAACATTGTCTGCAGTCGCATCCGGGCAACCGCCATTGCCTTGTTGAATGCCCTGATGCTGCTGGGCTCCCCCCTGTTCCAACCGGTGTCCGGCTGGTTGCTGGATCGGGCGCTGGCCAGCCAGGGAGCATTGGACATTACGTCTTACCAGGTGGCCATGCTGCCGTTGCTCGGCTGCATGGTGCTGTCCATTCCGTTATGTTTGCTGATCAGCGAGCAGCGGCCAAAGCGGCCTGCCCGGCGATTGCGGCATGCCCATGTCTGGATTGTCAGAGGGAAGTGGTTGAACTGTATCCGCTGATGAAGGTTATAATTCGCGCTGTTTTATATCCAAGACCAGAGGTGATACATGTCAGAGGACGTGATTGAACAGATTAAGCAGCAGATAGCCGAGAATGATGTCCTGCTGTACATGAAAGGATCTCCGAGAATGCCCCAGTGTGGCTTTTCTTCCCGCGCTGTTCAGGTTCTGATCGCCTGTGGTGAGAAATTCGCGTATGTGGATATTCTGGCTAACCCGGAAATTCGTGCGAATCTTCCGAAATACGCTAACTGGCCAACCTTCCCACAGCTGTGGATCAAGGGAGAGCTGGTCGGTGGCAGTGATATCCTGGTGGATTTATATGAAAAGGGTGAGCTGCAGACACTGATCAAGGCTGCCGTACAGGGCGAGTCAGAAGCCTCTGACAACGCAGGGCAACAGTAGTTTTTGTCTGTGACCGGTTATCCCTGCGGGATGACCGGTTTTTTTAAAACCATTGGTTTCCTTTCCGTTTTGCCTCTCTTGTTTCTCTCTGTTTTTTCATTCCATCGCTATTGATCGCTGATTACATTTTTCTATCAGGCATAGATAAAATTTCTATCAGGATTTCGGGTGTCGGCGGTAGGCGATCTTCGGTGCAGGGTATATGATGTAGATCATTTGTCCCGGTCGGATAGGGGTAATCCTTGTCTGTCCAGTTGATCAATACTGATGGAGAAACTCAATGGGCGTATTGGTAGGTAAGAAAGCACCTGACTTCACTGTTCCTGCAGTTCTGGCTGACGGCTCGATTGTCGACGAGTATAACTTTGCAGAAGCCATCAAGGGCAAGTACGGCCTAGTGTTCTTCTATCCGCTGGATTTCACCTTTGTCTGCCCTTCCGAGCTGATCGCGCTGGATCACCGTATTGAGCAGTTCAAGGAAAAGGGTGTTGAAGTGGTTGGTGTTTCCATCGACTCCCACTTCAGCCACAACGCATGGCGTAATACCCCGGTCGACAAAGGCGGTATCGGTCAGGTGGGTTACACGCTGGCAGCCGACATGCGCCATGACATTGCCAAAGCCTATGATGTTGAATCCGAAGGTGGTGTAGCGTTCCGCGGGGCTTTCCTGATCGACAAGGAAGGCACTGTTCGCGCCCAGATCGTGAACGACCTGCCTCTGGGGCGTAACATTGACGAGCTGCTGCGTCTGGTTGACGCCCTGCAGTTCCACGAAGAGCACGGCGAAGTTTGCCCGGCTAACTGGGAAAAAGGCAAGAAAGGCATGCAGGCTAATCCGAATGGTGTTGCTGCTTACTTGTCTGAGAATGCTGACGAACTGTAATTGTCAGCGGATGAGACATTAATCTTAAAAAAGCCCCGCAGTGCGGGGTTTTTTGTTGTTTTTGGCGTCATGATTAATAGGGGGCTTTTTTATTTTCTGATTTGTGTGTTTGTTGTTCTGTCTGAATTGGTCATTAAAATTAATCTGCTACGTCTTCTGGCAGGTAGAGTTGTTCGCTGAATGTATTGGTTTGATGTGGGTTTTACGATGGCTTGTTCCTGTTTATTGCCTCGGCTGTTTTCTGTTGGTTTTGAGCGAGTGGGTTTCTTTGCCAGCAATTAGTGACACTCTTGTTTGGTTATTTGTTAAATATGGCGAACTTTTTGTGGGGTTGTTGGTCAGAGTGATTAACTGTAATTACCGTTATTAATTGCAGGATTTTAGTGAGTGTTATTAATAACCAGTTGTGGGAGTTTTATTGCTATGATGGAAAAAACATTTAATCAATTGATGGCTATCGGTTTACTCGTGGGGCTGAGTTTTGGTATTTCAGCAGAAATGATTGAAATGCATGATGTGCCAGCGTCTAATTCAACGGTTGAGTATTCAGGTATTGCTATCAGTGATGTCAATATTCATGGTGAAGGTACAACGGCTCATGTGAAACCTGGTGAAACCATTGGTGTGCATGCACATTATGAGTGGCGTTGGGCAAGAGAGCAGGGCAGTATCGTTCAGATCATTGTCGGTATTCATGGTGAAGGTGCCCAGGCTACTATTGCTAATGGATTTGTTAAAGGTGGGCGCTACTTTGATCACCATCCTCTCTATTTCAGAGGTCAATGGATCGATATCACGGAGAAGGATGTTAATTTTGTGATCGTTGCACCTGACAAGCCGGGTTCTTATGAAGTACGCTTCCGGTATGCGCAGGCCTATTTACCCCACGAGGCAGTTGCTGACTGGTGGTCTGTTGATCAGGCGCCTACAGAGAAAGCGACCATAGGTAAGATTATCGTAGAATAAATAATTACGCGTACGATATTGATTTATTCTTTCTTAACTTGCAGCTAATTATGAATGTTAGTTAAGGTTGGTTTTTTGAGCCCTTGGTAAAGGGCTTTTTTATTGGCTTGATTTGAGTTTGATTTTTTTTGTTGGTATTTAAATGCTTTTTCTGGTTCTTTATTAAGGTGGGAGTAATTGGTTATGCTTTTTATGTTAAAGTAAAATATCACGTTTTAAATCAATAAAGAGTTGTAGTCTTTAAGTTTTTTTCAATAAGGAAGCGTCATATGGAATCTTTAGCCTCTTATGGAAAGAGCGTGTCTGGTTCGTCAAGTCAAGAGTTGGCCGCAACAGGTGGTGATGTAGAGTGGTCATCTAAATCAGTTAAGAAGATTTCTGATGGACTATTTACATATATGAAAGAACCAGGTCATTTTTATGTGATGGAAAGGGTCGATGATGATGGGCAGTGTCAATGGGAAAAGTACAGACGCCAACAAACTCAAGTTTGTAATCAGGTAGTTGTACGGCTCGCTATGGCCAAACACAAAGTTCAGCAGCCCGGTTCGTCACTTCTCCCATACAAAAAAGATGAACTGGTTTATCAAACGAGAGAGCCTATAGGCCTGTTTGAAAAATGTTTAAAATATTATCATCATGATGATGTAGATGTGTGGTGTGCCTATGTATCAACGATAGATGTCAATAGGAAGTTCAGATATGACGATGAACAAGGCGGTAAATCCGTTGAAATGGCTGTTGCGGTTCTAACGCACAAAAATGCACCATTTCAGATGCATCTGGGTATTCATAGATGTCCTGAGCACATATTAGGAGAGGATAGTATTCGACATGGATACATTTCCGTGGATTTGCATAGGTTTTCGGCTTATGTAATGAGAAAGTTTATAGATGAAGGGAAACAGTTTGTCATCACTTCTCCTCTGAAGGTTATGGTAAAACGTTTCAAAGAATGCCTTGATGCTTCCAGCTATCAGGAAGGGTGTAATTTTGAGGGGAGTTTTATTAAAGTGCCTGCGGGGCTTAATTTTGAGATTGTTTCTGGTTATAAATTATTACTGTTAAATTCTGATGGTTCTGGCGATGTGATTTTTAAAGTTGATTCGTTAGATGGAATAAAAGATCACGGTTGGTTTTTTTATAATATTCGTCACGAAAGTTACTTTGTTATCAAGGTTGATGATGTTGCAAAGTTGCCAGGTTCTTAAATTGTCTTTCACGAGTACCGGTCATGCATTATAGATGTTGATGGTGCTATTGTAAGATGAATTCAGCGATAACTTGGTCGTGCATTTCGGTAGGGCGCTAATGACAGATTGTCTTTTCTGGTTAGTTGCATTGAATCAAATTTGGCAGATTCTCATATGTTATTTCCAGAATATGTATCCTGTATACAGAAAATGTTCTCAAGATCAATCATCATGCTTTATCAACGATCCCTGTTAATTGACATCTCAGGGATCGTTGATAAGCATTATCCTCCTCAGCTGGAGGATGGTGCCCCTGTTAGAGGATCATTGCAGCGACCCAGCCAAACGCCAGCAGTGGCAGGTTGTAGTGGATGAATGTCGGGATGACAGAATCCCGAATGTGGTCGTGCTGACCATCAGCATTCAAGCCGGCAGTGGGGCCGATGGTGGAATCGGATGCCGGTGAACCGGCATCACCCAGTGCGCCGGATGTGCCTACCAGCGCAGCAACGGCCAGTGGCGAGAAACCAAGGGAAAGGCCAAGTGGTACGTACAGGGTTGCAATGATCGGTACGGTCGAAAAGGATGAGCCGATGCCCATGGTAACCAGCAGACCAACCAGCAGCATCATGAACGCAGCCAGTCCTTTATTTCCCTGAATCATCTCGCCGATAGCGCTCACCAACTGAGGTACGGCGCCAGTGGTTCTGAGCACCTCAGAAAAACCGGCGGCAGTAATCATGATAAAGCCGCAGAAGGCCATCATTTTCATGCCCTGTACAAACACGTCATCCGCTGAGCGCCAGCAGATAACACCGCCAATCACCAGTGTCATACAGCCGACCAGGGCGCCAAGGCTCATGGAACCGGTTTGAAGTTGTGCGGTCAGAGCCAGCGCGACGGCGAGTCCTGTAATCAGCGCATTTTTTCTGGATACCTGGGGTACGGTCTGGGCACCGGAAGCTGTTTTTTCATCAATGCGGTAGGTTCTTGGTTTGCGATAGGTAATGAATACAGCGGCAAGCATACCCAGAAACATGCCGACAACCGGAATGATCATGGCGCTGGACATGGAGAAACCGGTCGTGTCGAGGCCGTTGGTTTTCAGGTTGGCCGCCAGGATCTCATTCAGATAGATATTGCCGAAACCGACCGGGAACAGCATATAGGTAGCCGTCAGGCCGAAGGTGATCACACAGGCGACTTGACGGCGATCCAGCTGCATTTTGCTGAAAGCGCTCAGCAGGGGCGGAATCAGGATCGGTATAAAAGCGATGTGGACGGGAATCAGGTTCTGGGAGGCGATTGCCATCAGCATGATGCTGCCCAGCAGGCCAAGCTTGATCAGGCGAGGGTTGCCTTTTTCCTTTGCCTTATCCATCTGCGTTATGATGCTGCCAGCCAGGGCTTCCGGAATACCGGAGCGGGAGATCGCCATGGCAAAGGCGCCGAGTAAGGCGTAGCTCAGGGCGATGCTGGCGCCGCCACCCAGTCCTGCGCCAAAGGCGGACAGGGTTTCTTCCAGGTTAAGTCCACCGGTCAGGCCGCCGGCCAATGCGCCCAGGAAAAGGGCCAGAATTACGTTCACGCGCATCAGGCTCAACGCGAGCATGATGACCACCGCAACAATCACTGCGTTCATGGGTCAAACCTTCAGGTCTTAAATGTTTGGGTTGCCGCCGTGTGTTTAATTATGCATCAGCTTATGCGATGACACGGACAGAATGACTGTCGGAAGCTGTCAGAATAGATAACAGAATCCGGTTGAAACGTTGGTTTCAGTGATGATGGTGGTGCAGGTGGGAATGATGCAGGCAGGCAGAGCAGACAGATTCAGAAGTGACCGTTGGTAGTGAGCAGTATGAGTCAAAGAGTATTAGCATCTTATTGTCTCGGTAATAGTGTATCTGGGCTGAGCTGCGTCTGCAGTTGCTGGAAAAATAACCTGAACGGCGGCAGCTCTGCAAGGGTTTTGTCAGAATTTTTTGAGGGAGAAAACGCTCTGGCACGGGGCTCAGAGCGTTCGGGTGAGAAGGGGGGTCAGTCGTTCCAGCCGCCCAGCTCTTTCCAGCGGTTTACGATGGTGCAGAACAGTTCGGCGGTTTTCCGGGTGTCATACCGGGCGGAGTGCGCTTCGTTTTTGTCGAAGCGAATACCGGCCACATCACAGGCGCGGGCCAAAACGGTCTGACCATAGGCAAGGCCTGAAAGCGTTGCCGTATCAAAGCAGGAGAACGGATGGAACGGGTTTCGCTTGATGTCATTTCGTTCTGCGCAGGCGTTGACAAAGCCCAGGTCGAACGTGGCGTTATGGCCCACCAGAATGGCACGTGAACAGCCATACCGTTTAACGGCCTTGCGCACAGACTTGAAGATGTTGGTCAGTGCTTCCTGTTCCGGATGCGCAATGCGCAACGGATGGAAAGGGTCGATCCCGATGAATTCAATCGCTGCCTTCTCAATGTTGGCGCCGTCAAACGGTTTCACGTGATAGGCGATTTCATCTTCTGGCATGACATAGCCGTTTTCGTCCATACCAATGGTAATGGCGGCTATTTCCAGCAGGGCATCGGTCTTGGCGTTAAAGCCGCCGGTCTCTACATCAATGACGACGGGTAGGAAACCACGGAAGCGGTCTGCCATTTGGGAATGTGAACGGTTGTATTCCTCGTTACTCACACCAATGCCTTAATTGTTAACTGAGAGAGCCGGACTGTCTTAAGACAGTCCGGAGGTACTGCATTGTTTGACGCTATGTCTAAACGTTTTCCACCATCCAGTGTAACTGCTCACCTGCCTTCAGGGGAACGACTTCCTCGTCGCCCAGTGGCAGGGAGGCGGGTACATCCACGGTCTGTCTGACCAGGGTGATGGTATCGGTATTGCGTGGCAGTCCGTAGAAGTCAGCGCCGTAATGGCTGCTGAACGCTTCAAGGCGATCCAGCGCATTCATGGATTCAAAGGCCTCGGCATAAAACGCCATGGCGCCGAAGGCGGAGAAGCAACCGGCGCAGCCGCAGCTGCTTTCCTTGGCACCTTTGGCATGCGGCGCAGAGTCTGTGCCAAGGAAGAACTTGGAGCTGCCGCTGGTGGCGGCCTGCAACAAGGCTTCCTGATGGATGTTGCGCTTCAGGATAGGCAGGCAGTAAAAATGCGGTTTAATACCGCCAACCAGCATGTGGTTACGGTTATAGAGCAAATGCTGAGGCGTAATGGTAGCCGCAATGTTATCAGAGGCACCCGCGACAAACTGGGCAGCTTCCTTTGTGGTGATGTGTTCCATGACCACTTTCAATTCCGGGTAACGATCAACCAGCGGCATCAGGTGGCGGTCAATAAACACCTTTTCCCGGTCAAAGATATCGATGTGATTCTCAGTGACTTCGCCGTGCACCAGCAATGGCAGATTGTTTTCAATCATTGCTTCAAGCGCAGGAAAGATTTTTTCCAGGGACGTGACGCCGGAATCGGAGTTGGTCGTGGCACCGGCCGGATACAGTTTCAGAGCATACACATCGCCCATGGCTTTTGCTTCGCTGACAATGGCCGCTGTGGTGTTGTCAGTGAGATAGAGTGTCATCAATGGCTGGAATGCACTACCCGCAGGGATTTGCTCGATGATACGTGCTTTGTACTCGGCCGCCTGTTGCGCGGTGGTGACCGGTGGACGCAGGTTGGGCATGATAATCGCGCGCCCGAAATCCCTGGCGCTGGCCGCCACGGTCTCTTTCAGAACCTTGCCGTCACGCAGGTGAAGGTGAAAATCATCCGGGCGGGTAATCTGCAATCGTTCTGTCATTGACGCAAAAGCCTGTCTCTGAAGCCGTTGGGGGCGGGTAACTGGTCGGCGAATCTTACCCGAAGCATCGCCTGAAAGGTATACAGGGTTAACCGGTTGGTTAGTACGGGCCGGTGAATCCGGGGCTGGTTTTGTTCAAATACGGTGGGAGTGGGTGAAAAGCTGCGGTAAATATCGCTGAAATAGCGGCTTTCCCGCGACAGGCTCTATGCTTTCAGGCGGAGAGCGGGGTAGAATGGCCGCCCCGACGCAGAGAATTACAACGTTTAAACGAGAAGTCGATCGGAGTCAGTCTTTAATGAAAGATATCAGCAAGGTTGTACTCGCTTACTCAGGAGGTCTTGATACCTCTGTGATAGCGAAGTGGCTTGAGGATACCTACCACTGTGAAGTGGTCACCTTCACGGCCGACCTGGGCCAGGGTGAAGAGGTAGAACCTGCACGTGCTAAAGCCGAAGCCCTCGGCATCCGAGAAATCTACATTGAAGACCTGCGAGAAGAGTTCGTCCGAGACTATGTTTTCCCCATGTTCCGGGCGAACACCATCTATGAAGGGGAATACCTGCTGGGCACGTCCATTGCCCGTCCTTTGATTGCCAAGCGTCTGGTTGAGATTGCCAGTGAAACCGGTGCGGATGCCATTTCCCACGGTGCGACGGGTAAGGGGAATGACCAGGTGCGGTTCGAGCTGGGCGCCTATGCGCTCAAGCCCGGTATCCAGGTGATTGCTCCCTGGCGGGAATGGGATCTGAATTCCCGTGAAAAGCTGCTGGCCTATTGTGATCGCCATGGTATTGCCGTGGAGCGTAAGAAAGGTAAATCACCGTATTCCATGGATGCCAACCTCCTGCATATCTCCTATGAAGGTGGCATTCTGGAAGATCCCTGGGCGGAGCCGGAAGAGGATATGTGGCGCTGGAGTGTCTCGCCGGAGGCTGCGCCAGATTCACCATTGTACCTGGAGTTGACATACCGTAACGGCGATATCGTTGCCATTGATGGTAATGACATGACGCCGGCTGAAGTGCTGGCTTACCTGAACAAGGTGGGTGGTGAACATGGTGTGGGCAGAACCGATATTGTTGAGAACCGTTATGTCGGCATGAAGGCCCGGGGCTGTTATGAGACGCCCGGAGGTACCATCATGTTGAAGGCACACAGGGCGATTGAGTCCATTACGCTGGATCGTGAAGTCGCGCACCTGAAAGATGAGCTGATGCCGCGCTACGCCAAGCTGATCTATAACGGTTACTGGTGGTCGCCGGAGCGTCGCATGTTGCAGAAAATGATTGATGAATCCCAGATCAATGTCAGTGGTCGGGTTCGGATCAAGCTGTATAAAGGCAATATCACGGTTGTTGGCAGGGAGTCAGACCAGTCTCTGTTTGATGAAAGTATCGCGACATTTGAAGACGATGCCGGTGCGTATGATCAGGCGGATGCAGCAGGCTTCATCAAACTCAATGCATTGCGTTTGCGCATTGCAGCGGGTAAGGGTAGAAACCTGTTGGATTGATGTTGTTTGTGTCTAAGTAAAAAAGGCCCGTTCAAGGGCCTTTTCTATTGTCCGTTCAACCTAATCCTTGCCCTGCATGGGTCATCTGGATCAGTTCGATCTTGTAACCATCCGGATCTTCAACAAAAGCGATCTCGGTTTTTCCGCCCTTAACCGGACCCGGTTCCCGGGTGATATTGCCGCCGGCGGCGCGGATCGCTTCGCAGGTGCCGTACAGGTCATCGACACCGATGGCAATATGGCCAAAGGCGTTACCGTGATCGTAGCTCCCGGTGCCCCAGTTATAGGTCAGCTCAATCACCGCGCCCTGGCTTTCGTCGCCATAGCCCAGAAAGGCCAGGGTGTACTGGTACTCCGCGTTTTCCGACTGGCGGATCAGCTGCATCTTCAGCACATCCCGGTAGAAGGCAATGGAGCGGTCAAGGTCACCGACCCGCAGCATAGTATGCAGTACTCTCATCAGGTTTTCTCAATGTCAGATATTATGGCGGGAATTGTACAGGGGTAAGTGTAACTCCGGTATCGGTTTGCCAGTAGGCAGCGATTTATTGTTGGATTCGTTGTAATTGGTTTGTTTGGTTAACCACTATGTTAGTGCGCCTGATATGAAATCAATGTGTCATAGATTATTGATTGTTGCTGTCCTGCTATTTTGAGCCACATGTTGTTCTTTTAATGGTCAAGATAATAGCAATCAAGTTATCTCTTCCTCTCTTTTCCACGTTGGAGGTATCTGTGATACGTCGTTCGCGGACATGCAGTGAAGCATTGTCAGATTTTTTCTGTTGTGTTCTAGCAGTCATAACGTGCTGGTTTTGCTGTAGGAAGGTCAGTCGGACAGCGCCGCAGCCTGGTGTTGCACAGCAATCCCGTAGGCGGCAATCCAGTAATTCAGGTACTTCTCCTCGCAATGTCACGCAGATTAATGTCGGTAGTGTGCATGTTTATCCTGGAGCAGGTGGTCGTCAGTATCAAAGCAATGGAGTGAGTACTTCAGGTGGTGGGGCGACGTTCAATGCTGATAATGCAAATGGGCCTCCAGTCGTCTCGCCTGCAGCATTGCTAGCAAGGGAGGATGGGTCGATAGCGATCCTGGCTGATACAAGTGCTTCGGAGTCAGGATTTGACCATTATCATATGGCATCGCCTGCCACTGGTTTGATTGCTGGTACTCATGATGATGAGGGCATGGAGGCCATTAGTGGTGAAGTATCGCGAGCTATTGGGCATTCGTCTGATGATGATCATTTCGAGTCGGCATCCGAAAATGAAGCGCCTTTATCCCCTGCTGGAGTAATAACAGGGACTCACGGCAGCGAAGATGAGGGGGCTGTTGGTAGTAGTGTGATATCAACAGCAGGGCCTCTTGCTGAGGGCGGTGCTGCTGATATAGACGTCGATAATGATGCACGAGCAACGCCAGCGACAGAGATTGCTGGCACGAGTGGCGAGGGGGCTGCTTTCATTGGCAATGTGACAAGGCGTGAGAAGGTAACCGTTACTGCTGAACATGTTCGGAAGTTGCACGCACTTGGTTTTACCAGTAAGACTCTGAACGAGACTGATAGAGGGCTGTTGCAACTCCGAGTGGATCAAGGGTATTGCTACCTGGACCAAATTGTAAGAGGCAACGGCGATCTGGATCGGATGTTGGCTGAGCAGGTGGATGATGTTTGGCAAAAAGAAAAGCGTCGAGTAGAAAGTGGGCAGGGTGTGACAGGGCAGGATGAACCATCGACATTGCTGATGGCGATAAAACAAGCAATAAGGACTGCAGTGGAAGAGGGGGGAGTGACAGGCGATGTCGAGGAGGTGGCGAAGAAAAAAGCGCTTCAATCTGCTACGAAAGAAATCATTACTCAAATCTGTAACTATTTATATTTCCGTGCAGTCAGTGTTGGTCAAGGTTTCACAGATGGTGCTTATATGCTGGTTGATAGTTGTAATGGGGAGCATCTTGAAAAGTTGGCTGCATTTCTACAGCGTGATGGAAATGGCCACTATCCGCGTCGCTCTTCACATTTAGGCAGGGAAACTGATAATAAAAAACATTATGGTTATGATTTGGATGAGGGGGAAATACTTCCAGAGAGTCATAGGCATGTTCTGTTTGTTTATTATGAAGATCATAATCATAAAAAGAAACTGTTTTTAAAGCCGGAACATTGTGGTATTGCAACCTATTACGATTATGTACACCATGCTATTGATTATTGTTTTTCATTGGCAAGGCAAATGAGTTCTTGGGTTTCGGTTGGTGCTGGAAAGGTTGAAAGAAAAGAGCGGGTGAAATACCTATCTGAAGAGATGAGGTCTCTGTTATGGAAATTTATTGATAAATTTAAAGAGCCTATCTGTATTGACGAAAAGGACGAGTTTGGTGAACAGGGCTCATTTGTAGTGGTGTTAAGGGTGCCTACTGAAGAGGAAAGGAAAGAAATCGAGAATGTTAAGGATTTTGGCTTTGAGGAAGTAAGCGTTCAGTTGAATAAAGTTAAATCCCAGTTTTCAAAGGAATATGGCGATAAATCAGTGGAGCTGGAGAAGGTTGAAGCACACTTTCGACCAATTATGGATGAAATAATAAAGAAACGCCCTGATTATAAACATCACATTGCAAACGAGGTGGTTATAGAGATTTAACGGGTGTTTGGAATGGTTGGTCAGGGCGGGATTTTTTGGGTTATATGTTTTTGGTAAATCCCGCCACTGTAGTTACTTTTTGGTCATGGTAACAGGTTCGAGTCTCTTTCCATCAATAGAAGCATTTTTCAGATGGATGACATAATCTTTGTTTTTCTCAACCTGCCGTAGCTTGACCAACATATAGTTCCAGTCTTTAGCCAGCCAGATCCATGTTTGCCGCTTGTTGTTATCGCGCTGCATTTTGAGGCGAACCGTGTTGATTTCACCGAGTGGTGTTTGCAGTATTTCTTCTTTCTCGATCAGAAACTGGTAATCATCCCGCTCATCTTCATTGACGACCTGGTAGTGAAGGTCTTTGCGTCCCTGGCGCATGTCTTCCTGCAGCTGTAGCTGGTAGCTGATTTTATCCAGGTCGCCGGGTTGAATGGCCAGTGCCCACTGGTCATTGTCTTCCCGGCTGTCGGCCTGTTTGCGTTTCCAGTCGAAGTTAACCGACGCCTGTCGGTTCTTGCCCAGTGCGCCTTTGCTCAGTTGGTAACTGATCGGCTGGATGCGGTTGTTCTCATCCAGCTTGAACCGGCTTCGTTCAGAAAAGCTGTAGAACAGCATCTCGGCATTAAAGGTGAGTTGCCAGGTGCCATCGGGCTGTTTGACCAGTTTGCGTTCCGCCGTGCCATCCACGGGTACGTTGCCCATGGTGGCGGAATAGCTGGCTTCAAATGCCTGAGGGGCTTGAGTCGCAGCCATGCCTGTGATGGGGAGAATTGCGAACAGGCTGGCCAGAAGCAGGTGTTTCATGATAATTCCGCTGTTTCTTCAACAGGGTAATCATACCCAGTGGGTGGTAATGCTGCATCATCAAGGAAGGCCTGGTTGTTGATCAGTTTCAGGCGTCCTTCGGCAAACCAGGCGACCGCCTGGGGGTAAATCCGGTATTCCTGGGCATGCACACGCTGTTGCAGGGTGTCTTCGGTGTCGGTGTCAGTAATCTGTACTCTTGCCTGAATAACCGGTGAGCCGCCATCCAGCTCTTCTGTGACAAAGTGAACAGTGACACCATGTTCGGTATCGCCCGCTTCCAGCGCCCGGCGGTGGGTGTGTAAACCTTTGTATTTGGGCAGCAGGGATGGATGGATGTTGAGCATGCGGCCGTGGTAGTGACGGGTAAAGCCTGGCGTCAGAATACGCATGAAACCTGCAAGCACGACCAGTTCCGGATTGTGCTGATCAATCTGCTGCATCAGTGCGGCATCATAGGCTTCCCGGTCGGTGTATTGCTGATGATCCAGCGTAATGGCGGGGATGCCGGCTTCCCGGGCCCGGACCAGGCCATAGGCGTCGTCACGATTACTGACAACAGCGCTGATGCGAATGCCCAGGTCTGTCTGTTGGTCTATCAGGGTTTGCAGGTTGCTGCCATTGCCGGAGACAAGGACAACAACGGATAAAGCGTTACGGGTCATGAGTCGTACACGTGGAAAAGAAGATGTATCAGTGTTATCAAAAGGCCGGCGTGGTGACCGGCCCTGATCCCTTCTTACAAACCGGTCAGTTCGACCTGTTCATCGCCCGCTTCGCAGTTGGCGATAGTTCCGATTTCCCAGGCGGTCTCACCCTGTTCCCAGAGGAAGGTGATGACATCCTGCCTGGCTTCTTCGGGAACGGCGATGATCATGCCGGCGCCGCAGTTGAATGTGCGGTACATTTCCCGCTCATCGACGTTGCCCTGCTCACGCAGCCACTCAAATACGGCAGGCCGCTGCCAGCTTTGAGTATTGATAACGGCTTTGGTTCCCTCAGGCAACACCCGGGGAATATTTTCCAGCAGGCCGCCGCCGGTGATATGGCTGAGGGCATTGACCGGGTGGGCCTTGATCAGGTTCAGCAGTGGCTTGACGTAGATCCGGGTGGGTTCCAGCAGGGCGTCAGCCAGCGGACGACCGTCGACTTCGGCGCCCAGGTCAGCCTGGCTGACTTCGATGATCTTGCGGATCAGGGAGTAGCCGTTGGAATGAGGGCCGCTGGAGGCCAGCGCGATCAGGGCATCGCCCGGGCGCACGGCAGAACCGTCAATAATGCCGGATTTCTCCACAACGCCGGTACAGAAACCGGCGAGGTCGTAATCTTCACCCTCGTACATGCCGGGCATTTCAGCGGTTTCACCACCGACTAACGCACAGCCAGCCTGTTCGCAGCCCTTGCCGATACCGGCAACAACGCTGGCGGCGATATCCACATTCAGGTGGCCGGTCGCATAATAATCGAGGAAAAAGAGGGGTTCTGCGCCACAGACAATCAGGTCGTTGACGCACATGGCGACGAGGTCGATACCGATGGTGTCATGCTTGCCAAGGTCCATGGCGAGGCGGAGTTTGGTGCCGACACCGTCGGTGCCGGAGACCAGCACCGGCTGCTGGTAGCCGACCGGGATTTCGCAGAGGGCGCCGAACCCGCCGAGTCCACCCAACACTTCCGGGCGATGGGTGCGTTTCGCCACATGCTTAATACGTTCTACCAGGGCATTGCCGGCATCAATATCCACGCCGGCGTCTTTGTAACTCAGAGACTGGGAAGACTTGGTCATCAGTGGGCCTGTCTGGTTCATTCGTACAGGTTTGGAAGGCGGCGGTATTGTAGCAACGGTTGCAGGGGTTGGCTATGGATGGCAGGGGTGTTCAGCAGACTTTCGTTCCTGTTATGAACTTGTGTCGTGTTTAAATGCCACACTTGTTTGAGGAGTCCAATAGTGCCGGGTTCGAATTGTAGCGTTAAGCATTGGGATTTTTATAGTTATGGATGTGAGCCCCCGTCGTAAAAAAGGCTTATCTTCGGCTGAAAAAACCGGTATCAGTGATACATCACGTTCATCCGGAGCGGCTTGGGCATTTTATTCTGTCTCTGCACGGCTCAATGAATACAAAATTTTGTATGCCGCCAATACGCATGCTTTATATAAAAAGCATCATGTCGCTACATTTAATGCAAAGTATTCATGGCTAAGTATTCGTTCTGTGCCTGTCAATGTCTATGGACGTCTACCTGAGAAAACACCATCCTCTCGAGATATCAGGCCTGGGGGGATCAGTGAATGCTGTTTTACTGATGATGGTGAAGGTTTTATTTATAGCCAATCGGAAGGAGTGATTGTTTGCTGCGAATGGAATCTTAAAACCAGGTGTTGGAAAACGATTGGAAGCATTTCAAGCAGGAGCCAGTTTGTTGGTGGAGCAGCATTAAATCCTGAGGAAATATATTGTGAGATGCTAAAAGAATCGAATGCTTTTAGCCGAGAGTGCATTCATCGAAATATACGATTGTTTTCTAGAGCTGCCAAACTTGGGTATTTAACATTAGCGCAAGTGTTGTGTGAGGCCGGTGTGCCATATGACAATCCTGACAATACTTCAATGACACCACTTCAATGGGCAGTTTTTTATAATCGCTTTACAATAGCAGCGCTTCTGTTGAGTAAGGGGGCGAACGTTGATGTGGTATCCCAGCTGGGGAAAAGTCTGGTTCACGATGCTGTGAACAATAAGAATCCCGAAATGCTGGAATTATTAATACAGTATTTGGCACCATGCGGTAAAGTAACCGTATTGGGTGAAACGCCTCTTCACTATGCTGTAGAAAGTCAGCAAGTTGATCTTGTTGAACAATTGCTTACGCAAAACATCAACTGCAATCAATGTAGTCGTCGTTACTTTAGAGGAGAGTTTGCGCCTGTCAGCGGTGATTATGGTGCTGCACCATTACACCTTGCTGTTCACTATGGCCGGTACGATATTGCAAAACTGTTGTTAGAGCATGGGGCTGATTCGATGATAACGACATGGGGGAGCAATCAAACAGCACTCATGAAAGTGTTGCTGGAGCAGTCTGTTTGTGAAATCAATGTTTTTGAGTTTGCGCGTTTGCTGTTGACGCATAATGCTGAGCCACTGTTTGTTCCGGATGAGAATACAGTCATGGAAAAAAATCCTCAGCTTTTCATGATGATGAAAGTCGCTGCACAATTATCGAAGGGAGAGCGTCTGGATTATCTGCTGGAAGCGCAGCCGCAAATGCCGGTAAGCGATGACGGCATGCCAGGATTACATCAACCGTGCAGTTTGCATGCTAATGCCGGACAGGGTGTTTGGCGAGCACTTTATGCTGCCAGGAGAGGGGCGGCACTGGGCTTGATTTATGGTGATAGTGAAATAGCGTTGGAGGCCTTAAAAATACCGCGGGCAAAATTGGCTTTTCTGCGCTCTGGCTACTGTCAAACAGCAAAAAAAGAAGACATCCTGTTTAACGTTTAATGATTTTAACCGTGTTCATTGATTATGGCCAAGTGCCGGCATTTAGTGTGAACACTGGCCGGCATATTAAGGTGTTTTATCGGGTAATCCCGCGTGCTTTCAGCAGTGCACTCTTGAAATCATCCTCACAATCTTTCTGGATGCCCGGGATCATGGCGTCCTTCGCCGTTCCGCGCATTTTCAGGTGATAAATCAGCACATCATCGGTCAGGTCTGACAACTGGCCATCAAACCCTGCTTCTTCAGCCAGCTGGGTCAGCATTTGAGCCAGGTTCAGGTTGTTGTGCGCCAGCCAGACGGGCTTGAGCAGTTCAATCAGTTCTTCTATACGGTGGCATTGCATGGGAGGATTCCATCATACGACAACAGCGATGGGCAGTGGTGAAGCGGTCAGAGAAAGATTCACCACCATGAAAACAGTGGATAGTTAAACGCGTAAGAATATCCGTGCAAAACAGTAAATTAAAGGCTTACCTTTTTCAACTTTTGTTGGTAGCATTCAAACCAAGTTGAACCCTAAGCAGTAAAAAGGGGATTTACCATGGCTGTTAAAGGTATCCAGATCACTCAGTCCGCCAACGCTGATCTGCTGAATTCCATCTGGCTTCTGGACGAAGAAGCTGCCACTGCACGCTGCCTGTGCGCCAAGGGCGACGCCTTTGCCCAGGATCAGGAAGTGGCTGTGGCCGAACTGGGCGAGATCGCTTTCCGCGAACTGCCGGTTGAAGGCCAGGCGGTACGTGAAGGTGGCCAGCACCTGAACGTAAACGTACTGTCCCGCGAAATGCTGGAAGATGCCGCCGCTAACCCGGAGAAGTATCCTTCCCTGACCATCCGTGTTTCCGGTTATGCTGTACGCTTCAACTCCCTGACGCCTGAACAGCAGCGCGACGTTATTACCCGTACTTTCACCAGCTCCATGTAAGCTGGTGTCGCATGCCGTCTCAGGCGAGGCGGCATGATGAGACTCTTCCTGCTGTATTTTCCTTCCTTTATATCTTTCATTTACAGGGATAGTGCCTGTACGCATTGATTGATGGCTTTGATTTTAATGTCAGAGCTGTAATGACAATCGGCGCATTCAGATACCTTCATGGCAGAGTGTTGATCTAAAGGTGCCGATGCTTGCAAAAAATCGGTTACCCTATACTCTTCGCAGATTTTGCACCCGATACTCAGACAGCGGTGTCTGTGGTAACGCGGTGTGCTTGGGAAATTCGTTGTTCGGGGACAGGAAATGACCAGACTTTCATGGGGTCTCGGCGTGAGATTATGGGTGACGGCACTCTTGTGTGTCATTGCCGCGCCTGCCCTGCAGGCTGCAGAGATCAAAAATCTGTACCAGGCGCAGGTTCTGGTGCCTGATCAGGGGCGTGAAAGTCGGACGCAGGCATTTTCACAGGCGCTGTCACAGGTGGTTACCAAAGTCACCGGGCAGATTGATGCGCCTGCACGGGAAGGTATCCTCGCTGCCATGCAGAAACCGGAAGCTCTGGTCAGCCGGTATGACTATCGCAAGGTCAGCCCGGCGGAGAGTGATCAGGCAAGTCACCAGCCTGGCTTTTTACTGGATGTCAGTTTTAACCGGGCAGCTGTTAATAAGCTGTTACATGATAACCGGCTGCCGCTGTGGGGGGATAACCGACCTGAAACCCTGATCTGGATCGCGGCGGAAGAGCATAGTGGTCGCCAGATGCTGGGGGAAGAAAATCCTTCAGCGGTTATTGATGCGCTGAAGAACGCATCAGATCAGTGGGGAGTGCCCTTGCTTTACCCCTTGCTGGATGTGGAAGACAGTCTGTCATTGTCCATGGCAGAACTTTGGGGCTTGTTCCCGGGACCCGTTGTGCAGGCCTCTGAACGGTATGGTGTGGCGACTGTCCTGGCCATGCGGGTGTACCCATCAGGTCAGGACAAGGTCAGCGGTCGGGTGATGTTTGCGTTCCGCGGCCAGGTGTTTAATGAAGATATTAATGATGTCACGCTGGATGTATTTACCAGCCGGGCCTTGTCGCTGGTCGCCAGCCGTCTTGCCGCATTTTATGCGATTCTTTCCGATGGTTCGTCAGAGCATCCGTTAAGGCTGCAGGTGAATGCGGTAAATGATGTGCATGATTACGCCGGCCTGTTGCGATACCTTGATAATTTGACGGCGGTGCGAACGGTCATGCCTGTGAGGGTTAAAGGCGATACGTTGACGCTGGACCTGGTGATTGACGGTAGTCCGGAGCAGCTGGATGCCGAGATCAGTCTCGACCGAAGCCTGGCAAGGGCCTACCCTGCGTTGCCTGCGACACCGGTGGATATGCCAGCGGGTGAACTTGTTCGCCGTCCTGACCTCTATTATGTATGGCAAAAGTAATCTGTTGCCCCGTGATCAACGACAGCTCAGCGTGGAAGGCTGGGCTATTTACCCGTCATTAAAGGGATTCACGCTATGAATGCAGAAAGGGATTATACGCAGCGCTGGTTTATTCTTGGCTTTGTCCTGGTGGCCGGTTTCTTTATTTACCTGCTGCAGCCTATTCTGACGCCTTTTCTGGTCAGCCTGGTGCTGGCTTACCTGGCCGATCCGGTGACTGACCGGCTGGAGCGGCTGGGTTTATCCCGAACGCTGGCAGTGACAACGGTTTTTGTTGTGGTCAGCCTGTTGCTCGTGGTGACCCTGCTGATTCTTATTCCCTTGCTCACCAACCAGATCAAGGTGGTGATCTCATTGTTGCCCCATTGGGGGGACTGGCTGCAGCATAACCTGGTGCCTCGCTTATCAGCCTATGTAAACCTTGATCCCGAGCTGTTCAACCTGCGGGAACTCAGTGCCCGGCTAGGCCATGAGTGGCAGCAGGCGGGGGGGATTCTGGCCAGGATAGGACGTTCGTTTTCTGCTTCGAGCATGGCGCTGGCCGGCTTCCTCGCCAACCTGTTTTTGATCCCGGTGGTCAGTTTCTATCTGCTCAGGGACTGGGATCGCATGATGGAAAATATTCGTGCGCTGCTGCCCAGGAATATTGAGCCAACGGCAGTCACTTTGGCCCGTGAGTGTGATGATGTGCTGGGCGCCTTCCTCAAGGGGCAGCTTATGGTCATGTTCATGCTGGGCATTATTTATGGCACGGGTCTGTGGTTGCTTGGATTACAGTTTGCCATCCTGATTGGATTGATTGCCGGTCTGGCCAGTATTGTGCCTTACATGGGCTTTATTGTGGGTATTGGTGTGGCGCTGGTAACGGCGTTCTTCCAGTTTGACAGCTGGTGGCCCATTCTCGGCGTGGTGGTTGTCTTCGGCATTGGCCAGATGATGGAAGGCATGGTGTTGACCCCCTTGCTGGTCGGTGACCGGATCGGTCTGCATCCCGTAGCGGTGATCTTTGCCATTATGGCCGGTGGTCAACTGTTCGGTTTTGTCGGTATTCTCCTGGCGCTCCCGGTGGCGGCCATTGTCATGGTGGTGCTGGTTCATTTGCATCGCAACTATAAGGAGAGTCACCTGTATCATGCCAGCCGCAAGTCGTGATATGGTATGGGCTGCAAAGATGCTGTCATCACAGTCGTTGATATATGAGTCTGCCGTTGCAACTACCACTTGGTGTCCAGTTACGAGATGATGCGACATTCGCCAATTATTACGCCGGTCGTAATGAGGCGTTGGTCAATATGCTGGACGTTGAGCGTTATCCGGCCGGCGTAACGCCTGAGCAGTTTATCTACCTCTACGGATCCCCCGGCGTTGGCTGCAGTCACCTGTTACAGGCTGCCTGCCATCAGGCTGACGCCATGGGCCAGCGCAGTATCTACCTCCCCATGAAAGAGCTGGCGGATTATCCGCCACGGTTGCTGGAAGGCATTGAGTCCCTTCGGCTGGTCTGTATCGATGATATCAGCGCCATTGCCGGTGACCGGGCCTGGGAAGAAGCTTTCTTTCACCTCTTCAACAAGTTACGGGAAAAAGGCCATCGTTTGCTGGTAGCCGCGGAAGTCGCGCCCCGTCAGTTGAATATTTGTCTGCCTGACCTGGTGTCGCGTATGAGCTGGGGCATGGTCTTTCATGTCGAGCCGCTCACTGACCAGGAAAAAGTGATGGCGTTGCGGTTACGTGCGCATCTTCGGGGCATGGATATGTCGGACGAAGTGGCCCGCTACATCCTTCATCGCGGTTCCCGGGACATGCAATACCTGTTTGATGTCCTCGGACGTCTGGATGGTGCAACCCTGCGGGCGAAACGGAAATTAAGCGTACCGTTTGTTAAGCAGGTCATGGGTTGGTAAGGGCGGAACCTGACAGGTAAGTCTGTCTTTACCCTTACCGTCATTCGTGTTCTCTTTCTCGTTGCTTTCAAGTCGAAACTGCCACGATTTTTTCCGAAGTAACTGCAGTTTTGCTTTACCCGCTTTGCGGGTACCATCACACCACTGATTTTCATCATCCAGAATTGACTTAAAAAATACCATGCGCCGAATAATTCGTTTTCTTTTGGGGGGATTCGTTGCTTATCTCCTGTTGGGGTTTGTCATCTTGCCGCCTGCCATTCATGGTATTGCTGCCTGGCTGGCTCCCCGGTTTTTGTCAGCGCCGCTGGAGATTGCTGCCGTTTACTTTAATCCACTGACCCTTAAGGCGACGGTCAGGGGGCTGGTGCTGGGTGATTCGCACAACCCTGTTGCTGGTTTTGAGCAATTCAGTATTAACCTGGCGTGGGATTCCCTGAGTCGTGGTCATTTGCATGTACAGTCCATCACGCTGGAGGCTCCCCAGGTTGACGCCATAATGGACAAGGAAGGGCAGTTGAACCTGTTGAGCTTGCTCAAACCCGTGCCAGGGCAGAATACGGATAAGACTGAGGAAAATAGTGCTGAAGAAGCCAAACCTTTCTCGGTCACGATTGATGACATCAGGATAAAGCAGGGGCAGTTCGCGTTTACCGATAACCAGATGATCGGGCGTGGAGGAAGGCCGTTGTCGGTTTCATTGTCTGGATTCAACCTGGGCATCCAGTCACTGGGCTTGCCGGCATCGCAGGCTGAGCTGACCTTGAAAACGATGATTGATGAAACAGGCTCGCTGGGTATCAATAGCACCATTCAATTACCGCAAGGGAATGTTAATGCCCAGGTGGAGGTGTCGTCTGTGGACCTGACGACATTGCAACCGTTGTTAGATAAGTTGACCTGGCTCCATCTTGATCAGGGCCTGTTATCTGCCAGCCTCTCTGTGGCCCGTGACTATGAAACCGGTGTGATGGCGTCGGGGCAGTTAGGGGTTAAATCGCTGCGTCTTGACGATGTGCGAACTGAAAAACCGGTGGTCAGCTGGAATGCCATGAACCTGGTGGGTATGCATTTCTCTGAAAAGGAGAATCGCTTCAGTATTGGGGAATTGCTGTTGGCAGGTCCGGATGTGCGGGTTGCCATTGATAGGAATATGCAGGTCAATCTTGCCAGGCTGATGGTTGAAGATACTGCCCGGGCGCCTGCAGATCCTGGGGATGAAAAAGCAAGTGCCGGGAGTCAGGCCATGGTTGTGGATATCGGAAAAATCCGGATCGCGGATGGACGGATGGATTTTTCTGATGTTTCATTCAAACCAGGTTTTGCCACAGAGGTGGTGAATCTGCAGGGCGATATCTCGGATATCAGTACCAGCGGCAAGAGTGACGCCACAGTGGCTATTCGTGGTCAGGTTGACCGTTATGCGCCTGTGCAGATTTCCGGACATCTCAATCCCCTGCAACCGGAAGCCAATACGGATATCGGGTTGTCTTTCCATAATGTGGAATTAACAACGCTCACTCCTTATTCAGGCCGGTTTGCCGGTTATGCCATTCGCAAGGGGCGCATGAACCTGGATCTCAATTACCGGATTGAGCAGGGGCAGTTGCAGGCATCGAACAGGCTGGTGCTGGACCAGTTGCAGCTGGGCAATACGGTAGACAGCGATGAGGCGCCTGACCTGCCATTACGTCTTGCCATTGCGCTTCTGAAAGATCGTGATGGCAAGATTGACATCGATATGCCGATCCAGGGGGATCTGGATAATCCGGAATTCGCCTATTGGGGTGCAGTCGGTAAAGCGTTGATGAACATGGTGATCAATATTGCTGCAGCGCCATTTAATGCACTGGCTTCGCTGGTGGGTGGCGACGCCGGGCAGATGGAAAAAGTCGAATTCATGCCGGGGGATAGCTTGTTGTCGCCGGATCAGCAGAAAGTGTTGAGCACGCTGGGCAGTGCCTTGAATGAACGGCCCGGGTTAATGCTGGAAGTGTCTGGCCGCGCTGATCGACTGGCAGACTGGCCGCTGCTGGAATCGCAACAGCTGGAAATGACACTGAAACAGATGTGGCAGGCGCAGCTAATGGCGCGCGGAGAGTCAGCGTTGACGACGCTGGATCAGGTGTTGGTACCGGGTGATGAACGGCCTGCGCTACTCCGGGAGTATGGAGGCCAGCTGGGTATTGCTGACATTGATAGCGTGTCTGAGGATGATCTGCAGGCTCAGGTGTTGACTGCCATGCCTTATGATGAGATGGCAATGCATCAGCTGGCGCAGCAGCGGGCCCGTAGCATCAAGGATTTCCTGGTCGATCAGGCGCAGGTTCCGGCGGAACGGGTTTATTTGTTGAATACCGTCATTGGCGATCAGGCTGATAGTGGCAATAAAGTGGTCAGTTCAATGTCGCTCGGAGCACTTTAGGTGCTGTGAAGGTATTGGCTGCAATGGAACCGGGACAGTGTGAACGTTAAAAAACGTATTTCCCGGTTTCATTGCCATGCCTGATTGATGTCGCGAGTTTTATTGTGTTTCGCCAGCTGTGCTGGTTGCCTCATGCGCTTTCCATTTCAACCCCTGGTAATACCAGCGGACATAGAACATGCTGCTGATAAACAGGATGACGCAGAGTGCTGTTTGCAGCCATCCAGATATATCCTTTCCAAGAAATGCATCCACGACGGCACTGGTAAAATAGAACAGCACCACAAAACAGAGCCAGGCAAACCCGCGAGGCTTCTTGAGTGCGACCGCCGGAATAAAGATCAGCAGTGGACCGATACGCGCCAGCCAGATCAGCAGGGGGGAATCCACGGCTGGTGGATTCAGCCACCAGTGTTCCAGGCTCAGGCTCAAAAGGAGAAGGCTGTAAGAAAAAGCTGCAACCATCCAGGCCTGATGGGCCAGTTTGTCTTTTTGTTGGCTACTCATTGGGTGTCCTGTGCAGTTTGATGGCCAGTGTGGCCAGTCGCTTGCCCTGGGCAATACAGAGTTGCTCCTCGTGAGCTGACAGGGGAAGATTGCTCTCTTTGCCTGCTAAATGGCTGGTACCGTAAGGTGTGCCGCCGGATTGGGTTTCTGTTAAAGCAGGTTCAGTGTAAGGGACACCATGGATAACCATGCCATGATGCAGTAATGGCAACATCATGGCGATCAACGTGCTTTCCTGGCCGCCATGCAGGCTGGATGTCGAGGTAAATACGGTGGCGGGTTTGTCGACCAGTGCGCCGGTGAGCCAGAGGCTGCTGGTACCGTCAAGAAAGTATTTCAGGGGCGCCGCCATGTTACCGAAGCGCGTGGGGCTGCCCATGGCCAGACCGCTGCAGTGACGCAGGTCATCCTCGGAACAATAGACGGCCCCTTCCGCCGGGATGCTGTCCTGCGTCGCTTCGCAGACGGTGGAGACAGGCGGTACGGTTCTCAGCCGTGCTTCTACACCTGCTACCTGTTCAATACCGCTGGCAATACGTTGTGCCATTTTCATCGTGGCGCCATGGCGGCTGTAATAAAGCACCAGTACATAAGGTGATGACATCAGAGAATCTCCAGCACCGCTTCAGGCGGGCGCCCGATGCGGGCATTGTTACCCTTTACGACAATGGGGCGCTGAATCAGCTTTGGCCAGCGAACCATGGCGTCCAGCAGCGCCTCGTCATCCAGGTCGGTGTTTTTGAGGTTGTTGTCCTTGTAGTCCTGTTCACCGGTGCGGAGCAGTTCCCTGACCGGTATGCCGAGCTTGCTGACAATCGCTTTCAGTGTATCCCTGTCTGGCGGCGTTTCCAGATAGAGTACAATGGCAGGGGTAATGTTGTGTTCTTCAAGCAGCTGCAATGTCTGGCGGGATTTGGAACAGCGGGGATTATGATAAATTGTGACGTCATTCATGTCGTGGTCTCCCTCCTTTTCAATATGCGGTATTCTAGCGAGAGAAAGGATTAAGGGGTACAGTCAATCATGTTTGTCAGAATACCCGGGCCGGATGCCTTGAAACGGCTTGCCCTGGATGTGTCGCGTCGCTTTATGGATGATGGTTGCACCAATCATGCGGCAGCACTGACCTATACCACGTTATTTGCCATTGTTCCCATGCTGACGGTCACCTACAGCATGCTGTCCGCGATTCCTTCATTCCAGGGAACCGGGGAACGTATCCAGGAATTCGTATTTGCGTATTTCATGCCTTCCGCCGGGGAGGCGGTGAGTAACTGGCTGTCGGAATTTTCACGACAGGCACGCAACCTGACGGTGCTTGGCATGGCTTTCCTGCTGGTCACGGCGCTGATGATGTTGCGCACCATTGATGTGGCGATCAACCGGATCTTTCGTACGACGGCCCGGCGTCGGCCTGTCACCAGCTTTCTCCTGTATTGGGCGATTCTCACGTTAGGGCCGCTGCTGCTGGGTCTGGGTTTTGTCGCAACCTCTTACCTCACAACCATGAAAATGCTGGCAGAGGCTTATGCGATGATCGGGGCTGAGCGCTGGTTTCTGCGGGTATTGCCGTTCCTGCTGAGTACGGCGGCATTTACTCTGCTGTATATGGCGGTTCCCAATCGGCGGGTCAGGCTGAAATATGCGCTGATTGGCGGTTTGGTCACGGCATTCCTGTTTGAAGTCGCTAAAGGCGGATTCACATTATTCCTGTCGATGTCACCAACCTATGAATTTATTTATGGTGCCTTTGCCGCCGTTCCCATTTTTCTTGTCTGGGTCTACCTGAGTTGGCTCCTGGTACTGTTGGGGGCCGTGATTGTACATAGCCTGGCGTGTGTACAGCCGGTGGGAAATGGGTTGTCCTTACCGCCGGGCCTGGCCATTCTGGCGATTCTTTCTGTGTTTGAGCGGCGTTTTGCCAGGGGTAAATCGACGGGGCTGATCCATGTTCATGCAGACGGTTGGCGCCTTGGGCAGGATACCTGGGATGCCTGTACAGAATGGCTGTTAAAAGAGGGATTGATCTGTACCGCCACCCGGGGAGGAATGATTCTGGCGCAATCGCCGTCGTCTGTTGCAACAGCGGATCTTTTGGAGCGTTTCCCCTGGCCGTTACCCAGTCGCAGTGCATTGGTCAAGATCAGCGATGATCAATGGCCGGCATGGTTTTCACGCTTGCTGGCGCGATTGACGGATGTGCAGCGGGAGCAGGCTGCTATTCTGTCCGGTGATCTGGGCATGTTGTTTCGTGGTGAGGTGCCCGGGGCGGGGTTCGTGAAATCATAATGTTTCAGGCGGGGATACTGTGAATACCAGGTTTAACTATTTGATTCTGTCGGTTTTACTGGTTGTGGCTGGCTGTAGAGACACCGTTCATAGCGACTACCAGGGTAATGCCCTGTTGCTTAAGGATGGAAAGAACCAGTGGGTTGCAGTGAATTACTGGGCAGAATGGTGTGATCCCTGCCGGGAAGAAATACCGGAATTAAACGCCCTCCATGATGCCGAAAACGGTATCCGGGTCTGGGGCGTGGATTTTGATGGTTCCGCCAGTCAGGATGAGCTTGCCAAAAAGGTGGGCAGAATGGCAATCAGTTTTCCGGTGTTAAGTCGGGAGAGTATTGTTGCTTTGGCGCTTAAACAACCGCCAGTTTTGCCCGCCACCTATATTCTTGATGCTGAGGGCAAACTCAGAAAACGACTGGTCGGCCCGCAGACGCGTGAAGGGTTGGAATCGGCCATTGCTGAGCTGTAGTACCGGAGGTGATGAAAATGGCTATGGTGTGTAAATGCGCACTGGTGAGCGGTAAGGTACAGGGGGTCTGGTTTCGGGGCTCCACGCGTGAACAGGCGCGGGCACTGGGTATCACCGGTTATGCGAAAAACCTGCCGGATGGGCGGGTCGAAGTGATGATGTATGGCAGCGGGGAGAGTGTCAGTGTTCTCCTTGATTGGTTGAAGAAGGGGCCGCCGCTGGCTGTTGTTAAATCTCTGGAGGTGTCCTCTGCCCCGGAAGAACAGTCTTTTTCTGATTTTGCAGTGTGTTAATCAGGTCTGAACTATTGGCTTAATGATCTGCTACGAATGCGTTTTTGCAAGAGTACATGATGAACCTTGGGGTGTGATCATAAACCTGGATGCCCACGATCTGCGGTTGTAGATTCGTCGGTATCTGGATCGCGAAACTAAGCTTCCAGTAGGTCGCAGTGTCCGTGAAAATGATTAATCTTGATCGTTTCAGGCCATATGAGTCCCCATTTTTCCAAGTGTTTTTCCATCTGACAGGTGTGCCCATAAAATAGCAGTTTGTGCCTTTGACTCACTTGCTGATTCTGGGTATGCGGAAAGAAATGTGACGCACACCGTGCGAGGCCCCGATAAAATCAATAATCATATTCTGTCCATTTTTATGTTGATGGCAATATTGTTATAAATTTTTTTGGTTTTTTTGTTTATGTTTCATTATCTAAATTCTTTACAGTCTGTGAGATAGTATTTATGGCATCAATTTAAGGAGGTTATATTTTGCAGCAGGTTACGGTTAAACCCGGTGTGGCGGCAAGTCATCTATGTAGCGTACAAGGTGCCGAGGGTGGTGTTAAAGGAACTGTCAGTATTGTAAAACAGCGTTTGCTGTCTGTTTCTGAAACGGTACGAGATCCTTATTTTTCATTTAATTATGTACTTTCAAGTTCACCAATAGCTGTATCCACCTATAGTGGAAGGAAAATTCGGGTTTCTGACTTTGTGAGGGGAGAATTTAATAAATGCACAGGTCTGGATAATATACCATCTGATGACACTGTAATAACTTTCGGAAATTGTTACTGGATCCATATGGGATTTTGTAGTTGGCTTGATAAACATGACATTGCGGATAAGACGGGCTACGTTTTCGAACAGCGGTGTCTTGTTCAGAAATCTGGATGCTCCATACCTGCAAAGAGATGGCAACATGATGTGCGTCATAGTTATGTAGTGGTCACTGGCGGCGATATCCCTAAGACGATAATTGATGGGGCAACAGGAGAATATAGAAGCGATCAACCTACCTTTATAGGATCTATTGACGATCTTGTGTTGTTTTTGCGTAAACTGTTAAAAGATGAAAGCGATTTATTTGTCTTGGGCGAAATGGGTTTAGTCGAAGATGATCCCTTGTTAAGGTATATGGCGGCGGAGGATAAAGAACAGGTCCTGCCGTTATTGGAAGAGGCAACAAAAAGTTTATTTACTTACTGTTACGGAAACGACATGTGGCCGTCTTCAGATGATGAATTAGGTCCGTTGAATATCGCAGGACGGAATATATTCGATACAGAAGGCTAAGCGACAATATTTACTCTGTCACCCATTGCTGTATCAACAGATGTGACACATGATTCATATAGTCATAATGGCTATTTCAGGCAAATTAATCGGTAGTGATGTAATTCAAATCATATAGCTGTATATGCTTTTCATTGTGTGATGGAAGCTTAGGAATCAGTAGATTTGCCAGTATTTTTCCCAGTTCGTGAATACACGCTCCGGATACCAGGTTTTGCCAAGGCTGCCATTGTAACGAGCCAGTGCGCGTGTCAGGTTGCCTTTTTCTTTCTCCAGGTAATAACTGAGAATGGTGCAGCCATAGCGCAGGTTCGTCGCAACCTGGGTGAGGTTGTCATCCTCCCGGCCGATTTCGTTCTTCCAGAAAGGCATCACCTGCATTAATCCCTGGGCGCCCACCCTTGAGATGGCAAACTGGTTGAAAGCGCTTTCCGTTTGAATGACGGCAAGTACTAACTCTGGCTGAAGTCCTGCAAGTGTTGCTTCGGTATGGATCAGGCGAAGCAGGTTGAAACGTTCTTCATCCGATGCGATAAATCGTTCCAGCCGTGAAGACATATCGACCAGCCAGACTTCTGCGTCAAATCGGTCAGCAAAACTATCGGTCTGGTTAATGGTGGCCTGCAGGATATCCCTGAGTTCGTTATCAATAGTGGGAGTCGTCCCTGATGACAGCGCTTTGGGAGCCGCCACCAGGGACAGGGTCAGCAGGAGTGATGTCAGGACGCGCTGTTGTCGCACCGTATCATTGCCTGCCAGTTGAATTAACGCTGGACGCGTTCTTTCATGAGGGTGATCACGTCTTCAATGCGAACGTGCTCAACATCACCACCGCGACGCTGTTTGTATTCCAGGGTGCCGCTTTCCAGGCCGCGATCACTGATGACCAGGCGGTGTGGAATACCGATCAGTTCCATATCCGCGAACTTGACGCCGGGGCTGGCCTTGCGGTCATCCGTCAGTACGTCGAAGCCAGCAGCTGTCAGTTCAGCATACAGTTTGTCTGTCTGCTCACGAACCTGCTCGGATTTCTCAATTTTCAACGGCACCAGGGCAATCTGGAAAGGCGCCAAAGCGTCAGGCCAGATAATCCCGCGATCATCGTTATTCTGCTCAATTGCCGCAGCGACGACGCGAGAAACGCCGATACCATAACAGCCCATGGTCATCACCACGGCCTTGCCGTTTTCGTCGAGCACGGTGGCGTTCATCGATTCGCTGTACTTGTTGCCCAGCTGGAAGATATGACCGACTTCGATACCGCGCTTGATGAACAGTTTGCCCTTGCCGTCAGGGCTGTCATCACCTTCGACGACATTGCGCAGATCCGCTTCACGGGTGTACTGGCAATCGCGTTCCCAGTTAATGCCGAAGTAGTGTTTGCCATCGATGTTGGCGCCGGCGCCGAAATCGCTCATCTGGGCAACGGTACGGTCAACAATGCAGGGAATAGTCATGTTGACCGGCCCCAGGGAACCCGGGCCTGCATTCATTACCGGACGGATCTCGTCTTCGGTTGCGAAGCGCAGCGGAGACGCAACCTCGGGCAGGTGCTCGGCCTTGATCTCGTTCAGTTCATGATCACCACGGACCAGCAGGGCGACGAAGTCAGCTTCGCAGGCTTCAGACGCTGCAACGATCAGGGTCTTGATGGTTTTCTCAATCGGCAGGTCAAACTGGCTGACCAGGTCGGCAATGGTCCTGGCGTCCGGCGTATCAACCAGGTGCATGTCGATAGAAGGTGCTGAGCGGCTGGCAACAGGCGCCATGGCTTCGGCTTTTTCGATGTTGGCGGCATAGTCGCTGCCATTACTGAAGACGATATCGTCTTCACCGGATTCTGCCAGTACGTGGAATTCGTGGGAACCGCTTCCACCGATGGCGCCACTGTCGGCTTCTACCGCGCGGTAGTCCAGGTCGAGGCGGTCAAAGATACGGCTGTAGGTCGCGTACATGTTCTGGTACTCATCCTTCAGGCAGTCGCTGCTGGTGTGGAATGAGTAGGCATCTTTCATCAGGAATTCACGACCGCGCATGACGCCGAAACGGGGGCGGGTTTCGTCACGGAACTTGGTCTGGATCTGGTAGAGGTTCAGCGGCAGTTGTTTGTAGCTGCTGATCTCGTTGCGCACCATGTCGGTGATGACTTCTTCATGGGTCGGGCCAAGCACGAAGTCGCGCTGGTGGCGATCCTTGAAGCGCAGCAGTTCCGGGCCAAACTGGTCCCAGCGGCCGGTCTCCTGCCAGAGTTCGGCATTCTGGACCATGGGCATCAGGACTTCCTGGGCGCCGGAGCGGTCCATCTCTTCCCGAACAATATTTTCAACCTTGCGCAGGACGCGCAGGCCCAGGGGCAGCCAGGTGTACATGCCGGCCGCCAGTTTGCGGATCATACCGGCGCGCAGCATAAGCTGGTGGCTGATAACCACCGCGTCAGCGGGGGTCTCTTTCAGGGTGGGGATCAGATACTGACTGGTACGCATGGATCGTAGAGTTCTTTAATCAGCAAAAACCACAAGTGTACGAGGCCTGTCCGCTTCGGCCAAGCCGCGATTGCCGTATTATGAGAAAAAAACAGGCACCTTGATGGGCAATAACAATAAATGACAGCATTATTGGTTACCCTTCAACGATATAATGATTCCAATACCAGCTTGGCTATCATCACACGGCAGGGATTAGAGAAGTGGATAAAAAAGGATTGTCTGTAGAAGATGTTCAACACCACCTCAGTCATGGGATACCCATGTCTGAAGAGATGGGTGTCATTGTCGATGGCTTACCGGAAGACGGCGCAGTGCTTCGTGTGCCTTATTCGGATTCGCTTGTGCGTCCGGGAGGGACAATATCCGGTCCGGTCATGATGGCGCTGGCTGATGCGGCGATGTACGCCGCGATCCTGGGCAAGCTCGGGTCGGTGATTATGGCGGTTACGGCGAATCTTAATATCCACTTCCTTCATCGACCGGGCAAAAGTGACCTGATAGCCAATGCGCGGATATTAAAGCTGGGCAAGCGGTTGGCAGTCTGCGAAGTGGCGCTTTACTCTGCCGGCCAGCCAGAGATGGTGGCCCAGGTTTCCGGGAGTTACTCGTTGCCACCGGCAGAGGGTTCTGGTGGATAAAATCGGTTTTGTCGTATAGTGATTTAACGACCTGCGACGTATCTTGGTTCCAGTTAGAGTGATGAGGATGCTTTGATGACCGATGAAATAGCAGAATTTTCGCTGGCTCAGCCACTGGCCAACGATACGGTAGCCATTGGCGACTTTCCGTTGTGTCGTTTATTGCTGATGAATGACAGCCACTATCCCTGGTTTATTCTGGTGCCCAGAATTGCCGGCGTGGAAGAAATTTATCAGTTGACCGAAGAAGACCAGCGGCAACTGATGTGGGAAATGGCCTATGTGTCAGAAAAGCTGAAAGATATCTTTTCGGCGGACAAGATGAACGTGGCAGCCCTTGGTAATATGGTGCGGCAGTTACATGTTCATGTTGTAGTGCGCCATGAAAGTGATGCAGCGTGGCCCGGGCCGGTTTGGGGGAAAGTCCCGGCAAAAGCCTATACTGCAGAAGCCGTTGAGGAAATTCGTGCCAGACTGGCCGTGGTATTTACCACCTGGCTTAAATTTATTGACTAGCCGGAGCAGGGCTTCATGAGTGATGAGTTGCTTGAAGTTCAGACTCAGCTGAGCTTTCAGGAAGACAGTTTGCAGACCTTGAACGATGTGGTGACACGTCAGCAGAAGGATATTGAGCGGCTGACACTGGAAATTGAGCGGTTACGTGAACAGTTCCAGACGATGGTTACCATGCAGCTGGAAGAGCATGAGGAGCCACCGCCACACTATTGAAAAAAATGCCGGTGAAAACCGGCATTTTTTTATTCAGTGGGTTGGCGCTGATATGACATCTTCAGCCTGAAGCCCTTTCTCTTTTTTGGTCACAATAAATTCAACCCGTTGCCCTTCGGCAAGCGTCCGATGGCCTTCGCCCCGAATCGCGCGATAGTGGACAAACACATCCTCGCCCTGGTCACGGGTAATAAAACCGAAGCCCTTGGAGATATTGAACCATTTTACCGTTCCGGTTTCGCGGTCTGAAGTATCAATGATCAGTCGTGTTTTAGGGTTGAGGGCCCGCAGGTTGCATAGCAGGTGTGCGGCAAGTCCGGCAATCAGTGTGCCTAAAGGCAATAGTGCCACAGTAAGATCGCCCGGCATTTGGGGTAGACGAGCGAAGGTGACAATAGCCGCCGATAGTCCTGACAGGATGATCAGCAAGCTGCCGGTCATTTGTAGTAAACGACGATTGCCATGCAAGCCAACCAGGTAAGTGCCCAATAACAGGTTGGTTGCTGCTGTTGCCAGAAGCAATGTGCTGTTACTGCTGAGCAGGATATCGACTAAGGTATGGTTGGGGTAAACATCAGGGTAAAGACGCGTCAGCACGGTGTAACTGACCAGGTAGCTCGTTATGAGCGCTAAACCCAGCAGGGTGTGCAGGAATTTTAAATGTTTGAGATACATGTCCTTTGTGTTCATCCTGTTTATAGGTGGTACAGTTTTGTTAATCGTGATGAAACCAAATGGTTACTGCATGATGGCTGTCATAGAACCCTGTCATGTACGTCACTGGACGGGTAATGCTACTGAAATTGATCATAATCCAGCCATATCCCTACTGTAACCTGAGCGAGCTGTTACGAGCAAATTATGTAGAAGTATTGTCGTATATATAGCTGAAAAATCGATGAAACCTGTGAAAACAGGGGAAAAAGACGATTTTCTGGCCAAAAAATACTCGCATGGTCTAAATGCATCGTTTATATTGATTTCGTACCCGGTTATTTCTGTTCGCTTTCATGCCGTTGTTTTGATGGCGCTGTGTCGTCTGATTAGTGAAAGGTAGCGGGATACCGGTACACCTGTATTTGTCCTCGGGTTCGTTGTCAAAGATGGGTTGTTACGGGAGTGTAAAGCGGATTTTCGTTTAGTGTTAGGACGACATGCCTGGAGACGATCGTTATGGCAGCCAAAAAAAACGCAATCAAAGAAAAATACAGTAAAACTCAGATTCTGGCTGATATTGCCGAGAATACCGGTCTCACAAAACGGGACGTTTCAGCTGTGCTGGAAGAGTTAACTGACCTGGTTGAGCGTCATGTCAAGAAACGCGGATGTGGTGAGTTTACCCTGCCGGGACTTTTGAAAATTGTGACAGTGAAAAAGCCCGCTCGGAAAGCCCGCAAAAATGTACCGAACCCGTTCAAACCCGGAGAGCTGATGGATGTTGCGGCTAAACCTGCTTCCATACAGGTTAAAGTGAGGCCGCTTAAGAAGCTCAAGGAGTTTGCCTCCAGCTGATCCTCTGATTGATGCCACGCTGCTGCTTAACAGGTAGCGTGGCAATACTCCCGCCTAAGTTGTTTCAAATTGCTGTTTTTGTTGTTTTCCCTTCAAGCCTAATCTCAACAATTTATCGTAGCTATTAGGAAGTAGTCGCTGCATCCAGTCAATGGCGCGGGCATCTGCTCCAATCAATATGCGCTTTTTGTTTTTCAACATGCCTTTGAGAATGGTTTTGGCCGCTTTTTCCGGTGTAGTCATAGCTATCTTTGCAAATTCACAAGACGCGTCCTGCTGATTGGTAATGCCTTCCGGGCCTTCAAAATAGCGTGCATTTTTGACGATGTTGGTCTGAATGCCGCCGGGATAGACGCAGGATACATTGATGAGGGTTTCATGAAGTTCCTGGTGTAGTGCTTCACTGAGGCCGCGAACCGCAAATTTACTGGCGTTATACGCGCTTTGAGTGGGTACACCGATCATGCCGAAGACGCTGGAAACATTGACAATATGCGCATCGGAACTTTTTTCGAGCAGGGGCAGGAAGACTTTACAGCCGAAGACTACCCCTTTGAAGTTAACGTCCATCACCCAGTCAAGATTTTCGAGTGACATATCAGTGAATGGCTGGCATAACGCTACGCCGGCATTGTTGATGAGAATGTCGACATGCTTGTACCTGGCCTCGGTTTTTGCTTTCAGTTGTTCCCACTGTTGTAGCGAGGCAACATCGACCGCTTCTAATAGATGGTCGCCAGTATCGGGTAGTAATGTGGCAGTTTCTTGCAGAGCTTTATTGTTGATATCTGTCAGAATCAGTTTGCAATCCTGGTTGGCTAACTGAATGGCAAGTGCCCGACCAATGCCGGAACCGGCACCGGTGATGAGGGCAATTTTATTGTTGAGTGTTTGCATTGTTATTATTATTTTCTCAATTGTCGTGGGTTTGACGTGCGTGTCAACGCGTTACCATACCGCATTACGTTATTTCATTGTGATAAATCTTCAAGGGCAGAGATGCCTTCCTTTTATGTCATAAGGGGCATGTTTGAATAGTTGCCATGCAGGCAGCTACATGAGCTACCTGCAGAGGGGAAGGTTTATCTCACAGAAGGGCAATGCTGTAATCAACGATCAGCCGGTTTTCATTCAGGCTGTCAGATCCGTAGGTTCTGAATGTCGCGTTGCGCCAGGTGATGGTAAGGCCCTTGAGAGCACCGTCCATGAAGGCATAGCTGATATCGGTGTCACGTTCCCATTCATGACGGGTTTTTTTGGTCTTGCCGCTGTTTACATATTCGTGATATTCGCCCTTGACATAGCGGGTCATGAAATTCAGGCCGGGCATTCCCATGCCGGCAAAATCATAATCGACCCGCAGCATCCAGGAATCTTCATCCTTTCTGTTGAAATCGTTGTATTGGACGGAATTCCATACCATGAGTCCGTTGTCGTCAGAACCGCCCCACGCGTAGTCATAATAATCGCCGTCTACTTTCTGGTAAGACAGGGCTAGCTTGAGATCGCTGATGCCTAGCTGGGCGACAATATTCCAGAGATCGCTGTCCCAGTCTTTCCAGGTGTCGCCGTGCTGTTCTTTTACCAGGTATTTGCCGTCACCCTTGCCCTTGTAGTAGTAGCCATCGAACATAAGGCTGGTGTCTTCACCCATGTTGAGGGTGTAGTAGGCATTCAGGTAATCCTGTTTCTTGTAATCCTTGGCGCGGGCCATTTGCACATTGATGCCAGTGCCATCGCCGTTGTCAAAACTGATGCCGACGGAGTTGACTTTCCAGTCGCCTTTTTTGCCCTCTACCGGTAAGCCTTTGTCATCATAGGTGTAAGAAACGCCTTCATATTTCTTGAAACCACTTTGGGTTTTGGTTGATGCTTTGTCTGAACTGAAGCCGTAAATCATGACGCCATCCATCATATTGATATCGGCATAAACGGCTTGTGTTGTTGAAGGCGTTACCCGGGAATCGCTGTCATTGAGTAGCGGGGTGTCCATGAACATCCGACCGGCCTTGATGTTGGCGTTCAGGTCGTCATCGCCAAACCGGGCTTTGAGGAAAGCCTGGCCGAGTTTATCGTAGCTTTTTTGTTTGCGTTCAATGTAGGTGTACTCACCTCTTTTTTTCGAATCGTGTTCCGAGGCGACCCTTAAGGCGTCTGAACCCCATTTGTCATCTTTGCCCTGTATTTTGAAAGAGCCGTACCATGCAGCGTCCAGACCAATCATGTCCATGAAGTAGCCGGATTCAAAATTGAGGCGAGCGCCCTGCGCCCAGGATTCACGGATGTCAGGATAGCGGCACGTCTCTCCCTTTTTGGGGCAGTCCTCTTCTGTCTGCTTATTCCGAAAATCCCGATTGAAATAAAAGTTGCGCAGTTCCAGTTCAATACCCGTGTTTTCCATCATGTCAGCGAAGTGATCGCCGACGCGCTCTTCTGCCCGGACGTCTGCTGGAATCATGAATCCTGAGGAAATCGCCATGGATATGGCGGCTGCCAGTGAAGATCTGTGTAATGCCATTACTCCGCTGCTCCAGTCAGTGTCTGGTCCGGTGCCCGTGTCAGTGCCTCTTGTTCAGGCTGGGGTGATGGGGCCGGGGGTCAAGCCTCCTTTCCTGAAATCACAGACCGGCCTCCGCCGGTTTTGCCACGATTGGCTGTCAGTACCAGTTACAAATCTGTGTAATGAATTAGTCAAGAAATCGTGATTATGCAAATTGGAGGCGGGGGATTTGCGATGAGTGGCGGGAATTACTGTGAGCAGTGAATAAAAAACGCCACCCGGAGGTGGCGTTTCGTGCGTTGACTGACCGCGAGGGTATTAGAATACGCTCAGGGTGTAGTCTACGTAGACACGCAGGTTGTTGGTGCGTTCGTCAGCTTTAGTCTCATAGCCATACTTTTTGTGATAGCCATTTTGAACTTTTACGCTCAGGCCTTTCAGGGCTTCCTGCTGGAATGCGTAGCCAACTTCAACGTCCAGTTCGGTTTCTTTGTCGAACTTATGTAAAACTGCATCGCTGTCGCCTACTGTACCACGAGTGTAGGTAACGGCAGTGTAGAAGCCTGGCATGTCTAAGCCAGTGAAGTCGTACTCAGCGCCAATCTGCCAAACTTTTTCACCATCGTAGAAGAAGTCAGATACTTGGCGAGAAGTCCAGAAGTTGCCGCCGCCGTAATCGTTGCCAGCCATCCAGTATTCAAATGAACCGCCTACACCGTCTTCGCCCTTGGCATCAACAGTTGTGTAAGACAGACTCAGAGTCAGGTGGTCAATGGTCAGCGCAGCGTTCAAGTTGGTCAGATTTGCATCGTCTTTGAATGCGCCATGTTGCTTAGGGTCAAGGTTAAGATCGTTGGAGCCGCCATCCCATGCATCACCATCTTTTTTGGCTTTGTAATACTGACCGTCAAGCAGCAGGCTCATGTTGTCTGCCAGTTCAAAGGTGTAGTTGGCGTTGTAGTATTGAATTTTGACGTAGTCTTCGCCGCGGGCGTATTCAGCGTTAAGATCCACACCCATTAGGTTGTAGGTTGCGCCAATGGAGTAAATGCTATCGACCTTGATGACATTTCCATCTTTGTCTTTTTTGCCTTCAAAATCGTCGTAGCTTTGAGAAGTACGATCAGAGATTTGGTCAGCATAAGCACCGTACAGGCCCAGACCATAGATGTTGGAGTCGAATCCATAACCACGGAATGAGCTGGGGGTCAAGCGAGAACCGGAGCTGGCAACCAGAATGGTGTTATGCTTCATGTAGCCAGCTTTCGCATTAATATTCAGGTCTTCGCCGCCGAACTTGGCTTTCAGGTAAGCCTGACCCAGCTTGCCCATGCCAGTGGTGTCACCATTGGTTTTTTCACGGAGAAGCTGGTCGCCAGCACCCTGGGAACCTTCTGCTTCGTTGGAGCTATCAAGCTTCATGGAGCCGTAGAAGGAAGCGTCGAAACCAATCATGTCAAATGCATAACCTGAGGTGTAGTTGACTTCTACACCCTGCGCCCATTCGTGCCAGTCGTTTTTGACTCCTTCACCACTTTCTTTGAAGTCGTTATCAAAGTATGCATTACGCAGTTTGATTTCCAGTGTGCTGTCATCAACAAACTGATCAAAGCTGGCCTGGGCCGCAGTAGCCGCGGTTGCAGCGATAACAGCCGCGCCCAGCGCGGACAGTTTAAATGCTCGCATGGTGTTACCTACTCCACATGGTGTTGTGTTGCTTAATTTCAAACCCGCCGGATATGCCCCTATCCGACGGAAAAAAAGCAGAATCTGCACAGGTCGCCTGTCGTTCGCCGGGTGATGTACGGCATCTGGCGGAGAATGCGTTCGCCAGCGCCATGACCCCCGGCGTTTATGTCGTCAAGACGGACCCGGATACAGGTTGGCCGCAGTATATCGGTACGGGTTGTCGGTAAACCTTGCCGTGTGTCAAGGTTTTGCCTGTCCCGGTAAGGGGATAGTGACATTTGTTAACCCGTTGATGCGTTTTTGCGCCAGACACTGTATGGAACGGAAGTCTATCAACGGTGCAGTTTTTACGTATGTAGGGGTAAGTACCTATCACGGGCATTTTCCTGCCGATGGCTGGCCCTGAACCTGTGGCGAGGCAGGCAGTCAAAGAATAGTGGTCCTGCGCATGGCTGTTTTGCCCGGCATTACGTTATAATCCCGCGTTTCGTTCCGTTTTGAGTTCGGAGTTCGCGCCGTATATGCCGATCTATGAATACCTTTGCCAATCCTGTGGCGATACCCATGAGGCTATTCAGAAATTCAGCGACAGCCCGCTGACCGATTGCCCCGCCTGCGGGGAGTCTGCCCTGAAGAAGCTGTTGTCCGCCCCGTCGTTCCGTCTGAAAGGCGGCGGCTGGTACGAGACGGACTTCAAGGGCAAAAAGGCAAAGAATGTCGCGACCAGCGACAACCATTGCCCGGGCAAGGACACCAGGAGCGGCTGCGGCGGTTGTTCTGCCACCAGCGACTGAGTGTTCGGGGGCAATGGTTTGTCCATTGTCGGTGAGAGCATTGCACACCTGTCCGCCACGGACAGGCCAGATAACGATTTGAAGACTGAGGTTAGAGTATGCGCAGCCATTATTGCGGCGATCTGAACGCCTCCCATGAGGGGCAGGAAGTCACACTGTGTGGATGGGTCCATCGCCGCCGTGACCATGGCGGTGTCATTTTCCTGGATCTGCGTGACCGGGAAGGGATTGCCCAGGTGGTGTTTGACCCCGATACCGTGGACGCCTTTGCCCTGGCAGACCGCGCCCGCAGCGAGTTTGTTCTGAAGGTGACCGGCAAGGTACGTTTGCGTCCGGAAGGCACTGTCAACCCGAACATGAAGACCGGTGAGATTGAAGTGCTGGGCAAGCAGCTGGAAATCCTGAACAGCGCGGTGACCCCGCCGTTCCAGCTGGACGAGTACACCGATGTGGGTGAAGACATCCGCCTGAAGTACCGTTATGTGGACCTGCGTCGTCCGGATATGCAGCAGAAGCTGATCTTCCGCTCCAGGGTGACCAGCGCTATCCGTAACTACCTGGACAGCAATGGTTTCCTGGATATCGAAACCCCGATCCTGACCCGTGCGACGCCTGAAGGCGCCCGTGACTACCTGGTACCCAGCCGTACCCACCAGGGTTCTTTCTTTGCCCTGCCGCAGTCGCCCCAGCTGTTCAAGCAGTTGCTGATGGTGTCTGGCTTTGACCGTTACTACCAGGTAGCGAAGTGCTTCCGTGACGAAGACCTGCGCGCCGACCGCCAGCCGGAATTTACCCAGATCGATATCGAAACCTCCTTCCTGGAAGAAGAACAGATCATGGGCCTGACCGAAGGCATGGTACGCAAGCTGTTCAGCGACCTGATGAATGTGGAATTCGATGCCTTCCCGCGCATGACCTATGCCGACGCTATGCGTCGCTTTGGTTCTGACAAGCCTGACCTGCGTATTCCGCTGGAGCTTGTCGATATCGCTGACCTGATGGAAACCATTGACTTCAAGGTCTTCAAGGGACCTGCCAGCGATCCGAAAGGCCGTGTGACCGCGCTGAAAGTGCCGGGTGGCGCCACCCTGAGCCGTAAGCAGATTGACGAATACACCAAGTATGTGGGCATCTATGGTGCGAAGGGTCTGGCCTGGATCAAGGTCAATGCCATTGAGAAAGGTGTCGAGGAAGGCCTGCAGTCACCGATCATCAAGTTCCTGGGTGATGACGTGACCATGAAGATCATGGAGCGTCTGGATGCGCAGAATGGCGATATCGTCTTCTTCGGCGCGGACAAGGCGACCGTGGTCAGCGAAGCACTGGGCGCGCTGCGCTGCAAGCTGGGTGAAGACCTGAACCTGTATACCAGTGAATGGGCGCCCCTGTGGATCGTGGACTTCCCGATGTTCGAGGAAGATGGCAAGGGCGGCCTGACCGCGCTGCACCACCCCTTCACCGCGCCAAGCTGCACACCGGCAGAGCTGGAAACCGCGCCGGCTGACGCCCTGTCCCGCGCCTACGACATGGTGCTGAACGGTGTCGAGCTCGGTGGTGGTTCTGTCCGTATTCACAATGAAGCGATGCAGCAGGTGGTCTTCCGTGTGCTGGGTATCGGCGAAGAAGAACAGCGCGAGAAGTTTGGCTTCCTGCTGGACGCCCTGAAGTTCGGTGCGCCGCCTCACGGTGGTCTGGCCTTTGGTCTGGATCGCCTGGTGATGCTGATGACCGGTGCGGATTCTATCCGTGAAGTCATTGCCTTCCCGAAAACCCAGTCAGCAGCCTGTCAGATGACCCAGGCGCCGGGTACCGTGGAAGAGCAGCAGCTGCGTGACCTGAATATCCGTATCCGCAGGGATCCTGCTTCCGCCACCAGTCACTGATGTGGCTGGTTTCGGCTGCCTGCTTTCAGGCAGGCAGCCGGCCATCGATTGATACGACAAGTCGTTTTTAGTAATTCATTAAAGGGTGAGGTTTCGACCTATGGCAGGTCATAGTAAATGGGCCAACATCAAGCACCGCAAGGCGGCGCAGGATGCCAAGCGTGGCAAGATCTTTACCAAGCTGATCCGCGAACTGACCGTGGCCGCCAAGGCCGGCGGTCCCAACCCGGAAGATAACCCGCGTCTGCGTGCGGCGGTCGACAAGGCGCTGGGCGCCAACATGACCCGTGATACCGTTGACCGTGCGATCGCCCGTGGCGCCGGCAGTGCCGACAACGACAACATGGAAGAGATCACCTATGAGGGTTACGGCCCGGGTGGCGTTGCGATCCTGGTTGAATGTATGACGGATAACCGTAACCGGACCGTATCTGAAGTGCGGCATGCATTCTCCAAGCATGGCGGCAATCTCGGGACTGACGGTTCCGTTGCTTACCTGTTTGAGCGTAAAGGACAGATATTCTTCGAGCCAGGCGTGGATGAAGATGCGCTGATGGAAGCGGCGCTGGAAGCCGGTGCGGAAGATGTTATTGCCAATGATGACGGATCCGTGGAAGTCACCACCGAGTGGACGGAATTCATGCAGGTCAAGGATGCGCTGGAGGCTGCAGGCATGACGCCGGCCGATGGTGAAGTCGCCATGGTGCCGACGACCCAGTCGCCGCTGGATGCTGACGGTGCAGCAAAAATCATGAAGCTGATTGATCGCCTGGAAGATCTGGATGATGTCCAGAACGTCTACAGTAATGCCGATATTCCGGATGATGTGATGGAATCACTGGGCTAAGCATTGCGCCGTCTGGTGTGGGCGCTGGCTGAAAGGCCTGCGCCCTGAAGTTTGTTCAAAGATTGGCGCCAAGCGTTAACAGGAATAGAACGAAAACCACGGCTGTCACAGTCAGCAGTGGTGCGAGCAGCTCTTTCATTATTGATACTCGTTCGATGGCTTGTGGCAAGCATACCTGTCCTTTCGAGGCTTTCCCGTTGTATTTAGTAACTTAGATTAATGCTTTGTAAACTTGTACGGTCTGGTGGGCTTTTTAATTGGATGGTTGCAGGGGGATTTTGCAGCCTTATTAGGCGTGTGAGTATGCTATTGAATGTGTGTGTTTTAAGTTGTGTTGATTTTTCGGGTTGAATTGTAGCTCTCGTTGTCAGTTTTTGTTGGTTGTGTGTTTGTTCATGATATTAAAGTTTCGCTGATATTAGTGTCTGACCCATTCTCTTTTGAAATGTCAGGTGATGTCATGCAACTAGTGGGTATTGATGCTGTCTAACTGGTTATGGGTATGGACTTTCTGGTTCGAATAAAAAATGGATTTAATATAATTTGGAGTGATTTATGAGTTCTGAAAAGTTTTGTGTTGGAGCTGCCTGTTCTTATAGCTGGGACAGTAATGCACAAATTTGCCCATTGTTCAGGGTGTTAAATGTTATTGGTGCTTTCTTTGCCGGGCTTTTGGGGGGCTATAGTGTCAAGGTTGCTGATGTCAGAACTCTGTTGTCAGAGCATCCAGAATATTCAAATGCATTGTATGTGAAAGAATTAAGAAAACGTGGCATAGATGTTATGCCCGACGAAGAAGCGAATCCGATGATGCAGGGTTCAATGCCTGAAACTCCGGCAGCTACGGTGTCAGAAGTGTTAACGGGTAGGCAGGAGAATGGCTCCGCTATTGTTTCAGCAGGCGCGAGAACTACTGTATCAACAGGTGTTACTCCAGGCGTGGCAGTTGGCTCTTCTTGTGGTCTGGCTGAGACCATAACTACCACCAGTACGCATACAAGGCCTAGTGTTATACCTTTGGTGCCGGTGTCAGGCGGAACGGAAAGTAACACTGTACCTGTAATGGCGGGAGCTGGTGAAGCTGTCAGTAATCCAGCGGTGGTTGGTGCGGGTGAGGGGGTCATAACTGAAGTGGCACAAAGTTCCAGTCGTGATGATATATTTTTTGATCTGGTGATGGAGCGTTTGGGGCGGTATAAAAAAAATATGCGAGCTTTCAAAAGATCGCTAAAAATTGAAAATGCCAGAGATCCACGTGATGTAAGTGATAATTTTGATGATAGTGCTTTGAGTTATGTTACCAGTCATTTGTGGGATCATTTGGCTGAGCAGTTTGTCAGTGACTTTGGTGTAAGTAAGGAAGAGGTAAGTGCGATATTTAACACAGAAGTAGAGGTCGCGTATGCCGGTCGTCGGCAACATGATAGTTTGAGGCAGGCTACAATATCTGAATTTTCAGCGCTTCGATATGACACTACACTGGCTGATGACGCTAAAAATTTCATGGTGGTTTTGTATCATGTGGGAGCGCCGGACTGCGAAAATTCTCAGGATAATGTATATGCACGTCTTTATAGAGAGATTCAGAAGATTCCTGAGTTTAAGCTTAATATGCGTCAGCGTGATGAAAGGCTTGCAAGGTGGGGGGGGATTCTTGCGAGGTTTTCTGATCTGTTAAAGCTGTGAGAAAGGTAGATTGTTAGGAGCAGGCTAGGCTGTTTTCTTGTTTTTGATGTGGATGAAGTGCTTTTCTTATTTGTCCGGGGGGGGTGAGAAATGTGTTGGAGTGATTTTGCTGTGTATTTTTTTCTGTTGATTCTTGGGTTGTTTTTTTTGTAAGCGTAATGGTTTTTTTATGCTTTTAGTTGCAGGAGGTGTTTGATGCTTTTTAATGATCCAGCGCGTAGTGTTGTATACCCTTTTACAGTGTCATGACTTGGAAGTATTTTTACAGGTTGTTCTGTATTTCTTTCTTTCATAATTTCATCGTAAAGTAATGTGTATAAATTGATTGGCGTTTTCAGTATCTGATGTCCGATATAATAAATCAGAATGACGAAGTTTTTGATATCATTTTTTAGTGTTCCTCTAAAGCCTTCGCGCTCAATGATTGTTTTTATTCTGAATGGGTTGTTTTCGTCATCAAGCATTTTTTCAATTTTTTCTTTGTCTGTGTCGAAATCATCTGTAAGTTTTGTCACTAATGTTTTCCAGAGTGTTTTGGTGGTGGTGTCAATTGCTTCGCCAGAATGCTCTGGGGCAACAGTAGTATAAGGCGTGTCAGGATTTAATTCATATTCAGTATGTTGTGCGATTCTTTCTTTGTATTTCTGGATGTTTTCTTTCACCGTGTGAATAAAATTTTCATCCTCTGGACTGGGTGCCGGTTCAGAAACCCCGCTTATACTGGGTGTCTCTATGTCGGTAGCATTATTGCTGATGCGTACTCTGCCTTTCGGGTGGGAATTCGGTGATGCGTTTTCTGATTCTGAGGATTTTCTATTGGGTGGAGTGTTGTTTGTTAACATCGGTTGTGTCTCAACCGGTTTTGTATCGAATGACTGTAGTTTCTTAAAAGTGGCATAGTCTCTGGCAAAGTATCGGTCGTCACGCTGAATAGCATTTTCAAATCCTTCATTGGTATTGGTATTGCTTTTAAGTAATAACCGTTCGACATCGGCTGTTTTTACTTCGTAAATGCAAAAAAAACCGGCCACCATTGCGACAAATGCTGATAAAAATTTAAGTGGGCAGCATCTTTTACTGCTATGCCAGCTGTATGAAAAGGCACCTGTAGCTGATAATGGCATTTGACTCATTGATCTATTCCTGTCTGGAATGAAAGTAGCTGGCTTAAATGATTGGTGAATAGAATTTGCATTCTGCTTCAGTTAGATTGCAAATAAGGAAAAGAGTTCCATGGTTTGTTTGGTTTTTGGTGGCAAATGTTTTTTAAAAAGAGCTGTTTTTTTGGGGAGAGGGTATGGTTATGGAAACTTTTCTTTCAATAGCCTGCGATTCAATTCTCGACCGCCATGTCTTTTTTGAGCTGTAACGGCCTCTCCCGTTGATGTGCTTTCGTGAGCAGCTTTTGGTCGAGTGTCTCTGCCTGAGTTATCACTTCACAAAAAGGGTGTATAAAAGTACAGTATATTGAGTATGGTTAACGAGAGTATCCAGGTAGGGATATGGCAATTATTCTGGGAATTGATCCGGGTTCCCGCATTACCGGCTACGGTGTGATAAACCAGGTGGGTTCACGGATTGAGTACATTGACTCTGGTTGTATCCGAATCCAGCCGGGTGAGCTACCGGAAAGACTGCTGCAGGTATATGAAGGTATCTATCGCGTGATAGAAGTTCACCAGCCACAGGCGGTGGGCATTGAGCAGGTGTTTATGTCACGCAATGCCGACTCTGCCCTGAAACTGGGGCAAGCCAGGGGGGCGGCAATTGTTGCGGCGGTCAACCAGGGACTTCCTGTTGCAGAGTATTCTGCCCGCCAGGTGAAGCAGTCCGTTGTGGGTAAAGGCTCTGCAGATAAGGCGCAGGTCCAGCATATGGTGACGGCTTTGTTGAAGCTCAATAAAGTGCCCCAGGCCGATGCCGCTGATGCCCTGGCCGTAGCGTTGTGTCATGCGCACACCCAGCAAAGTCTGATTCGTATGGCGACCAGTAAAGGCTCCGTTCGCATGGGGAATGGTCGGCTACGTTAACCGATCGTCTGAATTGAAACATTGTACAGGTGGGATGTGACATGATTGGTCGTCTCAGGGGCGTTGTTGTAGAAAAGCGTCCGCCACAGTTATTGCTGGATGTGAATGGGGTCGGTTATGAGGTCGAAGCGCCCATGACGACTTTTTACCGACTGCCGGAAGAGGGGCAGGAAGCGACGTTGTATACGCACTTTGTCGTTCGTGAGGATGCGCAGTTGCTGTATGGCTTTGCTGACCGCAAGGAGCGACAGTTGTTTCGTACACTGATTCGTGTCAACGGTGTAGGGCCCAAGTTGGGGTTGGCGATTCTGTCGGGTATGGAATCCGATATGTTTGTGCGTTGTGTCCACGATGATGACAGTGCCACGCTGACGCGCCTGCCGGGTATCGGCAAGAAAACTGCTGAGCGACTGATCGTTGATATGCGTGACCGGCTGGATGACTGGGCGCCCGAATTGGGTGACGCTGGCGCAGCTTCACCGTCCCTGGTGGTATCAAATACGCCATCGGATCGTGTGGCGGTACAGGATGCTATCAGTGCCCTGGTGTCATTGGGATATCGCCAGCAGGATGCCAGCAAAGCCATTGGTGCAGTGAAAGAGGATGGTCTGGCCAGTGAAGAACTGATTCGTCGTGCCCTGAAGGCGATGGTGTAAGTGGTCACCAATACCGCTGTTAGCATTGCGGGCTCTCTGGATTTACAGTCAAAATCAGATAACACACAATCAACTGATCTATATCAGAGCCATTGAATTAGCAGGTGCTGGATGATTGAAAGTGACCGATTGATATCGGGCCATGGAACTCCCCAGGAAGAACGTCTGGATCGTGCCATACGGCCAACCCGGTTGACAGATTATACCGGGCAGCCAACAGTGCGTGAGCAGATGGAGATCTTTATCCGCGCCGCAAGGCAGCGCAATGAGGCGCTGGATCACACGTTGATTTTTGGTCCGCCAGGGTTGGGGAAAACGACGCTGGCTAATATTTTGGCCAATGAAATGGGTGTTCAGCTTCGTACGACTTCAGGTCCGGTTCTGGAAAAGGCCGGAGACCTGGCTGCCATGCTGACCAATCTCGAGCCTAACGACATCCTCTTTGTCGATGAGATTCATCGCCTGAGTCCGGTGGTGGAAGAGGTGCTTTATCCGGCCATGGAAGATTACCAGCTGGATATTATGATTGGTGAAGGGCCGGCCGCGCGCTCCATCAAGCTGGATCTGCCGCCATTTACTCTCGTGGGTGCCACGACACGTGCAGGCTTGCTGACATCGCCGTTGCGTGATCGCTTTGGAATTGTCCAGCGTCTTGAGTTCTATAGTGTTGAAGACCTGACCAAAATTGTGAGTCGCTCTGCCGCCATTCTTGGTATGACTATGGATGAGGACGGTGCACGTGAAGTGGCGGCGCGCTCACGTGGGACGCCTCGGATTGCCAACCGTCTATTGCGACGGGTAAGGGATTATGCCGAAGTACGTGGCAGCGGACACGTAGATCAGGCAGTGGCAGATGCTGCCCTGGTCATGTTGGATGTGGATGGCGCTGGCTTTGATCATATGGATCGCCGTCTTCTCCAGGCCATGGTTGAAAAGTTTGATGGTGGGCCGGTAGGTGTTGATAGTCTGGCGGCGGCGATCAGTGAAGAGCGGGACACCATTGAAGATGTACTGGAGCCCTACCTGATCCAGCAGGGCTATATCATGCGAACGCCGCGGGGGCGTGTGCTGACCCGTCGGGCGTATGAACATTTTGGTCTTTCCGTCAATCCGTCGGAATAATAGTGGTTAAGTTCCTGTTCAGGTTTGAGGCGGCACAATAGCTGATACTTTGAATGCAGGAAGCTGGTTAAGGTTACAGGTGGTGCAAATGTGCGACAAAGTTAAGTTGGTTATGGCTGGAATCATGGCGCTGTTGCTCGTCGGTTGTGCCAGCGACTTGACCTCTACCACGTATTCCCGTGGTGAAGCCCGGCAGATGCAGACGGTTCAGTTTGGTACGATCGTCGGTATTGAGAATGTGAAGCTTGAAGGGACTGATACCGGAATTGGTGCCATTGCCGGTGGTGCCGTGGGTGGTATCGCTGCGTCTGATATCGGTGGTGGCAAGGGTAGTGCGATAGCCAGTATTGGAGGTGCTCTGCTTGGTGGTTACCTGGGCGGAAAGGCTGAAGATGAGCTGACCAAGGCAGCGGGTGTGAATCTGACTATCCGGTTAGCAAATGGCAACTACGTCGCTGTGGTTCAGCAAGTTGATCCTGCCATGGTGTTCCGGGTAGGTGACAAGGTCACCATTTATGGCCAGGGAAGCACCACTCGTGTAGTGAAAGATACTAGCCAGTATCAATAACGTGTAACGTTAAAAAAGAAAACGACTCACTGGAGTCGTTTTCTTTTTTTTGTGTTTGATCACTGTACCGCTTGTCGTAGCGTGATAGCAGGGATCATGATGTCGTGATATAAACATCGCTTGCAGACAGGTTGTTTTGGTAAGCGCGATGTCCGGTAATGAATCCGAATTTTCCCTACCTGTTCGTATCTTTTATGAAGATACGGATGCCGGTGGCATTGTTTATTATGTCAATTACCTGAAGTTTATGGAGCGGGCCCGCACGGAGCGGCTTCGAAGCCTGGGTTTTGGTCAACGGGCGCTGCTGGAGCAGGGGTTCATGTTTGTTGTGCGGGATGCCCAGGTCAATTACCGGCGCTCTGCAAGACTGGATGATCTTGTTGAGGTGACGGCTAATGTCATCAAGGCGGGGCGAGCCAGCCTGGTGTTCCAGCAGTCGGTGCGGCTGGAGGGTGTCGAGTTGTGTTCGGGGCGTTTTACCATCGCCTGTGTTGATTCCGCAAGTATGAAGCCAATGGCACTGCCGGATACCTGCAGGCAGTATCTGGATGGCCGTGTTGTCCCTGAGGATTGATTGTGACAGAAAGTATTTCGATGTGGTCCCTGATATGGAATGCCAGCTGGGTTGTACAGTTGGTGATGGTGATCCTGATTGGGGCTTCTATTTTAAGCTGGGTGTTTATTATCCAGCGTGCCATCTTACTGCGTAATACCCGCCAGGCCGTACGCCAGTTCGAGGACCGCTTCTGGTCTGGCATGGATCTGAGCCAGCTGTACCGGGAAGTGCATGATAATCCGGATCCGGATAATGGAGCAGAGCGCATCTTTCGCAGTGGTTTCCGCGAATTCACCCGCCTGCGTGGGCAGACCAGTGATCCGGATGCGGTGATGGAAGGTGTGCAGCGCGCCATGCGGGTGGCGCTGTCGAAAGAGCAGGAACGCCTTGAGACGAATTTGCCGTTTCTGGCCACAGTGGGTTCAACCGGCCCTTACGTAGGTTTGTTTGGTACGGTTGTCGGTGTTATGAATTCGTTCCGTGGTCTGGCGAATGTGCATCAGACTACATTAGCGGCAGTAGCGCCTGGCATTGCGGAAGCCTTGGTAACTACGGCGGTTGGTCTGGTGGCTGCTATTCCAGCTGTAGTGGCTTATAACCGTTTCTCGGCCAAAGTTGATCATCTGTTGGCTGGGTATGAAACCTTTGCTGACGAGTTTTCCAGCATTCTGCACCGTAAAGTGCATGCGCATCAGCAGGATGCTGCATCATGAGGATCCGTGCCCGGCGCAAGCCGATGTCCGAGATCAATATGGTGCCGTTTATCGATATCATGATGGTGATGCTGGTGGCTTTTATGGTGGCTGCGCCCATGATGTCGCAGGGCATCAAGGTGCAATTGCCAAAGACAGACAGCGCGCCAATGGAAGTCCCCAAGGACAAGGAACCTCTGATTGTTTCGGTTAAGGCGGATGGCAGTTATTACCTGAATCTGGAGTCTACCGGCAAAAAAGCCTTATCGCTTAAGGTGATCAGTGAACGGGTCGCCAAGATCAAGCGGGCTCGCCCTGATACGCTGGTGCTGATTGAAGGTGATGAGCGGGTAAGTTACGGCAAGGTGGTGGCGGCCATGGCCAGTCTTCAGGACGCCGGTGTCAGTGATGTGGGATTGATGACCGATCCCCGGGAGCTGAAGTGACGCCGTGAATGTTTTATCAAGACTTCGTAGTCGTGGCGCCAGTGATGGTTATACAATCCCGGTTCTGACATCGCTGGTGCTTCATGGATTGGCGGTTATAGCGATGGTGGTCGTCTGGCCGGGCAAGACGGATGAGCGGGCAAGGCCGGTACCGGCGCATATCATGGCGAAGGTATATGTGCCAACGCCAGAGCCAGTCGCCCCGAAGCCTAAACCAGCGAAGAAACCTGCCACAAAACCCAAGCAAAAGCCCGTTAAAAAGCCGGGAAAGAAAAAGCCGGTGAAAGTGCCAGAGAAGAAAGTGCCGGTGAAGCCGGTCAAGACGGAGGCTGAACGTCAAAGAGCGCTGGCGGAACAGCAGCGGCGTGAGCGCGAGGTGGAGCAGCAACGCAAGGCTGAGGCGGACCGAAGGGCGGAAGCGGTTCGGCGCCTGCAGGAGCAGGAGATGCTGGCGGCACTGGAGCGGGACCAGGCAGAGCAGCAGCGGATTGCCGAACAGCTGAAAACTGATGCCAATGTTGTTAATGGTTATGTGGTGCTGATTGAACAGCTGGTGCGTCAGAACTGGAGTCGTCCCCCCAGCGCGCGCAAAGGGATGACGACCAAACTCCGGGTCAGGCTGACACCGACCGGAGAAATTGTCAGTATTGAGACATTAAAGGGTAGCGGCAACGCGGCTTTCGATGATTCAGCCATTCGGGCTGTCCAGAAGGCGGCGCCGTTCCGGGAGCTGGGTCAGCTGGAAAGCCGGCTGTTTGAGAGTCACTTCCGGGAATTTAATTTCTATTTCGATCCGCAGGATTTGCTGGAATGAAAATGGCTCAAGTTGTGATGGACAGGTTGCGTTCGGGTGTGATTCAGGTGGTGCTGTTGCTGGTCTTGTGCCTGCAGCAGGCGCAGGCGGATCTCACCATTGAGATTACCCGTGGGAATGATCAGGCGGTGCCGGTTGCGGTCGTCCCTTTTGCCTGGAACGGCAAGGGCATATTGCCGGAAGATATTTCCGGCATTATCACGAATGACCTCAAGCTCAGCGGCCAGTTCATGCCGGTGGATCGCAATAATTTCCTGAGTTTTCCCGCCACGGCAGACGAAGTCTATTTCCGCGACTGGAATATGCTCGGGGTAACCTACCTGGTGATCGGGCGGGTGTCGGAGCTTCCGGCTGACCGCTACCGGGTGAATTACCAGCTTTTTGATATCGTGCGCCAGATGCCGGTATTGAAGGGTGAGGTTGAAGGTTCGAAAACACAGCTGCGTTCGGTAGCGCACAATATCAGCGATGCGGTGTATGAAAAGATCGCCGGTATTCCCGGGGTGTTCTCTACCAAGATCCTTTATGTGATCGCCAACCGTTTTTCGACTGAACGTACCGATTATCAGCTGGTCTATGCCGATATGGATGGTCGCCGTGCGGTGACGGTGTTGCGTTCCGGTGAGCCGATCCTGGCGCCCAGCTGGTCGCCGGATGGCAAAAAAATTGCCTATGTTTCCTTTGAAACCGGACGTCCGGCGATTTATATCCAGGAACTTGCTACCGGTGAGCGGAAGAAGATGACCAGCTTCAAAGGCCTGAACAGTGCACCGGTCTGGTCGCCGGATGGCACGAAGTTGGCGTTGGTGTTGTCCCGCTCAGGCAATCCGGATATCTACACGCTGGATGTGGCAACGAAAAAGCTGGTCCAGGTAACTCGTCACTTTGCCATAGACAACGAGCCTGCCTGGATGCCGGATGGTAAAAGTCTGGTATTCACCTCGAATCGCGGTGGTTCCGCCCAGATTTACCAGATCCCTGCAACTGGTGGTGATGCGCGCAGGCTGACATTTGAGGGGCGTTTCAATGCCCGGGCCAAGGTGTTCCCGGATGGTCAGTCCATCGCGATGGTGCATAAAGGCAAAGGACAGTCGGATTACAACATCGCGGTGCTTGATCTGGAAACCGGCAGAACGCGTACGCTGACCTCCATGCCGTTTGAGGATTCGCCTGCTGTTGCACCGAATGGCAAGATGCTGATTTATTCAGCACAGGACGGGCAGCAGGGTGTGTTGGGCATTATTTCTGCGGATGGGCAGGTAAGCTACCGACTTCCATCCAAAGAAGGGGATGTCAGGGAGCCGGCCTGGTCTCCCTACATGCGCTAGTGTGATACCCGTTTCGGGCGCTGTGAGTGAAGTGTTCGTCAGTGGTTTGAAAAGGTTTCGTGCTCTGGCCTGAAGTTACGTAGCAATACGGGTTTACGGAATGCTGCGCTGACTGGTCTGTGCAGGCTAACTCTGTTACCTTAGTTCAACTTTTTTATTCATTGCATATCGAAAATACGATCAGGAGTTCAGGATGGAATTAGCCAAAATCGGCAAAGGGCTTGTTGCGGCTCTGATGGCAACCTACCTCGTTGGCTGTGCTTCTACAGGTGGCAGTACTTCCGGCCAGGAAATGGCGGGTGAGACCGATCAGTCTGTGACTGAAGTGGTGACCACGCCTATCGTTGATCCTGCTGTTCAGGCTGTTATCGACAGTGGCAAGGTGCAGGCTACCCCTGAGCAGATCACCGAGATGCTCAGCCGTGACGTGTACAATTTCGGTTTTGACAGCGATCGCCTGAGCCCGGAAGATTACCTGGCGCTGGACGTGCAGGCGGCTTACCTGACTTCCGAAGCAGGCAAGAACGTTAACCTGATCATCCGTGGCCATACCGATGAGCGTGGCACTCGCACTTACAACCTGGCGCTGGGTGAGCGTCGTGCCAATGCGGTCAAGAACTACCTGATGCTGAAGGGTATCACCTCTGACCGTATTGAAGTGATCAGCTACGGTTTCGAAAAGCCGCTGGATCCTGCGCACACTGATACAGCCTGGTCCAAGAATCGTCGTGCTGAAATCGATTCAGCCAACGGCACACTCTGATAGTTGCCATGTCATTGGTCAAATTGCGTCTTGCAGTGATCATGACCGGTCTGTGCAGCTTGCCCGTGCTGGCTGCACCCGTACCGGTTGTTGAATCGAATCCTTCATCGTTGACGCTGCCTGCGGCGAATGCGCAAAGCAATATGCTCGGGGCCAGTGCCCCTGTGGGGCAGGCCGGTGCGTTGCTCGAGCAGATCAGTTCGCTTCAGCAGGAAGTGCTGCAGCTGCGCGGTCTGGTTGAAGAGCAGGCGAATGCGCTTCAGCGTCTCAGTCAGGAAAATCGGGATCGTTACCTGGATCTGGATCGCCGTATTGGGATGCTGTCGAAATCCGGCTCAGCCGCTGAAGCGCCAGTTGCCTCACGCACGTCGGATACAGGCAACACCTCCGGTGCTGTCAGTACGGGTGGTGGTGTGACGGAATCCGTGTCAGAACAGGCTGTTTATCAGGACGCCTTTCAGCTGATCCGTACACGCAAATTCGATGAAGCGATCGTTGCATTGAATGATTATATTCGGCGATTCCCTACGGGAACCTACGCGGATAATGCCCAGTACTGGCTCGGTGAGGTGTACCTGGCGCAAGGTAAGTTGGAGCAGTCCAAAGGTGCGTTTGAAACGGTGCTGAAGGATTACCCCAAAAGCGGCAAGTCGCCGGATGCCATGTACAAACTGGGTCGTGTATTTGACCAGTTGGGTGACAAGGCGCAGTCCGAGAAGTACCTTAAGTCTGTGATCAGTCAGTATTCACAGAGTTCGGCAGCCAAGCTGGCAGATGTGTATCTGCGTAGTCTGCAAAGCAGGCCGATGTGAGTCAGTAAAAACGCATCATGCATCTATGCTGATGCGTTTTTATCCAAAAAAACGGCATATGGTGGAAATTAACACTTGTAGTCGTCGATGTAATCCGTAAGATTGCGTCCTGTTCCGGGTCGTTAGCTCAGTTGGTAGAGCAGTTGGCTTTTAACCAATTGGTCGTAGGTTCGAATCCTACACGACCCACCATTTTCTTATCAGGGTAATGTTTATTACTCGCCTCCCTGTTGGGTCGTTAGCTCAGTCGGTAGAGCAGTTGGCTTTTAACCAATTGGTCGTAGGTTCGAATCCTACACGACCCACCATATCCCTCTCATGACAGTTCTGTCAGCATGAAATTTCCGCTCTCTCTGTGCTAACATGCGTTCCCCAATGCTGCCTGTTTTTCGGCGTTCGTATCCCTGACAGTATGCAGGAATAGGATCGTTTGTCGGGTCAGCGATGACAGATATGAAAGTGCCACAGGCCATATAAGCGGATGACACAAACAAGAGACAGACTATTTGTGAGCCAGTACCTGTCAGAAGCGCCTGCTTCGGGTCAGGGTGCGGTTGATGGGGGAGCGTTGAAAGCGCGAATCAAGGCCTTACTGAAGCAGAAAGACGCTGTTCTGGTTGCGCACTATTACACTGATGACCTTGTGCAGGAGCTGGCGGAAGAAACCGGTGGCTGCATCGCGGATTCCCTGGAAATGGCCCGCTTTGGCACCCGGCATTCGGCATCGACGCTGGTGGTTGCCGGTGTTCGCTTCATGGGGGAAACCGCAAAAATTCTGAATCCTGAGAAACGGGTACTGATGCCGACGTTGGAAGCGACGTGTTCACTCGATCTGGGGTGTCCGGCGGATGAATTTACCCGTTTTTGTGATCAGCACCCTGACCGAAAGGTTGTGGTTTACGCTAATACTTCAGCGGCGGTAAAGGCCCGTGCTGATTGGGTGGTCACTTCGAGCTGTGCCATTGATATTGTTGAACATCTTGCTGGTGAGGGTGAGAAGCTGATCTGGGCGCCTGATCGTTATCTTGGTCGTTATGTCGAAAAGGCAACAGGTGCGGATATGTTGCTGTGGGATGGTGCCTGCATTGTACACGAGGAGTTCAAGGCGAAGGGGATTCTTGATCTCAAGCAGGTCTACCCCGATGCCGCGGTGTTGGTGCATCCGGAATCGCCTGAATCGGTCGTTGAGTTGGCTGATGCTGTGGGTTCGACCACGCAATTGATCAAGGCGGCGCAAGCCATGAATAACCCGGTTTTCATCGTGGCGACTGATCGCGGCATTTTCTACAAAATGAAGCAGTTGGCCGGTGAAGGGAAAGAATTTATAGAGGCGCCCACTGCGGGTAATGGGGCTACCTGTCGCAGTTGCGCGCACTGTCCGTGGATGGCGATGAACAGTCTTGAGCTGATTGCGGATGCACTGGAGCATGGCGGCAGTGAGATCCATGTTGATCCGCTTATCAGGGAAAAAGCGTTGCTGCCTCTTGATCGAATGTTGGCCTTTACAACATCGTGATGGCTTTATCCTATTGAACAAAAAAACCGGCAAGCATTGCCGGTTTTTTTAATGTTCTGTTATTCCCTGTCTAGAGTTTCATCCGCTTTTTGTATTCCTGAATTTCTGTGACGCGCTCTTTCAGGGCAGTTTTGGTACTGAATGGTGTGCCGGGTAGTTCTGCGGCATATTCCAGGTGTTTGATGGCATCATCAAAGTTGCCTGTCAGGAAAAAGAACTCAGCCCTTGCCTTGTGAACTTCCTCAATATCGCCGGCTTTACCCGCAGCTTCAGCAAGCTGATACCAGACTTCCGGATCATCTGGACGTGTGCGGGAAAACGTTTTAAGAACCCGCGTGGCTGCTGTGTACTGTTCATCCTGAAACAGCATGTCCGCATAGGTCATGGTGAGTGGCAGATTGTCGGGTGTGAAGCTCAGCATATCCTTAATGTTGGCAAGGGCTTCCTTTTGCTGGCCTTGGGCAAAGCGAATGCGGTTGTTCAGGATGCGGTAATAGACGTTGTCTGGTGTGCTGGTTAACAGCGGTTTGAGCGTGTTGGCGGCTTTTGATGTGTCGCCACTTTCCAGTTGTGCCAGTGCTAACCCGTAGCGCGTTGCGAAGGGATAGCTGGTATGGCCTGTTTCAAGATCGGTGGCAAGGCGTCGCGCTGTGTTTTCCGGCGAACTGGATGATTCGACAATCACGCGCATACGCATCAGGTGGTAAGACGGGTTGTCCTGGTAATTGCGAACCGGGTATTGCTCTGCGCGACCAAGGGAGTCGGCGACACGATTTCTGGAGACCGGGTGGGTACGCAGGAATTCCATCTGTGGGCCGCTGCCTTCCATGCGGCTCATCCGTTCAAACAGCCTGGGCATGGCGCGGGGATCGAAACCGGCGCGGGCCATGTTGCGGATACCGACCCGGTCAGCTTCCTGTTCATTGTATCGGCTGAATCGCAGTTGTTCGCTTTGCATGCCGGCGATGGTCGAACTCAATGCCGCGGCGCCAAGGTCGCCGCCACCGGCAGCGGCCAGAATAATGCTGCCCAGCAGGGCAGCCATGGAAGGTATGCGCTGGCGTTGTGCCGCTTCGACCTGGCGGGCGTAGTGCCGCTGGCTCAAGTGGGCAAGTTCGTGTGCGACAACCGAGGCAAATTCCTGTTCAGTTTCTGCATACAGGAACAGGCCGGCATTAATGCCGATAATGCCGCCCGGTGCGGCGAATGCGTTTAGCTGTGGGCTGTCTATGATGACCAGCGAGATACGCCGGTCCTGCAGTTCGCTGGTTTCCGCCAGGCGATAGATCAGTGCTTCGGTATAGCTGGTGAGCTCCGGATCATTCAGGGTCTTGACCTGGCTGTTGATCATCTTCAGGAAAACCTGGCCCAACTCATGCTCTTGCTGGGTTGAGACAACGCCGGAAGTCGCATCTCCCAGGGTTGGCAATTCTGAAGCGCCCTGTGCGGTTTGAGTCAGCATCATCAGCAGGCTGATGGTGGAGAGAAAATGGGCGATTTTTCGCATTAGCAAACAGCTTATTGGTTTGTGGTGAATGGCGAGGGCATTTTCTTTGCCCATAAGATACTATGATGAATTGGGTCTTTCATTAATAATTCCGTGATTTTTACCGTTCATGGCGGGTTTGCCGAAATGTATCAGTAACCGGTGATGTTCGGGCATGGAGTTTGCCGTTGTTTTCAGGGTTGTGCGGGTGGTATGTCAGACATAGATGTTGAATTGGATGTCAGGGGGATGGCCTGTCCGATGCCGTTGCTAAAAGCCAAGCAGGCATTGAACCGGATGGCCTCAGGTCAGGTGCTCAGGGTGTTGGCAACAGACCCGGGTTCAGTCAGGGATTTTCGCAGTTATGCTGAACTGGCAGGGCATAGCCTTCTTGCGAGCGATGAGTGTGAGGGTGTGTTTGTCCACACACTGAAAAAACATGGATAAAACGGCAATGTTCAGACTTTTTCGCGGCTGGATGCAGCGTTATTTTTCCGATGATGAAGCAGTGATGCTGTTTGTGCTGCTGCTCTTGGCCATGGGCATTATCATGGCCTTCGGCAGTATGCTGGCTCCCGTGTTTGCCGGTATGGTGCTGGCGTTTGTGTTGCAGGGTATGGTCGCCTGGCTGGAGCGGCGTAGCGTGCCTCATATGGTGTCGGTGTCGCTGGTGTTTGCCCTGTTTGTGGCCATGCTGATGGTTGTGCTGTTGCTGATGTTGCCACTGGTCTGGGATCAGGGGGCCAATCTACTCAATGAATTGCCGCGCATGGTGACGCGGGGGCATTTGTTGTTGAGTGAGTTGCCGGAACAATTCCCGGGCTTTATCTCGGAGGCCCAGGTCAATGCCTGGATGGAAACGGCCAGCAGTCAGGTGGCCAACCTGGGGCAGTGGATTGTTTCGTTTTCCCTGTCACGGATATCCGGGGTAGTGGGTCTGTTGATTTACCTGGTGCTGGTGCCGATCCTGGTCTTTTTCTTCCTTAAGGATCGCAAAGAGCTGCTGGCGTGGTGCTCATCCATGCTGCCGAAAGAGCGCAGGATGCTCAAGCAGGTGTCAGAGGAGATGAGTCAGCAGATTGCCAATTATATCCGGGGCAAGGTAATTGAAATCGTCATTGTTGGCCTGGTGACCTTTGTCTCGTTTATTTTCCTTGGTCTTAACTATGCGGCTTTGCTGGGGTTGCTGGTGGGGCTCTCCGTACTTATTCCTTACATAGGTGCAGCGATTGTCACTATACCTGTCGCTGCTGTTGGGCTTTTCCAGTGGGGTATGGGGCATGATTTTATTATCCTGATGGTCGTCTATGGTGTGATTCAGGCGCTGGATGGGAATGTGCTGGTGCCTTTGTTGTTCAGTGAGGCAGTCAATCTGCATCCCATTGCGATTATTGTGGCGGTGTTATTATTTGGCGGGCTCTGGGGTTTCTGGGGAGTGTTCTTTGCGATTCCGCTGGCAACCTTGGTCAAGGCGGTGATCAATGCCTGGCCGGGGGGGGAAGAGACAGCCGCTGTGGATGTTTGAGAGCACCGGGAAGCGAGGTGATCTTGCTTCCCGGAATTCGGTAGGACTTTTGTTTATTCCTCTTTAGTGTCCGGTCTGACGACAGGTTGAATCATATCGGACAATGCCTGTGCGGCCTGCAGTACGTCTTCAACATGTTGCTTGATATGTACGCGACGCCATTCGTGCTGAAGGATGCCTTCCCGATCGATCAAAAAAGTGCTGCGTTCAATCAGAGGTTTCTCCTGTTCCGCTCTGCGTGCACGTAGCACGTCGAACAATTCGCATAGCTGGCCTTCGGTATCGGCAATAAGGTCGAACGGCAGCTGATACTGGTTTTTAAAGAGTTCGTGGGATTCGAGGCTGTCCCTGGAAATCCCAAACACCTGTGTATTCGCTGCCTCAAACTGGGCGTGGAGCGCCTTGAAAGATTGGCCTTCGCTGGTGCAGCCCGGAGTGTTATCTTTGGGGTAAAAATAGAGAACGATGTTCTGGCCCTTGAGTGCGGAAAGATCGACCTGGATGCCACTGGTGGCCTGGGCGGTGAAATCGGGAGTGGGTTTGCCGATGTTCGCCTTCATGCTATGTCCTTACCTGCGTTAATCTGATTCTGGTTTATGGGGCCAGAAGTATGGACCACGGTTTCAGGGTTGGCCTCCCGGTTTTGGCCTGATGTCCGTGTCCTGATCTATGCTTTTTATCGGCAGGGGCGCGCAGCAGTGAATATCGTTGCGGATTTCTGTCTGTAAGAGTGGTTACGCAGCTTGTGATATACCGGCATGGCCGGTAACATTTGCGCTTATTTTTTATGGCTACTGGAGTGTATCGATGATAACCGGCAGTCTTGTTGCGCTGGTCACCCCCATGTTGTCCGGTGGGGAAGTGGACTGGCAGCGCCTGCACGATCTGGTCGACTTCCATCTGGAAAATGGCACCGATGCCATTGTGGCCGTAGGCACCACTGGCGAGTCGGCGACGCTGACGGTGGAAGAGCACTGTCAGGTCATTCGTGATGTTGTTGCGCAGGTAAAGGGACGTATTCCCGTGATTGCCGGTACCGGCGCGAACTCAACCCAGGAAGCGGTACACCTGACCGCGGAAGCCAAGGCGCTGGGCGCCGATGCCTGCCTGCTGGTGACGCCTTACTACAACAAGCCCACCCAGGAAGGCCTCTACCGACATTTCCGTACCGTGGCGGAGTCGGTTGCGATTCCCCAGATTCTCTATAACGTACCAGGCCGTACCGCTGTGGATATGCTGCCTGATACCGTTGAACGTCTGTCTGATCTAACCAGTATTGTTGCCATCAAGGAAGCCACCGGTGACCTGGAGCGGGCGCGTGAAGTGATTACCCGTTGCGGTGATCGTATCGCGGTCTACTCCGGGGATGATGGCACCGCCGTGGAGCTCATGCTGCTGGGCGGCAAGGGCAATATTTCTGTTACAGCGAATGTCGTACCGGCAGACATGCATGAATTGTGTGCCCTGGCCATTGCCGGTAAAGCCGATGAAGCACGCGCTATTCACCAGCGTCTGTTACCGCTGCACAAGGCACTGTTTCTGGAGTCAAACCCGATTCCGGTCAAATGGGCATTGCAGGCAATGGGGCTAATGGAGGGAGGCATCCGCCTGCCGCTAACGCCATTATCAGAACAGCACCATGAAGCCGTTGTCCGGGCCATGCAGGCAGCGGGTGTTAATGTTGTATCCAAGGAGAGTGCATGCACAGTGTAAGGATGTTGCCTATGGTGGCAGCAGTCTCTCTCGTGTTGGGTGGCTGCAGCTACCTGACCGGTAAGGATGGCTATTTCCGTGATAAATCCGAAGATTACGCGGCTGAGCAAACCTATGGCCGCCTGACGCTTCCGGAAGGTTTGAATCCCCGTGATATGCCGGAATATCTGCGCGTGCCCGAGCAGGCTGAGACATCAGGAGAAATCGGGGGTGAGGTTCCGCGTCCCGACCAGCGCATTATGCGGACTGCGGATGAAGGGTATTCTGTGCAGCGCAGTGGTGATCAACGCTGGCTGCTGGCTGAGAAGAGTCCTGAAAAAATCTGGCCGCAACTGTTACGTTTCTGGAGTGTGAGTAATATTCCGCTTTCCGCGTCTGATGCAAAACAGGGCGTTATGGAAACCCAGTGGGTTGTGATGCGTGATGAAACCAGCAAGGACCTGGTTCGTCGCCTGTTCGGACGTGTCGTCGGCATGGACAGCACCGAACCCCGGGAAGACCGTTTCCGTTTGACGGTTCAGCAGGGCGTGCGTGCGGGTACCAGCGAGATAAAACTGGAGCATGCCAGCCGTGCACTGGATAGTGAAGAAAAAGCTGTTTGGCGAGACGGAGAATCCGGCACGAGCACCAGTCTTGAGGCGGGCCTGCTGAATGAAATGCTGGTCTTCCTGGTGCAAAATGCCGATGACCAATCCGTTTCACTGGTGGCGCAGACGCTCAGTATTGGTGACCAGAGTGCGTTGATCTATGACGGTAACGGAAATCCTGTGCTGAAAATCAGTCAGCCATTTGCCCGTAGTTGGCAGGCGGTTTCTGTTGCGTTGAGTGAAGCGAAAATTCAGGTGGTTGACCAGAACCGCTCTGCCGGCGTTTTCTATATTGAGCTGGGCGATGAGAAAACGGATAAGGACGACGAGAAAGGCTTCTTTAGCGGCCTCTTTGGCAGCAGTGCTGATGACCGTGAACAAGCGCCCAAAACCGCTTATCGCGTCAGGGTTTCTCCGCTCGGGGAAGAAGTCCAGGTCACCCTGGAGAAAGATATCAACACCCTGCCACCTGCCGATGTTTCTGAGAAAGTGCTGCAGTCCATCAAGTCGCATCTGAGTTAATCGTGGGTTCGACACGCTGTCAGCGTTAATGGTTGTGCTTATATTACCGGTTCAGTCTGTTTGATGAACCGGTTCATTGTCTCCTTGTTCCCTGAATCTGCTGATTTTATTCACCTGTGTGGAGATTATGATGGAAAAGCGTGAGGAGCTTTACTCCGGCAAGGCCAAGTCTGTTTACACGACAGATGATCCCAATCGGATGGTGCTGCTGTTCAGAAATGACACGTCTGCGTTTGACGGCGTCAAGGTCGAGCAGCTGGAACGCAAGGGTATGGTCAACAACCTCTTTAATGCATTCATTATGCAGAAGCTGGAAGATGCCGGTATAGCCACCCATTTTGAGAAGGTGTTGTCTTCTCAGGAATCACTGGTCAAGCGCCTGGAGATGATTCCGGTTGAGTGTGTCGTGCGTAACATTGCCGCGGGCAGTATCTGCAGGCGCCTGGGTGTGGAAGAAGGTATTGACCTGAATCCCCCGACCTTTGAGTTCTTCCTGAAAAACGATGCACTGCATGACCCCATGGTCAATGAGTTCCATATCCGTTCTTTCGGCTGGGCGGAACCGCAGCATGTGGAAACCATGAAGGAGCTGACATTCAAGGTTAATGATATCCTGAAGCAGCTGTTCCTGGATGCGGGTATGCTGCTGGTTGACTACAAGCTGGAGTTTGGCCTGTTTGATGGCCAGGTGGTGCTGGGAGATGAATTCAGTCCGGATGGCTGCCGTATCTGGGATAAGGAAACCCGCAATAAGCTGGATAAGGATCGTTTCCGTCAGGGACTGGGCGGCGTGGTTGAAGCTTATGAAGAAGTCGGCCACCGTCTCGGAATAACCTTCGATTAAGATCTTCTCATTGAGCTGCTTTTGTGGCAGCTCAATGGCTTCATTTTTTCATCAATTTTCTCAAATTTTTGCTTGCATTTTCTAAAGCGCCTCTGAGTCGAGGTCTCGGACGGGCTTTCTCTCTTGTCAATAATTATGCACAAATTTTGATCGCCGTTTGCAAAGGTCAATGATTTGGCGCTAAGTCTTTGATTTTCCGTAAAACAAATCATAACCTATTGAAAAATAAAGAAAAAATAATTGATCAAAAAATGATCAATTTAACGGTTCGTAAGGTTCAATGGGGGATTTCGGCGCTTTTCTCCAGCTCATCCACAAAGATATCCACAGAAAATGTGGGTAACCTGGATGCACACATTCGGGGCATTTTCGGGTGAATTTTTTTAGGGTTGTCATGGTGCTTCGATGGTCTGCTGATCCACGCAATTTGCGTGCATGTTGACCCTTGAATTCACCCTCACGTGACGCCATTGTGTGAGTATCGCTAAATCACAATCACACGGGTCTGTCATGAATCCAACAGCCAATGTCATCGAGGTCACTGCTGACAACTTACACAGTGAAGTACTGGAACGCTCCAAATCGGTTCCGGTGTTGCTGGATATCTGGGCAGACTGGTGCCAGCCCTGCAAAATGCTGATGCCTGTCCTGATGAAACTGGTTGAGTCGTATCAGGGGAAGTTTGTCCTGGCCAAGCTGAATGCTGAGGATCCTGATCCGCAGGTGCAGCAGATTGCCCAGAGCCTGATGATGCAGTTAGGCGTTCGCAGTATTCCCGCACTGATTTTTTTGCATGAAGGAAAGCCTGTCCAGGTACTAACCGGTATGCAGCAGGAAGGCGACTTGCGCGCCATTCTTGATCAGTTGACCATGAGTCCGGCGGAACGGGTACAGGCGCAGGTTGAAGCGCTGGTTGCGGATGGGCAGCCTGAGCAGGCGTTGCAGTTATTGCAGCAATTGCTGCAGGAAGAACCGGAAAATATGGGTTTGCAGGTGTTGCAGGCCAACCTGTTGCTGCAGCTCGGGCGTGTGGCTGATGCTTCACAGCTCCTGGATGCACTGCCTGATGATGCGCCGGGCATTGCGCAACCTAAAGCACGCCTTGCTCTGCTGGGGCTGGCCGGGGATATTGCGGATCGCGCTTCGGTGGACGCTCAGATTGCGGCCAATGAAAAAGACCATGAAGCCCGTTATCAGCTGGCGATTCATCAGTTGTTGGCCGATGAAGCGGAACTGGCGTTGGAAAACCTGCTGTTCATTATTCGTCATGACCGGGAATTCCGCGAAGACGGCGCCCGTACCCTGATGTTGAAGTTCTTTGAACAGCAGGGGAGTGCGGATCCCCTGGTGCGTCGTTTCCGCAGCCGTTTGTTTGCCCTGATGCATTAATCTTCATGACGGTGGCGCCTTCACCAAAGGCGCCCGACTCTTCCCGCTAAGCGTTATTTCAGCGTCTGTAAGGCCAAAACCCTGGTGAAAAGTGGTTTTATGTCGTTGTATTGCCAGCGATGCTTGTCGGATAATAGCGCTCCCTTTTAGTCTTTGTCCTGCTTCCTCTCGCTGTCTTTTTTGTTCAGGTTGTCCTGTCCGGAGTCTCTCCCTCAAGGTGATCCTGTCTCATCCTCCTTTCAGCATATGGTCTGCCGGGATAACGGTTTTTCTGTTCATTGAATGTGAGAGAGTGGCATGATCCAGACCGAGTCGATACAGGTCGCCCAGGCTGTCGCCCATTACGGTAGTTTCACGGTGGCTGCCCAGCACCTGCACAAGGTGCCGTCAGCCATCAGTTATACCGTGCGAAAACTGGAGGAACAGCTGGATGTTCAGCTCTTTGTCCGCGACAGCAAGCGGGTGGCGCTGACGCCGGCCGGTGAGCATTTTCTCAAGCATGCCGGTCGTCTGCTGGATAAGGTTCGGCAGCTGGAAGACAGTACCCGCCAGGTTGCCCAGGGCTATGAACGTGAGTTGCGCATTGCCATCGACAATGTCGTAAACCAGGGGGTGATGTACGACCTGATTCGTGATTTCAATGCCGCTTTTCCCACCACGCGGCTTGTGGTGAATGGGGAAATTTATATCGGCTGCTGGGATGCCCTGTTTCACCAGCGTTGCCAGCTGGCAATCGGTGCGCCTCAGACAGTACCCGAAATCATACCGGGTCAGAGTCGGTTTGATTTCCGTTCCATGGGCTTGCTGGAGTGGGAGCTGGTCATGTCGCCAGATCACCCGTTAACCCAGGCAGAAGCGCCTTTGACCGCCGAGCAGCTGCGGGATTATCTGACCATCACGATAGAAGACAGTGCCCGTTATTTCAGGCCGGGAGAAAACTGGCTGGATGATAATCCTTCCGTACTGGTTGTCCCCAATTTCCGTAATGCCATTGAGTGCGTTATGCAGGGCATTGGTGTGACAACACTGCCTAGACATTTTGCCAGGTATTATCTGGACAATGGTCTTTTGGTGGGACGAGCCATTCACGGCGTGCCCTGGAACACAACTTGCCATGTTGCCTGGAATGATGAAGTGCGTGGGCCTGCGCTGGAATGGTGTCTTGACTGGTTGGGCGACAGTGAAAGGCTGAATCAGTGTTGGTTGACTCATGATTGTGATGCAAAACCGGAGTTTCATATTCCCTGAATGCCACGTGCAAAGCTGATACTGCATGTACCAGTCAGAGAGATACAAGCGGCACATGCCGCTTGAGGATATAGGTCAGTTCGGTCAGGCGTAATCCGGTTTTTTCATGCTGACAGAACGCCATTGCTGAAGGCGATCAATTTCTGCCAGCAGTCGTTTAATGGCCTGGTTGAGGGATTCTTCCGTTAAATCATTGCTGCTTTGCTTGAGCAGGGATTCGGCTTCCAGACAGGTTTCCTGCAGCAGGGGCACACCGCAGTAACGGGTCGCACCATGCAGCTTGTGAATAATTTCCAGTAGTTGATCAAGGTTGTGATCCTGCCAGAGATCAATAATGGCGTTTCGATCATCGGGCAGTTCATCCAGCAGCATGGTCAACAACTCATCTGCCAGTTCTTTTTTGCCGCCGGCAAGGTGTAATCCTTGCGAGTGATCCACCACCGGAATGCCATTTTTGCTGCTGAAAGCGGGGTGGGCGGTTTCGCCGGTTTCCTGCTGGGAGGCGAGTAGCCTCAAGCCGGTCCACTTTTGAATGACATGGCGTAGCTGGGATTCACTGATCGGTTTGCTGAGGTAGTCATCCATGCCTGCCAGCAGCAACTGCTTTTTCTCTTCGGCCAGGGCGTGGGCGGTCAGGGCGATAATCGGCATGCGACTTTCCGAGACTTCCTGTTCCCGAAGGCGACGGGTGGTTTCCATACCGTCCATGACGGGCATCTGAACATCCATAAATACCAGGTCAAAGTGGCGGTTGCGTGCAATATCAATCGCTGCCTGTCCGTTATTGACGGCGGTGGTCTCTACGCCCAGATCGTCCAGCAAGGCGCAGAGGAGCTTCAGGTTGGCCTCGTTGTCATCAACCGCCAGGATGTGGGGCTGTCTTGGCAGGCTCTGCTTGATCTGGATTTGTTCCTCTGAGGGTAAGTGCGTTTCCAGTCGGCTACTTAAAGCATGCATGATGGTGCGGGATAGGCGGTTACGGCACGGTGGTTTGGCCAATGTCAGTACCGTATGGGATGCTTTTGCTGCCATAGTGCTGATGCTATCCAGGTAGCCGGTCATGGCGGTGACCAGGAAGAGAGTGTCATCGGGCGTCTGGTCAATTAACTGGAATATCCGGTCACTGTCCAGGCTGGCGGGATCATGACCGATTACGACGAGGTCAAATATTTCCCGATTCTGCTCAGTCAGGGCTTCTTCAAAATGGGCCAGCTGGTCACAGCCGCGGACCATCATGTCAAACTCTTCCAGTAGCTGCTCGAACGCATAGCGTGTGTAACGGCGTGGTTCAAACAGCAAAACCTTCTTGCCCGGCAGTCGGCAATTGAGTTGGCTGAGCTGGCCTTCGGCGGCGAAGGGCGCCTTGAAAGTAAACCAGAACGTACTGCCTTCCCCGATATGGCTTTCCAGGCCAATATCACCTTGCATTTGTTCGACCAGGTTTTTGCAGATCACCAGTCCAAGACCGGTACCACCGATCTTTCGGGTACGGGAGTTATCTACCTGTGAAAAGGCCTGGAACAGGTGTTTTTGCTGGGTTTCCGAAATGCCGACACCCGTATCAGTGACACTGATTTTCAGGATGGCATGCCCGTCTTCCTGGTGATCCAGCATGACGCGGACGACGACAGAGCCGTCACTGGTAAATTTGATGGCGTTATTGACCAGGTTGGTCAAGACCTGTCGGAGTCGGAGTCGGAGTGGGTCGCCGATGATGTCCAGCGGAACATCCCGGTAGATCAGGCAGGCGATTTCCAGTGATTTGTCGTGGGCTGTGGGCGCCGCGATAGCGAGGACTTCATCTACCAGTTCCCGCAGGTTCAAGGGCGTGCTTTCCAGTACCAGCTTACCCGCTTCTATCTTGGAAAAATCGAGGATGTCATTGATCATCGCCAGCAGACCCTCTGCAGAGTTCTGCAGGGTGGTCAGGTATTCGCGCTGGGTTTCGTTCAGGTTGGATTTCAGTAGCAGGTTGGTGAAACCAATAATACCGTTGAGGGGCGTTCGGATTTCGTGGCTCATGTTAGCCAGGAATTCGGATTTAACCCGGCTGCCTTCCTGGGCCCGTTTTCTGGCCATATCCAATTCAGCATTTTTGACTTCCAGGGTTTCCATGGTTTCGTGTAGGTCTTCGGTTGCCTGGTCAATGGTCTGCTGCATTTCCTGGTAAGCATCCTGCAGCGAGGTCACCATCTGGTTGATGCCATTTTCCAGTTGCGCGAGCTCTGCCCCTGCACCGGTATGAATACGGGTATCCAGTTTACCGCGGCTGATGGCTGAGACAGCATCGCTGATGTGTTGGATAGGACGGGTAATACTGCCAGCCAGTCGCAGGCCCGCAATGATGGTGAGTAACAGGGAGCTCAGTAAAAGCAGGCTGCTGAGCAGAATTAATTGGTATTGGTGAATGTCTGTGCTGTCGCGGGAAAAACGAATTTTGATCCATCCCGTGGGTTTTACGGATGGTGTCAGGTTGATGGCTGATAGATTGCCCCCGGCATAGATGGGCGTGATGACGCATAACCCAGTGTCCAAACGGGTCAACTGACTGGTTTCAGGCAGGGATTTCAGTGTTTGTTGTCGTGCAAAACGGGAGCCGGAATGAATGATTTCCTGACCTGCGCCGTCGTAAACACTGACGGCCCGGATGTCCTGACGGCTCAGAGAGGTGTCAGCAAGGCTCTGCAATAAATCGCTGTCGTTCGCCTGAAGTGCATGCCCGTTGAGCAGGCTTAACTGTTCCGCCGTACGTATTGCCTGTTGTTCCAGACGCTGGTTGATGTCATTCAGATAGAGCCATGTCAGACCGAACCCCAGCAGTATAGCGGCGGCCAGACCGGGGAGAAGGGCAAGCAGCAAAACACGATGCTTGATGCTGGTCAGTTTCTTTTTCATGTTCTTATCAAACTGGCTGAGTCGTGTTGTTATTGATTTTTTCTGGCTGTGTGTTGCAGCCATGCTCGAGCATTGTCGCATAAAATAGCGAGCATTTTGTGTGTTTCTGTTACCGGTCGATACCGTTTTCTTGTGCTGGAGGAAAAGCTTTAAATACGGGGATCAAAACCGTTAAGATGCAGCCCGGTTCATCGTGTCAATGGCAGCAGTAAGCAATAAAAAGGGTTGCTGTTGTCGAACGTTGCAGGAGCGTTTATGGCCGTCGCTGAAGTGGGTTCCAAACAGGCATTCTTCGACAGGAAACGTTTAACCTTTCTTGCTGACTGCATACTGTTTGCCGTGTTGCTCAATACCCTGCCTTTTGAGCAGGAGGTGGTGACCGGCCTGAGCATCCTCGCATTTATCGCCATCCTCTGGCTGACGGAAGCGGTACATGTCAGTATCACGGCCATACTGGTGCCGGTACTGGCGGTCGCGTTTGATGTCTTTGAAACACCTCAGGCGCTGAGTAGTTTTGCCAATCCCATCATCTTTCTGTTCCTGGGTGGTTTTGCCCTGGCGGCGGCGCTGCATAAACAGAAACTGGATCAATTGATTGCCGATAAGGTGCTGGTGCTGGCCCGTGGTCGTATGTCGGTAGCAGTCATCATGCTGTTTGCGGTGACGGCAGGGCTCTCGATGTGGATCAGTAATACTGCGACTGCTGCAATGATGCTTCCGCTGGTCATGGGCGTTTTGGCCAAAGTGGATACCGAGAACGAGCGCAATACTTTAGTTTTTGTTTTGCTCGGGATTGCCTACTGCGCCAGCATCGGCGGTATTGCCACGATTGTTGGCAGCCCACCCAATGCCATTGCGGCGGCTGAAGTCGGCATTGGCTTTACAGAGTGGATGGCGTTTGGCTTGCCGGTGACACTAGTGCTCCTGCCAGTGGCTGTGGGTGTTCTTTATCTGCTGCTCAAGCCAAACCTGAATCATACCTTTGAATTGGATCACAAGGTGATCGAGTGGAATCGTCAACGGCTGATGACACTGGCCATATTCGCCCTGACGGTCACCCTGTGGATATTCAGTAAACCGATCAACGTCTGGCTCGGTGGTTTCAGCAAGTTTGACACGCTGGTGGCTTTGCTGGCGATTGTATTGCTGGGTGTGTCGCGAGTTGTCGAATGGAAAGATATTGATAAATCCACCGAGTGGGGCGTATTAATTCTTTTTGGTGGTGGCATCTGCCTGAGTAATGTCCTGAAGGCGACCGGTACCAGTGTCTTCCTGGCCCATGAAATTGGTGGATTTCTGGAGCAGGCGGGACTGCTGGTGACGTTGCTGACCGTAGCGGTTTTCGTGGTATTTCTTACTGAGTTTGCCAGCAATACCGCTAGCGCTGCCTTGCTGGTGCCGGTGTTTGCGACCATCGCGGAAGCATTAGGCATTTCTCCGTTAATTCTGTCGGTGTTGATTGCCATAGCAGCATCCTGCGCCTTTATGCTGCCGGTGGCGACACCGCCCAATGCCATTGTGTTCAGTTCAGGCCATATCAAGCAGCGGGAGATGATGCGGGCGGGTGTTTATCTCAACCTGGTGTGCATTGTTATACTGACCGCCTTTGCCTGGCTGGTCTGGTAAGCGATAAAACGGACAGACAATCTGCCTGACAAAGGTGGGGACGTGGCAGTGTGATGTCATGGTTTTGGAGTGAGAGTGAAACGGACGCGTATGGATTATCCAACAATTGAAGACCTTGTCGGTGAGACGCCGCTGATCAGGTTACAGCGACTGCCTGCGTCAGGGCGCAATACCGTATTGGTCAAGCTGGAAGGTAATAATCCGGCGGGTTCTGTGAAAGACCGTCCGGCACTCTCCATGATTCAGGAAGCTGAACGGCGTGGCGACATTCGCCCCGGTGATACCCTGATCGAAGCCACCAGTGGTAATACCGGTATAGCGCTCGCAATGGTAGCGGCCATGAAAGGTTACCGGATGGTACTGATCATGCCCGACCATATGAGCGAAGAGCGCAAGGCCGCCATGACGGCCTATGGGGCTGAACTGATTGAAGTTTCTAAGCAGGAGGGTATGGAAGGCGCCCGTGATCTCGCGCTGAAAATGCAACAGGAAGGCCGTGGGCGGGTACTGGATCAATTTAATAATGCTGACAACCCACTGGCCCATTACCGGGGAACGGGGCCGGAGCTCTGGCGGCAGACGGATGGGGAAATCACCCATTTCATCAGCTCCATGGGAACTACTGGAACCATCATGGGGACTTCGGCCTATCTCAAGGAAGTCAATCCCGATATTCAGATCATCGGTCTGCAGCCAGCGGAAAATGCCTCAATCCCCGGTATACGTCGTTGGCCGGAAGCTTACCGTCCTGGCATCTTCAACGCTGCTCAAGTGGATCAGGTCATGGATATTGGTCAGAAAGAGGCGGAAGACACCATGCGTCGACTGGCCCGGGAAGAAGGTATTTTCTGCGGCGTATCGTCCGGTGGGGCTGTTGCAGCGGCGTTGAAAGTGGATCGCGAGGTATCTGGAGCGACCATTGTTGCCATCATCTGCGACCGTGGCGACCGTTACCTGTCAACCGGCGTTTTTACTGACACGACCGGTGTATGTTCCCCGTAAAGGCGCTGGCGGTTCCTGTCAGCAGGCGTACAATACGCCCTTGTTTTACTGACAGGAATTCTGCCGATGCAACCGCGCACGCGTCACGCGCGAGCGACTGCTCCCTTCGATCTTTCCATTGACTCCCTGACTCACGACGGCCGCGGTGTCGGCAGGTATAAGGGGAGAGCTGTATTTGTTAACCAGGCGGTACCCGGCGATACGGTCACTGCACGGGTGGTCAAGCAAAAGACATCGCTGTGGGAAGCTGAAATTGATCGTATTCTGGTGCCATCTCCTCAGCGCCAGCAACCGGAGTGTCCCAGGTATGGGACATGTGGCGGTTGTAGCCTCCAGCATCTCGACCATGACGGTCAGCTTGCCGCGCATACCGATGTCGTTCTTGGACAGTTAAAGCGCTTTGCGGGCCTTGAGCCTGATCTTCTGGCTGACCCGTTACGCAGCCCGGCCTGGGGATACCGCCACCGTGCCCGACTGGCCGTAAGGTGGGTGGACCGCAAGGTGTTAATGGGTTTTCGGGCAATGGGTAGCAATACCATTATTCCGATTGATGCCTGCCCTGTGCTGGCGCCTGAGCTTGATGCTCTGTTGCCCGCGCTGGAAGCCACACTGAAGGCGGCAACTGACCCCAGGGCTATTTCCCATATCGAGCTGGCTGCAGGCGATAACTGCCGGGGCATTCTGCTGCGCCATATTCATCCGCTATCGACGCAGGACCAGGCGCGATGGGAGGCGATGGCCCGTGAATTCAGCGCCCATCTCTGGTATCAGCCCAATGAGCCGCAGCCACTTGAGTGTGCCTATTCACCGGACGGCCAAGAATCACTAACATACCGGTTACCTGAATTTGCTTTAAAACTCCGTTTTTTGCCGGTAGATTTTATTCAGGTGAATCCGTTTATTAACCGTCAGATGGTCAGTCAGGCGGTTGACTGGTTGGCGCTCTCCCCGACAGACACCGTATTGGATCTATTCTGTGGATTGGGTAACTTTACCCTGCCGCTGGCAAGCCGGGCAGGTCAGGTTGTCGGAGTGGAGGTGGTGGAGTCGCTGGTGGCCAAGGGGCGTGATAATGCGAGCCTCAATGGTATAAATAATGCCATCTTCAGTCGGGCCGACCTGAGTGAAGATATCGCACATCAGGCATGGAGTCAGACCGCTTATGACGCCTGTTTGCTGGATCCGCCCAGGACCGGTGCCCGGGAAGTGCTGGAAAGGCTGGTAGATCGGTTGCCTGGACGTGTGCTGTATGTGTCCTGTAATCCGGCCACCCTGGCGCGGGATGCCGGTATTCTGAAACAGTCTGGCTATCGTCTGGCCCGTTTGTCGGTCATGGATATGTTCCCCCAGACGGTGCATGTGGAGACCATGGCGTTATTCCTGCGGGATTAAGAGCATCCACAGAGATGCCGAAGCATGCGATGTTGTGTGGCTGCCGTCAGGCAGCCTCTGTTAATAAAAAGTGAGATGACAAGTAGATGGTTAAGGTCCGAGAAGATCACCCGGTGGGTTCCGATGGAAGTGTCGATCTTCAGTCCTGGCTCGGACGACTGAAGCGTGATGTGAATCTTGCGGATGAGCAGATGCTGCTGGCAGCCTGTGATATGGCGGCGGGGGCAGAGGTCAATCCGGGCAAGCCCAGCAGCTGGTCGCAGATGAGCGGCAGCAGCACGCTGAAGATCGGCATGGAGATGACGGATATCCTTGCTGAACTGAAACTGGATCAGGCCTCGCTGATCGCGGCGCTGCTGTATCGCTCGGTGAGGGAGCACAAGCTGGCGCTCAGTGATGTCCGCGAGCGTTTCGGGAGTGAAGTCGCCCGTTTGATCAAAGGCGTTCTGGGCATGGCGGTTATCAGTGCTATCCAGAATCCGGCCCGGGCCCAGGTGCTGGGGCAGCAGCAGGATCAGCTGGAAAAAGTCCGGAAGATGCTGGTCTCTATTGTGGATGATGTTCGCGTTGCCCTGATCAAGCTGGCGGAGCGGACCTGTGCGATTCGGGCAGTCAAGAATGCGGATCGGGAGCGGCGTCAGCGGGTGGCCCGGGAAGTCTTCGAGATTTATGCGCCACTGGCCCACCGCCTGGGAATCGGTTACATCAAGTGGGAGCTGGAAGACCTCGCATTCCGCTATCTCAAGCCCCAGGACTACAAGAAAATCGCCAAGCTGCTGGACGAAAAGCGGCTGGATCGTGAGCAGTATATCCATGATGCCATTGAACACCTGCAGAGCGAGTTGAAAGCCAGCGGTATCGAGGCGGATGTCAACGGCCGGGTCAAGCATATCTACAGCATCTGGCGGAAGATGCGTCGCAAGGGGCTGGAATTCCGGGATCTCTATGATATTCGTGCCCTGCGTATTCTTGTGCATGAGGTGCGTGATTGTTACGCAGCGCTGGGTGTCGTGCATTCCATCTGGAACCATATCCCCAAAGAATTCGATGATTACATTGCCACTCCCAAGGAGAATGGTTACCAGTCCCTGCATACCGCAGTTATAGGGCCAGCGGGTAAGACGCTGGAAGTCCAGATCCGTACCCATGCCATGCATGATGAAGCGGAGCTGGGTGTCTGTGCGCACTGGAAATACAAGGGGACCGATACCAAGAACAGCGCTGACAGTTATGAGGAAAAACTCAACTGGCTGCGTCAGGTGCTCGAATGGCAGGAAGAGATTGGTGACGGTGTGGAAGGTCTGGCAGACCAGTGGAGGCTGGACGTTGAGCCGGACCGGGTTTATGTCTTCACCAAGGATGGCCATGTGGTTGACCTGCCGGTGGGCGCCACCCCGGTTGACTTTGCCTATCGCGTTCACACAGAAGTGGGTAATCGCTGCCGTGGTGCCAAAGTGGGCGGCCGGATTGTTCCCTTGAACTACACCCTGCATACCGGTGATCAGGTAGAAATCCTGACGGCGTCCAATGCCGTGCCAAGCCGTGACTGGCTTAACCAAAATCTGGGTTACGTCAAGACCAGCCGTGCCCGCGCCAAGATCGTCAACTGGTTCCGCAAACAGAATCGGGATTCCAACATTGAAGCGGGCCGTCACTTTATTGAGGCCGAACTCAAGCGTCTGGATATCAAGGGCGTGGACTTCCGTGCGTTGGCGGAAGCCATGAATTTCAACGCCGAGGATGATCTGTTTGCCGCTTGCGGCGCCGGTGATGTGCGCACCATGCAGGTGGTGAATGCCGCACAGCGGCAGGTGGAGCCGGAAGAAGAATCGGTCTTTGAGTTGCGGACCCGGCCAAAATCCACTCGCAACGACGGCGATATTACCATTCACGGTGTCGGCAACCTGCTGACGCAGATGGCGGGTTGCTGTCATCCGCTGCCAGGGGATCCGATCATTGGTTATATTACTTTGGGGCGCGGTGTCACTATTCACCGGTCCGACTGCGCCAATGCGTTACAGCTCCAGGAGCAGGAATCGGATCGTCTCATTGAAGTGAACTGGGGTGATGGCAAGGAGCAGACGTATCCGGTTGAAATTCAGATCGTGGCCTATGACCGTTCTGGTCTGCTGCGAGATGTCACCGTGGTGCTGGCCAATGAGAAGGTCAACGTGCTTGACCTGAACACGCATACGTCGAAGGAAGACAATATTGCCACTATGCTGTTGACCATCGAGATTGCGACACTGGATGACCTTGGTCGTATATTGGCCAAAATCAGTCAGCTGTCCAATGTCATTGAGGCACGCAGGCACCGCAAGGGACGATAAATGACCCGGTACACCCTGGAAGATCTTCTGAATCTGATGGCCCGGCTCCGTGATCCGGAGGCGGGTTGTCCCTGGGATATCCGGCAGGATTTCGCCAGCATTGCCCCCTATACCGTGGAAGAAGCCCACGAGGTGGCGGATGCGATTGCCAGTGAAGATTATCCCCATCTTGAAGAAGAGCTGGGGGATCTGCTGTTCCAGGTGGTCTATCACGCCAGGATGGCTGAAGAGCAATCGTTGTTTGATTTTTCTTCGGTGCTTAACAGATTGGTTGAAAAATTAATTCGTCGCCATCCGCATGTGTTTCCTGACGGTACGCTGGCTTCTAGCCGATCTGATGGTGAGTTGGTCGACGAAGCGGATGTCAAGCGACGTTGGCAGGAAATCAAGCAGGCTGAAAAGCAGGCATCATCCGGCAAGAAACCATCGGGTTTGCTGGATGATTTGCCTGCATCACTTCCGGCCCTGAAAAGTGCGCAGGCCATTCAGGCTAAAGCAGCTGGGCAGGGATTTGACTGGTCTGATTCCGGCCCGGTATTTGACAAGCTGCGTGAAGAAATTGATGAGCTTGAGCAGGCCTGGCGCAGCAATAATAGTGCGTCCGTACGTGATGAAACTGGCGACTTGCTGTTCAGCTGCGTCAACCTGGCGCGGCATGTTGGGGCGGACGCCGAACAATCCCTGTTGGGCTGTAACCACAAATTCAGACGTCGATTTTCGTATATAGAACAACGCCTTCAGGAGCAGGATAAAAGCTTACAGGATTGCTCTCTGGAAGAGCTGGATGCGCTATGGGATGACGCCAAAGCATCCGGTTTATAAATACCCTGAACCTTAACTTTTCTAAAACTACTGCCTTATAAAAACTTTTTCCCGGCAGATGCCATGGTTTTTCATGGTGTCTGATTCAGCTCGCTGAGCGTTGATTTTCGTCAAAATATCCCCTCGTCGATCGTATACACTGCGAACCTTAAGCACAACATATAGTGCTTTTGCTATCCAGTAATAACAATATATAAGTGAAGCGAAATGGTTCTGGCAACGTCTGACAGTAATTGTGAAATTCCGGCCATGATTATCAAGCGCGATGGGCAGCGTGTGTCGTTTGATAATGACAAGGTGTTCCGTGCCATTCTCCATGCGGGTCAGGTAACGGGTGAATATGATCAGGATGAAGCCCGGGTATTAACAGAGAAAGTCTTACGGCTGGTCAGTTACCGTTTCTGGGGCAACAAGGCACCTGACGTTGAACAGATCCAGGATATGGTAGAGCAGTGCCTGGCTGCCAGTGGCTACTTTGATACTGCCAAGGCTTACATTCTTTACCGGGAACGTCACAAGAATCTGCGTGATACGCGGAAAACCCTTCTGGATGTGGAAGCCTCCGTGGACGAATATCTGGAGAAACTGGACTGGCGGGTACGCGCCAATGCCAACCAGGGGTATTCGCTGGGGGGGATGATTCTGAATGTTTCCGGTAAGGTCACGGCCAATTACTGGTTGAACCATGTCTATGATGCTGCGATTGGTGATGCGCATCGGCAGGGCGATCTTCACATCCATGATCTGGACATGTTGTCCGGTTACTGCGCCGGCTGGTCGCTGAGAACGCTGCTTCATGAAGGGTTCAATGGAGTACCCGGCAAGATAGAATCTGCGCCACCCAAACACCTGTCCAGTGCCGTCGGTCAGATGGTGAATTTCCTGGGTACCCTGCAAAACGAGTGGGCAGGCGCCCAGGCTTTCAGTTCTTTTGATACCTATCTTGCGCCGTTTGTGCGCAAAGATAATCTTGCCTATGCAGACGTAAAACAGTGCATTCAGGAGTTTATTTACAATCTGAACGTACCCTCTCGCTGGGGTACCCAGACGCCGTTTACCAATGTGACGTTTGACTGGGTTTGTCCGGATGATCTTAAAGAGCAGATCCCCATCATTGCCGGTGAAGAGATGCCATTCAGCTATGGCGAACTCCAGCCTGAAATGGCCATGATCAACCGCGCCTATATCGAGGTAATGATGGCTGGGGATGCGATGGGGCGGGTTTTCACGTTTCCTATCCCTACCTACAACATCACGCCGGATTTTGACTGGGATTGCGAAAATGCCGATCTGTTGTTCGGTATGACAGCAAAATACGGGCTGCCTTATTTCCAGAACTTCCTGAATTCCGAACTGACGCCAAATATGGTGCGCTCCATGTGCTGCCGGTTACAGCTGGATTTACGGGAGTTGCTTAAGCGAGGTAATGGCCTGTTTGGTTCGGCAGAACAGACCGGTTCCATTGGTGTCGTTACGCTTAATTGCGCCAGACTGGGCTATCTGGCTAAAGGGAACCGGGAAGACTTGTATCGTCGTACAGATGAACTGATGCGTTTGGCAAAAGACAGTCTGGAAGTGAAGCGGAAAGTCATCCAGCACTATATGAATAGCGGTCTCTTCCCGTATACCAAGCGTTACCTTGGCACATTGCGCAACCATTTTGCCACGATCGGGGTTAATGGCATTAACGAGATGATCCGGAACTATTCGGATGATGCCCATGATCTTACGACAGAAGAAGGGCAGGCATTTGCGCAGGCATTCCTGGATCATATCCGTGCGCAGATGCAGGATTTTCAGGAAGAGACAGGCCACCTCTATAACCTTGAGGCAACGCCTGCGGAAGGGACGACTTATCGCTTTGCCAGGGAAGATCGAAAACGTTATCCGGATATTTTCCAGGCAGGGACGATCGAACGGCCCTATTACACGAACTCATCGCAATTGCCGGTGGGGTATACCGATGATCCGTTCCATGCTCTCGAGATGCAGGACGACCTGCAATGCAAATATACCGGTGGCACGGTGCTGCATCTGTATATGGGAGAACAGGTATCTTCTGTTGCTGCCTGCAAGAAGTTGGTGCGTCGAACACTGACACATTTCAGGCTGCCCTATATCACGGTGACACCGACGTTCTCCATTTGCCCAACCCATGGTTACCTTGCGGGTGAGCACGAGTTTTGCCCACGCTGTGATGAAGAGCGGCTTGCGGCAAAACAGGCAAGGTTACAGCTCGTGAGTTAAGCCGATCACACGGGTACAGAAGATCTATAGCAGGAAAGAAATTATGAAAACAAATGAAACTGTGAAACTGGAAGAACATGAGCGTCAACGCTGTGAAATCTGGACCCGGGTTATGGGCTACCACCGACCTGTCTCAGCGTTTAATCCCGGTAAACAACAGGAGCAGCAGGAGCGTCTGCACTTTCGGGAAAATCGTAGCGAATGATGAAGGCTGTCTCGGGAAAGGCGTTGCGACCGGGGTATCGGTTGAACATAGCGGGTATTACACCGCTATCGACAGTGGATTACCCCGAGAACCTGTCTGCTGTCGTTTTTACCCGTGGCTGTAATCTGCGCTGTCAGTATTGCCATAACCCGGCATTAATGAGCATCACGCCAGACGCTAATGACCCGCAATGGGAGGATGTGCTGGCATTGTTGGACCACCGATCCGGGTTACTGGATGCTGTCGTATTCAGCGGTGGTGAACCGATACTCCAGCAAGCCTTGTTGCCCGCCGTTCAAGCCGTTAAGCAACGAGGCTTCAAAGTCGGACTGCATACGGCAGGGCATTCGCCATCCCGATTGGAATCCTTGATTCCCTGGCTGGATTGGGTTGGTCTTGATATCAAGGGATTGCCGGAGGATTACCCCCTGATTACGGGGGCGACAGCGGGTGATAAAGCCTGGTGTAGTCTGAAGATGCTTCAGGAGCAGAATGTTAATTTTGAGGTCAGAACGACTGTGAACTGGAGTCTCTTGTCGCCAGAGCGATTGCTGCAACTGGCGAAGCGGTTATCGGAAGCAGGCGTCACTGATTTTGTCGTCCAGCGTTGTCGAGATCAGCAATGCTTCAATGGCGCGCTACCTCATCCGGCTTTACCCTCATCCGTTACCCGTCGTTTATGGGATGAACTCTCCGGCTGGTTTCCACGTTTCACTGTCCGATAGCACCTTATGACAGTCGATTGTTGACCTGTTCCCGGGCCAGCAGGCCGATGATAATGCTGGCAGAGAAGGCAAACAGGTCGGACATATGCTCTTTCAGCGCTTCATTGATAATACCAATCTGGCGCTCATCCAGGTTGACATCCGCCGGAATTTCCATCGGTGATTCGAACTTCTCTGTTAGTGAGGGATGGACAGAACGGTAACTGCTGGTGACAGCGGCGATCTCTTCTTCCGAGAGACCGATTTTTTCGCCGACCTTTCGGATAAAGTTATCAATAACATCATCTTCCCTGGCTTTGTCTGGATGCGGAAAATCAAGAATCACGCCCATGCAGCTCCTCCTCCATTTTGATGCTGGCTTTCAGTATGTGTGCAAGCACATGGCTCTGGCAAGTGACGTGTTTTTTAGGTGATGTTACCGGAAAGCAGGGCGGGGATTATCCATCCGCCCTGTGTTTGGGGTCAGGCTGCTGTTTGTGCTGAAGCCGGGGTGGGTTGTGGGTTCTTCAATGTCCGGAGATCCATCCAGAGTACCCAGGCAACCGGAATCGCAAGAATAACATTGGATACCGGCAGGGCTATTAAGACACCGGTGATGCCAAACAGGGGCGGCAGGGCTATCAGCAGGGGAATCTGAACCAGCATATTGCCTGCCGTGATCCAGCTGGCCACGCGGGATTTGGCCATGGACTGGAACCAGGCCGCGGTTAGCACAATAAAGCCATCCAGAAACATGGAGAACAGATGCAAATGTAGTGCCGTTACGGTCATCTCTTGCAGGGCGATATCGTCCTTATTGAAGATGAAGGCAATCGCTTCCGGAAACAGGTTGATCAACAGTACGCTGCCAATGCCTATGCTGAGAACGGTGCCCAAACCGATCCGCAGGGTAGTGAGCAATCGCTGGTGACTGCCGGCGCCATGGTTATAACTGACCAGTGGCTGAATACCTGTCGCTACACCTTCAGAGAACATGTAGTAGACCCCCTGCACATAGCCAACGATGGTGAATGCGCCGACTGCCAGCACGCCACCGTAATCCATCAGTAGTCGATTATGGATTGCCAGTACAAAGCCGTAGTAGAAAAACATGAACAGGCTCGGTAGTCCCGCGCTCAATGTTCTGACGGTATAAACCCAGGAAAAACAGATGTCAGTGAGGGCGATACGGGTATTCGCCTTGCGGCTGAGGAAGTAGGCAATACCCCATAGTCCAACCGCAGCCTGAGCCATAACGGTGGCTATGGCGGCGCCAGCAGCTTCGAGCCCCATGACCACAATAAAGAGCCAGTCCAGCACAATGTTCAGGACAGCGCCGGTTGCCATGATGATCGTGGTCAGGTGTGGTCGTTCATCATTCCGGATCATCAAGGGTAATGCAGCGCCCGCCAGTGCTGCGATACTGCCGGTGATGAGGATGGTAAGGTAATCCCCGGCCAGTTCATACGCATGACCCGTAGCGCCAAGCAATGTCAGCATCTGGTTTTCCAGCGGCAGGAATACCAGTGGGAAAAGGAGGCCAAAGACAGCCAGTAACAGCAATGCGTTACCAATATAAAGGCGCGGCTTACGATGGTCGTTTTGTCCCCGGCTGATGGACATCCAGGTACCGGTACCCATACCGATCATAATGCCAACACCGATGATGATGCCGGCAACCGGCCAGGCAAAATTCAGGGCGGCAAGACCTTCTGCACCGACAACCCGACCGATGAATATGCCATCAATCAGGACATAAATGCCGTTAACGATCATGGCGGCAACGGCCGGGATGGCGTAGCGCCAGAACAGCCGGAGAATAGGTTGTGTCCCCAAATCTGAAGAAGGGGTATTTGTCTGTGTTGGTTCCATATTTTGTTAGGCTAACTAATTATTAATTGAATCGTGGCATGAATATGTCGGCAGTTTTCCTTTAATCTGGTGTCGATTTCACCCGTGTATTGTCTTGCAGACAGCGACAGGCTTTGTCCAGCAGGGTTTCCAGTATCTGGTACTCTTCCTCACTCATGGCCGTGCAGATTTTGCGGGTCATATCACCGAACAGTTTGTCCTCCAGCGCCATGAGCGCTTCCCCCTGGCGTGTAAGGCTGACTCGCGTTGATCGTCTGTCATCCGCGCATGGTGTCCGTGTGAGCAGATCACGGCGTTCCAGTTTGGCGACCATTGTGCTGGCAGATGATTTCTGAACCCGCATTTCGGCGGCAAGGTCAGACAGTCGAGGTTGCACAAGGTGCTGTACGGCTTTCAGATAGTCGTACTCATTGAACGTGACGTGTTCGTACTGTCTGCCCACTTCATCGCTGCGCCAGAGTTTGGCCAGGTAGCGTTCTATGTAATCAAAGGATTGAGAAAGATGCATTGTGATAAATGGTTAGGGTGGCTAACTAATGGGAGTCTACCACCGGGCCATTGATAAAGGAATTGGGTGAATTTCAGTGGTGATTAGAGCGTATCAGGCAGGGAAAGTCGAAACAGAGACTGTACGAATGTTCGTTGGTAGCGGGTTATGGCCCGCTACCTTCAGGGGCACACTTAGTTATGTGCGTGCAATTCTTCGTTAAGGGCAATGGCGGACTTGTTAGTCAGGCACTCAATGGCACCGTTAATGGAGTTCCGGCGAAACAGCAGGTCAGACTTGCCGGCCAGGCTAGCTGCTTTGACAGTCTCTACTACCTGGCGATTTTCATCCAGCAGCTGAACTTTGGAGCCTCCTGTCAGGTAAAGACCCGCTTCCACGGTGCAGCGGTCACCCAACGGAATGCCGATACCGGCATTGGCGCCGATCAGGCAGTTTTCACCAACTGAGATGACCACATTATTGCCGCCGGACAAGGTGCCCATGGTGCTGCAACCACCACCCAGGTCAGAACCTTTGCCGACAAACACGCCAGCGGAAATACGGCCTTCAATCATGCCCGGCCCTTCGGTGCCGGCATTAAAGTTGATGAAGCCTTCATGCATGACGGTTGTGCCTTCACCCACGTAGGCGCCAAGGCGGACGCGGGCGGTATGCGCAATACGGACACCGGCAGGTACAACGTAGTTGGTCATCTTGGGGAATTTATCGACACAAGAGACTTCCAGAGTCCGGCCGGCGGCACGAGCCTGCAGCTGACGGCGGGGGAGTTCTTCCAGATCGATGGCGCCTTCGTTGGTCCAGGCGACATTGGGCAGCAGCGGGAAAATGCCCGTGAGATTGATGCCGTGTGGTTTGACGCAGCGATGAGAAATCAGGTGAAGCTTGAGATAGGCTTCCGGTGTGGTGATTGGCGCCAGGTCATTTTCCAGCAGTGTCAGGATTTTCGGGCTTTCTGAATCCTCCAGGGTGGCCATAATGGCGGCCTGCTCGGTCAACCCGTGCTGAGAGAAGATGCTTTCCAGCGCGTGGCAGGTGGGATTGTCCAGTTCAACCACGACATTGCCGCCTACATAGCCCACCACCGGGCCAATTTTTTCAATCAGCTTGAAAGACGGCTGGAACAGAGGGGCAGGGTAGTAAACATCCAGCCACTCACCTTTGCTGTTCTTGGTGCCAATGCCGGCAGCGAGGGAAAAAAACGTGCTCATGTGCTCTTCTCTTTGATCCTTGTGCGGGTGAGATGGGGGCGTGTTGCCTTATTATCAAGCTTGCTGGTGATAATTGTCAGTCTGCCAGGAGCGTTTGCCATTGGGCTGGTTGAAACCCCAGCTGGTAGTGGTCGCCGGCCACCAGTAAGGGTCGCTTAATAATGGCCGGGTTTTCCAGCATGATGGCAATGGCTGAGGCCTGATTGATCGTGTCACGGGTGGCTTCAGGGAGCTTGCGCCAGGTCGTGCCTCGCCGATTCAGCAGAGCCTCCCATCCCAGTTGTTCAGCCCATTGGGTCAATTGGGCTTCTGTCAGGCCGTCCTTGCGATAATCGTGAAAGTGATAGTCAATATTATTCTCATCCAGCCAGCGACGGGCTTTTTTGATGGTGTCACAGTTGCTGATGCCATACATCGTAATCATGGGTGTTCCTGTGTATGTCCCTGTTGCTCCGGGCATTTATCATACGCGTATTGTTCCGGCTTTTCCCCTGGTGTTATCGATATTTCCTATTAAACGATAATGGTTTTATTGGTATGTGCTTGCAGTGTTATCAAAGCGGACTAGACTGCCATGAATTCTTATTTCATGGACATGGTGATATTGATCACTGTTATGTTTCATGGCAGGAAGTGGTTTTTTGGTCAACGTTATTTCTTCGGCAGGTTGGCAAATATGTATGTATCCTCCTGTTTGCGTTTTTATTTTATGTGTTTATTGGCTCCAATAACTTTATATATACCCTCAATAAGTTATTGTAGTGATTATTATTTGAAGGGTGGGGTGGGCTATTCTCATGTTGAGTCCAAGCTTAAAAAAGATCTGAATGTCATTAATGATAAAAAAATGGTTATGGTTGATTCTTACGAGAATCATGATAAATCAGATAACGCTGTTTTAGTGGGGCTTGGTGCTGGTGTTAATTTTAATCGTAGCTCTTATCGTTTGTCTGTAGGCGCTGGCTGGTACTGGCAAAATGAGATTGAAAATAAAGGCTACATTGATCTTCATGGTGAGGGGCAATTTCGAGATTATAGTTACAAATATAAAACTCAGCACCAGAGGTTAATGATTGAGGGGAGTGTTTATTGGGTTATGGCTGAGCCAGATTTACAGCCATATATTTCGGCTGGATTGGGGTATGCGCACAATCGTTTTACTGGATACAGTGAAAAAGATATATATCCGGATAATGATACCAAAAAAGAAAGTCCCGGTCCTATTACACCATTCAAAAGTGCAACACGTAATGAGCCGGCCTGGCAGATGGGTATTGGCATTCTGATTCCCTTATCGGATGAGCTGTTGCTGGATATGGGATATCAGTACGCGAATCTCGGGAAAGTGGAATCAGGGCGAGACAAGCCGGGGCGTTACAGTGGTAAGTTGAAAACAGATGATCTGACGAGTCAGCAATTACTGCTGGGACTGATCTGGCATTTCTGAGAAGCGTATTATGAAAGCGTTGTTTATCGGAGTCTTCCTGTTGTTGAGCGGTTTCTCCTGCGCGGTCTTAGCTGAGGCAATGTTTCATATTCAGGTCGAAACGGAAGGAGATCTGGTTAAAGGTGATAAAGGTTTGTTGAAACTGGCAATCACCAATCGTTCGGTAGAAGCGGCTGATATCGTATTGCGCATTACTCAGACGGATGGCCAGATTTTGCTGGACAAGCAATCATGTCCGTTGGTACGCCCAAGGGAGACATGTCGGGCAACGATTGCTGTCACGCCAGCCAAAGCCGGTGATCAACGCTTTGTTGTCGAAGCGCTGGGATTTGATGCCAAATATCTGTGTGGCAAAACGGTGCAGTTGTTTACGGTCTATGAGACTGATCGTTATAAATCCGTTTATCTCTCTGATCAGAAGAGTGAGTTTGCTCAGGCTTGGGCACTGGTACATGGTTTAGGTAATACAGAAGACGCCACTTTGTATATTAATCGGCATTCCGGAGACCCGCTGATAGATGATCGGGGTGGTCGCACGGTGATGTTGTCACAGGCCATTGATCAATCTGTGGATCTTAGTCAGCAAATTAATACACTTCTGGCGCGTGAGCTGGAAGGGTTTAGTGGAAAAATACACTTATATATCCAGTCGTCCATGATTGTTGATGCTAGTCAGGTGGTGATTGATCCCGATTTGGCAATACGCCTGGCTTCAGTGACAGTCTTCCCGGTTGATGCTGCAATACTGCATTATGATGCTGCTAAAATTCAAAAGCTGGCCGCATTTGCCAGTGATTTGCATGGGAAAGGTACAGAAACAATAAAAATCATGCTGTGGGATACGATTGATCAAAACACATTGGTCAATGGCTCATTATCAAGTCTTGGACGTTTGCGTGAGCAAGGTGTCGTATTTGATAGCTTTAGTTTTATCAATAAAGGGTACAATATTGCTGCGTTGGGCGTGAAGGATTTATTGCTGGCGGGAGGGCTTTACGCGCAGCTGATTCCGGAGTTATCAATAATTAACGATGGCGCATTCGTACCTTCAGCCGATTTCAAGGCAGATAATACGAATCTCCTTTATTTGGGTTATCACGGGTATACTGATCCTCATAGTAAAGCCTGGTTTGAAGTACTCACCGATCATCACATTGATGCACTGACAGCAATCCAGAATAAATATAGTGACAGTCACTTTAACCCCCTCTATCAAAGCGATTCAAATGATGCAGAAACCCAACAGTGGGTAAGTATAAATGGATCAATCAGCTATTTTAAACCGACGTTTCCATTGCTGTTGTGGCTTGCGCTTAATGAGGGTGCTGTGACCTATCAGCACAATGATCAACAGCAGACAGCCTATTTTCCGGCACTGCCTGCAAGCGTTCTTTCAGCGGATAATGACCTGTTGTATAGCATGGAACTTGATCGTATTGAGGGGATTCTGAGCTATAGCCCTGTAAACTCTCAGGATTATGAACAGGATTATCAGGCATACACTGATTTTCTTCAGCTTGTAGGGCGAACGCCGAAACAGATTCCTTTCATTAGCTTATCGCAATGGCTTTCTGATCTGTCAGGTGACATTAAGGGCGAGGTCCGGGAGGAAAGCCCTGACGATGTTTTACCCGTTACCGAACAACAGGATTCTGAATCTGCTGGCGACAAAGAAAGTAATATTGCCGTCAGTGAAAGTGATGTCGATGTGGAAGGAGAGACTGTTATAGAAGATGGTCAACACCAGGCAGGGGATAAAGAGCAGCCTGTTGAAGAAGATTCTGAGGCAGTGGCGCTAAATTCCAGTGAGAGTGGTTCTGCTGAATCGGCTGAGAGTATTGCTACTCAGGAAGAAAATGGTGACCTTCTTTCAGGGGCAGAGAGTATTCAGGATCAGGTAGTCATCGAGCAGGGCAGTGAAGCTGGAAATGGTGCTGCTGATTCAGCAGTCGGTAGTGAAGATGATTCTACAGGTAGACCTGGGCATGAATCCTTGGATGTTCCGGAAAATGCGTCTGCAGGCGAAGATGATTCTGTCAGTGATGACACGCCTTTGTACTATGTGGAAAACCTCGTTGCTGGTTTTACCCAGGAAGGGTTGGCTGCAGTTCAGGCGTCAGGAGGGAAGGTTATTCTGTGTGTGAAAGGAAAGCCTGATTGTATTGGTGGGGCGGAGCAGGGATGTCAACTGATTTTGCTGTTTGCCTGCTGTAATGGTGTTTGTCTCTGTCCAGATGATGTGTCACAAAAGGATGGCAATCAAAACCCTTGTATTTTGTCCATGCCACTGACGCTCAAGGCTGCTGATAATCAAGGTTAATGCGCCTGTTTGCAGTGCTGACTTCTGTTTCAATGTCAGCACTGCATGACGATTCAAGGTTTTAATGCATCTTGATTGGCGTAATCTTGCAGACGCATGCAGAGTGTTTGTTTCAGCTGGTCGCACAAGTGCTGATCACTGATCGCATTGCCTGAGTGGTCGGTGATGAAGAAGACATCCTCCACTTTCTCGCCAAGTGTAGCGATTTTGGCGTTTTGTATCCGAATCTCCAGCTCTGTGAACGTTTTCCCCATCATGGCAAGCAGCCCGGGGCGATCCGTTGCATAGACTTCAACGACGGTACGATTGTTCAGCAGGTCATTGCTGATGATGACCTCTGGCGCTTTGGCAAAATGTTTCAACTGTCTGGGGGTGCGTCGATGAATGATGTCCTGAAAAGAGTCGGGATTGCTCAAAATTTTGCTCAATCGATTGCACAGGCGTTCGATGCGTCCGGGGTTGTCGCCAATGGGTGAGCCGTTGCTTTCCAGGACAATAAAAGTGTCCAGGCTAAAGCCACCGGTTGATGTGATAATCCGTGCATCGTGGATACTGAGGTTTTGTTGATCCAGAGCTGCCGCTGTGGCTGCAAACAGGTTGGAGCTGTCTTTGGCATAAATAAAGACAGCCGTACCGCCTTCAAAATGGCGTTCGGTCGTTTCCCTGATCAGTACCAGCGGACTGTCACTGTCTGCGTGGTGCAGAATGCCTGAGGTGTGCCAGGCGATTTCTTCGGGAGTGTGGCGAAGGAAATAGTCATCGCCCAATGTATCCCAAAGGGTTTGCACCGACGTATCGTTAACGCTGTTTTCACGGAGAAATTCACGGGCAATATGCTGGGTTTCTGCGATCAGTTCTTTTTTGTCGATGGGGTTTTCCAGACCGCGCAGCAGTGCCCTGCTGGTTTCCCGGTAGAGTTGGCGTAGAAGACTGGCGCGCCAGCCATTCCAGAGGGTCGGGTTAGTGGCGTTGATGTCAGCGACGGTTAGACAGTAAAGATAATCGAGATGGCGGCGATCACCGACCAGTCGCGCGAAGTTGTTGATGGTTTCCGGATCAGAGAGATCCTTCCGTTGGGCGGTGGTCGACATGATTAGGTGGTATTTTACCAGCCAGGCAATCAGGGCGCTGTCTGCTTCGCTGAGTCCATGGCGTCGACCAAATGCCAGGGCATCTTCGGCGCCCAGTTCAGAATGGTCGCCGCCCCGGCCTTTCGCGATGTCATGGTAAAGGCCGGCGATATACAGTAATTCGGGCCGGTTGATGCGGCGCTTCGCTTCGCAAGCTACCGGGAAAGGCTCTTCGCTTTCCTGATAATTGAAACGGCGCAGGTGCTTGATCAGCAATAATGTGTGGGCATCGACGGTATAGATGTGAAACAGGTCATGCTGCATCTGACCGATAATTCGCCTGAACTCCGGCAGGTAACTGCCCAGAATGCCGTAGCGGATCATTCGTCGCAGATTGGCGGTCAGGGCATAAGGGGCGCGCATCAGTTCAATAAAGAGCTGATTCACTTCAGGATTATTCCGGAAATTCTCGTTGATCAGGTTTCTGTGGGTTCGCAGCAGGCGAATGGTTGAGGCGCGCGGACCCAGGATAAACGGGTTGCGTGTCATTAACACGAACAGTTCCAGCATGGCTGGCGGATGCTCGGAAAACACCTGGTCGCTGGTGACCTCTATATAATTGTTGCGTACCTGGAAGTGTTCATTCAGCGGGATGATTTCTTCCTTCTGGCCGGAGGTGAGAATTTCATCATCAAAATGCTGGAGCAGAAGGTCCTTAAGTTCCCCCAGAATCATGACTGCGCGGAAGTATTTCTGCATGAACTGCTCAATGGCAAGCGTGCCATTGGTGTCCCTGTAACCAAAATGTGCCGCTAATCCGCGTTGGTAATCAAACAGCAGACGATCTTCCGCCCGGCCGCTTAGCCGATGCAATCCCCAGCGCACCTGCCAGAGAAAATCACGTGAGCGAAGCAGCATGTCATATTCGGTGTTGGTGAGAAAACCGACCTTGACCAGGTCTTCGGGCTGATCTGTGCCGTAATGGCGTCGGGTGATCCAGCCCAGCATGTGAAGATCCCGCAGACCGCCCGGTGAGCTCTTGATATTGGGTTCCAGGTTGTATTCGGTCTGGTTGAACTTCCGGTGGCGGGTGCGCTGTTCCTCGTACTTGGCCTGCAGATAGGTTTTGCTGGGCCACATTTTGTCGGTGTTGATCAGGGACATCATCCGGCTACGGAGATTTTCAGGGCCGGTGATGGTGCGGGATTCCATCAGGTTGGTAATGATGGTCAGATCGCTACCGGCCTGTCGGGCGCACTCTTCAACCGAGCGGACACTGGAGCCGACCTGCAGATTGATATCCCACAGCAGGGTCAGGAATTGTTCAATGTTTTCGCGGTGGGGTTCCGGGTCATCCCGGGAGAGCAGGATCAGGATATCGATATCAGAAAACGGGTGCAGTTCACCGCGACCGTAACCACCAACAGCCAGCAACGCAATATCGTCACGACCGCCAAACAGGTGTTCCCATGCCAGCGACAAGACCTGATCGATCAGCCAGGCTCGCCCACGAACCAGTGCCTGAATGGCGACGCCCTCGTCGAACCATTGGTTCATGGTCGTCTCGGCTTGTTTGAGGCACTTTTTGTAGGCCGGAATGGCGGTGCTGGAGAGAGTGAGTTCGGCCCGGAACTGGCCGCGGTCAAAGAGTTCTGACTGCTGTTGATCGGTGAGTACAGCGTTCATTCTGGTTATCCTGGTCACCGTTGGATCTGATATCAGGCAGCGATGCTGCCAGCAGCAGGGCCTCTTTGATGAGACCCTGTATGTGTTATTGCATTATTGTGGTGAAGATTAAGCGGTAAAGGTGCTGGTGGTAAAGGGGATCTGCTCATCATTGCGCAGTGTGAGGATTTCCACGCCATCCCGGGTGACCAGTATGGTGTGTTCCCACTGGGCGGAGAGGCGGCGATCTTTGGTGACCGCAGTCCAGCCGTCGGGCTTGAGCTTGGTTTGCTTTTTGCCGGCATTGATCATGGGTTCGATGGTGAACGTCATGCCTGCCACCAGTTCAAGACCTGTACCCTGCTGACCATAGTGCAGAACTTGAGGCTCTTCGTGGAAGCCCTTGCCAATCCCGTGGCCACAATACTCTTCAACCACTGAATAATGATTGCCATGGGCGTGACGGGCGATGGCAAACCCGATATCGCCAAGGCGGGTGCCGGGGCGAACCAGCTCAATGCCCTTGTACATGCATTCCTGGGTAACAGTCACCAGGCGCTGTGCATGCTCGGCCACATCGCCAACCAGGAACATCTTGCTGGTATCGCCATGGTAGCCATCCTTGATGACAGTGACATCAATGTTGATGATATCGCCGCTTTTCAGGGGTTTCTTGTCGGTAGGGATGCCATGGCAGACAACTTCGTTGACAGAAGTGCAGATGGATTTCGGGAAACCCTTGTAGTTCAGTGGTGCAGGAATCGCGCCCTGCTTGTTGACGATATGATCGTGACAGATGCGATCCAGTTCCTCGGTAGTGACGCCGGGAACAACATATTCACCGATCATTTCCAGCACTTCGGCGGCCAGACGGCCGGCAATGCGCATTTTCTCGATGTCTTCCAGGGTTTTGATGATGACAGTCATGATTACCGTGTGATTACTTATCGTTCGCCTTTCTGTGCAGGCCTGTTGCGCAATTCTAGCAAAGGGCTGCCAGCGAGCGATAGTCTGAAGCGCTACCAGTCTGTCGCACGGTGGCGGGATTCTGGTATTATTCCCGCCTTTGCAATCCTGTGGTGTGGGCAGAGGTTTCCTCTGGCGCAGAGACCCTGGAGTGCGTAACAGGACTGTTTTCAGGATACCAGCCGGTTATATATGTCAGATAACAAGATTCAACAGGCGCCGGTTCCCATGCGGCTCGTGGGACCGGTGACGATTATTGGTGATGTTGTCAATGACAGCGTCATGCTGCCCCTGGCTACCTATGAGACGCCGCTGTGGCCTTCCGTGGGTCGTGGCGCGCGGGTGGCCAGTTTGGCCGGTGGTATCCGGGCGACTGTGATTGATGAACGGATGACCCGTTCGATCCTGCTTGAAGCTGAGGATGCATCGAAGGCTCTGGCAGCCTGGCACAGTCTTCAGGGTCGCAAGGACGAGATGAACATGGTGGTGCGTGAATCCAGCCGTTATGCGCGGTTGATCGATATGCACAGCCAGATCGTCGGCAACCTGCTGTATATCCGCCTTGAGTACCTGACCGGTGATGCATCGGGTCATAACATGGTGACGCTGGCTTCTGAAAAACTGCAGGACTGGATTCTGGGTGAATACCCGGAACTACGGTATTGCTCAATTTCCGCCAACTATTGCACGGATAAAAAAGCAACCGCCATCAACGGTATCCTGGGCCGGGGCAAGAATGTGGTGGCGGAACTGTTGATTCCCCGGGAGCTTTGCGAGCGTCGGTTAAAGACGACACCCGAAAAAATTGTCGATCTGAATATCAAGAAAAACCTGCTGGGCACCATGCTGGCCGGTGGTATTCGCAGCGCCAATGCGCACTTTGCCAATATGTTGCTGGCGTTTTACCTGGCGACTGGCCAGGATGCAGCCAACATCGTAGAAGGCTCCCAGGGTATTGTGCATGCCGAAGTGCGAGAGGGTGACCTCTATTTCTCCGTCAACCTGCCAAACCTGATTGTTGGTACCGTCGGAAATGGCAAGGGACTGGACTTTGTTGAGCGCAATCTCGAATTACTGGGTTGCCGTGAAAATCGTGAGCCCGGCGCAAACGCCCGTAGATTGGCGGTTATCTGTGCGGCATCGGTACTCTGCGGTGAGCTGTCCCTGCTGGCGGCCCAGACCAACCCCGGTGAGCTGATGGCATCCCATTTGAAGCTGGAGCGCTGATGTCAGATAGCAAAGCGTCAGGTGCCGGTGAGCAGACTAACAGCCGGAAAGTCGAACATATCCGGGTGATTGAACAGGATAGCGGCACTGACCGGGAAGGCGGGTACTTTGATCGTATCCGTCTCAGTCATCGGGGGTTGCCGGAAATTGCCCTGGCAGATGTCGATACCCGGGTGGAATTCCTCGGCAAAACCCTGTCGTTCCCTATGCTGATTTCCTCAATGACCGGGGGAGATCATGAACTTGTACGAAAAATCAACCGGAATCTTGCCATTGCGGCACAGGCGACAGGTGTCGCCATGGGCGTGGGTTCCCAGCGCGTAATGCTGGAGCAGCCCGCTGCACGTGCTAGCTTCGAATTGCGCCAGTTTGCGCCGGATGTGCTGTTTTTTGCCAACCTGGGCGCTGTGCAGCTCAATTATGGGTGTGGCCTGGCAGAATGTCGTGAAGTGGTTGATGCGCTGGATGCGGATGCGCTGTATCTTCACCTCAATCCGCTTCAGGAAGCGGTTCAGCCGGAAGGCGACACGAACTTTTCGGGCCTGCTGGACAAAATTGCCAGTATTAATGAACAGCTGGGTTGCCCTGTCGTCTTGAAAGAGGTTGGGTGCGGAATGTCGCCGGAAGATATCGCCGCGGCAGCTGTTCGAGGTATTTCCTGTATTGATGTGGCCGGGCAGGGCGGCACCTCCTGGAGTCGCATTGAGCATCATCGTGCGGGAGAATCCGGTGATTCGCTCGGGCTTCGTTTCCAGGATTGGGGTATACCAACGCCGCAAGCTTTGAAGCTGGCGGCGCCATTTCGGGATCGTGTCGAATTAATCGCCAGTGGTGGTTTAAGAAACGGTGTCGATATGGTCAAGTCTGTTATACTCGGCGCCCGATTGTGCGGCCTGGCGGCTCCGCTGCTGAAACCGGCCATGGAATCAGCAGATCATGTGATAGCTGCAATTGAAACACTGAAGCGGGAATTTGCCACGGCCATGTTCCTGCTGGGTATGCCGGATGTGAAGACACTGTACGGCAATGAACAACTGATTCTGGATGAAAGTTTCTGACACGTCTCGTGCAGAAAACCAGAAGTCAGGTGAGTGAAAGAATGCTGTCGTCCCCGGACCGTGCAGGGTGATGGCAGGAAAACCTCAGGATTTCCAAGAGGCATCATGTCTGTCGGTATTGATGACATCAGTTTTTATTCGTCCAGTCTTTATATTCCTCTGACTGAGCTGGCTACGCGCTACGGGACTGATCCCGACAAGTATCGCGTCGGGCTGGGGCAGGAGGAGATGGCGATCCCTGCGGTCGATGAAGACATCGTGACGATGGGCGCCAGTGCGGCCTGGCCTATTATTGACGACGATAACCGCGACAGTGTCGGCACCCTGCTGTTTGCGACAGAGACCGGTATTGACCAGTCCAAGTCGGCCGGTGTCTATGTGCACCGTTTGCTGGGGTTGGGTACTAACTGTCGTGTCGTGGAATTGAAGCAGGCCTGCTACAGCGCCACTGCGGCTGTTCAGATGGCCTGTGCGCTGGTGGCCAGGCAGCCGGAAAAGTCTGTGCTGGTGATTGCGTCAGACATCGCGCGTTATGGGCTGGGCACGCCGGGTGAAGCGACCCAGGGGTGTGGTGCGGTCGCCCTGTTGGTCAAGGCGAATCCTCGGCTCGTTGAGGTGCATCCGGAGACGGGCTGTTACAGCGAAGATGTCATGGATTTCTGGCGTCCCAACTACATGGATACGGCGCTGGTGGATGGTAAATATTCCACCATTGTTTATCTCAAGGCGTTGCGTCAGGCCTGGAAGCATTACCAGCAGGCGGGCGGCAAGGGCTTTTCTGATTTTTCCCGATTCTGTTATCACCTGCCTTTCGCCAAGATGGGCGAGAAAGCTCACCGTAAGCTGGCGGTAACCTGTGGTGAAAGCATGTCGGATGAGCTGTTTGCCGAGCAGACCGGCTCCGGGCTGATTTATAACCGCAAGATTGGCAACAGCTATTCAGCCTCCCTGTATATCGGCCTGCTGTCCATGTTGGAGAATGATCCTGAAGATCTGTCCGGTCGGCATATTGGTCTGTTCAGTTACGGCTCCGGTTGTGTCGGTGAGTTCTTTGCCGTAACGGTTCAGCCGGGGTATCGGGCCTATAGTCGTCGGAAGGCACATGTGGACAGGCTGGAATCCCGGCAGGCGCTCAGTTATGACGAATACGCCCTGCTGTTTGAGCATCAATATCCCCGTGTGGATGGCGAGCATGATTTCCCGGAAATGACCGATGGCCGCTTCCGACTGGCAGGTCTGCATGATCACAAGCGTATCTATACAGAGACAGGTGCGCGCTGAATGCGTTATGATGCGGACGCTTTGTTGTTACAGTGTTTTGCTGCCAGGTAAAGCCACTGTAAATGGCGTGAATAAAGGCTCCTGTGTGGGGCGTGGCGCTGTGGGTTGAAACTGTTTTCGGGATTGTCTGCGGATGAGGTCTGTTGCTCCGGGCAAAATTATCATTTCGGGTGAGCACTCGGTGGTGTATGGCTCGCCGGCGCTGGCAGTGGCTGTGAATATTCATGCCAATGCAGTGGTTGAGCGTATTGAAGAGCCGGGGATTCATCTGCATCTCGACAACTATGGCAAGCTGGCGTCGCTGCCGTTGTCAGAGCTTGAGCAGGTTCGTCTGACCATTGATGAAGCTTATCAGCATTATCTGCTGGGGCGCTGCAGCGTCGATAAGGTGTTGCCCCATGCCGGTGAGCTCTATCTGTATGCCATTGCCAGTCTGTATAACAGCTATGCATTACCGCTTGATCATGGGTTGGATATCTCCCTGAAATCGGCCATACCGGTGCGTTCAGGGATGGGTTCTTCTGCTGCGACGGTTGCATCGGTGCTGGTGGCTGTGGCCGGTTATTTCGGTGTTCAGCTGGATAAAGACTCCCTGTTCCGTTTTACCAGTCATACCGAGCGGCTTCAGCATGGCTGTGCCAGTACTATTGATCCCATGGTGACAGTTCACGGCGGGTTGGTGCGGGTGGAAAACAGCCAGCTGTCCCGAAGCAGTGAATTGCCGGAATTGAACTGGTACCTGGTGAATACCGGTGAGCCTGAAGTGAGTACCGGGCAGTGTGTTGCCGAGGTGCGGCGTCGGTTTGGTACCAGTACCATCTGGAATGAATTTGCTGCCATTATCCAGGGGTTAGAGCAGGCATTTCTCTGTCGTGATACGCGAGCGTTGCGTGAGTACGTCAAGCGTAATCACCAATTGCTGGTGGATATCGGTGTGGTGCCTGACACGGTGCAGCGATTCATCAGTGATCTGAAATCCCACTATGGCGCTGCCGGTAAAATCAGTGGCGCCGGTGCCGTGCATGGTGAAAAGGCGGGCTTTGTGCTGGTTCAGAGTGATGAGCCGGTGGAAAGTCTCTGTGATGAATACGGTTTCTCTGTTGCCAGGCTGCAGGCGGATCCTCTCGGTGCCAGACTCTGTCATTAATCCCGGTCAGGTTGTTCATGTCTCGGTGCCCGGCAGTATTATGCTGCTGGGCGAGCATTCCGTTTTGTATTCCCAGCCGGCTGTCGCCTGTGCGGTTGATCGCTATATGCGTGTTCAGGTGGAGCCGCTGGCAAGTCGAGACGTTATTGTTGAGTCTGCACTTGGTCCTTATTGTTCGCATCTTGATAGTCTTCAGGATTCTGTTCCTCATCGTTTTCTGGTTGAGATTCTTCGGCGCTGGCAGTCGACATTGGCCTGTGGCCTGAAGATCAGTATTACCTCTGAGTTTTCCCATACCGTTGGCTTGGGTTCCTCTGCTGCTGTGGCGGTTGCGCTGGTTTCTGCCCTGCGAGCCGTTTGTGGTTTGCCGCTTGATCTGCAGGCAATTCTTCAGTCAAGTGTTGAGGTTGTTCGCGCGGTTCAGGGGCGAGGGTCTGGCACTGATCTGGCGGCCAGTGTCTATGGCGGTGTGATTGCCTTTGATGCTGATACTTTACAGGTTCAGCGCTTATCGTCTGAATTGCCTATCGATCTTTATTATGCAGGCTATAAAACGCCAACGACTGATGTGTTGGCGAGAGTCGCAGAAGAAAGTGTGCAAGTGCCGGGTGTAGTGGATACGCTTTACCGGTTAATGGGTGACGTGAGTCGAGAGGCGATAGCGGCGATCGAGGCTGATGATTTATCGCAATTCGGTCGTTGCATGAATGTCTATCAAGGGTTGATGGATGCCCTGAATGTGAATGATGCAACGCTCTCTGCCATTGTCTATGGATTGCGTGCCTTGCCGGGTGTGATGGGCGCCAAAATTTCCGGTTCGGGCCTGGGTGATTGTGTCTGTGCGCTGGGTGATACCGGTGTCGGGTTGCCCGGGTTTGAACGTATTCCTGTTTCTGTTTCCCCTGTTGGAGTGTCCGTTGACGTTTTCCCGCGTTGATGTTGCCCGAAGTCTTCTGGGTGATTGTGAATACCGTCCTGTCGATGTTTTCGAGGCGTGGGCGCCGGTCAATATTGCGCTGTGCAAGTATTGGGGTAAGCGCGATGCTGCCCTGAATTTGCCCGTCAATGACAGCTTGTCAGTCGCTTTGCCGGATAAGGGGACACGTACCCGAGTGACCCGGCTGCAGCGCGAGTCAAAGGATATTGTCTTTTTAAATGATCAGCCGGTGTCTGAAGCAGATAGCTTTTATCAGAAAGTGGTTGCTCATCTGAATCTATTTCGGCTGCATCGGGATGATCGTTTTCGAATTGATACGGTTAATAATATCGCGACGGCGGCAGGTCTTGCTTCATCGGCGTCCGGCTTTGCAGCGTTGACCCGTGCAATGGCGGGTGTGCAGGGCTTTGATCTTGATGGAGCGGCGCTATCCATTCTGGCGAGGCTGGGAAGTGGTAGTGCCTGCCGGTCTGTTTTTGATGGATTTGTACGCTGGCATAAAGGCGAGGCTGCTGATGGTATGGATTCCTGTGCGGCGCCATTATCTCAGGATTGGCCGGGTTTGCGCCTTGGGGTGCTGACCTTGACGGGGGCGGCGAAAAAAGTCGGGTCCCGGGAGGGTATGGCGCGGACAGTGAAGACGACGCCACTCTATTCTGCCTGGCCTGCCCAGGCTGAGGCGGATATTGCGACGCTGGAACAGGCCATTGTCAACCGCGACTTTGAGTGCTTGGGTGCCACCGCAGAACATAACGCCATGACCATGCATGCCACGATGATTGCCTCCTGGCCGCCGCTGCTGTACTGGGAGCCTGAATCTGTCGCTGTTATGCAGAAGGTCTGGCAGTTGCGCGAGGATGGGGTGCCTGTCTATCTCACCATGGATGCCGGGCCCAATGTGAAACTTTTATTTGAGTCGCCGGTCGAAGAGAACATCAGGCAGGTGTTTCCTGATGTTGAAGTGGTAAAACTCTTCCCGTAAAGGGATTCTTTTCGCAGGGAATCCGTTTTCCGGGGCTGGTGCATGCCTGTGTGGTTGTGGTATAAATGCGCGCTTGTGGCGACCGCCGCAAGTATTCTTATGACTTAAAACCACACATGCACCGACACATGGTTCCTGGGTGCCCGCTTAAAAAGGGTCGAATCATGGGGTGTATGGAGGCATAACCCTTTTAAGGAGTTTTACATGGCTCAAGTGTCCATGCGTGACATGCTGAAGGCCGGTGTCCATTTCGGTCACCAGACCCGTTACTGGAATCCCAAGATGCGCAAGTTCATCTTCGGCGCCCGTAACCGCATTCACATCATCAACCTGGAACACACCCTGCCGGCGTTCAATCAGGCGCTGGGTCTGATCAAGAAGCTGGCTGAAGGCAAGAACAAGGTTCTGTTCGTCGGCACCAAGCGTGCAGCGAGCAAGATCGTCCGTGAAAACGCGCAGCGTTGCGGCATGCCTTATGTTGATCACCGCTGGCTGGGCGGCATGCTGACCAACTACAAGACTATTCGTCAGTCTGTACGCCGTCTGCGTGAACTGGAAGTCCAGGCTGAAGACGGCACTTTCGAGAAGCTGACCAAGAAAGAAGCCCTGATGCGTACCCGTGATCTGGAAAAACTGGATCGCAGCCTGGGTGGTATCAAGGACATGGGCGGCCTGCCTGACGCGATCTTCGTCATCGACGTGGATCACGAAAAGATTGCCATCCAGGAAGCCAACAAGCTGGGTATCCCTGTTATCGGTATCGTTGATACCAACAGCAACCCGGACGGCGTAGACATCGTTATCCCCGGTAACGATGACGCGATCCGCGCAATTCAGCTGTACGTTGAATCTGCTGCTGACGCGATCCTGGAAGGTCGTGCTGCTGCCGGTGCAGTCGTTGAAGAAGCGGCTGCTGAAAAGGCAGAAGCGGCTGAAGAGAGTGAAGAGAGCAGCGAAGACTCCGCGGAGTAATCGTCCTGTTCAGAAAAAGGGGGCCTTGCCCCCTTTTTTGCCATAGGGGTCAGGCTATTATTGCTGTCGTTGCAGCGGCGGTTCCTGACTCCGGGCGCAAAAATTCTTTCGTGATTGTTGCTGTCTTTCTGTGAGAAGACGCTGGAAAGACAGCAGCAAAACCAAGGTTTAGAGGATACGAAAATGGCAATTACTGCTGCACTGGTAAAAGAGCTGCGTGAGCGTACCGGTCTGGGCATGATGGAATGCAAGAAGGCGCTGGTTGAGGTTGACGGCGACATCGAAAAAGCGATCGAAGAGCTGCGCAAGTCTGGTCAGGCCAAGGCTGCCAAGAAAGCCGGTCGTACCGCTGCTGAAGGTGTGGTTGCCGTTAAAGTGGCTGACGATGCCAAGTTCGGCATGCTGGTGGAAGTCAACAGTGAAACTGACTTCGTTGCCCGTGACGACAACTTTCTGGGTTACGTTAACACTGTCGTTGAGCGTGCCTTTGAAACCAAGCAGACCGATATCCCTGCCCTGATGGACGGTGATCTGGAAACTGCACGTCTGGCGCTGGTTCAGAAAATCGGTGAGAACATCAGTGTTCGTCGTGCCGCCGCCCTGGAAGGCGATGTGGTTGGTAGCTACGTTCACGGTAACAGCCGTATCGCGGTTCTGGTTAGCCTGGAAGGCGGTAACGCTGAGCTGGCCAAGGACATCGCCATGCACGTGGCGGCTGTGAATCCTCAGGTTGTCAGCAAGGACGACATGCCGGCTGATCTGGTTGAGAAAGAGAAGGACATCTTCCGTGCCCAGGCGCTGGATAGCGGCAAGCCTGCTGAGATCGTTGAAAAGATGATCGTTGGCCGTGTGAACAAGTTCCTGGCTGAAAACAGCCTGGTTGAGCAGCCTTTCGTCAAGAACCCTGACGTGACTGTTGGCAAGCTGGCTGCAGAAGCCGGTGCCACCGTCAAGAACTTCATCCGCTTTGAAGTGGGTGAAGGCATCGAGAAGGAAGTGGTTGACTTCGCTGCCGAGGTTCGCGCCCAGGCAGGCCTGTAAGGCATACTGATGCAGGGGCGGCAGAGGATTCTGTCGCCCCTGTTATTATTCGATGGCGAATACCAGTGACCAATCGCTGGTTGATTGCAGATAATGGCAGTCGTTGGTCAGTGGTATTGGTATCATCAGAAAACAGCCATGGGCATGGCAGGATGGGTATCACTGTTCATCCTGTTCATGGCCAAGCCCGTTGACGGAGAGCAGACATGCCCGGAACAGATCGCCAGCCTAAATATCACCGAATCCTCCTCAAGCTCAGCGGTGAAGCGCTGATGGGGAGTGAAGAGTTCGGTATTGATCCCAAGGTGCTGGATCGGATGGCGCTTGAAATCGGTCAGTTGGTCGGTATCGGTGTTCAGGTGGGTCTGGTGATCGGTGGCGGTAACCTGTTTCGTGGGGCGGCGTTGAGTGCGGCCGGTATGGAGCGTGTCACCGGTGACCATATGGGGATGCTGGCCACGGTCATGAATGCACTGGCCATGCGCGATGCGCTGGAGCGTTCAAATATCAATACCCGTGTGATGTCTGCTATTCCGATGAGTGGCGTAGTGGAACATTATGATCGCCGCCGTGCGCTGCGTTATCTGAATTCGGGTGATGTGGTAATTTTCTCCGCAGGTACCGGGAATCCTTTCTTCACCACGGATTCCGCCGCCTGCCTGCGCGGTATTGAAGTAGATGCTGACCTGGTGCTGAAGGCCACCAAGGTGGATGGTGTTTACGATCAGGATCCGGTCAAGAATCCGGATGCGATTAAGTTTGATCGTCTGACCTATGACGATGTACTGGATCGTAAACTCGGGGTGATGGACCTGACCGCTATCTGCCTGGTGCGCGACCACCAGATGCCGGTACGTGTGTTTAACATGAACAAGACCGGTGCCCTGTTGAATGTTGTCGTCGGTGGCGACGAAGGAACCCTGGTTTGCGGGAGTGACGCATGATTGACGAACTGAAGAGTGATGCAGAATCCAGAATGCAGAAAAGCGTAGAAGCGCTGACCCATGCATTTGCCAAAATCCGTACTGGTCGGGCGCATCCGAGCCTGCTGGAAGGTGTTCGGGTGTCCTACTATGGCTCTGAATCCCCGTTGAGCCAGGTGGCCAACGTCACAGCTGAAGATGGTCGTACCCTGGCGATTCGTGTCTGGGAAAAGAGCATGGTACCGGAAATCGAGAAAGCCATCCTCAAGTCTGATCTGGGTCTGAATCCTTCCACTGCCGGTGAGGTGATTCGTGTACCGCTGCCGCCGCTGACGGAAGAAACCCGTAAAGGTTACACCAAGCAGGCGCGTCATGAAGCAGAGCAGGCCCGTGTAGCGATCCGTAATATTCGCCGTGACGTGCTGTCTGACTTCAAAGAGCTGGAAAAGGAAAAAGAGATCAGCGAAGACGAAGAGCGTCGTGCGCAGGACGATGTGCAGAAGATTACTGACAAGTACATCGCTGCCGTTGACGAGGCGCTGGCGGTCAAAGAAAAGGATCTGATGGCAATCTGATCAGACGAAACCCGGGCTTGGCCCGGGTTGTTGTTTGCCGGGCGGTTTGCCCGGATAGTGTGAGGTAACCCTGAAACAAGTCATGGCTGAACCACCTGCTTCCCCTTCCGCCACGGTATCTGGCAACGACATTCCTGCCGACCGTATTCCCCGTCATGTCGCGATTATCATGGATGGCAATAACCGCTGGGCCAAGAAACGGCATTTGCCGGGTATTGCCGGGCATCGCGCGGGCGTTGAGGCGGTGCGTAAGGTGATTGAAGCCTGTGGTGACTATGGTATTCGTGTATTGACCCTGTTTGCCTTTTCCAGCGAGAACTGGAAGCGACCGGCAGACGAGGTCAGTGCTCTGATGGATCTGTTCCTTCGTGCGCTTCAGCGAGAAGTGCGCAAGTTGCACCGGCATCATATCCGGTTGAAAGTGATCGGAGATGTCAGTTCCTTCAGTCCGGCTATCCAACAGCGTATTCGTGAAGCAGAAGCGCTGACGGCTGAAAATGCGCGTGTTACGTTGGTGATTGCCGCCAGTTATGGTGGGCAGTGGGATATTATCCAGGCTGCGCAGAAACTGGCGTCAGAGGTGCAGCGGGGAGAGCTTGATCCGGAAGCGATTACAGCGGATCGTTTTGAAGCAGCCCTGTCGACGGGTGAGCTGCCGCCGCCAGACCTGCTGATCAGAACCAGTGGTGAACACCGAATCAGTAATTTCCTGCTGTGGCAGTGCGCTTATTCTGAACTCTATTTCTCCGATCTGCTATGGCCTGATTTTGGGCCTGAAGAGTTCCATAGGGCGATAATGGATTACAGTCAGCGGCAGCGTCGTTATGGCAAAACCAGTCAGCAGCTAGAGGCAGAGTCAACGTGCTGAAACAACGAATAATAACAGCGCTGGCTTTATTGCCGGTGGCATTGGGTGGGGTTTTTCTTTTGCCGTTGACGCCGTTCTCGGTGTTTGTTGCGGTCGTTATCGCATTGGCGGCCTGGGAGTGGGCAGGACTGTCCGGATTTACTCACCAGTTGGTGCGCGTGGGATATGCTGCGCTGACAGGCGGCATGATTTTTCTCCTTTCTCTGGCGTCTTCCGGATTTTTGCTGGGAGCCGGTCTCACCTGGTGGCTGATGGCGTTGATGCTGGTGATCAGTTATCCCGATTCAAGGCCTGTGTGGCAGAACCGGATGGTTCGGTTGCTGATGGGTTGGCTGGTTCTTCTGCCTGCGTGGGGCGGCCTTGTGTATCTCAAGGGGCAACCGCAGGGAAATCTGCTGATTCTGTATGTGTTTGTGCTGGTCTGGGCCGCGGATGTGGGCGCCTATTTTTCCGGTAGAACCTTTGGGCAGCGTAAACTGGCGCCGAGTCTCAGTCCGGGTAAAACCTGGGAAGGTGTCTTCGGTGGTTTGTTTATGACGTCACTGATTGCCCTTCTGGTTGGCTGGTACCGACAGCTGAGTTTATTTGAATGCCTTGGGCTGGTTGCCATTACGCTGGTGGTCACCATGGTGTCTGTACTGGGTGATTTGCTTGAAAGTATGTTCAAGCGTGAAGCCGGTTTGAAGGACAGTAGCCAGTTGTTGCCGGGACATGGTGGTGTCATGGATCGCATTGATAGTCTGACGGCTGCCATACCAGTCTTTGCTGTTTTCTGGTTCCTGACAATGGCAACCTGAAGCGTTGTTTTTTCGGATGTTAATAAAGGTGTCAACAGGTGTTGGCACCTTTTTGTTTCAGGGGTAAGCATTGCTTCGCGACAGGGTGACTTGTACTTGCACGTGACGCATCGTGATAATTGCCACTGGTGATTTTGTTTGATCAGGCTAGCATGTCTGCTTTTCTATTAGGTTGCTGGTTCAGTCTGCCCGGAGTGACAGCTGCTATTTCAGCACAGCAAATTCCTGAATACGCATGAATAATCTACTCGATCGTATTTATGCAGAACCCCATGCTGAGTTGTCGGGTTTTGCGTTTGATGATGCCGTGGCGCGGGTTTTTCCCGACATGATCCGCCGGTCTGTGCCCGGGTATACCACGATCATTCCCATGATTGGTATTATCACGTCCCAGTATGCGCAGCCGCATACAATGCTTTATGACCTGGGGTGCTCTCTTGGGGCTTCGACGCTGGCAATGCGGCATGGTGTTGATCAGCCCGGGTGTCGAATTGTTGGTGTTGATAATTCCGACGCCATGCTGGAGCGTTGTCGTAAATATATTGAAGCTGATGGCAGCAGTGTGCCGGTTGAATTATTGCTGGATGATATCCGCAGCGTACCTGTGACCAATGCATCTGTTGTTACGCTTAACTTCACCCTGCAGTTTATTCCGCTTGAGGATCGGTTGGCGCTGTTAACTCAGATTGCTGATGGTCTGAATCCCGGTGGTGGATTGATTCTTTCTGAAAAGCTGGTGTTTGAGGAAGGTGAGCAGTCCGTTCTGGAAGAACTGCATTATGACTTTAAGCGAGCCAATGGTTATTCAGACCTTGAGATCAGTCAGAAGCGTACGGCGTTAGAAGACTATCTGATTCCGGAAACCCTGGCGCAGCATCGCGAGCGTTTGTTAGCTGCAGGGTTTAGTCGAGTCGTGCTCTGGTACCAGTGCTTTAATTTCTGCTCACTGCTGGCCATCAAATAATTATGCCTGTAAGCGATAATCGTAGTTTGCCGAATCCTCTGGATTTTTTTAGTGATTTGTATCCGTTAATGGATAACCACTCGCTAAGGCGCTGGCTGGATGTATTGCCACAACAATTGCAGCATGTTCTTGTTGAGAATCTTCACGGTGATCTGGATCGCTGGTTGGCTGCCTTGAACCGGTTGCCAGATATTCCTGTTAAAGCGGTGAATCTGGATGTGCCCACGGTCAGTGTCGTGTCACAGGAGTCCTTGTCTGATGAAGTCAGGCATGATCTCCACCGCGAGTTAAAAGCGCTGAGCCCCTGGCGCAAAGGGCCGTTTGATTTCTTTGGCGAACATATTGATACCGAATGGCGTTCCGACTGGAAATGGGAGCGTGTCGCGCCTCACCTGTCGTCGCTGAAAGGGCGGCTGGTGCTGGATGTCGGATGTGGTTCTGGTTATCACTGCTGGCGCATGTTGGGTGCGGGTGCCCGACAGGTGATCGGTGTGGATCCGTCACGGCTTTTTCTGGTGCAGTTTGAAGCGTTCAAGCGTTATGCTGGCAAAACGCTGCCCGTACATCTTCTGCCGCTAAAGATGGAAGATGTCCCTGAAAACCTGAAAGCCTTTGATACGGTTTTCTCTATGGGGGTGTTATACCACCGTCGTTCACCGATTGATCATCTGCTTGAGTTGAAGGGCGCCTTGCGAGCGGGTGGCGAGCTTGTGCTTGAAACACTGGTTGTTGATGGTGCGTTAGGGCAGGTTCTGATGCCGGAAGATCGATACGCCATGATGCGTAATGTCTGGTTCCTGCCGTCATCGGATACGCTGCTGTTGTGGCTGCGTCGCGCGGGTTTCCGTAATGCCCGGGTGGTTGATATGGCGCGTACCACGACAGAGGAGCAGCGTCAGACGGAGTGGATGCGCTTTAATTCCCTCTCGGATTTTCTTGATCCTGAAAATCCTGAAAAAACCGTCGAGGGTTATCCGGCGCCGCTGCGTGCTGTGGTTATTGCTGAAGCCTGATGAGTCCAAGTGAAAGCCGGCATGTTGCCGGCTTTTGTTTTAGGCAGGCTTTTGGCAAAGCATGTGCACATAGCGAGCCAGATCCCGGTATGGCGGTTTGCGTCCGAAGTGTTTTTCGACACGTAACATGTCATCGGCAGGTGTCATATCGCGGACGGGTTTTGGCATGTGGTCGTGTATGGCGCGAATGCCGGACCATGCCTTGATATCAAGGTCCAGCAGGCTCAACCATTCGTGTACGTCGGCAGGGTCCAGTGGCCAGGCGGGCGTCAGGGGATTTTTCCGATTTTCAAAGTTGTCGTGGTAGGCCAGCTTGAAATTCCGGTTCATCAGGTGGCGCCAGACCAGAGCGTTTTTGTTGTAGAACAGGATGGAAAGCCAGCCGCCCGGGCGTGTCAGTGTGGGCAGGCTGTTCAGTACCTCGCGGGGATCTTTCAGCCACTCAAGCACGGCATGGAGCAGGACAAGATCGACAGGCTCGTCCAGGTGTTCCTGCAGTGACTGGATAGGGCAGTGAATAAACCGGATATCGGCATCGGGCGCGATTCTGGCATATTCTTCCCTGGCCAGCGCCAGCATGTCGGCTGAAATATCGCACAGGATGATCCGGTGTCCCTGTGCGGCGAGCATGGCGGAATACTGGCCGATGCCGCCGCCCGCATCCAGAATGGTTAGCTTGCGGTCACTGTTAAGCAGGGAAGGGATGTGAGTGACGAGGTCTTCCTGAAGGATTTCCAGTCGGAGTTGCCCTTTCAGGGTGCCGTAGATCTGCTGGCGGAAGCGATCCGCGATGCCGTCGAAATTTCTGTCCATACGGTACTGAAAATGGTGGTTCCTGTTGCGGAGTGCTTTATTAAGGTAAATGCGCCAATAAAACCGATTGATGGCACGACAGATAGCTAAGCCTGACGTTAGTGAGCGCTTTTGTATTTGCGAATCCCTCAGACACTATGCGAGGATTGCGCAAAATGTTGTAAAATCAGTCACTTTATCGTTTCAGCCTCTTAGGGTAAATGCAGGAAAGCCGACGGGACTATGGGAACATTGCAGACAATTCTGGCGTTTATCGTCACCCTTGGCCTGCTGGTCAGTATCCATGAGTATGGGCATTTCTGGGTTGCTCGTCGTTGTGGTGTCAAGGTACTTCGTTTTTGTATTGGGTTTGGTAAGCCTCTCTTCACCTGGTATGACCGGCATGGCACAGAATTCGCCATCGCCATGATTCCGCTTGGCGGCTACGTGAAAATGCTGGATGAGCGTGAAGGGCCGGTGGCGGATGAGGAAAAAGATCAGGCGTTTAATAACAAGTCGGTGTATGCCCGTATCGCGGTTGTCGCGGCCGGACCGATTGCCAACTTTCTGCTTGCGATTGTCGCACTTTGGATCATGTATCTGGTGGGCGTCAAAACGGTCATTCCAGTGATCGGTGATGTTGTGCCGGAATCACCGGCTGCGGTTGCGGGTGTGAATGCCGGGTCTGAAGTAGTCAGTGTGGATGGTCGGAATACGCCATCCTGGCATGCCATCAATATGGCACTGTTGGCACCGTTAGGGGAAACCGCCACGGTTGTGCTGGGCACCAAACCTTTTGATGGGAAAGGTGCCGATACTCAATATTCAGATATTCATCTCAATGACTGGCTTACGGGTGAAGAGAATCCGGATCCGCTGCGATCTCTGGGTGTGCAGCCATGGCGTCCGGAAGTGCCGGCGGCGATTGGACAGGTTCTGGAAGGCGGAGCGGCTGAAAAGGCCGGGTTGTTGAGCGGGGATGTTGTGTTGTCCGCCAATGGTGAGCGGGTTTCAAGCTGGCAGGGCTGGGTGGATATTATTCGGGAAAATCCCGGTACAGCAATACAGGTAGAGATTGATAGAGACGGCAGTAGTCGTACATTAACCCTGGTGCCGGGTGAGAAAACGTTAGCCGATGGCCAGAAAATTGGGTACATTGGTGCCGGCGCAAAACCCTTCGAATGGCCGGCTGATCGTCTGCGTGACATCAGCTATGGTCCAGTCATGGCTTTAGGGGTTGCGCTGCAGGACACCTGGTCGTTGACAACACTGACGCTGGACTCCATCCGCAAGATGGTTATTGGGCTGGTGTCGGTTGAACATCTCAGTGGCCCCATTACCATAGCGAAGGTGGCCGGTGCCTCGTTTAAATCCGGTCTTGAAAGTTTTCTGAACTTCCTTGCTATGCTGAGTATTAGTTTAGGTGTTTTGAACCTGTTGCCCATCCCTGTGCTGGACGGGGGGCACTTGCTGTATTATCTGGTGGAGCTGGTGAAAGGCCGGCCGGTGTCGGAGAAAATACAGATGATCGGGGTGCGTATTGGCATGACGTTGATTCTCGGACTCATGTTTGTCGCCCTGTATAATGATTTGAGCCGACTGTAACCGAAGGGGGAGTCCCGGTGCGGTATCAGTTTATCTTTTGGCTTTACGACCAATTTCTGGAAGAACGGATTCCATGAATCGATTATTGCTGCCTTTTGTTGCCGGTGCGCTCGTGGCCGGACAGGCGAACGCCTTTGTCATCAATGACATCCGCCTGGACGGGTTGCAGCGTATTTCGGCGGGAACGGTGTTCAATGCATTGCCTGTGGCTATTGGTGATGACGTTGATAATCCGGAACTGGCTGACGCTGCACGCGCCCTGTTTAAAACCGGGTACTTTCAGGATATCCAGATGGGGCGTGACGGCAATGTGCTGGTCGTCACCGTGGTGGAACGACCCTCCATCAGCGAGATCAAGATTGAAGGCAACAAGGCCATCAAGACCGAAGACCTGAAGAAAGGTCTGAAGCAGGCCGGTCTGGCGGATGGCGAGATTTTCCAGCAGGCCACGCTGGAAGCGATTCGGATGGAGCTGGAGCGCCAGTACGTTGCCCAGGGTCGTTACGGTGCCAGTATCAAGGCCAATGTTGAGCCGCAGCCGAGAAACCGGGTGGCCATTACCATCGATATCAAGGAAGGTAAGGTTTCCACCATCAAGCACGTCAACATTGTTGGCAACAAGGTGTTCAACAGCGAAGAGCTGTTAGAGCTGTTTGAGCTGAAGCCTTCCGGCTGGCTCTCCTTCTACTCCAACGATGACAAGTATTCCCGCGAAAAACTTTCTGGTGACCTTGAGCGGTTACGTTCCTGGTATCTGGACCGTGGTTATATCAATTTCAATATCAACTCGACCCAGGTTTCCATCACGCCAGACAAGGAAAGTGTCTACATCACCGTGAATGTGGATGAAGGCAAGAAGTACAGCGTGAAGGATGTCAAGCTGGCCGGTGATCTGGTCGTGCCGGAAGAGCAGGTCAAAGCGCTGCTGCTCGTAAAAGATGGGCAGACGTTCTCCCGTAAGCGGATCACGACAACGGAAGATTTGATTACCCGTCGTCTGGGTAGTGAAGGTTATGCCTTTGCCAACGTGACAGGTATTCCTCAAACCAACGAAGAAGACCATACCGTTGATATTACCTTCTTTGTTGAACCGGGCCGTCGTACTTACGTGCGCCGCATTAACTTCCAGGGCAATACCAAGACAGAAGATGAAGTGCTGCGTCGTGAAATGCGTCAAATGGAAGGTGCGGCAGCTTCTACCTACAAGATTGAACAGTCCAAGGTTCGTCTGAACCGGCTGGGTTACTTCAAGGAAGTCACCAGCGAAACGGTTCCGGTGCCGGGTACCAGTGACCAGGTGGACGTCAACTATACCGTTGAGGAGCAACCGTCTGGCGCAATTACCGCCAGTATCGGTTTCTCTCAGGGCGATGGTTTGATCCTGGGTGGTTCTATCAGTCAGAGCAACTTCCTGGGTACCGGTAACCGTGTGTCACTTTCGGCCAATACCAGTAAATACCGTAAGCTCTATAGCTTCGGCTTCACCGATCCCTTCTACACCGTCGACGGTGTGAGTCGTGGTTACAATGTCTACTACAGTGAGACTGATTACGACGAGACGGATGTCACCAACTATAACGTCGATACCATGGGTGCGGATATGACCTTTGGTTATCCGATATCCGAAACCTCCAGTCTCAACTTTGGTGTGGGGATTGAAAGTTCCACGCTCAAGGAGGGCAGTGATCCGGCGTGGATTGTCTCTGACTTCCTGGAGAAAGAAGGCGATAATTTCACGAACTTCAAGGGTACGATTGGCTGGTCTGAATCGACCTTGAACCATGGTTTGCTCCCAACCCGAGGTTACTCTCAGGGCTTGTCCATGGAAGTGGCGCTGCCGGGCAGTGACCTGTATTTCTACAAGCTGCATTACCGTGGTCAGTACTTCTTCCCTCTGGCGTCAGATTATTCCATACGCTTCCATACGCGCATGGGCTATGCCGGCGCCTATGGCTCTACCAGTCAGCTGCCGTTCTATGAGAACTTCTATGGTGGTGGCTTCGGCTCAATCCGCGGCTACAAAGATAATACGCTGGGTCCACGGGCCCGGCAGGAAGATGGCGATTATGATCCGATCGGTGGTAACGTCATGGTGGAAGGGGGTGTTGAACTGCTGTTCCCGCTTCCATTTGTCAAGGATCAGCGCTCCATGCGCACCGTGTTGTTTCTGGATGCCGGTAATGTCTTTGATACCGATTGCAGCAATGCCAAAGATGAAGATAACAATAACCAGGTCTCAATGTGTACCAAGCCAGCCTTCGGCGATTTGCGCTACAGCGCCGGTGTTGGTCTGACCTGGATCACACCGCTGGGTCCGCTGACGTTCAGCCTGGCGAAAGCGCTGAATAACAAGGACGACGACGAGACCCAGGTCTTCCAGTTCTCTCTGGGGGCGCCGTTCTAACAGAGTGCTGAGGTGAACTGATCGTTCAGTTCCTGATGACTTTTTCGAGGCAAGGCAGTAGCCTTGCCTTTTGCTTGTTTGTTTCACCCCGTTTGCTGAAGCACTGAGGTTGTCTGTCGGCAGGGATGAATCGATCGAACCAGTTAATAACAGGAGTTTCAATGTTGCGCAGTATCAAATTTGCCCTGCTGGCCATGATTCTGGTTGCCCCATTGTCGCAGGCGGCAGCGCCTAACCGGGTAGCGGTGGTCAATTCCCAGATGGCACTGCTGGAATCTGCTGCAGCCAAGCAATATGCGAAGGTGTCCGAGCAGCAGTTTGGTGAGCAGATCAGTAAGCTGAAAGGGCTGGAAACGCAATACCAGACACTGATGGGTAAGTTGGAAAAAGACGGCCCAACCATGAGTGAGGCTGAGCGCACCAAGCTTCAACTGGAAATGCGCCGTAAGAAGGAAGACTGGGAATACCAGGCACGTCAGCTCCAGGCAGAAAAGACAGAAGCCGATCAGAAAGAGCTGGCCAAGTTGCAGCCCCAGTTGGAAGAAGCCATTCAGGCCGTTGCCAAAAGCGAAGGATATGATGTCGTCATTGAACGTGCCGCAGCACGTTTTGTTAAGCCGGAAAATGACGTCACCCGCAAGGTCATCGACAAGCTGAACCGGTTGACCGCTAATCAGAAGTAAGCAGACGGAAAGTAGTACTCCCTGTGATGAAAGCCGAAAAACACTTCACCCTGGCCGAACTGGCAGAATTTCTCTGCGCGGATGTCCAGGGAGATAGCACCATTGTGATCCATCGACTCGCAACGCTTCAGGAAGCGGGCAAGGGTGCACTCACTTTTCTGTCCAATCCGGCCTATGAGAAGTTTCTGGCAGGTACGGAAGCCTCCGCAGTCATCCTGGGCCCGGAAATGGCAGAGAAGTATGAAGGTAATGCACTGGTCGTCAAGAATCCCTACCTGGGGTATGCCCGTGTTTCCCGTCTGTTTGAGCCTGAGCCGGTCGAATACGTTGTTCATCCGACGGCCTGGATTGATGAAACAGCGGTAGTCAGCCCTGAAGCGAGTATTGGGCCGCAGGTGACCATTGAAGCAGGGGCATCCGTGGCAGCCGGTGCCAGGATTGGCGCCGGTTCTGTCATCGGTCGTAACAGTATTATCGGGAAGGATACGGTTCTAAATCCTAACGTTACCATTTGTCACGGTGTTGTCGTGGGTGACCGCTGTATACTGCACAGCGGTGCCGTGCTGGGCTCGGATGGCTTTGGATTTGCCCATGATGGACAGGGCTGGGTCAAGATTGCACAACTCGGTGGTGTTGTCGTCGGCGATGATGTCGAGATTGGCGCCAATTCAGCCATTGACCGTGGTGCGCTTGCGGATACGGTGATCGGCAATGGCGTGATTATCGATAACCATGTGCATGTTGCCCATAATGTGGTCATTGGGGATAAGACGGCGATTGCCGGTTGTACCGGTATCTCCGGCAGTACCAAAATCGGTCGCAATTGTGTTATTGCGGGCGGTTGTGGTATTGCGGGTCATCTGGAAATTACCGATGGCGTACATATTGCGGGAATGGCGATGGTCAGCAAATCCATCCTGAAGCCCGGACAGTATTCTTCAGGGTCTGTCGGTTGCATGCCGGTGCGTGAATGGCGCAAGAATACGGTTCGTTTCCGTCAACTGGATGATATGGCCAGACGTCTCAAGGAACTTGAGAAAAAGCTGGATTGAGGTGTATGAAGCCCGATGCTGACAAAGTATCGGGTTCTTTCCCGGTTCCTTCCCTGATCGACATCCGTTGCTGGCTGCAAGCCAAACGTTCTGCACGGTGATTATCTGCTTCTTCGGAGAAATGGTTCGCACATGATGCGTATAGATGAGATCAAGGCGCTCCTGCCCCAGCGTTACCCCTTTTTGCTGGTGGACAGGGTTGTCGACATCGATCTGGAAAAGAACACTATCGATTGCTACAAGAATGTCACGGCAAATGAAGAGTTTTTCAATGGTCATTTTCCCGGCCATCCCGTGATGCCCGGTGTACTGATTATTGAAGCCATGGCACAGGCGGCAGGTTTGCTGGGGTTCACCATGGCGGGCAAGACCGGCGGGGAAAACTCGGTTTATTACTTCGCTGCGGCCGATAAAGTCCGTTTCCGTCAGCCCGTCGTGCCCGGTGACCGGTTGCAACTGGTGGCCGAGTACCTGGGATGCAAAAGAGATATCTGGAAATTTTCCTGTAAAGCACTGGTTGATGGTAAAATGGCAAGTTCTGCTGTCATTACCTGTGCGAAAAAGGATATCTGAACTTGATCGACTCCCGTGCCATTATTCACCCGTCCGCGCAGCTGGACCGTGATGTTGAAGTAGGGCCGTTCACCGTTATCGGTCCTGATGTCGAAATCGGGGCTGGTACAAAGATTCACTCCCATGCAGTGATCAAGGGCCCGACACGCATCGGCAAAAACAATACGATTTTTCAGTTTGCATCTGTCGGCGAGGATTGCCAGGACAAGAAATATGCCGGTGAGCCCACCCGGCTTGAGATTGGTGATAACAACGTCATCCGTGAAGGTTGTACGATTCACCGTGGCACGGTGCAGGATCAAAGCCTGACGAAAATTGGCAGCAACAATTTGCTGATGGCTTATGTGCATGTCGCCCATGACTGCATGGTGGGTGATAACTGTATCTTTGCCAATAATACAGCCATTGCCGGTCATGTCATTGTTGGTGATGGCGTGATTCTCGGTGGCCTGACCACAGTGCATCAGTTCTGCCAGATTGGCGCCTACAGCATGAGTGCTGCCCATAGCGCCATTTTCAAAGATGTTCCCGCCTTTATCATGGTCAGTGGTAATCCGGCTGAAGCCCACGGTATGAACTTCGAGGGCATGCGCCGTCGGGGTTGGAGTGATGAGGTCATCCGCAGCCTGCGTCAGGCTTACAAGGTGATTTACCGTCAGGGGTTGAAAACCGCTCAGGCGGTTGAAGTCCTTCAGGGCATGGCGGCGGAAACCACCCAGGTACAACTGCTGGTGGAATCGCTGCAGTCATCCACCCGGGGGATTACCCGCTAAGGTTCTTTGACCTGCAGGGATATTCTGGATGACGAAACCCGTTACGATTGCCATTGTTGCCGGCGAAGCTTCCGGCGATATCCTGGGGGCTGGTCTGGTTCGCGCCCTCAAGCAACGCTTGCCGCACGCCCGATTTGTGGGAATCGGTGGTCCTGATATGCTGGCGGAAGGCTTTGAAAGCCTGTTTCCCATGGAGCGTTTGTCGGTCATGGGGCTGGTGGAAGTGCTTGGCCGCCTGAAGGAATTGCTTCATATCCGCAAGACACTGGTTGAATATTTCTGTGCCGGGAAGCCGGATGTGTTCATCGGTATTGATGCACCTGATTTTAATCTTCCGCTTGAACAGAAACTCCATGATGCTGGCATCGCGACGGTGCATTATGTGAGTCCTTCTGTCTGGGCATGGCGGCAGAAGCGCGTGCTCAAAATCAAGCAGTCGACGGACCATATGCTTACATTGTTGCCGTTTGAAGCGCGTTTCTATGAAGAGCATGCGATTCCTGTCACTTTTGTCGGCCATCCGTTAGCCGACAATATACCGCTGGATATTGATGTGGCCGGTGCCCGTGACGCGTTGGGTTATAACGCTCAGGATCAGGTTGTTGCATTGATGCCGGGCAGTCGTGGTGGTGAGGTTAAACGACTCGGGCCGCTGTTTCTCCAGGCTGCGCAGCGCATGTTGCAACAGCAGCCGCAGTTAAAGTTCGTTATTCCCTGCGCCAATGCTCAGCGTCGGGAGCAGCTCGAACAGTATCTGGCCGAAATGCCGGATATGCCGGTCAAACTGTTGGATGGGCAGTCGCACCAGGCCATGGCGGCGGCAGATGCTATCCTGATCGCGTCCGGCACGGCGACACTGGAGGCGATGCTGCACAAAAAGCCGATGGTGGTGAGCTATCGCGTAGCTTGGCTGACATACCAGATATTGCGGCGTATGGTGAAGTCTGAATGGGTATCCCTGCCCAACCTGCTGGCAGGTAAAACATTGGTGCCAGAAATCCTTCAGGATGACGCAACGCCAGAACGCCTCGCCCAGGAAACCCTGGATGCCATGGAAAACAATGCGCGTCACCGTGAACAGGCTGATCAATACATGGCGATACATCAAACGCTGCGCCGTAATGCCAGCGAGCAGGCGGCAGAGGCTGTGATGGGTCTATTAAAGAAACAGGGAGACATAGCCTGTGCAGCAGAGTGAACTGTCTTTTTTTGTTTCCGATGATGAAGCTGTTGTGGCCGGTGTAGATGAAGTCGGCCGTGGTCCGCTATGTGGTCCTGTGGTGACGGCTGCCGTGATTCTGGATCCTTCACGCCCCATAGAAGGCTTGAATGACTCCAAGAAGCTCTCGGAAAGTCGCCGTGAAGCGTTGTTCGATATTATCAAGGAACGGGCGTTAGCCTGGTCGCTGGGGCGTGCAGAGGTTGAAGAGATTGATCAGCTGAATATTCTGCACGCCACTATGCTGGCTATGCAGCGGGCTGTTGCAGGGTTGTCTGTAAAACCATCCCTGGCGCTTATAGACGGCAATCGTTGCCCGAAACTACCCTGTGCTGCGGAGTCTGTCGTCAAAGGCGATAGTCGAGTACCGGAGATTGCTGCGGCTTCCATCCTGGCCAAGGTCACCCGCGACCGGGAAATGCTGGAGATGGATCGACAGTACCCGGGCTACGGTATTGCCAGGCACAAGGGCTACCCGACCAAAGAGCATCTCGAAGCCCTGGTAAAACTGGGCGTGACGCCACACCACCGTCGCTCGTTTAAACCGGTGCGTGAGCTGGTGGGAAATCTGCCAGCGTGATCTTTCCTTTCATCAGTCGACGGCGGTGTCATTCACCCCGGTCGGCTGATAGACTAACCTGATTCTGTTCTTCATCCCCCGGGCCTGTGTTTCATGACAACCCAGTTTGTTCATCTTCGTCTGCACTCTGAATTTTCCCTGGTTGATGGCCTTATCCGGATTAAATCCCTGATTGGCGCCGTGGCTGAGCGAGGCATGGCGGCTGTAGCGGTGACGGATCAGTCCAACATGTGCTCACTGGTTCGTTTCTACCAGTCAGCCCAGGGCACTGGCATCAAACCGATTTGTGGCTGCGATGTCTGGCTGGAAAACGGCGATCCCACGGAACCGCCTACCCATCTGATCCTGCTATGCATGAACGAGCAGGGTTACCGTAACCTGATGGAGCTGGTAGCGATGAGCTTCCAGACCAACCAGCATCAGGGTAAGGCCCTGGTCAAACGGCAGTGGGTCTTTGAGAAATCCGAGGGGTTGATTGCGCTTTCCGGGGCAAGTCAGGGTGAAATTGGACAGAAGCTGCTGGCAGGGCATCCTGATGAGGCAGAAAACCTGCTTAAAGATTGGCAGGCTGCTTTTGGCGATCGCTTTTATCTTGAATTGCAGCGCACTGGGCGTCCCGGTGATGAGAGCTACCTGCATGCGGCGGTTGAACTGGCGTCCCGTTGCCAGTGCGCGGTGGTGGCTACCAATGATGTGATGTTTATGGACCGGGATGATTTTGATGCCCATGAAGCCCGGTTCTGCATTGGCGAGAGTCGGGTTCTGGATGATCCCCGACGTCCCCGCCCATACAGCGAAGAACAGTATTTCAAAACACCAGCGGAAATGATTGAGCTCTTTTCCGATATTCCTGAAGCTATTGCGAATACGGTTGAGATTGCCAAACGCTGCAGCGTCCATGTGCCGCTGGGAACTTACCATCTTCCGGAATACCCCATTCCGGAAGGGAAGACCATGGATGAGTTTTTCCGGGAATTTTCCGCCAAGGGCCTGGAAGAACGGCTGGAGATTATTCTCGACAAGAATGATCCGGAGTACGAAGCCAAACGGCAGGTTTACTACGATCGCCTGAACTTCGAGCTGGATATTATCCTGCAGATGGGATTCCCCGGTTATTTTCTGATCGTTATGGACTTTATCCAGTGGTCCAAGAATAACGGCATTCCGGTAGGGCCTGGCCGGGGTTCCGGTGCCGGTTCGCTGGTGGCTTATGCTCAAAAAATCACCGATCTGGATCCGCTCGAATACGATCTCCTGTTCGAACGATTCCTGAATCCTGAACGGGTTTCCATGCCTGACTTTGACGTCGATTTCTGCATGGATAACCGGGATAAGGTGATTGACTATGTGTCACGGACTTACGGTCGTGATGCGGTCTCCCAGATCATTACCTTCGGTACCATGGCGGCCAAGGCGGTGGTCAAGGATGTCGCCCGGGTGCAGGGCAAGTCCTACGGCATGGCCGATCGTCTGTCCAAGCTGATTCCCTTTGAAGTTGGCATGACGCTGAAAAAAGCGTATGACCAGGAAGAAGGGCTGCGTGAGTTCCTTGAGAATGATGAGGATGCCCAGGAAGTCTGGGAAATGGCGCTTAAGCTGGAAGGTATTACCCGAAATGTCGGTAAACATGCTGGTGGTGTTGTTATTGCGCCGACCAAGCTAACCGATTTTTCGCCCCTGTATTGTGATGAAAGTGGCCATGGTCTGGTTACGCAGTACGACAAAAATGATGTCGAAACAGCCGGATTGGTTAAATTCGACTTTCTTGGGTTGCGGACGCTGACGATTGTTGACTGGGCGTTGAAAATGATCAATCCGCGCCTGGAAAAGCAGGGGCAGCCTCCTATCGACATCATGCAGATCAATCTGGAAGACAGTGCCTCATACACTCTGCTGAAGAAGGCAGAGACGACGGCAGTCTTCCAGCTTGAATCCCGTGGCATGAAAGACCTCATCAAACGCCTGCAGCCAGACTGCTTCGAAGATATCATCGCATTGGTGGCATTGTTCCGTCCCGGACCCTTGCAGTCCGGCATGGTAGACAACTTTATTAACCGTAAGCACGGTCGTGAAGAGTTGTCCTACCCGGATGCCCAGTATCAGCATGAATGGCTCAAGCCGATCCTGCAACCGACCTACGGCATTATTCTCTACCAGGAACAGGTCATGCAGATTGCCCAGGAGCTGGCAGGCTACACCCTGGGTGGTGCGGATATGCTGCGTCGGGCCATGGGTAAGAAAAAGCCGGAGGAGATGGCCAAGCAGCGCTCGGTGTTTGAAGAGGGCGCCAAGGGCAAGGGCGTCGATCCCGAGCTGGCCATGAAGATCTTTGACCTGGTGGAAAAGTTTGCCGGTTACGGCTTTAACAAGTCGCACTCTGCCGCCTATGCCCTGGTCTCTTACCAGACGCTCTGGTTGAAAACCCATTACCCTGCGGAATTCATGGCGGCGGTCATGTCGTCGGATATGCAGAACACCGACAAGGTGGTCACCTTCATTGAAGAATGCCGGAATATGGACCTAAATGTCCTGCCGCCTAATGTGAACAGCGGCAGCTACATGTTTGGTGTTAACGACGACGGTCATATTGTTTACGGGCTTGGTGCCATCAAAGGTGTTGGTGAGGGGCCGATTGCGGCCATCGTGGAAGCAAGAAAGCAGGGTGGTCCGTTTAAAGATATTTTTGATTTCTGTCAGCGCATTGATAGCAAGAAAGTCAACAAGCGCTGCCTTGAGGCGTTAATCCGTTCCGGTGCGCTGGATATGCAGGGGCCGTATCCAGGCAAGAAAAAACAGCTCAACCTCAATCGTGCGGTGCTTGACGCCAGCATGGAAGAAGCGGTTAAGGCTGCAGAACAGTCGGCCCGAAGTCTGGATAGTGGCCTCGGTGATTTGTTCGGTGGACTGGTGCCCGAAGAAGATACGGACGCTTATGGCAACTACAGTCGTGTCAGGGAGTGGGCCGACAAAGAACGCTTGCGCGGTGAAAAGGATACCCTGGGCTTGTACCTGACGGGCCATCCGATTGATGAGTATGAGAAAGAAATACGTCACTTTGTCCGTAATCGGGTCGTGGATCTTCAGCCTGGCCGAGATAAGGTGAATATTGCCGGTCTTATCGTTGCGCTGCGTGTCATGAAGAACAAGCGCGGCGACAAGATGGGCTTTATTACCCTGGATGACCGCAGTGGGCGGATTGAGGTCTCAGTCTTTGCTGATACCTTCAACAAGTTCCAGCATTTGCTGACCAAGGACACCCTCATTGTCGTTGAGGCTGAGGTCAGTTTTGATGATTACTCGGGATCGTTGAAAGCGGTCGCGAGAAATGTGCTCAGCCTGGTAGATGCTCGCTCACACTATGCCAACGAGCTGGAGATTGTGCTGGATTACGCCAGTTGCACTGCTGGCTTCGAACGACGTCTCCAGCAGCTCTTTAGTGACCATTCCGGCCAGACACCCGTCAGTGTGCAATACGAGGGCTCAGATGCTCGTGCCCGTGTGCGGCTGGGTGACCAGTGGCAAGTGAGCCCAAGTGATGAACTGGTGCAAATGCTGAAAGATCAATTTGGCAAGGATCAGGTCAGCGTCCTTTATAACTGACAGCATGCCGGGCAATGTCGTCAGCATTGCCCGGTGTTTGACTAGCTTTCCTGTTGATTCAGAAGGATATCCAGGTGCTGGTCAGCGGTTTTCTGGTAGCTGGTGCCGGGAAACTCCCGTGAAACCTTCCTGAATGCCGCCAGTGTCTGCTCGCGCTTTTCTTCATTCTGGGGTTGGCTGTTGTAGATAAGGGCAATCTGAAGCAGGGCGTCGGCTCTGAGTGCTGTGGGCATGCCCCGTTCCCGGTAAACCAGTGTGTACAGCTCTATCACCTCCGTAGTTCTGTTTTTGACAACAGCCCGCTTTGACAGTGAATTCATGGCTTGATCAAGCTTCGCGTAGCGTGGATCCGGTACCCGTTTAATTTGCTCCCAATCCGCCAGTTTTTCGTCAGGGGTGAATTTCACCGGATTATCAATGAGGTGTTCCACTTCAATGATTTTCGATCGTGCGTAATCCGCAGCCCGTGTTTCCGGAAATTCGTTCACAATGCGGTAGAGGTAATTGAGTGAAACCGGGTAATTACGTTCCCGGTTATAACTGCTTTTATAGATGAGGGCGATCTGGTAAAGGGCAATGGCTTTTATTGGGTTGCTGAATCCAATATGCGTGTAACCATTGAGATAGGTTTTCTCTGCTTCTGCTGACTGGCCATTGATAATGGCGTCGACCGAATAGGTAAACAGGTCTCCCTCTTCATCAACGATCGCCTGGGCAACCTTTAATCGCTGGTCTTCATGGCGTGCCAGTTCCCGGGTGCCGACATTGGCAACAAAGAGCGGCGTGCTGGGAGCGCATCCGGGCAGGCTGGTAACAGTGAGTAAGATTAAAATGAGGCCAGACAGACTTCTCCCGTGATGCATTTTCGACGCTCCATGAACCATTGTCTTATTGTTGTTGTGCGGTTTTGTGCGTCGAAAGCATACCATGAAATGCCGGGTGATAAATCCCGCTGCAAAAGGGTGACAGAAAAACGACACTGCGTTTATCGCCTTAATGAATGAATTCTCTTTTATAGCCATTCATGATTGCTTGTCAGTTAAGGGAATTAAGTTGTCGTATATCTAGTAAAAAGCGGTTTAAACGCCGGTTGGTGACAGGGCTACGCTTTCTATGACGGCAATGGTTTTTACCCGTGTTTTTTTAAAGGTAATGAATCAGGCTGTTAACCGGTCTGACCGGTTGGTAAGAACGTCATGCTGCAGTCGATACTCTTTTCTTGTTTGAGCTACCGGGGGTAGTGGGGGACGAGAACAGGGATCACAGAAAACCTCGGTGCGCAGTGATGTCATTGAGGTGCAGTATTCTGCTGGCTCTTGATGGAAGTACAGGCATGGCAAGGAAGGCTATCAGTGAGAATAGTCACCGGATATGCAGTGAGCGTCTAGCCGAGTATCTGGTGGTGTATAACCGCTGTAATGACATGCAAATCGGGTATATCGGCAATATCAGCCGTAATGGCCTGATGTTGATTACGCCCTGGATGATGGAGCTGGGTGGCGTGTATTCCATGCGCATTCAGCTGCCGGAACCACTGGGAGGCTATACGGTCATCGACTTTGATGCCCGTTGCCAGTGGTGTCACAGGGATATCACCCCGGATTGTTATGATTCCGGTTACACGATCATTGAGCGTAGTGAAGGCTTTGAGCAGTTGGTCAAGGCATTGCAGTTCTACTTCTCCTTTCAGACCTGATGCAGGTAGTCTCGCATCGGGTTTTTTTCATCTTTCCCTGAAAGTGACTAACGAGAGGGCGCGTCAGCTGTTACTCTGTGAGCAGTTCTAGATTCAAAGGAAAGTTTCGGTGACGCAGACTTTTTACTGGTACGACTATGAGACGTATGGTACGGATCCGGCGCGCGACTGGCCTGCCCAATTTGCCGGTATTCGTACCGATGCTGATTTCAATGAAATCGGTGAGCCGCTGGAGTTGTTTGCCCGGCTGCCGGATGATCAGTTGCCTAATCCGGAGGCTTGCCTGGTCACTGGGCTGACCCCGCAGAGGGTTAATGAACGGGGGATCTGTGAAGCCGACTTCATCGCCCGTATCAACCAGGAATTCAGCCAGCCAAACACCTGTGTTCTGGGATATAACACGCTGCGTTTTGATGATGAGGTGACACGCTACAGTCTGTACCGTAATTTCATGGATCCTTATGCGCGGGAGTGGCAGAACGGTTGCAGCCGCTGGGATCTGATTGATGTGGTCAGGTTGTGCGCAGCCTTGCGTCCCGAAGGTATTCAGTGGCCAAGGCGTGAAGATGGCGCTGTCAGTTTTCGGCTTGAAGAGTTGACGGTGGCTAATGGGATCAGTCATGCGGATGCCCATGATGCGGTGTCCGATGTGCGGGCGACAATCGCCATGGCTCGCCTGCTGCGGGAAAAGCAGGAAAAGCTGTTTAATTACGCGCTGTTTAACCGTCAGAAATACCAGGTGGCAAAGCTGCTGGATATTCATGGGCGAAAACCGGTTGTCCATATTTCCGGACGCTACTCATCAGCACGACAATGCCTGGGTATTGTTGTGCCGATTGCTGCGCATCCGACCAATAAGAATGGTGTCGTGGTTTATGATTTAAGCGTTGATCCTGCGCCTTTCCTGGATCTGACGGTTGATGACATCAGGCATCGTCTCTATACGGCGACGGATCAACTGGATGAAGAGGGACTCACTCGTATTCCTCTGAAGACGGTGCACCTGAACAAGGCGCCGGTCGTGGTGCCATGGAATGTATTGCGTGACGAGGACAAGCAGCGTCTTGCTATTGATCAGGCTGGCTGTGAGTTGCATCATCAGCGGCTGTTTTCAGATCAGGGCCGGTTTAATGCCTTTGTGACAACGGTGGGTCAGGTGTTATCCGGGCATTCCTTTGAACCGCATACCGATCCGGATCACATGCTCTATAGTGGCGGCTTCTTTAGTCCGGCTGACCGTGAGCGGATTCAACAGGTGCGGATGACGCCGCCGGATCAGTTGGGCGCATTGCAATTGTCGTTTTCTGATGCGCGGCTTGACGACATGCTGTTTCGTTACCGGGCCCGGAACTGGCCTGAGACGCTGGTTGATGATGAAGCATCCGAGTGGCAGGCATTTCGCCGTTTGCGACTGTTGGATAGCAAGGGTGGTGGAAGTCTCACGCTTGAAGCGTTCTATACGCGAATTGATGCGTTGATGGCTGAAGTCGATGAGGGGAAAAAAGCGGTACTTTCCGAACTGAAAACCTATGCTGAGCTGCTTCAGTCCGGACTTTAGCGTGTTGGGTTGGATGCAATTATTCTGCGTATGCGCCGTCAGCGACAAGCATGTTGAAATGCTCGACCAGTCGGCCCGAATACACCGGCTTCTCAATGTAGTCCAGGGCGCCTGCACGAATGGATTCCACGGCGCTGCTGACATTGCTGTGTTCGCCGAGCACGATAACGGGCAGTGAAAGCGCCCGTTGCTGAATCTCGGCCAGCAGGTCGGTCACGAGCATATCACTCACCTGGTAGGCGGTGATCAGGAAGGCAGGTTGATTCTCATCCAGCTGCGCAATCAGTTGTTGTGCGCAGGTGAAATGCTGCATCTGGAGTTGTCGAGATGTGCACAGGCTGTTCACCGTATCCCTGACAGCGGTGTCTTCATCCAGAAGGTAAACAGTGTTCCGTTTCGCATTACGCATAGCTGACCCTGTCTTATCAGATACAGAGGCCGCCTTCGTCCATCAGGCATCTTATGCTGGTATGGAGCGATCGGGGGCAGCCAGGTGGTTCTTGATCTCGTTGGCTGTACGCTGGTTCAGTTGATCTTTGCCAGCCTGATAATCATAGGATTGAGGTGTCAGGGCAGCCATTGTTGCTTTTACCCAGCACCCTGTGAGTAACACTTACGGTCGCGTGTACAGGTGACGAATTCTGTGGTAGCGGCTGAAATATACGACAGTAAACAGGTTGTTTTTGTCGGGCGAATAGGCTTATGACGAACGTCGGTTTCGTTGTCAGGCATCGATAGAATGCGGAAATAACAACGGGGCATCAATACCATTGATGCCCCGTTGTTTATTATTCAATTCAGTGACGGATCACTTGAATTTGAATTCATCCTTGAGGTGTTCTTTCACCTGCATCACCTGGCGTACCAGGTGGGCGAGGGATTTGGTGCCCATCTTTTCCATGACGCGGGAGCGGTGGATTTCGACGGTACGCTGGCTCAGGTTGATGTCAGCGGCAATGACCTTGTTCGCCTTGCCTTCAACAACGTGGTGCAGTACTTCACGCTCTCTTTCTGTCAGGGTGGACAGGCGGCGCAGGATTTCCTTGTGCTCCAGCAGTTCGGCGCGCTGCTGGGCATCCAGCTTCAGGGCGTCGTTGATGTAGTCGAGCAGTTCCTGGTCGCGGAAAGGCTTCTGGATGAAGTTCATCGCGCCATCCTTGATCGCCTGTACCGCCATCGGTACATCACCGTGGCCGGTGATGAAGATGATTGGCAGGATGCAGTGCATGTCGTTCAGCTTGCTCTGCAGTTCCAGTCCGCTCATGCCCGGCATGCGAATATCCAGCACGATACAGCCGGGATGGTTTTCATCGTAGGCTTCCAGAAACTCGGCCGGTGACGCGAAAACCTGGACTTTCTGGCCAACGGAATTCATCAGCATCTTGAGGGAATCCCGAACCGCTTCATCATCGTCAATGATAAATACTGTGGGCTCTTGTTGTTGCTGTTGCATGATTACTCCACTATTGCTAACAGGCTTGAATGATATATCGAATAACTTGCAGGGAGCGTGACTTTGTTCAGCATGCACGTGTTTAACATCTTCGTGATACCGATAAACCAGACTGAAGCTTGCAGGCAACGTCCTGAGTGGAATTTCACGTCACCAGTAACTACATAATGATGTCAGTGGGAGAATGAATGCGGCTGAGTAATGGCTTGCATTGCCCTGTAACAGGCCGATGCTTCTCTGCGGAAGTGTAACGTACAGCGAAGGGTGCACATCGCAACCACCTTGATCCCGGAAACACTATGTATAGCTACTTATAGTCCCTACCTTTCGAATCAGCAAACAGACCCACCCTTTGGTGAACGGTTTGCAAAACGTGTTTTCATTACCAGGCCAGTGCGGCAGTGATGCTGGGATGATTCTTCCGGAATCAAAAGCCCTTGCCGGTCAACTGGTCAATGAGTATAGCTGTACATCCTATGGATATCAGCAGTGTGATACACAGCGTAATGATTTCACTCTGAGTCAGCCTGTTACGCATTGATATATCCCTTGCAGGTAATATTCTGCGGTAGAACACGCTAAAACTGTTCTGATTCCACTAACCGCCTAGGGTATTGCCTCAGGTCAATTTGAATTAGTCGTATAAGTACCTGAGCTTGTGCGGCTAGTGCTTACTTTGGTTTTTTTATTTCTCTCTGGTTGGCAATCAATCCTGATTCCGGAGGGGTGTTGTCATATCTGTGAAATGTGTGAAATACTGCACGGCCAGACAATAAAAACAATAAGCTGAAGGGCTAGATCATGCGAAACTCCTGTTCTGCAGTCCTGTTTTCTTTCCTGTTGTTTTCCACCAGCCTGAATGCTGTGCCCTTGTCTGTTGATCAGAAAGAAGAGGTTTATCGCGCGCAGCTGGATATTTACCGGGCTGCAACCCATTTCCATCTCTATACCCTGCTGGAAGGAGACCGGCAAACCAGGGAACAGTTGGAAACTGTTGTCAGTCAGCTGCAGGCTAATCCGTTATTTACGGATGAAGCCGAAGAGCAGGAAACGTCATTTAAGCCGGTGTTATCCAGTTACGTCTCATTGATTCAATCCAATGAAATTGCCTCAGAAGGATATACCTCGGTCTATACCGTCAATGATATGGAGTCTGCCCAGGCTGAACTTTTGGATATGCTGGAATCGCATGCTGCCGGTGATGAAGCGCATCAGGCACTCAATCTGGCGTTATTGAAGAGTGCAGTCCAGATGGAAAAGATCAGTACCCGTTATACACGACTGGCCGCACACTGGAACGGAAGAACAGGTATTCTGCCTTATCCGGAAGGCGACACTGTGGATGTCCACGCACAGCGGTTGACCGAACAACTGGATTCGTTACTGAGCCGGAAAGACCTTCCAGCCGAGTTGTCGGAAACATTAGCGAAAGTAGAGAAAAAGTGGCGTTTCATTGAGCCGAAGCTGATGGATTACCAGAACCAGACCATACCCTATCTGGTGAGTCGGTACAGTGAATCGATTGTTGGGCAGTTGATGCAGGCTGCGGGTGAGTAGAAAGACGTTTGTCGTGTTGATGGGTAAAAACCGGTTTCCATGGAAACCGGTTTTTTTGTGTTTATCGATTAGTTTGCTTTACGCAGTCTTGCGGTCATGTCGATGGGAGCGATCATGTTTTCAGGCTTGAGCAGCTCCATCAGTTCTTCATGGTCCATCAGGCCTTCTTCCAGCACCAGATCAACAACCCGCTTACCGGTCAGCAATGCAGTTTTGGCGATACGGGTGGAGTTCTCGTAGCCAAGGTAAGGGTTGAGCGCGGTCACAATGCCGATGCTGTTATCAATGTAGGCACGGCAGACATCAACATTGGCCGTGATGCCTTTAATGCACTTTTCAGACAGCATGGTCATGGCATGGGTCAGGTCCTGAATGGATTGCAGGATCTTGTAGACAATGACCGGTTCCATCACGTTCAGCTGCAGCTGGCCGGCTTCGGCAGCCATACTGACGGTCAGGTCGTTACCGATGACGTGGAATGCCACCTGGTTGACCGCTTCCGGAATGACCGGGTTAACCTTGCCCGGCATGATGGATGAACCGGGCTGCATTTCCGGCAGGTTGATTTCATTGAAACCGCACTTGGGACCGGACGACAGCAGACGCAGGTCGTTGCAAATTTTGGACAGTTTGATCGCCAGACGCTTCAGCGCGCCAGACAGGATGACAAAGGCGCCCATGTCAGAGGTGGCTTCCACCAGGTCGGTGGCCAGGATCATCTGGTGACCACTGATGTCAGACAGATGTTTAACGGCCAGCGGCGCATAGCGGCTGTCGGCTGTAATGCCGGTGCCGATGGCGGTACCGCCCAGGTTAATTTCCTTGAGCAGGTCGATCATGCTCTGGATCCGGTCGATATCTTCACCAATGGTAGTGGCGAAGGCACGGAACTCCTGGCCCAGGGACATGGGAACGGCATCCTGCAACTGGGTACGGCCCATCTTCAGGATATCTTTGAATTCTTCTGACTTGACGTCAAAGGCGGCTTTCAGCTGCTTGGCGGCTACCACCAGCTGCTTGTGCTTGAGCACCATGCCCAGGCGAACAGCGGTCGGGTAAACGTCGTTAGTCGACTGCGCCATGTTGACGTGGGTGTTCGGGTGCAGGTACTGGTATTCCGCCCGCTTGTGGCCCATCAGCTCCAGTGCACGGTTGGCAATCACCTCGTTGGCGTTCATGTTGGTGGAGGTGCCGGCGCCGCCCTGGATCATGTCTACCGGGAAGTGCTCATGGTGCTTGCCGTCGATGATTTCATCACAGGCCATGCAGATGGCGTCAGCCTGCTCGTCGGAGAGCTGGCCGAGGTCGTGGTTAGCCATGGCACAGGCTTTCTTGACCATGGCCAGGGCCTTGATCAGGTTGGGGTAATGGCTGATCGGCACGCCGGTGATGTTGAAGTTCTCGGTGGCGCGCTGGGTCTGCACGCCCCAGTAGGCTTCCAGGGGAACCTGCTTGTCGCCCAGCAGGTCGTGTTCAATACGGTATGCGCCGGAGAGGTGAATCTGTGTCATGCAATGGCTTCCTGCTACCAGGACTGTGAGAAATCAGCGGTTATGCACTATGGACTCAGACATCGTTGAGGGCCGAGGAGTTCCAGTCACTGCCCATACCGCTTTATGAAAGGGCGATAGTCTCTGGTCGGGTGGGGTTTACCACAATAGGCAGAACTACCTATGGGGTGGTGAGTGGCCGGTTGTTGGGGGCGCTGTGGTTATGATCTAGACGGTGCTCGTTGTCATTGGAAGTAGAGAAATAGGGGTGTTTGACTCACTGCTATAGTTAAAAAGTAAATGATTTCAAGGCTCTGCTGCATTTCTACGACGGATATCGGGACAGCCACAGGACGGCCAGCATGCGGTTACAGGACAACAAACCGGACGATAGAGTTCTGGATGAAGCATTGAATCAGCTGGCCACATTGCACCAGCAGCTTATGGCTGCGTTGCCGGCCCCCTACCTTGAAGCCATTGAGGCGTTACCTGCAGACCAGTTTACTCCCCAGGCACTATCCCAGATAGCCAGTACGTTTATGGCAGGTCTGAATGAAACAGAGCGCGACAATCTGGATACCTTGAATCAGGCGCTCGCTGAACAAGGGGAGCAGCTGATTGGAGCCCTGAAAGCCATGGCTCAGGAGCGTTCTCCCAAGCGTTCCACCGGACGTAACCGCAAGCGGTTTATCTGAGAGGATGAATGACAATGGATGGTATTAATTCCCCCCGGCGAATCCCTTCTCAGGCGCCCGTCCAGGAAAAGCCCCAATCTCCTCAACCGGAACCCCAGACAGGCGGTACGGAAAAACCGGCCAGTAAATCCGCCTGGGCGAACACCGAAAGCTGGTTTGAGGCGACGCTTGGACGTAAGAAAGGGGGCGTTCGACAAGCGGGCCAGTTACTGGAAATTATCAGGAGCGCCACGCTGGTGGCGGGCAGTTTGACGGGAAAGGTACCAGCTATCGCTGGAAAGGCGCTGGATGAAATCAGTCTTGGCAGTGTGTCACCCGATACTCGTCCGGAGGCATTATTACAATCAACGGCAACTAAAGCCGAGGCAGGCACTCCGCTGCCGCCTTCAACACCCAGAAAACCAGCAACCCCGACCACTGAAGCATTGGCCCAGTTACTGGATAATGCTGAAAAAACGCTGTCCACGCTAGACAAGAAAACAGCTACTTTAACCAAGGTAGTGAAGCAGCTACAGGGCGAGTATGACCGGCTGACAACCCCTAAGCCCCAGTGGCGGGATCCGTTCCAGGGGCAGCGCCTGGAAGCGGCAGATCGCTATCAGGCGGATTCGGTGGTCAAACCGAAACTGGAAAAGGCACAGCAATTACTGGCAGATCACAACCGGTCCGCCAGGGCTGAAAAAAAAGCCACCATTCGCCAGATTCAGCGGGACCTGACTCATGGGATGGAAGCAACGGCATTGAATCTCAATGCTGACACGTTCAGTCGGGAGCTGGCGGGTAAGTACAAGCAAACCACCCTAAATGTCTGGAACCGGGTTAGTGACCTGCTCAATGGATTGGGTGGGCAGGCCAACAAGCCCCTTGAGGCCGCTTTTGCCAATTTGTATGACAAATATGAAGCACTGGACGAGGCAGGCATCACCAGTGATGAGAGCAGCGGTGTTGCCGATGAGGACGGTGATAAGCGAGGCTGGATGCACCAGACCCGCAAAGAGGTCTTCGGCGAAAAGGGGCCGACACATGAAGCGGTACACCAGGGGATGATTGGCGATTGCTTCTTTCTCGGACAACTGGCGGGTGTAGCTCAGGAAGACCCGGATTTGATTCGCTCCGGAATTCGCGAGCGTACGCATCCTGTGACGGGCGATACCATTCCCAATCAGTTTGAAGTCCGTTTTTTTGAACAGGATGAAGCAGGCAAAGTGGTTGAGGTCTGGGTACCTGTGGATGCGCTGAATATCCTGGATAAAAACGGTGAACCCATGTTTGCCGATACTCCGGACATGGATCGGGATGGCCGCGAAGAAATCTGGGTGCAGCTGTATGAGAAAGCCTATGCAGCGTACCGTTCCGATACCAAAGAACTGGTTGATGGCCTGCTGGAAATCGATCAGGGCGGTGGAGGTCATGAAGCGTACTTTTCCCTGACGGGGAAAACGGCGACACCCAAGGATGTGACACGGCTGTCAGATGCCGAGCTGGTTGCAACATTGGCCAAGACGAACCCTAATCCTCCCCATGGCCAGCCGGTTATGATTGGCAGCAAGGGACGTAGTGACCGGCAGGAAATTGCGCAGGGGATTCCTGGCAACCACGCCTTTCAGGTGCTTCAGGTGAGGATGGAGCAGGACAGCGGTGAGTATAAGGTCATGATCCGCAACCCCTGGGGTCATACGGAGCCCGGCCAACCCGCCAACCAGGGCGATGGCATCTTTGAAATCAGCCTGGATGAATTCCGTGAGCTGTTCTTTGTGGTGATTGATCCGGACAAACCGATCCAGACCTGACCGGCTGTTTTATTGATCTGCATTAGGGAAATAAACCCTTACTGTTGATAGGGTTTGCCCATATTGCGACTATTGAACTCGCTAAAAGGAATACCCCTGTGTTGTTACCTGTCACAACAATCCGGCCCTGTGCGCTGGACGATGTTCTGTGCAACATCGCTTTCCCTGTATACGACATTTTCTGTCAGCCATCCCGTTTATCCATCAGGCCGCTGCTAACCGGTATTCCCGATCAGGCGTCCGGCTAATGATACGGACTGCCGTTGCTCACATGGCAAGACTGACCGGTTCATACCGGTAACCGACACAATACTCTGATCATACCTGTGACCTGACCGCGTCATGCTGTCGGGAGAGGATTGTTGTGCCTGTTATCTGCGTAAATCCGGATCTGGTTATTGCCGTCTTATATTGTGTTTTTGATGGACGACAGATCATGCACGCCATCGGTATTGATATTGGTTCAACCGCCGCCAAGGTTGCGGTATTACATCAGGATGCGCTCCAGCACCATTTTGTTATTCCCACCGGCTGGAGCAGTGCGGAAACGGCACAGACTATTCTCCGGAATCTATCGGAACAGGGGCTCAGTCCGGATAACGCTTACATCATCGCCACGGGGTATGGTCGTGTATCAGTGCCCTATGCCCAAAAGACCATCACAGAAATAACCTGTCACGGCCGGGGAGCCGCATTTTTTACCGATCGAAACTGCACCATTGTGGATATTGGCGGTCAGGACACCAAGGTCATTTCCATGGAAGGTGGCCGGGTGGTCAACTTCACCATGAACGACAAGTGTTCTGCCGGTACCGGCAAGTTCATTGAGGTGATGGCCAATACCCTTGGTGTCACGATTGACGATCTGACGACGCTGGCCGCAACCGGCTCCGGCATCACGATTACTTCCATGTGCACGGTCTTTGCCGAATCCGAAGTCACCAGTCTGATAGGACGAGGTGAAAAGAAAGAAAACATTGCCTTTGGGATTGTTGATTCGGTTGTTAACAAAGTCCGCTCTCTCTGCATCAAGCACGGACGTGATGAGCAATACCTGCTCACCGGCGGCTTGAGCAGTAACCCCTATCTACTCCGCTGCCTGGAAAACACGTTACAGGCAAGCGTGACGTCCAGCCCACTCGGCCGCTACGCCGGGGCGATTGGCGCCGCCATGCTGGCGCAGGAACGTATTCACTGAAACCAACGGATGATGACCATGGAAAAGATTGCTGTATCCACGTTGCCGGAAAAGTTTGATGAATTTGGTGAAGCCCGCAGAAACGGTTTTCTGGCCGTCAAGGAATTCAAGGATCGGGGGGAGAAGGTAGTCGGCACTTTCTGTACCTTTACCCCGAAAGAAGTGATTTATGCGGCGGGCGCCCATCCAGTGTCGCTTTGTTCCGTCAGCGAGGAAACCATACCGGATGCAGAAAAACACCTGCCCAGAAACCTCTGCCCACTGATAAAAGCCAGTTACGGCTTTGCGCTGACTGACCGTTGCCCCTACATGTATTTTGCGGACATGATCGTCGGCGAAACCACCTGCGACGGCAAAAAGAAAATGTACGAGTTGCTCGGTGAGATTAAGGATACCTGGGTTATGCAGCTGCCCCAGACCCAGGAAAAGACCGACGCCCAGACGCTCTGGAAAACAGAGGTCAGAAAACTGATCGAGAAGCTGGAGCAGAAGTTTGACACGGTGATCAAGCAGGAAGATCTGGCGGCGGCCATCCGGTCTTGTAATGAAGACCGCCGCGTACTGAAAGCTTTTCACAAGCTTGGGCGATACAAGCCTTCGGTGATCACCGGGTTCGATCTGTTTACGGTACTCAATGGCGCCAGTTACACCTTTGACCGAGAAACCATGAAGGCCAATGTCCGGCAGATGATTGCGGATGTTGAAGCACGTTATGCGGAGGGGGAATGGGTTGCTCCCGAGCATACGCCACGCATATTGATCACCGGCTGTCCGATTGGCGGTGTCGCCAACAAGGTGATCAAGGCCATCGAAGAGGCCGGTGCCGTCGTGGTGGCGCTGGAAAATTGTCAGGGGTATAAGGAACTTCATGAAGAAGTGGCGGAGGACATTGATCCGGTTGAAGCCATTGCCAACAAATACCTGAATATCCCCTGTTCCGTCATGACGCCGAATAAAGGCCGGGAAACATTACTGAAAGATATGATTGATGACTATCAGGTCGATGCTGTCGTTGATGTGGTGCTGCAGGCCTGCCATACCTATAACATCGAAAGCTACGCTATTCGGAAAATTGTTACCGGCGAAAAACAGATTCCGTTTATGACCCTGGAAACCAATTATTCTGAGTCTGACACAGGTCAGATCAAAACCCGCATGGAAGCCTTTGTAGAGATGTTATAAGGGCACTTATCTATGGCATAAGCCTGTGCATGGTTTCTGGGGAAACCATGCACGGGCTTTTTATTTTATCCCGCAATACTTGCCAGTTTTGCCGGTACCGTCAGGCTGGTGGGCACGCCGTCACTGTCATAATCGGTCAGCTCCAGACACATACCACACTCCGAAGAAATGGCCCGTGGAACGGGCATCACACGACAGGCTACCGCTGCAGATTTGAGCTGAGCCTCGGCCTGAATAACAGCGCGGGTATTTTCAAACAGAAGAAACTGACGCTTCATTGTCCTTTTGCCACTTTGGTTAATGCATCCAGCAGATAGTCAAAATCGCTGTTGGAATGGTACGGAGAAAGAGAGAACCGGCAGGTGCCATCCGGGGCTGTGCCCAGATGTCGATGTGCCAAAGGCGCACAATGCAGCCCCGCACGGGTTTCAATGCCAAAACCCTCATCCAGACGCCATGAGAGTTCTGAACTGGCCAGCGTTCTGTGCGTCAGAGAAAAGAGGCTGCCCTGATTGTTGAAGTCTTCAGCAGCGTGTAGCTGGAATCCTTCAATCGCTCGGATGGCTGCCAGCAATGCTTCAAGATCATCACGATGGTGTGATGCTTCCGGTGGATGAGCCAGCGCGGCCTCCAGACCAAAGATACCGGCTACATTCGGGGTGCCCGCTTCAAACCGGTCAGGCAGGAATTCCGGCATATCGAGATGTTCACTGTTGCTACCGGTTCCTCCCAGAAGAAGAGGCTCCAGGGTGTGGGGATGACGTGCCCAGAAACCGCCTGTCCCTGTAGGTCCGAGTAATCCCTTGTGACCGGTAAAGATCACATAATCCAGTCCCCAGGCCTCTACATTGAAGGGAATCTTGCCCAGAGACTGGGAAGCATCAACCAGTAGTGGCGCATCACCAATAGCCTGTCGTATGGCGGACAATGGTTGGGTGACACCGTTGACATTACTCTGGTGGTTGACCACGACCAGACGGGTGTCGTCAGGTATGTTGATATTTGCCACATCAATCAGGCCATCGGAGAAGGCCGGAAGGGTATCGATCTGGATGTTACCCGCAAGGCGTAGCGCCTCGAGCGGGCGTGCAATGGCATTGTGTTCCATCGGGGAAATCAACACCCGGCCACCAGTCAGATCCATGCCACGAATCACAGTATTGGCGGCTTGGGTGGCGTTGGCGGTAAAACAGAGATGACCGGCGTCTTTAATACCAATAATGCTGGCCAGCGTATCGCGACACTGTTCCACCACCCGTGCCACCGTACAACAACGCTGATTCGCAGAACGACCATAGCTGCCCCCGACTTCCGTCAGGTAGCGGGCGACGGCTTCGGCCACCTGGGGCGGCTTGGGAAAGCTGGTGGCACTGTTATCAAAATAGGTCAGGGGTTGGGTCACGTTCATGGATAGATCACATGGCCAGTGCTGGACAGGGTCTCGGAAATGGCATACATGTTCGAGATAGTGCCAGCCGCCAGCCGTTGCTTGAGATCAAAGAACTCGACACAGGTGCCGCACAACAGCAGCTCAACGCCCTGTTCTTCCAGTACCTGCAGGGCAGGTGCGGTGTCGCTGTCTTCTGCAGCGAGCAAAACGCCGGCATTGTAAAACACCAGGGCCGCAGGCTTGTTGTCGTTTTCAACCAGGGTATTGATATAGGCCTTGATCAGCAGGCCTCCTAGTTGATCGTCACCGGAACCCATCTTGTCGCTCTTGAAAGCGACAACAAAGTGCTGTTTGTCTGTGCTCATACTGTGATCCTCTCCAGAAAATCTGTCCGGGATAGGGCAGGTCGATGGTCAGTCATACCTGTCTGCCAGAGTATTCAGAAAAAGCCGCATTCCTTGTATCCGTGATACCCCGTTTGTTTGGTATTGAGGGTTAACAGATCAAGAAAAATGTCCTGTGAATGGCATCATTAGCGTGTTGATCCACTGGTCTATAATGCCGGAGGAGGTATACGACAATGCTTAATCATGTAATGGGCATGTTCTACCATCCGCATAAGGAATGGGATGCCATAGATCATGAAATTGATCGTCGTGAGCGTTTTTATCTCTCCCACCTGTTTGTTCTGGCGGCCATTCCCGGCTTTTGCTCTTACCTGGGGGCAACCTATGTAGGCTGGTCACCACTGGGGCTTGATTCTGTCAGGCTGACGCCGTTGAGTGCGCTGTTAATGAGCGCCTTGTCTTATGTGGCAATTGTCGGTGCGATTGTCTTCATGGGGTTGTTTATTCACTGGATGGCGCGAACCTATGGCTGTCATCCGTCCCGTGGGCGTTGCATTATTTTTGCGGCCTATACGGCGACTCCACTCTATCTGACGGGATTGTTGGCTCTGTTTCCTTCTATATCACTGAGCCTGTTCGGGATCCTGATGGGCGTTAGTTACGCTGTCTATCTGTTGTTTATCGGGATTCCCCATGTCATGCATATTCCGTTTGAGCGGGGGTTCCTGTTTGCCAGTGCGGTTGTCTGTGTCGGGTTGGTGGTGCTGGTGTCCATGAAAGTGATTTCAGCGCTGTTCTGGGAGGCGGGTTTTGGTCCGGTCTTTGTGGATGGCTAGGCGTCGCCGTTATCGCCCTGTTGCTGTTTCAATTGTTGGACCCAGCGGAAGACTTCGGCAACAGGGCCAATCAGGTCAGAAGGAATAAAGGCGCCAACTTCCGTCTGGCTGAACAGCGCGCGTGCCAGCGCCACATTCTCCATAACCGGGATGTTGTTCTGTTCCGCAACCTTGAGAATAAACTTGGCCTGTCCCCGTTTACCCAGAGAGGTCACTATAGGCAAAGGGGTTTTCTCCCGGTCGTAATACAGGCCAACAGCAATGTGAGTCGGGTTCTTGATCACGACATCTGACTTTTTGACATCTTCATCCGAGTTGATGATCTCCTGATGAATCTCTTTACGCTTTTGCTTGATTTCCGGGTTACCGTCCATCTCCTTATATTCTTTCTTAACCTCATCCTTGGTCATTCGCTGTTCTTTGGTGAAATTCCATTTTTCAAACATGAAGTCAGCAACCGAAATCACAAGAAACGCGATGATTGAAAAAATCATCAGTTTCTTCAGCAGCGCAGCCAGGACTGGCAGGATACAGCGTGAGCCACACCAGGGCATGTTGACCATGTCGGGCAAACTGGTCTTGATCACGTAATAAACGACGAATGACAGAAATACAATCTTGATGATGGATTTAAGCAGTTCTACCAGGTTTTTGATCGAAAAGATTTTCTTGGCGCCCTGTACCGGGTCGATTTTCTTGAAATCCGGTTTTATGGATTCAAAGGCGATCAGGAAGCCAAACTGCATGACATTACCGAGGATGGCAGAAAACGCGGCAACCGCCACCAGTGGCGCCAGCATGATAAGCATTTTATGCAGTAAGCCCTCAGCCACCAGTCGGAATGCTTCCTTGAACTCCAGGTTGTAAAACTCTGCCGGGTACAGCAGGATTTCCTGGAACATCACCAGGTACCAGTCGCTCAGGGCCCACAATGTAGCGACCACAAACAGGATAGTCGCGGTGGAGGCGACTTCCTTGCTTTTGGCCACCTGGCCTTTTTGTCGGGCATCGCGGAGTTTTTTGGGGGTGGGTTGTTCTGTCTTTTCGCTGCTGCTCTGGCCGCTCATACCATCAATTCTCCAAGCCGGGTGAACAGCCAGGGAATTTTGGCAGAATGCTCTTTGCCCAGGGTCATGATGGTGGTAATGCAGACCACCAGTATGGCCAGTGCCACGGCACTCTTGATCGGCATGGCCAGGATGAACACGTTAAGTTGTGGTGCTGAACGGCTAATCAGCGCTACTCCGAATTCGGCAATAAACATGCTGATAATCGCCGGCGCAGCCAGCCATACGGCCAGGGTAATAATCTGGTCAAACTGACCCAGGAAGAAAATGATCGCCGATTGATTGAGCGCCGGGTAAAAACTGAAAACAGGCCAGGCCTCATAACTGTGGAAAATGCTGTTGAGCAGAATCAAAAAGACGCCGCTGACCAGGTAAAGGGTAAAAAATGTCTGGCCGAACAGAATGCCCATTGGGGAGGATTCCGAGCCGGTCATGGCGTTCATGCTGCTGGCCATGGAGGCGCCGCGCTGGTTATCAATAAAAAAGCCGGCAGATTCCAGTGCCCAAAAGGGAATCGTAGCGATAAAGCCTATCAGCATGCCAATCAGTACTTCTTTCATGATCAGGGCGAGCAGCATCCACATGCCCGGTGAGGTGTCCGGCTGTTGTTGTGACACCAGGGGAAACAGGAAGATCGCCAGACCGCCGACGACGCCGTTACGAATCATTGCACTACCAAGAGATTTGGCATTCAACATGGGAACGACGGTAAAAATCGCCGTCATCCGGATCATCGTCATGGAATAGACATAGAGATATTCCTTGATCGTATCGATGAATTCCGGTGGCATCAGCGTATCTCGGGAATCTGGTTCATGACGGCCAGGGAAAAGTTGAAGATCTCAATCCCTACCCAGCGCGCGGTCAGGAAAATACTGATGACCACGGCCACTAACTTGAAGGCAAAGGGCAGCGTTTGCTCCTGAATCTGGGTCAGTGCTTGAATGAGACTGATCAGCAAACCGATCCCTGCCGCCGCAATGATGGGCGGCATGGACAGGATCAGCGTCAGCATCAGCGCTTCAGCGGTCAGGTTGAGTATGTCGGCATCGACCATGATGTGCTCCTGTCCCGGTCAGGCGTAACCCATGACCAACCCGTGAATCAGCTTGGTCCAGCCATCCAGTAGTACAAACAGCAGCAGCTTGAACGGCAGTGAAATGGTCATTGGCGAGACCATCATCATCCCCATGGCCAGCAGGATGTTGGAAACGATCAAGTCGATGACAATGAAAGGCAAATACAGCAGGAAGCCTATCTGGAATGCTTTGGTCAGTTCGCTGATGGCAAAGGAGGGCACCAGTACCATCAGGCTGTCAGTGGCAATCTCTTCCTGGTAATCGGGTGGCCAGAGCGCTTTGGCGCTTCTCAGGAAAAAAGCCCGTTCCCGTTCATTGGTGTTTTTGATCAGGAAGTTGCGGTAGGGCTCAATGCCGTCTTCAAAGGCGCCTCGCCAGCTGTCGTCTTTCAGGCTGACTTCCCGGTCCTTGAGAATCTCATAGGCTTCCATGCCCACCGGCGCCATGATGTAGATCGTCAGGATAATTGCCAGCGCATTCAGCGCCATGTTGGGCGGAATTTGCTGAAGACCGGTGGCGTTTCGCAGAATACCGAATACCACAACCAGCTTAAGGAACGAGGTGCCTAGAATCGCGATAAAAGGCACCAGCGACATCAGCGCCAGTGGCAGGATGAGGTAAAACGGCGTTGTAAGATTCAGGTCCATGCGTGCGAGTCCCCGGCGGTTGCTGTTTACAGCAGTCGAACGATCCGCGCGCCCAGCTGGTTATTGATCTGGACCAGCTCACATTCGGCGAAGGGCTTGCCGTTGGCTTTCACCGTGACCGGGCTGGACATATCCCGGTTCAGTTCAAATGTGAAACCGGGCTGTAGCTGGCGGGCTTCGCCGAGGGTCAGTTCCTGCTGGCCCACATCGAACACCAACCGGACAGGGATGCCGTCGATATCCCGGGCACTGGCAGACTGGCCCTGATGCGCCTGCTGGCCGTCATCGACCTGTTCCTCAATATCGTCTTCCAGGTCGTCATCGTATCCATCAAATTCATCACTCATGTGATTCTCCGCGGTCTCTTCCAGAAGGACTCGGGTTCCGTCGATACGACCGAGAAACCCGTTGTGCGATGAAAGCCGCACAAACAGGTGGGTTTTGTCCTGGTAATAGCAATGATCGAATAGCAGCACATCACCGGTGGCCAGCTGACGCAGCTGGGTATCGGCCAGCACGGTATAGCCCACTTCCAGGGACAGGGGACATACCAGCGTATCCGGCAGGTAACCGCCGGCCTGCTGCTGGAGCAGGGCAAGCCACTGTCGGGTTTGGTTGTTGACAGTCATCAGGGCGCTGCTGTTCTGGCTGTCGGTACTGATCATCAGCTCAATACCGGCAGGCAGTTCTTCGACCGGGTTGAAGCGACTGGCGTGAATCAGCTGGATGTCGGTTTGCAACAGGGAACGGAGATCACCCAACAGCCGGTCAATGACCATGGACAGCGTGCCCACCAGCAGTTCTTCCGGCAGACTCTCAGCGATATCGCCGAGTCTGCTGTTACCCAGTGACACCTCATTAAAAAGGGAGCTGTTGAGGAAAATAAAGGTATCCATGCCATCAATACTGGCTGTCAGCCGCAGGTTATAACGGCGGTTCAGCAAGAGAGGACGGACGGTCACCATGCAGTTTTCAGACGCCAGCTGTGAACGAAGCGCGGGCGGCTGACCACAGACCAGGTTGTTCAGCAGGGCCTGCTCATGGCTGATTTCCGTGCAGATCAGGGGCTTTATGGCCATGGTTCACGTTACCCGTTGTCCTCGGCATCATCCTCTTGCGATTCGTCCCCGGCATACTGGTTACGGGAGCGGCCATCGCCGGACTGATCCGAGTCACTGTCGTTCTGCATTTGGATATTGACGGACACATTGTCGCCAAACTTCCGGTTCAGGGTGTCGCTGAGTGCCTGCTCGCCCTTACTGAGGAAATTGAACGACTCGGAGGACGTCGTCATGAACTCGACCTTGATGTCTCCGCCTTCGCGGCGAAACATGACTTCGGTACCCGGCAGGATGTTATTGTTCAGCTTGATGTTGACGGTTTTGACATCACCGGCGGTCTGCACCTGAATCCGTTCAACAATCTTTTCAATCTTGTCGATGGCATCCCGGGTACTGGCGACCTGAACCTCAGCGGTTTTGGCGACGGAAACATCGGCGCCCCTGGCATGAACGGCCTGTGCGCCCTGTTCCTGTTCCCTGTCACTGTAGACAGCGCGAAACAGGTCTTCAGGGGAGTCGGTATCCGTATTTTTTGGGGATTCCGGTTGCTTCTCGTCGCGCAGTGTTTCTTTTTTATCTATGGGTTGCCTGGCGTCTTTATCCGTAGGTAGCCGGGCATCATCTGGCAGCTTTTCCTGTTTGGACTCTTTGGCGCCTTTGGGCTTGTCACTCACCAGGGCTTTGCTGAAATCATCGGCATCTTTCTGGTCGGCATTGCCCCGGGGTTGCTCTTCAGCACCGGTTGCGGATTGCGGGTTATGGGTTGGCCCTGTTGATGGCGTTGGTGTGCCACTGATGCTCATGTCTGCGTCCCTGCTGTGTCATCAGAACTGGTAACGCCATTAATACCGGTTTCTGGGGTTGAACTCTTCGAGTTCCTGTTCTTCCTGGTAGGCCTTCTTTTTGGCCTCTTCCTCGTCCAGAACCTGGGTGAACTCTTCGAACTTCTTCACCGCCTGCATAGCCACTTTCAGCGCAGCCTCGGCATGCTGGAGCTCTTCTCGGACTTCTTCAACGCGGGATTCGGCCTTCCTGATGGCTTCCTCAAGTACGAGGTCATGTTCCCGCATCCTGGCAATGCGTTGTTTCAGGAAGTCCAGGTCGTGCTGGTGGACCTGGGCATTAATGATGTTATCGTAGAGATTGCGTTCTTCTTGACCACGCCAGTCTACATAAGTCGTCAGCTCTTCCTTTTTCTGATCAACTTCGATCACCGCCTGCTCAAGACGATAACGAACCTTTTTGACCTCATCCTGGGCAGATTTTTCCCGGATGCGTTTAATCCTGAGCAGGTCGTGCAGCATCAGCGGACCAGTTGCATCATGTGTTGCAGGGTGGTTTCGTACTCGGTGAATTCATCGGTGCGCTGCCGGAGGAACTGGCGAATATAGTCAATCTTGGCGAGTGCTTCATCCGCGACCTGGTCGGTGCCCTGCCGGTATTCGCCGACTTTGACCAGCAGCTCGATTTCTTCATATTTGGCCATTAATTCACGGATGCGTCCGGCGGCCATCTGCTGTTCTTCCGAAACAATGTTGTTCATGACCCGGCTGGCACTGGCCAGTACATCAATGGCAGGGTAATGGTTGGCGGCCGCCAGCTTTCTGGACAGGATAATGTGACCGTCGAGGATCGAACGGGTTTCATCGGCCACCGGCTCGGTCATGTCATCACCTTCCACCAGGACGGTGTACAGTGCAGTGATTGAGCCTTTATCTGACATACCAGCCCGTTCCATCAGGCGGGGCAGGGTGGCGAAAACTGATGGCGGGAAGCCGCGCCGTGTCGGAGGCTCTCCAGCCGACAGGCCAATCTCACGTTGTGCCCGTGCGAAACGGGTGACTGAATCCATCAGTAACAGAACTTTCTTACCTTGATCCCTGAAATATTCAGCAACGGCGGTAGCGGTATAAGCGGCTTTGGCCCGTTCCATGGAAGATTTGTCAGAGGTGGCGACAACGGTAACGGACTTTTTAACGCCTTCCGGACCCAGGTCATGTTCCAGGAATTCCCGGAGTTCCCGCCCCCGTTCACCGATCAGCGCCAGAACGGTTACGTCAACCTCTGCTCCCTTGACCAGCATGGACAGCAACGTCGACTTACCACCACCGGCGGCCGCAAAAATACCCATCCGCTGGCCTTCCCCACAGGTCAGCATCCCGTCCAGTACCCGGATGCCCAGGGGAAGCGGGTGGTCAATGAGTTTCCGTGTCAGGGGATCAGGCGCATCCGCGTAAACCGGATACCAGGCCTCAGGCTTGGTGTTGTTATCAGGATCCTTATGGATCGGGTTACCCATGCCGTCCAGTACCTGGCCGAGAAGGTGAGGGCCTACGGCCACATGGTGGACCCGGCCGGTGGGAATGACTTCGGTATTGGATGATATACCCAGCATTTCACCGAGAGGCGTAAGAATGGCGTCATATCCCTGGAAACCGACCACTTCGGCGTAACCCACTTCCTCTTCACCGGGCGTTACCAGCTCACACAGTTCACCGATCTTGGCACCGGCAACGGCGGCCTTGATGATCATGCCCTGGACTTCGGTGACCCGGCCACGGATATCCACCAGCCGGCTGCCGTCAACGGCGGTTTGCAGGGCTTCAGTCAGGTATTCGAGTGCGTCATTATTGCTCACGAGACAGTTCCTTCTGTCTGATCAGCGGAATATTTGAAAAGTATATGTTTCCACTGTTGATGATGTCCGGACCGATCGGTAAAAGGTGCTGACAACCGTCAAAACAAAAGCGCCGGCAGGGCGGCGCTTTTGTTTTGGAACCTGCATCTGCCAGAAATCAGACCATGATGCCCATGTCCCCGCCGGGTTGCCCGGGTGGAGGTTTGGGAGCGTCGTTATTGGTTGGGCCGGTTTTACCGGACAGGTCAATCGGGGTATCACTCTCGTTGTCCACTTCAGCGATACACCATTCCAGCGTATTCACGAATTTCTCCAGATTGGATTCAAAGGAACCGTAATCAATGGAGCCAGGCATGGACTTGATCAGCAGGATTTCGGTCTTGTCATGGTTGAGCGCCAGGAACGCGCCCTGCATGCTGTGGTGCTGAAGGTTGATAAACAGCAGCTTTTCAAACAGCTTGGCTTTATCGGTACCGTGGGGATCAAGACGCTTGACGGAGGAGACAAACACCATGGCCTCGTCATCTTCGAGGTACTCGATGTTGACGATCATGGTATCGTCGAAGCAGAGACCGCAGGCGCCGTGTTCATTGAGCTTCAGTTCGCCCAGCCCAATCCCTTCGGCAAAGCGTTGCAGGTTTTCTTCGACATTCTGCCGGTGTGACATGGTGGTGAATCCTCCCTGGATCTAAAAATGTTGACAGGTCGCAGTGATTACAGGGTTAGACTCACATTCCCCCTGTAAAGTTCCGGCTATTTCAGTGACTTATAGCCAGAACTTCACACCAGGCAACGTTCAGTAGCATTTATGCATCCTGAAAACCTGCCATCAAATATACCCCTAAGTATATACAAGCTCAGGGCAGGGAAAGGGCAATTACCGTTCCACAATGGCGGTGACCCCTAATCCACCGGCAGCACAGATGGAAATCAGGCCTCGACCACCACCGTTTTCTGCCAGTGTCTTGGCCAGTGTTGCGATGATCCGGGCGCCGGTGGCGGCGAAGGGGTGGCCGGTGGCCAGTGAGCTGCCTTTGATATTGAGCTTGTTCCTGTCAATGGCGCCCAGCGGAGCAGAAAGTCCCAGTTTTTCCCGACAGAATGTCGGGTCTTCCCACGCCTTGAGCGTAGACAGTACCTGCGCGGCAAACGCCTCGTGAATCTCATAGAAATCAAAATCCTGCAGGGTCAGCCCGGCATTTTGCAGCATTCTGGGTACGGCATAGGTGGGAGCCATCAACAGGCCTTCCTTGTCATTGTCAGCCTTGCCAAAGAAGTCGACGGCAGCGGATTCACAGTATGTGAGATAAGCCTGTACCGGCAGGTTGCGCTCAGCTGCCCAGTGTTCACTGGCCAGCAGCACGCAGGACGCTCCGTCAGTCAGATTCGAGCTGTTGGCGGCAGTCAGGGTGCCCCCGTCACGGTCAAAGACCGGCTTAAGGCTGGCCAGCTTCTCCAGTGAGGTTTCCGGGCGCAGGGTGTTATCCCGCTCCAATCCCTGGAATGGGGAGACCAGGTCGTCAAAGAATCCTGAAAGATAGGCCTTGTTCAGGTTCTGGTGGCTGTTGAAGGCCATCTGGTCCTGGTCGTCCCGGGCAATCTCCCAGTGCCTGGCGGTGATTTCGGCATGTTCACCCATGGATTTGCCGGTACGGGGTTCGCCATTGACCGGAATGAGGGGAATCAGGTGACGTGGACGGATCTGGGCCACCAGCTTCAGGCGTTCTCCCAGGGATCGGGCACGGTTCAACGCCAGCAGAATGTGACGCAACTCTTCATTGACGCCGATTGGTGCATCGGAGGTGGTGTCTGAGCCGCCGGCGATCCCGGCATCTATCTGCCCGAGAGCAATCTTGTTGGCGACCAGAATGGCCGCTTCCAGGCCGGTGGCGCAGGCCTGCTGGATATCGTAGCAGGGCGTTTCCGGGCTCAGTGCCGTATTCAGTACGGCCTCCCGGGTGAGGTTGAAATCCCGGGAATGCTTGATGACGGCACCAGCCACTACTTCGCCCAGCCGTTCATTTTGCAGATGGTAGCGGTTGACCAGGCCATTGAGTGCAGCGGTCAGCATGTCCTTGTTGCTGGCGTTGGCGTAGGCCCCGTTCGAGCGGGCGAAGGGGATACGGTTGCCTCCGATGATGGCGACGCGTGTGAGGGTCTGGTTCATAATGTCCCCGCGATGCAGCTGTTATTGTGTGTGAGGGCAGTCTAAACATCATGCCCTGCTTCTCATTGGCCTGTCAGCCCCGTATTCTTCTGTGGCCAGTCAATTCCCTGGCGTGAAGGCTTTGCTGAAATAGCAGGCCGCCAGAGGGTGTCTGCCTGCAGACAATGATGTCGCCGATAACAAAAGAGGCCCGCCATGCCCGATAAATATCAGAAAGTTGCCAATTCCTCCCTGGGTAAAAGCCTGTTCAGTGCGCTTGGCTTGCCGACCCCGGTGCCGCTGGAGCGGCAGGGTAAGACATCGGATACCGTCATCCGGGGCAAGGTGCTGTTGGGAGCTGCCGACAAGGCTGAGTTGCTACCGGCCTTGGCCAAAGCCCTGTGCGATGGTGGGGTGGATTTATGCCGGATGACGACGTCAGAGACAGCAGACCCGATAGCGGATGCAGTAACAGCTGTCGGAGGACAGTCAGAAGCGGTCGATTTACAGGACGAAAGAGGGGCGAGCTTCAAAGGGCTGGTTTTCGATGCCAGCGGGATTGCCTCAACCGGAGAGCTACGCGCGCTGCATGCCTTTTTCAGCCCTTTGGTTCGACAGGTGCAGCCCTGCGGCAGAATTGTGATATTGGGACGCCCGGTGGATGCCGCAAAAACGCCTTCCCAGGCTGCCGCCATGCGGGCGCTGGAAGGGTTTGTCCGCAGTCTGGCCAAGGAAGTCGGGCGCAAGGGGATAACGGTACAACTGATTTATGTGGAAAAGGGGGCGGAAGCTCTGTTGGCATCGCCTCTGCGATTCTGCCTGTCTTCCCGTTCCGCTTATGTCTCTGCCCAGGTGATTACGGTTGGGAGTGCTCAGGATGAAGAGCCTCTTGATTGGCAGAAACCCCTGTCAGGCAAAGTGGCGCTGGTGACTGGCGCTTCCCGGGGCATCGGTGAAGCCATTGCCGGGATACTGGCACGGGATGGTGCAACGGTGGTGTGTCTGGATATTCCTGCGGCCTCCCAGGCGCTGGAAGTGGTTGCCGCATCGATTAATGGTAAGGCACTGGCAGTTGATATCACGGATGACAAAGCGGCGGAGACAATCGCCGATGCGCTGATGGAGATCGGCGGAGGTGCGGATATTGTGGTGCACAACGCCGGGATCACCCGTGACAAGACACTGGCCCGGATGAAACCGGAATGGTGGGACATGGTTATGGATATTAACCTTTGTTCTGAAGAGCGTATCAATGATGCCTTGCTGGCGAGAGACCTGTTGCGCTCCGGTGGACGGATTGTCTGTGTATCCTCCATGAGCGGTATTGCCGGAAATTTTGGTCAGACTAACTATGCGGCATCCAAGGCGGGTGTCATTGGTTATGTGGAGGCCATGGCAAAGCCGCTGGCGGAGAAACAGATCACTATTAATGCCGTTGCTCCGGGCTTTATTGAAACCCAGATGACCGCCGCCATCCCCCTGTTGACCCGGGAAGCAGGGCGGCGCATGAACTCGCTTTCCCAGGGCGGGTTACCCCAGGATGTTGCTGAGACTATCGCCTTTTTCGCCAGCCCGGCCTCAGCCGGTGTTAATGGCAATGTGATCCGGGTCTGCGGGCAATCCTTGTTAGGTGCCTGATCCCGGCGCAAGGCTGTCGGGACTTATCAGAAATCCCGACAGTCCGCCGTTTTTATATTCGTAATTGATCCAGAACTACTCACGAAAGCCGCCGATACATGCCTGTATACCTGATGTTTGTTGGGAGGTATGGACAGAATCATGCACCGGTGGTTTGCAGTCGTGCTGTTGTTGACAGTTACCCCTCATCTTCCTGCACAAGAGCGGCACTTGCTGGATTGGCTGGCCAGCCTGCCCAGTCATGGTTTGTCAGTGTCTCACCAGGATTGGCTGATTCTGTCGACGTCTCCTTCCCCGGCACAATTACAGGCTATTACCACGAAATATGCCCGTTACCTCGATACGGGTGGGGTTGACCGACATCTTTATCAGCCAGGATGGCAGATACCGGACGTACCTTTATTGTCGCCTGAACAGCAAAGGGTAGATATCAATCAGCTCTACCTGATCCAATCCGCGATTCCCCAGTATGAAGCCCTCCGGGAGGCGATGGCCCGCTTACAGTACTGGTTGAAGGACGCGCGGCGACTGTTTCCTGATGACCTGGTGATTTATGGGGGAGATCAGCATATTGCCATCCCCCTGCTCAATGCCTGGCTGCGTGATCTGGATCTTGCCCACGGCCTGCCGGATGATCATTACAGTGAAGACCATCTTGAGGCCCTGACCAGGGTTCAGGAGCGTTACAACCTGGGGCCGGACGGACGCCTTGGTCCAATGACACGCCAGGCGCTCGTCGCGATTACCCATGATCGCATTCGTACCCTCAGAGTGAATCTTGAGCGATTGCGCTGGTTGCCCCGGGCGTTGCCGGAGCAGCATGTCTGGGTGGATATCGCCGGCTATGAGGTCATATGGATGAATGACGGCCGTGAAGCCGGACGCTACCGGGCCATCAGCGGTATGCCTGATCGCCAGACCCCTGTTTTTCAGGAAAACATTGAAAGTGTGACAGTGAATCCTGTCTGGAAGGTGCCCCATTCTCTGGCGGCGTATGACCTGCTGCGTAAAGAGAAAAAAACACCCGGTTTTTTGAAGCAGGAAGGGTTCAGGGTCTATGAAAGCTGGGATGACCGCGCGCCGGAAGTGCCGATTGACCGGATCGATTTCCAGCGCCTGGTGGAGACAGAGTTCCGCTACCGGCTGGAACAGAAACCCGGGCCGGAAAACCGGCTGGGCCGTTACAAGATAAATCTGCCCAACAAGCTGGGTATTTATCTCCATGATACCCACAAACCGGAACTGTTTGATGAGGATGACCGTTCACTGAGCTCCGGTTGCACCCGGGTTGAGGGCATAGTTCAACTGGTCAGGCAGATGGTGACTCCCCAGGGTATGCAGGCCGAATGGCGGACGCTGGCAGGCGCCAGCCATACTGGAAAACTGGTATTACAGCAGGAGATACCGGTTTTCTTCGTCTATTTTACCGCCTGGCCCGATGCAAACGGCAGGGTGCGGTTCAGGGACGATATTTATCAATTGGATAATGCCCTGGACAGTCGCTTCTAAGGTATTTGCCGTGTCCGGCCGATACATCTGATATTCGCCTCATATATGAATGAAAAAGGCTGTACTGCATGGATGCTTTTGACTCGCCTGATAAGGCATCAGAGACGACAATTCCTGCCACGTCCCTGCTGACTTGCATGGTCACCATGACCAAAATGCTGGGCAAGCCGCTCAGCGCCGAATCCCTGACAGCAGGTCTGCCGATCAAGGAACACAGCCTGACCCCCGACCTGTTTATCCGCGCTGCTGAACGCGCCGGTTTTTCCTCACGGATGCTCGATCGCAAGCCGGATGAACTGAGCAGCCTGATCTGCCCCGCGGTTTTTCTATTCAGTGAAGACTCCGGGTGCATTCTCACGGACGTCAATAAGGCGAACAAGGAAGCCACGGTAACCCTGCTCCATGGTGACGAACCTGAAAGCCGGGTAGTGTCGTTTGAAGAGCTGGAAGCGGCTGGCAATGGCTCTATCCTGCTGGTCAAGCGTCGGCTGGAACATGACAGCAGAACACCGGAAGTTCTGAAGCAGAAGCAGTCCCACTGGTTCTGGGGGACGATTCTCCGGTCGGCACCCATTTACCGGGATGTGCTGGTGGCCTCATTCGTGATTAACATGCTGGCGCTGGTCAGTCCGTTCTTTGTCATGAATGTCTATGACCGGGTCGTGCCCAATAATGCGATAGAAACCCTGTGGATGTTGTCCATCGGGGGGCTGATTGCCTTCACCTTCGATTTTATCCTGAAATGGCTCCGCTCTTACTGTATTGATGTGGCGGGCAAGAAATCCGACATCCTGCTCTCGGCCAGTATCATGGAACACGTGCTGGGACTGGAGATGGCGTCCAAGCCGGCATCGGTAGGCAGTTTTGCCAAGAGTATGCAGGAATTTGAAAGTATCCGGGAGTTCATTACATCATCGACCACCACCACATTGATTGATATTCCATTTACTGTTCTGCTGCTGTTGGCCATTTTCATGGTCGGTGGCCCTATCGCCCTGGTGCCGCTGGTTGGGATCATTGCCATCCTGATTTACAGCTTCTTGATCCAGAAGCCTCTGAAAGAATCCATTGAAAAAACTTATCGCGCCTCGGCCCAGAAAAATGCCAGCCTGATCGAGAATCTCACGGCGCTGGAATCTCTGCGCCTTTACGGGGCAGAGTCCCAGATGCAGCATACCTGGGAAAGTTCGGTTGGCCATATCTCCCGCTGGAGCATGAAAGGGAAGCAACTGAGTAATTCCGCCAGCCTGTTTGCCGGTTTTGTCCAGAGCAGTGCCACCATCCTGATAGTTCTGGTCGGCGTCTACCTGATCAGTGCCGGCGAAGCCAGTATGGGTGCGCTGATTGCCAGTGTGATGCTGTCCGGGCGCGCCATGGGGCCGATGGTTCAGGTGGCCAGTCTCTCGACCCGTTACAACCAGGCCAAGGCCGCCCTGGAAGGCTTGCAGAAAGTTATGGAGATGCCCAGGGAGCGTAATCCCGAGAAAGCCTATTTACATCTGGACAATTGCCGGGGTGAACTTCAGATCAACAACCTTTCGTTCACCTATGCAGATCAACCGGTACCGGCGATCAGGGATTTAACGATCAAGATTGAATCGGGCGAAAAGGTCGGACTGCTCGGCCGGATCGGATCCGGGAAATCCACGTTGGCGAAACTGCTGCCGGGACTCTACAAGCCTTCGGAAGGATTAATTCGGCTGGATGGCATTGATATCAACCAGGTGGACCCGGCTGAGCGCCAGCGCCTGATTGGTTGTGTCCCGCAGGATATGAACCTGTTCTTCGGGACGGTCAAGCACAACATTACCCTGGGTGCGGAAGATGTTGACATGGGGCGGGTCGCGGAAGTGGCCAAAATTGCCTGTGTCACGGATTTTGTGAACCTGCACCCCGAAGGTATGGATATGCCGGTGGCTGAGCGGGGGGCAAACCTGTCCGGTGGACAGCGACAGGCCGTCATCCTGGCCCGGGCGCTACTGCTGGATCCGCCGATCCTGATCCTGGATGAGCCAACCAGTGCCATGGACCAGGTGACCGAAGCCAGGGTCATTGCCAATATTCAGGAACATTGCAAGGACAAGACAATTATTCTCATCACACACCGTACATCATTGCTGGGGCTGGTGGATAAGCTGGCGGTACTGGACCACGGTGCGTTAGTTGCGTATGGAGCCAAGGATGGCGTTATCGAAGCAATTAAGAGCGGTAAAATACCGTTTCATTAAAACCCGGCGGCAGTTCTGGAGCAGTCCGGTCGGTCGCGCGCTTCGCCCTTACTTTCCCCGGTTCCGGAAGAAAGGGGCGGAGCAGCGCTATTGGCTGCGTACACCGCCGGAGTTGCAGTTCATGTCCGAGTCCAGCGCGGCCATGATGATGAATACTGCCTACCTGACCCGGTTGCTGATACTGGGTCTGACGGCTTTCCTGGTGTCGGCAACTATCTGGGCTGCATTGACGGAACTGGATGAAATCACTCGGGGACAGGGCAAGGTCATACCGTCTTCCCGATTGCAGGTGGTTCAGAACCTGGAAGGGGGGATTGTTGAGACTATCTTTGTCGGGGAAGGTGATGAGGTCAAACTCCACCAGCCCTTGATGGAGCTCGATGACACCCAGTTTGCCTCCAACTACCGCGAAAAGGAACTGGATTATTACAGCAACCTGGCGCGTGCGGTGCGCTTGAATGCGGATCTGGCTGACAGTGAATCACTGACGTTCCCCGAAGAGCTGGATGAATACGAAAATTACCGTATCCGGGAACAGCAGTTATTCAAGAACCGTCGTAATGCCCATGAAGCTGAACGGAGCGTCATACGCCAACAAGAGCGGCAGGCGGTACAGGAACTGACGACCATCCGTGCACAGTTGAAAATACTGGAGAAGAATTACCTGCTGTCCAGGCAGGAGTTTGAGATGACCGAGCCGCTGACGGAAAAAGGGATTGTGTCTAAAGTCCAGCTGTTACGACTGGAACAGGAAGTCAACGACCTTGCCTCTCAGAAAGAGAATGCCGAGTTATCTATTCCCAGGCTGGAGGCTGCCCGTGATGAAATTCAGGACAGGCTGGCTGAGGTCGAGCTGAAATACCGTACGGAAACCCTTGAGTCCCTCAAGGAAGTGGACGTAGTGCTGGATCAGCTGGAAGAGGCGCGGAAATCACTGGGTGACAGAGTATCCCGAACCATTATCCGTTCACCGGTCAACGGTATTATCCAGAAGCTGCATATCAATACCCTGGGTGGCGTGGTAGACCCGGGCATGGACCTGGTGGACATCATTCCAATCGGGGATTCGCTGGAAGTGGAAATGATGGTCAGCCCACGGGATATTGCCTTTATCCGGGTTGGGCTCAAGGCGGTTGTCAAACTGACTGCCTATGACTTCACCATTTACGGTGGGCTCGATGGTGAAGTCGTCCATATAAGTGCCGATACTATACAGAATGAAAAGGACGAAGCCTTTTATATCGTCAAAATAAAAACCGATGAGTCTCATTTGGGTGGAATTGATAAGCCGCTGCCAATTATGTCTGGCATGCAGGCTGAAGTGGATATTATTACCGGACAGAAAAGTCTGTTGGCGTATCTGATGAAACCGATTCTCAGGGCGAAGAACCGAGCGTTTACAGAACGCTGAAAGTGGAATGTTTCAGTTTTTGCGAAAGATTGGTTGTTATTTCATGGAATGCTGAAGGGATGTACAAACGTCATTGCATGGAAAAAAATCGGGCAGGAATGCTGTGATGATACGATACACAACAATACTGCAGGTTGCGTCGTTTTTACTGCTGTTAGCAGGCAGCCATACCGCACAGGCAGATGAAGCTCTTTCATTGAAAGGATTGATTAGGCAAATCCTTGATGAGCACCCGGATGTCATGGCTGCCTATAACCGCATGCAGGCTGAAAAAGCCGGATTAAAGCAGGCCAAGGCCGGGAAACTGCCCACCATCGACCTGCAAAGTGGCTGGGGTAAACAACGTCGTAACAGTTCAACGACCCGTTCCAGTGGTAATGAAGATACCCACATGACCCGTCAGGAGTTGTCGCTTAGCCTGCGGCAGCCGTTATTCGAAGGTTACGCTACCGACAACCGTATTGAACAGGCAGGCCATAGCTACCTGGCTCGTCGGCAGGATTGGCTGAATGCTGCGCAGGAGACAACCTTATCCATCGCTGAAGTCTATTTTACCTTGCAGGAAAAGCGCGGGCAGCTGGAGCTGGCCGAAGAAAACTATGGTATCCATGAAAAAACCCATGGCCAGATTCGCCAGCGGGTTGAGCAGGGGCTGGCCAGCAAGGCCGACCTGTCCCAGATAGAAGGTCGGATGGCCCGGGCGGCTGCCAACCTGATGGTCGCGCGCAATAACCTGGATGATGCTGAAAGCCAGTTCCTCTCGGTGACTGATCGTTCACCGGGATCACTGCTGCCGCCAATGATGGGTAAAGCGTTACCTTACCACGCGTTGGGGGCTGCCAGGCAGAAGCTTATGATGCATCCCCTGATGCAGGTTGCCAGTCTCGAGGTTGAAGTCACGGAAAATGCCTATAAAGCCAGCCAGGCGAATTACTTTCCCTCTCTGAAGCTGGAAGTCGATCGGAGCTGGAGTCATGATGCTGACGGAGTCAAAGCCAGTGACGATAACCTCCAGGTCATGCTCAGGATGAGTTACAACCTTTATCGCGGGGGGGCTGACAAAGCGGCGATAACGGAGGCGGCCTACCGTATGGCTGAGCGTGAAGAGATGCGTGAAAAGAGCCGTCGTCAGCTTAACGAATCCCTGGAGCTGGCCTGGTCGTCCTATCGTTACCTTGAAAAGCGGATGCCCTTCCTTGAGACCCATGTGGTGGCCAGTCGGAAGACCCAGTCAGCCTACGAAGAACAGTTTTCCCTTGGTCAGCGGGGGCTGCTTGATCTGCTCGACAGCGCTAATGAGCTGTTTCAGGCCCAGCAGGCTTATACCTCAGCCCACTATGAACTCCTGTATGCGCGACTCAAACTGCTGAGTGCAACCGGGGATCTGCTCTCGTGGCTCGATATTTTGCTTAAGGATGACTGAACCTGTTGTTGCCATAATCTGAAATAATCTACAGCCGTCGTTATGGCATATCAGTATTAGTCATATCTCTCCATTTATCGGTTAATGTATCGGCATTAATCGCACTGTTGCGCAGGATTTAATTACAATCCTTTCTAAAAACCGCCTGCCTGGTTGTATTGTTGATCATTTTTCCCGTTCTAAAGCGTTTATCATTAAATAAATAGGCTACCTCTAAGTTAATAGAAGGTTTTTAGCTGTTTTTTTGATAAGGGTATTTTTTCAATTCAGGAAGGGGATGCGCTGTTTTGTACGCCTGTCGATGATGACGTATCAGGATAGCGACTCTGGGTGGCTGAATAACTTTAATCCGTACAAGCGACTAAATAGCCCGGATAATTTTTCTGGAGGAAATCAACCAGCCGGGACAGCGAGACACTGCGACCTTTTTGGATTGACGGTTGAGTGATTCAAGGATGAATCGTGGTGATTACATGCCATTGATAGGGAGGTTCTATGGCAGACCAGGATAATCAGCAAGCGGGTCCGGAGCCGGAAGAGGCGCCGACGCCAGAAGGCGCATCGACAGAGGGGGCACAGGTACCGGCTGAAGAAGCACAGGTATCGCAGGAGTATTCTGAAGAGGGAACGTCTGAAACGTTATCGGACGAACAGGCGGTTGTAGCAGACGATGATCAGGAGGAGACTGGCGAGTCGGCTGACGGTGGCAGCGCCAATGAGCCTGTTATCGTTGTGGACGGCGTGACCTATGACCGGTTCGGTAATCCACAGGCGGACGGTGAGTCCGGGAATCCTCCTGGGCAGGAAGACGTTGAAGAGACTGACAGCGGCCAGGCTGATTATACGGTTCTCTCCCAGACACCCGGCGAACCTTCTACACAACAAAAGTCGTCTTCAGGCGAATCGGATAATCCTGTCGATCCTGAAGATGTTGACGACACTGACAGCGGTCAGGCCGATTATACGGTTATCTCCCAGACCGTTGATGGAACGCCCGCACGCCAGCAGTCGTTTTCAGGCGAATCGGATAATCCTGTCGATCCTGAAGATGTTGACGGCACTGACAGAGGCCAGTCTGATTATACGGTTATCTCCCAGAGTGTTGATGGAACTTCTACACGCCAGCAGTCGCCAGCCAGTGAGCGCTCTTCCAGCTACAACGAACAGGGTGGCTTGAATATCGATGAAGAGAAGCTGGATACCTCTGTCACGGTAAGCAGAACCAGTTCCAGTTTTTTGAACATTGATTCCTCCGAAAGTAGGCAACCCGTCGACACAGCTCCGGGTACCAGGAATAAAAAGGAAGAGGCGTCGTCAGACGAACCGGTATTCTCAACCGTGATGCGCGTCAATGAGATTCCGGTTGCCCAGGCGGATCGTGGTACCGGGGAAGAGAATACGTCATTTGTCGTAGATGTACTGGCCAATGACAAAGATGCCAATACGGATGACGGCCCGGCTAACTTCAGCCTCGACACCGTGACGATTGTGCGTGTTGAGGGTATGGCCGACACGGGAACGGGGCAGGTCAGCATAGTCAACAATCAGCTGGCGTTTATTCCGGGCAGGGATTTTGAGGCGCTGGCGGCGGGGGAAGACGCGACGGTTGTTGTGCGTTACACGATGTCTGACCGTTTTGGCGCCGCGTCTGAATCGACGGTGACGCTGACGATAACGGGGAGCAATGACGCGCCGTTTGTCAGTCGGGCGGTGACATCGGAGAGTGAGGATGCAGATAACCGCTATACCCTGGATCTGCTGACTCATGCCGGTGACCTTGATGCCAGTGATACCCTGTCGGTCCGGGCGGACAGTGTCCGGCTGGTCAGTGGTGATGACGGAGGTATCCATATCAGCGGTAACCAGATGACGGTTGACCCTTCCGCTTATTCATACCTGGAAGATCGGGAGCAGGTGGTTGTCCGTTACCGGTATACGATTACGGATAACCATGGCAGTACCGTTGAGCAGGTTGTCGCGGTAACCGTGACGGGCACCAATGATATTCCGGTTGCGCGGGCTGATGTGGGCAGCGGTCTGGAAAATGAGACGTTGCTGCTGGATGTTTTGGTCAATGATACCGATTTTGATCATGGCGATACCTACGAGTCACTGAACCTGGACAGTGCCGTCATTGTTGATGGTAATGGAGAGCCGTTAAACGGCCATGGCAGTGTGGTTGTCACAGACAGGCAGATAGCATTTACGCCGGGAACGGATTTTGATTACCTGGCGAGTGGTGAAATGGCCACGGTGACCGTGCGGTACGGGATTTCAGACCGGGCGGGCGCTACAGCCACGGCCGATGTGACGATTACCGTGACCGGCACCAACGATGCGCCGGTGGCGACGGCCAATACCGGCTCAGGCCATGAGAACGAAATCCTGACCATCGACGTGCTGGCTGACGACACGGACGTGGACCACAATGATAATCCGGCCAACTTCAGGCTCGACGATGTTGAGATTGTCGATGGCGACGGCCAACCACTGTCCGGCCAGGGGACTGTCAGCATAGACAACAACCGTCTTGAATTTGTCCCTGGCGGTGATTTTGATTACCTGGCAGAGGGCGAAACAGCCACGGTAACTGTGCGCTACGTGATGTCCGATGACGAAGGGGCTACATCGGAGTCAACGGCCACCATTACGGTCACCGGCACCAATGACACGCCGGTGGCGACGGCCAATACCGCCACGGGGCATGAGAATGAGACCCTGATCATTGACGTGCTGGCAGACGACACGGACGTGGACAACAACGATACTCCGGCCAACTTCAGGCTCGACAATGTTGAGATTGTCGATGGCGACGGCCGACCACTGTCCGGCCAGGGGACTGTCAGCATAAACAACAACCGTCTTGAATTTGTGCCCGGCGGTGATTTTGATTATCTGGCTGACGGTGAGACCGCCACGGTGACTGTGCGCTACGTGATGTCTGATGACGAAGGGGCAACATCGGAGTCAACGGCCACCATCACGGTCACCGGCACCCATGACACGCCGGTGGCGATGGCTGACACAGCCGGGGGGCATGAAAACGAAATCCTGACCATTGATGTGCTGGCGGACGATACGGATGCGGATCACGACGATATCCTGGCTAACTTCAGGCTCGAAAATGTTGAGATTGTTGATAGTGACGGTCGCCCACTGGCAGGCCATGGCAACGTCAGCATAGACAACAACCGTCTTGAATTTGTGCCCGGTAGTGACTTTGATTACCTGGCCAGTGGCGAGACCGCCACGGTGACCGTGCGCTATGAAATGTCCGATGACGAAGGGCTTACGTCTGAATCAACGGCCACCATCACGGTGACCGGCACCAACGACGCGCCGGTGGCGACAGCCAATACCGCCACAGGCCATGAGAATGAAACCCTGACCATTGACGTACTGGCCGACGACACGGATCTGGATCACAACGACAACCCCGCCAACTTCAGTCTGGACAGTGTGCAGATCGTGGATGGTGACGGGAATCCGTTAAGTGGCCAGGGCACGGTCAGCATCGTCAACAACCAGCTGCAGTTTGTGCCGGGCACGGATTTCGACAGCCTGGCCAGTGGTGACACGGCTACTGTCACTGTCCGCTATGTGATGTCCGATGACGAAGGGGCTACCTCTGAGTCAACAGCGACCATTACGGTGACCGGCACCAACGACGCGCCGGTGGCGACGCTCGATACCGCCACAGGGCCATGAGAACGAAACCCTGACCATTGACGTACTGGCCGACGACACGGAT
>NZ_BAAJPA010000006.1:0-311631 GCF_057552235.1 Kistimonas ophiarachnellae | reverse complement strand
AGCAAGTCCTTCGTCGGTCAGAGTCTTCGGATTTAAGTGAGGGGCGCTGAAAAACTTGTCTATAAGCTCGTCCGGTTTGTCCTTCTTGTAATACGTTTTCTTTATTTCTTCTTTTATTGGGTTTTTTTCGGCAAGGGCCAAAATGATAATTTTTCTTTTTGAAAGCTCTCTGATATAGGGTTTTATGGTTTTTAACAGGTTGTCTTTATCGCTAACAATAAAAAAACGGTATTCATCGGGCAGTTTTTTGAGTGTGCAAAATTTATTGCAGGTGTCAATAAGGTAAGCCGTATTATCTTCTGCCTTGATGATTTCATGTTCTAAGCGGCGATCGTTAGAAACCATGTTGCCCCCGCTGACGAGTTCGGGCGTAGCACATTGTTTTTGGGAAGGTACTCTCTGAGTCAGATAAGAAAAGCTGGTTATAAATTTAAGATTTAATGGTTTCAAGGTTCAATATCCTCGCGGGCTGACTTTGCCCTGTTGCAGTGAACGGGCTTAACATTTACCGGATACTTGCCAGGTACGCAGACCTGGGTTTTCTCAACGCACCACTGCTGCGCTGTAGCGATAACATCTGACAGGGACTTACTGTTAATTATCCTGTTTACTGGTTCAGGGGATGTTGTTAACAAGCCCTGAGCCAGAAAAGGTTAACAGTGAATGAAAGCATCAGTCATCGCAGTTCTTGCGGTATTGACCGGCAATGCCATGCGTACCGTGTCCCTGTGTTTCTATAGGTACAGGTTCTGCCTGAAAGTTCCATCCAGACTGAGGGGGAGGACGTTATGTATCGAATAACCACTCAAAATGTTAGTTGGACCTGGCATTGCTGTAGGGTTTGACTATCAGCCAAACTCGGCAGTCAGCTGTTGTGACCAGCGGTCAAGCCGCTCGTCAGTGAGATTGAACTGCTGGTCTTCGTCTATGGCCAGGCCGACAAAATGCTCACCGTCCGGCGCCAGGGCCTTTGACGCCTCGAAATCATAGCCTTCGGTGGGCCAGAAGCCGATAACCGTCGCCCCTTTTTCCACGACCACATCGTAGAGTAGCCCCATGGCGTCAAGAAAGTAGTCCCCGAAACCGAACTGGTCGCCCAGGCCGAAGAGCGCGACGGTCTTGCCCGTGAAATCAAGGCTTTCCAGGCTGGGCCAGAAGATTTCCCAGTCTTCCTGTATGCCGCCAAAGTCCCAGGTGGGAATCCCCAGGATCAGTTTTTCGTAACGATCCATATCATCCGGGCCGGCCTCGGCAATGTTGTATAAATCGATTTCTGCACCGGCCAGTCGCTCTGCCAGTTTGCGGGCGATCACTTCCGTATTGCCGGTATCACTACCGTAGAAGAGTCCTATTTTAGACACGTGTCGTACACCTTTCGAACAAGAGACTATCAACAAAAAAATCAGTGCTTCGTGGTTTGCGTTAAATTCAACGGTTGTCTCAGTCTGGTATGCCTCCCTGCGTGAGAGTGGCCGGATCCAGCAGGTGCTGCAGTTCTTCCCGGCTGAGACCGGTTTCCTGTTCTGCAACATCAATGATGGGGCGACCTTCCTTGTAGGCTTTCTTGGCGATGTCCGCCGCTTTCAGGTAGCCAATTTTTGAATTGAGGGCCGTGACCAGGATGGGGTTTTTCGCCAGGGCCTGGTTGAGGTTGTCCTGGTTGACGGTAAAGGTCGTGATGGCGCGGTCTGCCAGCAGTATGCTGCTGTTGGCCAGCAGGCCAATGCTTTGCAGCAGGTTATAGGCAATGACCGGCAGCATGACGTTGAGCTGGAAGTTACCGGACTGTCCGGCAAGGGTGATGGTGGCATCGTTACCCATCACCTGGGCAGCCACCATGGCTACCGCTTCAGGAATGACCGGATTCACTTTGCCCGGCATGATGGATGAACCCGGCTGCAGGGCTTCCAGCTCAATTTCACCCAGCCCTGCGAGGGGGCCTGAATTCATCCAGCGCAAATCGTTACTGATTTTCATCAGGGCCGTTGCCAGTGTTTTCAGGTGACCTGACAGTGTGACGGCAGCGTCCTGCCCGGAAAGGCTGGCAAAGCATTGTCGGGAAGGGGAGAGGGCTAGGCCGGTTTTGTTGCTCAGTGTCTGTGCAAATTGTTTCGCAAAGTCTGGGTGAGCGTTGATACCACTGCCCACTGCCGTGCCGCCCTGTGCCAGCCGGTGTAACGCCGGTCTGGCGGTTTCAATCATTTCCCGTGCATGGAGAATCTGATCCGCCCAGCCATTTAGTTCCTGGCTCATCCGGATTGGCATGGCATCCATTAAATGGGTGCGGCCGGTTTTGGTAATTTGATCAACACTGTCTGCTTTGCCGCGAATGATGGCTTCCAGATGCTTCAACGCCGGCAGCAATGTTTCTTCCAGTGCCAGTGCCGCACTGAGATGTATGGCGGTGGGGACGACATCATTGCTGCTCTGGCTCATGTTGACATGGTCGTTGGGGCTGACCGCTTCTCCGAGGACTTCCGAGGCCATGTGGGCAATCACTTCATTAGCGTTCATATTGCTGCTGGTGCCGGAACCTGTCTGGAACACATCAACGGGAAAATGCCAGCCCCAGGTGGCCATGGCGGGTGATTCGAGCAATGTTGAACAGGCCGTGATGATGGCGTCGGCGCGTTCGTCATCCAGCAGATTCAGTTCGCGGTTGGTTTCGGCCGCCGTCTGCTTGATGAGAATGAGGGCGCGGATGAAACCGTCCGGCATGCGCAGGCCACTGACCGGAAAATTATCGATAGCACGCTGGGTCTGGGCGCCGTAGAGGGCATCGGCGGCAACGGTGACGTCACCCATGCTGTCGGTCTCTGTTCGGGTGGCGCCTCTGGATGTGCTTGGCATGGCCTCGGTTCCTTTGCAGTGGTCACAGGGTCAGGGTGAGAAGTAGTGGCTTATCAGCTGCATTTCCCAGTGTAGTTTCCTGAGTGATGCCTTACCCCCGGGATGGCTGCCATAAAAGTGGTTCAGGCAGACCAGGGGGCGATAGAGCCGGTCCAGGCAGTTGGCGCGAAACACCCCGGGACGCAGGGGATCGGCAATGGCGTTCACCAGGTCATTAAAGACGCTGAACAGCAGGGCTTCCTGTTGCAGGCGTTTGCCCGACTGCTGCAAGGTGTCCGCCAGGGTAATCGCCTGGTCAAGGTAACGGTCAATCAGGCCGGGACTGTCGGGGTCCGCCTCCGGGCTCATGAAGGCCTGGCGGGTCTGATGCAATACCTGCTGTTGTTCAGCCAGATTGGGCGTTGCTTTCATGACGGCAGTCTCACCCGGATGTAATTTATCAAATGATAATCATTCTCATTAAATATTCAAGTTATCATGCCTGCAATGAATGGTCGGGGTGAGTGTATTTTGTCCTGACAGGCAATCTGGTAAAGTTACCGGCTTTGTCTCAGTAACAAGATTCAGCGCGGAATTACAGCAATGGAAGTCAATCCCATCGTGAATACCATCAAAGATATGACCGAGCGCACCACTGTGCTCAGGGGGTATCTTTGACTACGCCAACAAGAAAGACCGGTTGGTAGAAGTTGAAAGAGAGCTGGAAGACCCGGCGGTCTGGAATAATCCGGAAAATGCCCAGGCGCTGGGGCGTGAACGTTCCCAGCTGGAAGGGGTCGTACGTACTATTGAAGATCTGACCCAGGGTCTGATTGATGCCCAGGAACTGCTGGATATGGCGGTTGAAGAGGGCGACAGCGATGGTGTGGAAGAAATCGTCGTTGAGCTGGAAAGCCTGGGGCATCACCTGGAACAGCTGGAATTCCGCCGCATGTTTTCCGGTGAGATGGATGCGAACAATGCCTACCTGGATATCCAGGCGGGTTCCGGTGGTACTGAAGCCCAGGACTGGGCCAACATTCTGTTGCGTATGTACCTGCGCTGGGGTGAGAAGCGCGGTTTCAAAACGGAAATTATTGAAGTCTCTGCCGGTGAAGTGGCGGGCATCAAGTCCGCGACCGTACAGTTTACCGGTGAGTATGCCTTTGGCTGGCTGAGAACCGAAACCGGCGTTCATCGTCTGGTGCGTAAATCGCCGTTTGATTCCGGTAATCGCCGACATACGTCGTTTTCCTCGGTGTTTGTGTCGCCGGAGATTGACGACAATATCGAGATTGAAATCAACCCGGCGGACCTGCGGGTGGATACCTACCGGTCCAGCGGCGCCGGCGGTCAGCACGTAAACACCACGGATTCCGCGATCCGTATTACCCATATGCCGTCGGGTATTGTCGTACAGTGCCAGAACCAGCGTTCCCAGCACCAGAACCGTGACAAGGCCATGCAGCAGCTGAAGGCCAAGCTCTACGAACTGGAAATGCAGAAACGCACGGCGGACCAGCAGGCGCTGGAAGACAGCAAGTCAGATATCGGCTGGGGCAGCCAGATCCGTTCCTATGTGCTGGATTCCTCCCGCATCAAGGATTTGCGTACCGGCGTGGAAACCAGTAACTGTAATGCGGTGCTGGATGGTGATCTGGACAAGTTTATCGAGGCCAGTTTGAAACAGGGACTTTAAGCGTCCCCCCGTATATGATCGGGAAAAAATCTGTGCCATCTTCTATCATTGATTCCAATCCGGAGCGGGCGAGGCCCGCTCCCTGAGTTTTCAGGACAGCTACCTAAATGTCGAACGAAACCGCTTCCGAGAACAGCGTAACCGAACAACAGGACGAAAACCGTCTGATCGCCATGCGCCGTGAGAAACTGGCCGCGATCCGGGAAACGCGTAATGCCTTTCCCAATAGCTTCCGCCGCGAACACTACGCGGGCAAACTGCAGGAAGCGTATAAAGACGCCAGCAAAGAGGGTCTGGCTGAGGCTGGTATCCAGGCAAGCGTCGCTGGTCGTGTCATGCTGAACCGCGGTGCTTTCATGGTGCTGCAGGATATGTCCGGCCGTATCCAGCTGTACGTGGATCGTAAGTCGCTGGACGCTGATACCCTGGCTGAGATCAAGACACTGGACCTGGGAGACACCATTGGTGTTTCCGGTACTCTGCAGCGTTCCGGTAAAGGCGATCTTTACGTCAATATCGAGCAGTTCGAACTGCTGTCCAAGTCACTGCGTCCGCTGCCTGAAAAGCACAAGGGTCTGACAGACATGGAGCTGCGCTATCGCCAGCGCTATGTTGACCTGATCACCAGCGAGCGTTCCCGCGAAGTGTTCCGTATCCGCTCCAAACTGGTAGACGGTATTCGTCGTTACCTGGCGGATCGTGATTACATGGAAGTGGAAACGCCCATGCTGCAGGTGATTCCCGGTGGTGCGACTGCCCGTCCGTTCATCACCCACCACAACAGCCTGGATATCGACATGTACCTCCGCATCGCGCCGGAGCTGTACCTGAAGCGCCTGGTTGTGGGTGGTTTCGAGCGGGTGTTCGAGATCAACCGTAACTTCCGTAATGAAGGTCTGTCCACCCGGCATAACCCGGAATTCACCATGCTGGAATTCTACCAGGCCTATGCCGATTACCGTGACCTGATGGACCTGACCGAAGACATGCTGCGTACCCTGGCGCAGGATATTCTGGGCACGACTACCATCACCAACACGATCTACGACAAGCATGGTGAAGTGGCGGAAACGGTTGAATACGATCTGGGCAAGCCGTTTGTTCGTATGTCCATGGTGGAATCCATCATGCATTACCGTCCGGACATCACCCTGGAGCAGCTGTCTGACCGTGAAGCGGCGAAAGCGGTTGCCGAAAGCCTGGGCATCCAGGTGAAAGCAATCTGGGGACTGGGCAAGATCCAGACCGAGATCTTCGAGGAAACCGCCGAGCACCAGCTGATCCAGCCGACTTTCATCACCGAATACCCGGCTGAAGTGTCACCGCTGGCCCGTCGTAACGATGACAACCCGCACATCACCGACCGTTTCGAGTTCTTCGTGGGCGGTCGCGAGCTGGCCAACGGCTTCTCCGAGTTGAATGATCCTGAAGACCAGCATGAGCGTTTCATGCAGCAGGTGCAGGAAAAGGATGCCGGTGATGACGAAGCCATGCACTATGATGCAGACTATATCCGGGCGCTGGAATACGGTCTGCCGCCGACGGCGGGTGAAGGTATCGGCATTGACCGCCTGGCCATGCTGTTTACCGACTCACCGTCCATCCGTGACGTGATTCTGTTTCCCCATATGCGCCCAGAAGCATAAGACCGACTGGCCGGTGCCTGTCACCGGCCATATCGAGGGACTGGCGGGCCAGGGACTGGCCGTGGCAAACCTGGAAAAATCAAGGCATTCCTTATGGAAGCGATCAAAGAAACACCACAACTGGTGGAGGGCCTGACCTACAAGGGCCGGAAAACCAGTCGAGCCGGCAGTGAACAGCGGCGACGGGCCATTCTTGAGGCGGCGCTGCGTATCGTCGTAAGGGATGGGGTTCGAGGCGTACGACACCGTGCGGTTGCCAAGGAGGCGGATGTTCCTTTGTCTGCTACCACGTATTACTTCAAGGATATTTCGGATCTCATTACCGACACGTTTACGCTGTTTGTCGAAATGGGCGCCGAGAAATTCCGTTCCTACTGGGAAGAATCCCATCGTACGCTCCATGACACCATGGCGCACATTTCGGATTCCGCGGAATCCGGCCAGCACCTGGTTAACGCCATGACCGATTTGGCCGTTGCTTATGTGATGAATCAACTGCGGAATCATCGGGATTACCTGATGGCGGAACAGGCGTTCAAACTGGAATGTCTGCGCAATGAAAATTTGCGCCCGATTGCCTTCAAACATCAGCAATATTTACTCAATGACCTGGTCGCTTTCTTCAGGCAGGCGGGTTCTGATAATGCTGAAATGGATTCTCGCCTCATGTTTACGGCGATCATGACAGTTGAATACGAAGGGTTGCTGCAAGATCCGGAGAATCTGGATGAAACCGTTATCCGGGGCTATCTGCATCGACAGATTGAACTGATGCTCAATCATGTGGTTCTGCGCTGATTGACGGCTGTTGTTACCGTATTCGCAGTGGCATGCGCTTATCGTGTCTTTGCGAATGCGGTTTCCTTCTCCCCCTGCCCCTGTAATAAAATGCCCGCAACGATGTATAGAGCGGGATATCATGAAATTAAATCACCAGACCCAGTTGCTTGCCGTTGCCATTGTGACATTGATAGCCACCGTTTTTGTCCTGGATTATTACGGCTATCTTAGACATTCCAACGAATCCGATGCTATCTATATGGCAGAGTTCAGCCTGATAGCCAATGTACCGGGGCAGGATCAGTTTGTTTCCCATATTCCGGCTAAAAAACAGGCTCGCTGTGTCGATCATTACCTGGTGCTGGAATCGACAGAGCAGGCAGGGGCAACGGGGTTGTTGGTTGACAGAAAGCAGCGCCCGGTTCGCTGTGAATTTAACGAGGAACGGTAATCATGCCTGGTGTCGTGCTGGAAGAGAGTTGGAAGTCGCGTCTCAGCGAGGAGTTTGACAAGGATTACATGCGTAATCTCAAAACCTTTCTTCTGGAGCAAAAGCAGGCGGGGAAATGTATATACCCGAAGGGGAGTGAATACTTCCGTGCGCTGGATCTCACGCCTTTTGATCAGGTGAAGGTCGTGATTCTCGGGCAGGATCCCTATCATGGTCCCGGGCAGGCGCATGGATTGTGTTTTTCGGTCAGGCCGGAGGTGCAGGCGCCGCCTTCCCTGGTAAATATGTACAAGGAGTTGCAGGAAGATCTCGGTATTCCTCCGGCTAATCATGGATTTCTGGAGCACTGGGCAACGCAGGGGGTTCTGTTGCTGAACAGTGTGTTGACGGTGGAGCACAAGCAGGCGGCATCACACCAGGGACGAGGGTGGGAGCAGTTTACTGATCGCATTGTTGCGGAACTGAATGAGAAAAGAGAGCGCCTGGTCTTTATCCTGTGGGGTTCGTACGCTCAGAAAAAGGGTGCTTTTATTGATCAGCAGCGTCATTTGGTGATCAAGTCCGCCCATCCTTCACCCCTGTCGGCATACCGGGGCTTTTTTGGCAGCCGTCCTTTTTCAAAAACGAATGAATACCTGGTCGCCAATGGGTTAGAGCCCATTGACTGGCAATTACCGGATGTGAATGGATTAACCAGCAGGCAAACGACGCTTGAAGAGGTGGGTCAAATCTGAAGCTTGTTCTTCATGGCCCGCGCCATTTTGCTGCGCTTTTTCTGTTTTTTGCGGTTTTTCTTGCTGGTGGCAGGCGTTGCTGAACCCAGTTGCTTAAGCTCTTTTTCCGCCTCGGTACGCTTTTCTGCGGATTCGGGAATCTGCTCCATGAAGGCCTTGCCTGCGCCCTGCTCAAGGCCAAGCTCCTGACGCAGTGCGTCCAGTTGCTTGAGTTGGTCTTCGACGTTGTTAACGAGCTTGTTGTTCTCGTAGATTGCGTTATGAAGGTTTTCGTCTTCAGTCGCCATGGCTAGTTAATGTTCCTGATGATGTTTTTGGCCTGGTCGTACTGGCTCTTCATGAACGTGGACGCCAGGTCCAGGGACTGGGTGTATTTCTTGTTGTAAGAATCCAGCTTGGTCAGCTCGATATTCGAAATACTGGACACGGAGTCCCGCATATCCTTGATCTGTGTTTGCAGGTTGGCAATTTCTTGAGGTGTCAGTAAACCGGTTCCGCTGGCGTCATAGACGGTTACGCCCACTTGTTCCAGCAATTTGACATCTTCCGGGGTCAGTACCTGGTTGTAGACATTGCTGCTTTCGTCAACTTGAGACATTTCTTCATGTTCACGGGCTTCCGTGATCTTGGAACCCAGCTCCAGTTCTTTTCCCTCGTAGAGCCAGTCATCAGCCTGGTCACCCATTTTGAAGACATGGCCGTCATTGGTCGCTTGATCCAGCATCGCGCCATGCAGTTCCGGTTTGCCGATTTGTGGCTTGTTATCCGCAATCCCGGTGACTTCAATGGATTGATTGCCCTTGGTGATCGTCAGTGAATCGGTATAAACGTTCCCGTCTTTTCTGTCCCTGGCGGTGGTTTTTACCTGGATTTTGGTACCGTCATCCAGCATGAAGGTACCGTCAGACTGGAAATCCCAATAGCCGTTCCGGTCGCCTTCAGACACATGTGGGTCTCCCCAGATCTTGGTGCTGTTGCCATTGGCATCGACGATTGACCAGGCTTCGCTTTTTCCATGGATAACGATTTTGTTCCCATTATCGAGAGCGATCTCTTTGGGGTCTTTTTCGTGATCCACAGACCAGGTGGGTTTGCTCACCGTTTCTGTTTGGGTTTTATGATTGGCGAGCTTGGAGTAAATCTGGTTAAGTTGCTTGATCTGGTCATTCTGACTTTTGACCAGGGCTGCCTGGTTGCGGATCTGCTGGTCAAGCATTTCGGATCGGTCCAGCATGGTTTGCATCATCAGGTCAGCGAGGCTCAGTTTTTCGCCTGAAGCTTCGCCGATACCTTTCAGGTCGACGCCTTGTATACCACCTGTTGATCCAATGTTCTGGCCAGACATGATGCCCAACTCCCTTTGTTTTTATCGATACCTGTGGTCAGCCTTGCTGTGTGCTATTTGTCAGCAAAACACAACATGTCACAAGGGTAACCGTCAAATGAATTTGCCTCGCCGCTTTCGGCCCCCGCTTTTTCCCTCGGCAGGTTCAGGCTCGCCCCGCATTTTACGTTGCTCTTTACGCTCGGCCTTCTGGCGACGTTTCTCCAGCATGACCGCTTCCTTAACATCGTTTTTGACCTGGGTTTTCCAGTCATCCATCTCTTGCATGGCTTCCTTCATGTCTTCGCCAGAAACAAGGCCTTTCTCGTTGGCTTCCTTGATAAGGTCAGGCTCATAGCCCAGATCATTCTTGATGGATGTGAAGCGCGTCATTTGCTCTTCTGCGTCAGCGACTACCTGGTCCAGCTTTTCGCTCAGCAGCTCTGATCGGCTTTTACGTTTCTTGGGGCTAATGGTCGTGGATACCGGCATATGGCTCTGTCTCCCTGCCTTTTGGACAGGCGTAACGGGTTGTCCATTAACAATAATTGTCCTTTAAGCATAGATGAGTGAAGGGTCTGAAAGCTTGTCGTGGTGATGCCTGGGACTTGTTCTGCGCGTACTTTTTGCTTGATTGACAAGAAAACGAAATATTTTGACTTATTATTATGCTGATTCATGATATAGCGGCCACCTGACCGGGTGGTTTGTTTTGGCAGATGGCTGGTTTGAGTTTTCCATATGGCATCAGGGGAGGGTGTTTCAATGGGGCAGAATCCGGTTCTGGTGGAAGAGTTAAAAAGCGATTCCGGTAAGATCATTGGTCATGTCTGTTTGAATGCCCGGGAAACACTGAATGCGCTGTCACTGGAGATGATTGACCAGCTGGCATCGACGTTGACTGACTGGCAGGTTAACGACGATGTGGTGTGCGTGATTCTGTCGGGTAGTGGTGATAAAGCCTTCTGTGCCGGAGGGGATGTCAAAAATCTGTATCAGTCCATCATTGACAATGACTACGGCGACAATGCCTATGCCAGCGCCTTCTTTTTACGCGAGTATCGACTGGATTATCAGATTCACACCTATGACAAGCCGCTGATTTGCTGGGGAAATGGCATTGTCATGGGGGGCGGCATGGGACTGATGGCTGGTGCATCCCATCGGGTTGTGACGGAATCCACCATGATGGCGATGCCTGAAATTACCATTGGCCTGTTTCCTGACGTCGGGGGTACCTGGTTCTTGAATAGAATGCCCGGACGGTTAGGGTTGTTTGCAGGCTTGACCGGCGTCAGGTTGAAGGCAGCGGATGCCCTGTATGCCCGGCTGGCTGACTATTACCTGGATGCCAGCCAGTGGGATAGTCTGTTGGAAGGCTTGAATAACGCTTCCTGGGGGGATGAGTCTGAGAGGAATCATCAGCAGGTGGCTGACATTCTGTCCACTTTATCCGGTGCGCCTGAAGAAACCTCCCAGCTGCAGGCCCATCAGTCTCAGATAGACCTTTTAATGAATGCATCATCGCCGGCCGGTATTCTGGAAAACCTGGTGCAGCCAGACCTGTCATCCTGGTTCAGCCGACCCGCGCAAACTATGGGAAAGGGAAGCCCGGTTTCTACATGGCTGGTCTTTGAACAGCTACGCAGGGGAAAGGGGCTGCCGTTGGCAGATATCTTCCGTATGGAGTTCACCATGGCGATCCAGTGCACACGTCATCGTGACTTTGCTGAAGGCGTCCGGGCCTTGCTGGTTGAGCGCACGAATGATCCAGGCTGGAGTTTTTCTTCCATTTCAGACGTACCAATGGTGCTGGTTGATGACTATTTTGCGATGAACTGGCCAGAAAACACGCATCCACTGGCCGACCTTTGACGGGCATCATGGCAGGGGGAGAGTGTTATATTCCCAGAAGTGGATTGGCTATGTAAGCTGCCAGCTTTCAGATAAACTTGCCTTTCGGCACGAAAATTATCTTTGCTCCCGAACAAGATTAGAATTTCATGCGAATACCCGGAGTACAGGCAGTGTGGATGTGCTGCCTGCTGATGTTACTCTCACTGGTTCTGCCTGCCTCAGCAGCGGATGATCTGCTGGTGTCGCGAAGCTACCAGTACCAGCCACTCACCGTAGCTTATCAATCCCGTGTGCCACTGATGTATACCAATGACCAGGGTGAGGCCGAAGGGCTTGTCATTGAACTGTGGAAACGGTGGTCAAAACGGGTGGGGATTCCCCTGCGCTTCTCTGAAATGACGAAAGAAGAAGCGCTGGAGCAGGAGCAGAAAGGGCGTATCGATATTATTGCCGCCATCCCGGATGTTGAAGAGTGGTCGGACAGCATTGATACAGACACCGCGATCCTGACCGCCAATGGCGGGCTTTATGTTTCCACGATTGATACCAATAAAAAACGGATCAAGTCCCTGAAGAGTGAAGCTGTAGGCGTCATTGCAGGCAGTCGTTGTGAAGCGGTGTTGAAATCGTCGGGCTATCGTTTTCTGGTTCGTTACCCGGATTATATGGCGCTGATCAATGCGGCTTCTCAGGGGGATGTTCGTGTGATCGCCGGGCTCATGCCTTCCGTTGAGTATTTTCTTGCAAACCGGGGCATTCTGGATGATTTCCGCGTCGTTGAGAAACCCCTGTACGCCACAACGTTCAAGGCTGGGGTGTCCAAGTCCCACTTTTACCTGCCGCGGATGATTGCCCAGGGAATGGAGAGCATTCCCACGTATGAAAAAACTCAGATACAGGAAGACTGGCTCAAGCGTTCAGATACCAGTCGTCATGATGCGTCCGTGTTGACAGTTGCCGTTGATAATGGCTTTCCACCGCTGGCATTTGTCAATGCGCTGGGAAAGCCCGCTGGTCTTTTCATTGATATGTGGAAGCTCTGGTCAGAAAAGACCGGGCGCCCCATCCGTTTCAGGACGGGTAACTGGAGTGACAGCCTGGAAGCTCTGGAAAATGGCAAGGCGGATATTCATTTTGCCCTGACGCCAACCCGCGACAGGCAAAAGTGGATTGCGTTTTCTGAGCCATTGTATGGGATGTCCTCGACACTCTTTTATCGCAGTGTCGATATGCCTGTCAGCAGTTACAGTGACCTGGCCGGTGTGCGTATTGGTGTGCTGGGGGATTCCTCGCAGCAGTCATTTATTGAACACTGGCTGCCGGAAGCCAAAATCATCACGTTCAGTAACAACGAACAGATGATCCATGCGTTGCTGGATGGGGAAATCCGTACTTTTGTGGGTGAGCCGGTCTCTATTCGTATCATATTGAACCAGTTGGGTGTTATCGGTGAGATAACGGCCAACGACAATAGCCTGGTCCGTGAAACCCTGGCCGCGGGTGTTCGCCTGGAAAACGCGGATTTATTACCGGTGATTAACCAGGGGTTTAACGCCATCACGCCGGCGGAACTGGCGGCCATTGAAGAGCGCTGGATTGTTGAAGTATCAGACCGTTTTTTTGGTATGAGTTTCCGCCAGCTGGATCTGACTTCACAGGAAAAAGGGTGGCTTGAAGAACACCCTGTCATTCGGGTCGTGGTCAATCAGACGATGCCGCCGCTGTCTTTTGTTGGTGACAATGGTCAGCTGGAAGGGGTGGCGATTGATTATCTCAGGTTGATTGAAGATCGGCTGGGTGTGACATTCCAGATCAGTGGGGTGACCAGCTGGCAGGAAAGCCTGGGGCTGATTTATCAGAAACAGGCGGACATGAGTTCTTCGGCACTGTTTACAGAAGACCAGGGTAAGTATCTGGACTTCAGTAAATCCTATCTCGAAATACCGTCAGTGATTATTACACGCGATGCTGATCATAGTATTCAGGGAATTAATGATCTGCATGGAAAAACGGTTGCCTTTATTCCGGGGACAGGGGTTCGCTCCTACTTGCGCAATCATCAGGTCAAGATGCGCCTGGTGGAAGTGCCCAATGTGTCTGCCGCATTCAAGATGGTTTCGCTGGGGCATATCGACGCGTTTATTGTGAACCTGGCAACGGCCAGCTACATGATTGACCGGCTGAAAATTACCAACCTGCGGGTGGCCTCGGAGGCGGGTTTCAGCTTCCGTTACCGGATGGCGAGCCACAAGGATGATCCCACATTGAATACCTTGATCAATAAGGCCCTGAACTCGGTATCAGAAGCGGAGCGACAAACCATTGAGGAGCAATGGGTCAGGCTTGGCGTGGATGCCTGGCGCCCTAACAAGGAATTTGCCATTGGCTTGTTGTTGATTATTTTTACCCTTGTATTGATTGTTTACTGGAATCGAAAACTGGCCAGGGAGGTCGCTGAGCGTCAGAGGGTGGAATCGGTTCTTAGAATTCGGGCGGAAGCCGATCGGGTGCTCAGTAATGTGACCCGACAGTTCATGGATAAGCCGCTTGAAGAAGCGATACGCTTTACCCTGCAGGTGTTAACGGAGTTTATGTCTGCTGATCGAACGTATGTGGTTCGTTACGACAATGACAGCCGTGCGGTTTCTGTGCCTTTTCAATGGTGCCGGGTCGGTAGCTGGATGGGGCAGGAGCGTCTGCGGGATCTGACTTGCAGTGATTATCAGCCCCTCAGGGAAGGACCGCTGGCGGGGCAGGTTTGCCAGGTTAGCAGGAATGAACTTAACGGTGAAACTGCGCCAGCTCTCCTGGAAACCATGACGGGGTTGGAGGTGCAGTCTGTCATACATGTCCCGATGATGCTGGCAGGGCGTGCCGTGGGCAGTATCGCACAGGTGACAGGAGACTATGACAAGCACTGGAGCGCCGATGAGATTATCCTCCTGCGTCGGGCCGGTGAGTTGATTGCCATAGCCCAGTCCCGTAAAAATGCTGAAGATGCCCTGAGAACCAGTGAAGAACGTTATCAGCTCGCCATGGAAGCGGCATCTGATGGTTTGTGGGACTGGGATCTTCATGAAGGGAAAATCTATTTCAGTCCAAGGTATATGTTGATCCTCGGATACAGTCCTGGCGAAGTATCCGGTACGCCATCGGCCTGGAAACGCTTGATTCACCCGGATGACAAGGCGGCAACGGTCAAATATATGAACGAAATGTTCAGCCATTGCCGTGAACCTTTCCAATATGTTTACCGTATGCGTCGCAAGGATGGCAGTTATGCGACCGTGCGTATCAAAAGCAAGGTGATATCCCATAGCCTGGAAGGCAGGCCATTACGTGCCGTTGGCACATTGGTCGATATTACGGAACAGCGTATGCGGGAACGGGAGCTGTCCATGGCTCGTTTTTCCCTGGATAACTCCGCCGACCAGGTGCAGTGGGTCAGAAAAGACGGCAGCCATAAGTATGTTAATAAATCGATCTGCAAGGCATTGGGTTACAGTCAGGAAGAACTCCTCAATATGAATGTGATGGATATCTCCCTGGGGCTGACAGAGGATGAGTGGAAGCAGCAGTGGGAGAGAGTCACAACCGGTAAATTATCGACCTACGAAGTCCTGCGGGTAACGCGTGATAATGAAGCTTTTCCGGTCGAGATCACCGCGAATTACATGGAATATGAAGGCGAAGGGTTCCTCTTTGCTTCCGGGCGTAATATTTCGGATCGCAAGCAGGCGGAAGCGGCCCTGCAGAAAGCCAAGGAAGAGGCTGACCAGGCAAACCAGGCCAAGAGTCATTTCCTGGCCAATATGAGTCATGAAATTCGTACGCCGATGAATGCCATTATTGGGCTCAGCCAGCTGGCAATGAAAACCCAGTTGTCGCTCCAGCAGCAGGATTATATCCAGAAAATTCATGGGGCGGCGGACTCTTTGCTGGGCATTATTAACGACATTCTTGATTTTTCGAAGATTGAAGCCGGCAAGTTGGATATGGAAGAGGTGGTCTTTGACCTGTCGGCAGTGTTTGCCCATATGACCAATATGCTCAGCATGAAGATCAGGGCCAAGGACATTGATTTACAGTGCCATATTGATGGTGACCTCCCTGCCAAATACATAGGCGATCCGGTCCGCCTTGGTCAGGTGCTGCTGAATCTGACGCATAATGCCGTCAAATTTACAGACGAGAAAGGCCGTGTAACGGTGTGTGCTGCCTTGCTTGGGAAAAGTGAGGACAAGGTTAAATTGCAGTTTACGGTTGAAGATAGCGGTATCGGTATTCGGAGTGAAAAGCTGTCACGCCTGTTTGCTTCTTTTTCCCAGGTGGATGGTACGACGACACGTAAATTTGGTGGGACCGGTCTCGGACTTGCTATCTGCAAGCGCCTGATTGATATGATGCATGGCAGCATTCAGGTGGAGTCCACCCCCGGGGAAGGCAGCACATTTACATTCACAGTAGAGCTTGGTGTGGCGGATGAGAATGCAGAACTGGTTGAGCTGCCTGAATCATTACATCAGCTTCGGCTGACAGACAATGCAGGCTTGAATGAAACGGCAATATTGGCTGATGAAGCCATAGGTAAGCACTTTACGGTCTTGCTGGTGGAAGATAATGAAATCAACCAACAGGTCGCGACGGAACTGCTTGAGATCATGGGGATTGATGTCATTCTTGCCGTCAATGGCAGGGAGGCTGTAGAAAAAATCCGTTACAACCGGGTGGACCTTATCTTTATGGATATCCAGATGCCTGAAATGGATGGTTACGAAGCGACCCGGATTATCCGAACTATCCCTGAGTTTGAAAACCTGCCGATTGTGGCCATGACGGCCCATGCCATGGCGGGGGATCGTGAGCGTTGTATCGACGCGGGTATGAACGATCATATCGCCAAGCCGCTGATTTTTGATGAGCTATATAGCCTGGTTTTGCGGTATGTGCATGATAAGGAAAGTGTAGAAAGCTTATCGTCAGCCAGGCAGCCAGTTGATCTTCCAGGCATTAACATGGAGCAGGGATTGCAGCGGGTCATGAACAACCGCGCGCTTTTTTACCGGTTATTGTCGACATTCCGTCGAGAACATGCGCAGTCGGCTGCCATCATTCGCAAGGCGCTGGAAAATGAAGACTATGATGCAGCACTGCATGAATGCCATTCATTGAAAGGTGGTGCTGGAAATATTGGTGCCGTCAATGTGTTTCGAACCGCTAAGGCGCTGGAGCACCGGCTAAGGCAGCATCCTGCAACGTGTATTGACTGCGAAGATCTCCTTGTTCATTTGGAAAGTCACTTGTCAGAAGTTCTGGCAGGGCTGGAGTTACATAATCCGGATGAAAAAGAGTCCAGTGAACCTGTTTCCTCAATCCCTGTTGATTCTGAGACAGATATAACAGGCATCATTGATCAAATTCGTTTGAAACTCCGGGAGGGGGATGCCGAAGCAATTAACTACTTCCCGTTGTTGGCATCCGAGCTTGAGGATGATTGTTATACGGAAAAACTCAATAGCCTCAAGCAGTGCATGGAGCACTATGATTTTGAGGATGCCGGAAAGGTTCTGGATGAGTTACTGCAGGACATTGCCTGAGGTGTTTCGTACCTGATATCAGAACAGGTACGAAACAATGCCCACAAAGAGCGCCTTTAAACGTTTATGTCGTAAGGCAGTGATACAACCGTCAGCGATGAATCGCTGACGGATTCGATTGAAAGTGTGTCATTAATCGCATCAGAGCGTAGAACCGCTAACAGCTCCAGGTTGTCTGATGCTATGGCGGTAACGATTTCCCCAATGCTTTTGCCTGTGGAGGCCAGAATTTTCGTGCCTGGCGCAGGAATTTCTGACTGGCATCCAGTCAGGTGATAAAGCCGGCTTTTCAGTTTACCGAGATACTGCATACGGGCCACAATTTCCTGCCCGGTATAACAACCCTTTTTGAAACTGACGCCTTCAAGTGTCTGCCAGTTGAAATGCTGGGGAATGTAGCCTTCACGGGTGTCGGGTGTGACCCAGGCAATGCCTTCCCGGATATCTTCAACCTGCCAGTCGCAGGTTGGTTTTGCCTGAAAGAATGAAGCAAGTTGTAGCCACCAGGTATCAATGGCATCAGGCTGGAGCCACAATTCAAAGCGAGGCTTGGAGCCGGCCAGTCTTAGCAGACAGAAACCATCACCGCCTTCGCAATGATTCGGTTCGGGAAGAGTGAAATGGTCGCTGAGAATGGCTTCGCAGTTATCGCCATAAATACCGATTCGCAGCCATTCCTCTGAAGCCTCATTGATTTCGGCTTTGTAAAAAACAATATATTTGCCGAGATGTGCTTTCAAAGCTTCTTGCTGGCTGTCTGTAGCGCTGGCAGGCATGGTCAGCAAAAGACTGTTGTTGTGATGCAGAACCCTGAAATTGGCGACCATGCGGCCTTTCGGGGTGCAGCAGGCGCCAAGGGTGCATTGGTTGGGTGCCAGTTTGTTGATGTCACACGTGAATTGTCCCTGCAGGAAACGTATGGCATCAGGGCCGGAAATCGATGTGATGGTTTCATGGCTGAGTACCGTCATGAAGCCACTGCTGTCAGCAGATTTCACAGCGTGGTCGGCATCCAGTCCCAGGAATGTATTACCAGAGAAACGTCCGCCCTGTGCCTCGAGCCGGTTTTTCCAGTTGTTGTCGCTCATGGTGTATCGTGAATCGTCGATGGGTGAGGGCTCATCATAGAGCATTTTGGCGTTTGATAGCAGTACTGAAATCGCTTTCCCGCCAATGTTGTTACTTCCTATAATGGTGGCCGGTTTTTACTGACAGGTTTGCAGCCAATGACTACCCAGGAAGAAATGAATCGTCTGTTCTGGCACAGCAGAAGAGGGATGCTGGAGCTGGACATCCTGCTGGTGCCTTTTGCCAGGGAGGTTTATCCGACCCTGTCAGAAGCGGATCGGCAGCGTTATGTCCGGTTGCTGGAATGTGAGGATGCCGACCTGTTTGCCTGGTTTATGGAGCAGGAAGAACCAGAGGATAAGGATATTGCTTATATGGTCAGAATGATTCTTGACCGTGCCCGCAGCCTGCCTGCCGTTCATTGAACTGCAGTTAAGGCGGTCCCGGTATCAGTTGTGGCTGGTATCGGGAGCGCACCTCGTGGCTGGGTTGTCGCCGTGGTTTGCTCGAACAGGTGGCTGGTCAGCAATATTATCCTTTCTTATTTTGCTTCATTGGCTTGATGCACTTCGTGAGCAGGGCTGGTTAGGCAAACCTCGTACTGTCAACGGTGTTCGGTATACTGGTGAGCAATGGTCAATTTCATTGCATACATCAGGATGGGTGCGTGTTGATCTCACCGGGCAACCCTTGATTACCCCTTTTCTGACTATTCTTCGGTTTCGGTCTGAGAATCAGATTTATAACGCTGTGCTATTTTCGGATGCGCTGGATCCCGAAGCATTCAGAGCGCTTCGGGTACGTTTGTTATTGAATTATTAAGTACTTGTTTACATGGTTACGATGGGTGTCAGCACGGTATCCGTAGCAACTGGCAGTGTTTCTGGATAATCCAGTGTAAAGTGAAGCCCCCGACTTTCATGTCGCAGCATTGCTGAACGGATGATCAGCTCGGCGACCAGCGCCAGATTACGTAATTCAATCAGGTCACTGCTGATTTTGTAGTTGCTGTAGAAATCATGGATTTCCTGCTGAAGCAATTTGATCCGGTGTGAAGCCCGCTGCAATCGTTTGGTGGTTCGGACAATGCCCACGTAATCCCACATAAAACGGCGCAGTTCATCCCAGTTATGGCTGATGACAACATCTTCGTCAGAATCGGTCACCTGACTGGCATCCCAGGCGGGTATGTCATAGGTATCAGCTCTCGTATCCAGCTGCTGGCAGATATCTCTGGCGGCAGATTGGGCAAAGACAATGCATTCCAGCAGGGAGTTGCTGGCCAGCCGGTTGGCGCCATGAAGCCCCGTAAAACTGCATTCACCAATGGCATAAAGTCCCTTCAGATCGGTTCTTCCGGCATGGTTCACCATGATGCCGCCGCAGGTGTAGTGGGCGGCGGGTACGACCGGAATCGGTTCCCGGGTCATGTCGATGCCATATTTCAGGCAACGCTCATGAATATTGGGGAAATGATCAAGAATAAACTCTCGTGAACGGTGGCTAATATCCAGGTAGAGACAGTCACTGCCAAGCCGTTTCATCTCATGGTCGATGGCGCGGGCAACGATATCCCGTGGCGCCAGTTCACCGCGTTTATCAAACCGGATCATGAAACGGGTGCCATCAGGCAACAGCAGTTGACCACCTTCTCCCCGCACCGCTTCGCTGATCAGGAATGACTTGGCTTGTGGGTGGTAAAGGCAGGTCGGGTGAAACTGGTTGAATTCCATGTTGGCCACCCGGCAGCCTGCCCGCCAGGCCATGGCAATACCATCGCCGGATGATCCATCCCGGTTGCTGGTGTAAAGATACACTTTGCTTGCTCCACCCGTTGCAAGGATGACAAATCGCGCTTTGAAGACATCGACAGATTCATTAGCTTGATTCAGCACATAGGAGCCCAGACAGCGGTTGCCTGGAAGCCCAAGCTTTTGGGTTGTGATCAAATCAATGGCAATCTGATCCTGGTAAAGATCGATATTGCTTTTCTGACGAACCCTGTCGACCAGCGTCGTGGAAACAGCACGTCCGGTGGCATCGGCAGCATGAACAATCCGGCGATGGCTGTGTCCACCTTCCCGGGTCAAATGCAGGTTTTCAGGGATTGACGTTTCACTAAAGGGAACCCCTTGCCCAACAAGCCACTCAATACTTTCACGGCCATGACTAATGGTGAAACGGGCGGCCTGCTCGTTGCACAGTCCTGCACCTGCATTCAGTGTGTCACCCAGGTGGTTGTCCAGACTGTCACCTTCATCCAGTACTGCAGCGATACCGCCCTGGGCCCAGTAAGTTGAACCGGCGGAAAGGTCTCCCTTGCTCAGAATGGCAACCCGGGTTGTCTCGGGAAGATTCAAGGCAACGGCCAGGCCGGCAGCGCCACTGCCGATCACCAGGGCGTCATACTGATGCTGCTGCATTGTTCTGTGATACCGCGTGTCATGTTTGCTAGAGTTGAATATTAAGGCAGTCAGGTCTTATAGGGAAAGGTACTAACGGTATAAGGGGAAACTGAACAGTCGTGCATTTCAGGCCTTTCCAGCGGCGGTTTTTCCTTGAAAAATGATTCCCTGAATCCCATCTCAGACAGTCTTGCGAAAAAAATTGTGAACGTTGGGAACTTTTGGTCAGTGATACTGTCTATTGAGTTAGAACAGGGCAGTTGGTTCTTGCGCTAGGCTCTGAAGCCTGGACAGAAGAATTGAGGACAATTTATGGCAGATGCACAGGAAACCGACCAGCAGTTGGTGAGTCGGGTTCAAAAGGGGGATAAACGTGCATTCGACCTGCTAGTGATTAAATATCAGCACAAGATTCTCGGCCTTGTTGGGAGTTATGTGCATGACTTTCAGGAAGTGCAGGATGTGACCCAGGAGGCGTTCATCAAGGCGTATCGCGCCCTGGGGCAGTTTCGAGGTGACAGTGCGTTTTATACCTGGCTGTATCGTATTGCGATCAATACGGCCAAGAATTTCCTGGTGGCAAAAGGACGCCGTCCGCCGGATACCGATGTCGACGTCTATAACACCGAGACTCTGGATAGTTCGTACCCCCTGAAAGATCTGGAGACACCGGAGCACAATGTGCAGAAAGACGAGATAGAGGCGGTGATCTTCAAGGTGATCAAGGGCCTGCCGGATGAACTCCGTACCGCGGTGACGCTGCGGGAGTTTGATGGCCTGAGCTACGAAGATATCGCCGAGATCATGGATTGTCCGGTCGGGACCGTGCGGTCACGTATTTTCCGGGCCAGGGAAGCCATAGATAAAGTGATTCAGCCATTGCTGAGCAAATCGGGGTAATCGTAATAATGCAGTGGGGAAACGGGGTAGAGCCGACCATGTCCAGTGAGGTGTCCCATGACCGCGATCGATAACCAGCCTGACCGGCGCCTGAAAGAGTCGTTATCCGCACTGATGGATAATGAAGCCAATGAACTTGAGATGCATCGGGTGCTCGATCATCTGCAGAAGGATGAAGCCTTCAGAAAGACGGCGTTCAGCTACCAGTTGATTGGTGAAACGCTGCGCAAAGAGAACAATGCCTTTGCCGGGATTGATATCTCTTCTGCCGTGAGTGATGCCATTGGGCAGGAGCCTGCTGTTAATACGGAAGAACGTTTTACCGGGCGGTGGCAGTCGCTGGGACGTTTTGCCGTCGCTGCATCCGTGACACTGGCCGTGATTGTCGGTGTTCAGCTCTGGAACGGTCAGCAGGCAGGGCAGCCGGAAGTCGCTGTAGTTCAGGAGCCCGTCCAGCCGGTTGCCCAGGATACAGGCACCTTGGTAGCTGATTACGGCGCAGTGGGTGTTCTGGCCGGTTATGGCACAGAGCAGAAAGGTCTGACACCCTCGCAATTGAACCGCGCACGGGTCTTCGCCGATAACGTCGCCCGCGAGCGTTTCAGTGCCTATATGTTACAGCATGCTGAACAGCAATCGTCTTATACCGCACAGGGTATGTTGCCGTTCGTCAGGGCTGCCAGCTTTGAGAGACCCTAGTTTGGCGATGGAAGGAATGGTTTTGCACGCACGGAAACTGATTGGCCTACTGGTATTGAGCTGGGCTCTGCCAGTCGCTGCAGCCCCGCAGGGATCTCCGGTTGAATGGCTTGACCGGATGTCGGCAGCCTTCAGAAGTGAGAATTATCAGGGCTTTTTTATCTACGAGAACCTCGGTGGATTGCTGACACTGAAAGTGATGCATGGTGTCGTTGACGGCCAGGAAAAGGAGCGTCTTGTGTATCTGGACGGTCCTTATCGCGAGATGATCCGTGATGGCCAGAAGATCGCCTATATTCGGCAGGGACAGGGCGGTGTGACATTAAAGCCGGGTTATCTGGCAGCCTTGTCAGGTCGCTTTAAGACGGATTTCCAGAAGCTGGGTGAGTTTTATCAGTTACGTTTTGGTGGAGATGCGCGGATAGCCAATCGCCTCGGTCGCCATATTGAGTTGTTGCCGCGTGACAAGCACCGTTACGGTTACCATTTGTGGCTGGATCATGATTCCGGCTTATTGTTGAAATCTGAAATGCATGGTGACAAAGGTGCGGTTCTGGAGCGTTTCCAGTTTGTTGATCTTGCAGTGGGCAATCTCCCTAATGACGACGTCATTCCTCCGGGACAGCATGCCTGGGTTGATCGCTCGGCGGTTGTTACTCACTCTGAAGAAAGTCCCCTCTCTTGGGAAATGGGCTGGGTTCCCGATGGTTTTAACAAGACCGGTTACCGGAAAACGGTGAGTCCTGTCAGCCAGAAACCGGTAGATAGCCTGTTGTACAGCGATGGCCTGGCGGCATTTTCCGTATTTGTTGAAGAGGATATGACCCGGGTGTTGAGTCAGTCGTCAGAACAGTCCGGAGCCACCGCCGCAGTATCCAGGGTCTTCCGCAATGGCGATGCTTATTATAATGTGACGGTTGTCGGCGAGATCCCGCTGGGGACGGCAGAACGTATTGCCGTATCGGTTAAACCCCGTCAGGTGGAATCGCCCTCCCAGGCACCGGCGCAGTAAGCGGTAGCAATAACAGACGTCAGAGCATTTGAAGACGATTCATGATTGAAGAAAGTGGACGTGTTGTCGCCGTCGAAGAGCGGCTGGCTGTTGTGGAAACCGTAAGAAAATCCGCCTGTGACGCCTGTTCTGCCAAGAATGCCTGTGGACAGGGGCTAAAACGTCATATCAGCGATCACAGTGCTTCCCATATGCATATCCGCGCATTGTGTGACTTTCCCGTGAGGGAGGGTGATACGGTGGTCATTGGTATACCTGAGTCCGCCATGTTAACGGCTTCATTCTGGGTTTATCTGTCACCCTTGCTGTTTTTGGTGGTTGCCATTGTGCTTGGCTACAGGCTTGGTTTGCCGGAAGGTTATCTGATTATTTTTAGCTTGCTCGTTATGGGAGCGGGCTTTTGGGTTACTGCCCGTCTGTTCCAAAATCAAAACCGACAGAAACAGTTGCAGCCGGTTGTGCTCAGCTGGCAATTAACGGATCAGGAAACGGCAGTAAAGAATGTGTCAGAACATCAGCCTGCGATGACATAACGACGTCATTGTCATGCTGTGACAGCCAGAGCATCTTTGTGTTTGTGGTGACTGGCTGGTGAAATGTATCAGAAATGTTTGATCATCGGTGAGATGGGGAAACGGATCTTATGAGATATCCAAGAATTAATGGTGCCGGATGGCTTGGCGGTATATTCGCCCTGTTTCTCGGCATGCAGTTGGCGGTTGCCAGTGAGCAGTTGCCGGATTTTTCGAGCCTGGCGGAGAATGCGTCGCCGGCCGTCGTGAATATCAGTACGTTATCCAAGCCGAAACAATCCAACAGGCAGCTTTATGGGCCTTACGGGGATGAGTTGCCGGAAATTTTTCGGCGTTATTTCGGGTTGCAGATTCCCGATGAATCCCAATTTGAACAGCCTCGTCCACAGTCATTGGGCTCAGGTTTTATTATTTCTGAAGATGGTTACATCCTGACCAATAATCACGTGGTGGAAGGGGCGGATGAAATTCTTGTTCGTCTCAATGATCGCAGTGAATTCAAGGCCAAGTTGGTAGGGGCGGACAAACGCTCAGACCTGGCATTGCTGAAAGTGGATGCCAAACGTCTGCCTGCAATTCGCCTTGGGGATTCTGATGACTTGAAACCAGGTCAGTGGGTCTTCGCTATTGGTTCTCCCTTTGGTTTCGAGTACTCAGTCACTAAAGGTATTATCAGTGCCCTGAACCGTAGCCTGCCGACTGAAAGCTATGTGCCGTTTATTCAGACTGATGTGCCGATCAATCCCGGTAACTCCGGTGGTCCGCTGCTCAATATGGACGGTGAAGTTATTGGTATTAATTCCCAGATATTCACCCGTTCCGGCGGATTTATGGGGCTCTCGTTTGCGATTCCCATTGATGATGCCATGGATGTTGCAGAACAGCTGAAAGAAAAGGGTTACGTAACCCGTGGCTGGCTGGGTGTGGTGATTCAGGATGTTGATCGTAGCCTTGCTGAATCCTTTGGTCTTAAAAAGCCCCATGGTGCGCTGATCAGCCAGGTCATTCCGGAGGGGCCTGCCGGTACGGCTGGTCTGCAGCCGGGCGATATTATCCTTCGATTCAATGGTCGGGATATCAAGTTCTCCAGTGATCTTCCCATGGAAGTTGGTCGTACCCCTGTCGGCAAGAAGGTAGAGGTTGATCTGGTTCGTCGCGGTAAAACGCTGACCAAGACCGTCGAACTCGGTGAGTTGCCTGACGAACAGGGTAAAGCCAAACCTCAGGTGCAGAGCCGCGAGGATAACCGGCTTGGTATCAATGTTGAGCCTTTGAACGACAACTATCGTCAGCGCCTGGGTGTTGATAAGTCGGTTTCAGGTCTTGTTGTCACAGAGGTTGGTCGTGGCGCAGGTCGTGCAGTTGGCTTGCGTAATGGCGATATCATTACCCAGATCAACCACCAGGACGTTAAGAGCGTACAGGAATTCAACAGCATCGTGAAAAAGCTGCCGGCAGACAAAACCATCTCTATGCTGGTGGTGCGCCGTGGAATGCCCGGGTTTATCACCTTCCGCCTGGCGGAGTAACAGTGGTTGAGTAGCGCTCATTAACCCATGGATATGGTAACCTGACGCTCAACGCCCGGATAGCGGCCTACCTGTAAATACGGTAGACTGGTGCGTTAACAGAGGTTTCCATCAGCCGTAACCCGCCCGCCTGAGCAAGGCTGGCGGGTTAATCTATTTAGAGCAGTAGTGACAAACGGTGAGTGACTTACGACATATTCGAAATTTTTCGATCATAGCCCATATCGACCACGGCAAATCCACGCTGGCTGACCGGTTCATCCAGCATTGTGGTGGTCTGAGTGATCGGGAAATGCAGCAGCAGGTGCTCGACTCCATGGAGCTTGAGCGCGAACGCGGTATCACCATCAAGGCGCAGAGTGTAACGCTGGATTACACCGCGAAAGATGGTCAGGTTTACCAGCTCAATTTCATCGACACACCGGGCCACGTTGACTTCTCCTATGAAGTATCTCGCTCCCTGGCGGCCTGTGAGGGCGCTTTGCTGGTGGTGGACGCGGCACAGGGTGTAGAAGCCCAGTCTGTTGCCAACTGCTATACCGCCATTGAGCAGGGTCTGGAAGTTATGCCTGTGCTTAACAAAATGGACTTGCCTCAGGCGGAGCCAGAACGTGTCGCCCAGGAAATCGAAGAAATCATTGGTATTGATGCAACCGATGCGGTGCGCTGCTCTGCCAAGAGTGGTTTAGGCATTGAAGACGTGCTTGAGGCGCTGGTGGCGACCGTTCCTCCGCCGGAAGGCAATATCAATGGTGAACTGCAGGCGCTGATCATTGACTCCTGGTTCGATAACTACCTGGGGATTGTCTCTCTGGTTCGTGTAGTTAACGGTACGCTGCGCAAGAAAGACAAGATGCTGGTCAAATCGACCGGTGAAGTCTATGTCGTGGATGATATCGGCATCTTTACTCCGAAGCGGCAGTCGACCGGTGAATTGAAAGCGGGCGAAGTGGGTTTTGTTGTGGCCGGCATCAAGGATATCCATGGTGCGCCGGTGGGCGATACCCTGACCCATGCCAAGACACCGGAAGTGCCAAGACTTCCCGGCTTCCAGCGTGTGAAACCCCAGGTTTATGCGGGCCTGTTCCCGGTAAGCTCTGATGATTTTGAAGATTTTCGTGAAGCGCTGGAAAAGCTCAGCCTTAACGATGCTTCGCTCTTTTATGAGCCGGAAAGCAGTGATGCATTGGGCTTTGGCTTTCGCTGTGGTTTCCTGGGCATGCTGCACATGGAGATCATCCAGGAGCGCCTGGAGCGGGAATATGATCTTGACCTGATCACCACGGCCCCGACGGTGGTCTACCAGGTCGTGATGAAGAACGGAGAAGTCATTGAGATTGACAACCCGTCCCGCCTGCCTGACCCAGCCGGTATTCTGGAAATCCGTGAACCTATCGTGCAGGCCAATATTCTGGTGCCCCAAGAGTATCTGGGTAATGTCATCAGCCTGTGTGTGGAAAAGCGCGGTATGCAGCGCGATATGCAGTTCACAGGTACGCAGGTCTCTGTATCCTATGACTTGCCAATGAGTGAAGTGGTACTGGACTTCTTTGACCGACTGAAGTCCGTCAGCCGTGGTTTCGCCTCACTGGATTACTCCTTTGATCGTTTCGAAGTGGCGAAAATGGTCAAGCTGGATATCCTTATCAACGGTGAGAAGGTTGATGCGCTGGCGTTGATCGTGCATAAGGACAATGCCGCCGGTAAGGGGCGCAAACTGACCGATGCCATGAAAGAGATCATTCCGCGGCAGATGTTTGATGTGGCGGTTCAGGCAGCGATTGGCGGACAGATTGTGGCACGGTCAACGGTGAAGGCGCTGCGCAAGAACGTAACGGCCAAGTGTTATGGTGGTGACGTTAGCCGTAAGCGCAAGCTGCTGGAGAAGCAAAAGGCCGGCAAGAAACGCATGAAACAGGTTGGTCGCGTGGAAATCCCCCAGGAAGCGTTCCTGGCTGTATTGAAAGTTGACAACTAAAAGGTTGATATGGACTTTAATTTCCCCCTTATCCTGGTGATCGCCGTATTTGCCAGTGGTTTGATCGGGCTTGTCGATATTCTGGTGCTGGCGCCGCGGCGCCGGGCCGCTGTCGCCAGTTACCGTGAGCAGGTCGAAGAAGCAGACGAGGAAACGCTGAGCAGGCTGTCCAGAGAGCCGGGGATGGTGGAAACTGCAAAGTCCGTATTCCCTGTCCTGTTTATTGTGCTGGTATTACGTTCATTCCTGTATGAACCTTTCCAGATCCCGTCGGGGTCGATGATTCCGACGCTTCAGGTTGGCGATTTCATTCTGGTTAACAAGTACACCTATGGTCTCCGGCTTCCTGTGATAGGTACCAAAGTGGTGACAGTGAATGAGCCGAAACGAGGTGATGTCATGGTGTTCAAGGAACCGATGAACCCTAATATCAACTTCATCAAGCGGGTCATAGGTGTTCCTGGCGATAAAATTGCGTATCGCAATAAAACGCTGTACGTGAACGGTGAGAAGGTGCCGGAAACGTTCGTGGCGGAACTGCGTGATGAGTTTGAGCCGCGCTTGGGGCGAAACCTGGTTTATCGGATCTATGAAGAAACTATTGGTGATGTCACTCATCAGATTCGTAAGGATATGGACATTGAAAATCGCTTGCTGCAGACAGAATGGACCGTGCCGGAAGGGCAGTATTTTGTGATGGGCGACAACCGTGACCGCAGTAATGACAGCCGCTACTGGGGGTTTGTGCCGGAAGCGAACATTGTCGGTAAAGCAGTCTATATCTGGATGCACTGGCCGAGTTGGTTTGATCTGCCTAATCTGAAAAACAATGGATCGATAATCTGAAGAACAACAGGAGAGCTGCCATGAAGGGAATGAAAGAGCAGAGCGGAGCATCCATGTTTGTCGTGTTGGCCTGGTTGGTGTTTGCCGCCTCCGTGTTTACCTGTGTCCTCAAATTTACGCCTTTGTATCATGATAACTTCAGTGTTGAGAAAACGCTGGACTCCATAGAAGAGCGTTATGGTATTGAGGATGCGTCTGTCGCTGATGTCCGCGACTGGATGGAGCGGGGCTTTCAGGTCAACAATCTGCCAGATGAGATAGAAAAGAGCGCAAAAGTACGACGTGAAGGCAATGAAATCATCATTGATGTAAACTATGAGCGTCGTGTCCCAATGATTTACAACATAGATGCTGTTCTGACATTCGAGAACAGCAGGAAAATCAGGCAATAGTGAAACAATCCATAGACAAGCTGGAACAGCAGCTCGGCTATCCGTTCAAGGATAGCGAGCTTGCTGTTTTGGCGTTGACTCATCGCAGTTATGGTGGCCGTAATAATGAGCGGCTCGAATTTCTCGGCGACTCCATCGTGAATTTTGTGATCGCCGAAGACCTCTACCAGCGGTTTCCCCAGGCAAAGGAAGGCCAATTGAGCAGGTTGCGGGCCTGCATGGTGCGTGGCGCCACGCTGGCGGAAATTGCCCGGGAATTTGGTCTGGGTGATTTTCTGCGTCTGGGTTCCGGTGAGCTGAAAAGTGGCGGGTATCGTCGTGAGTCCATCCTGGCGGATGCAGTCGAGGCTCTTATCGGCGCAATCTACCTGGATGGCGGCATGGATATCTGCCGAACCCGTATTCTCGCCTGGTTTGCCAGTCGGCTTGAAAAGCTTTCTGTTGGCGATCAACAGAATAAAGATCCCAAAACCCGTCTGCAGGAATATCTGCAGTCACGTCAGCAGCCTCTGCCTCACTATGAGCTGGTCAGCATTGATGGCAGAGCGCATGATCAGACCTTTACGGTACATTGTTCTGTCGTCGGGGTTGAATCGACGACAGGTGCGGGTTGCAGTCGGCGGGCGGCGGAACAGCAGTCAGCCCGACGCGCGTTGGTGGCGCTTGGGGTGGAGATTGAAGGATGATTGAACAGGCAGTATCTGAAGGCCGTTGTGGCTATGTGGCGATTGTCGGACGGCCTAATGTTGGTAAGTCGACACTACTGAATCATATCCTTGGTCAGAAGCTGAGTATTACGTCCCGCAAGCCCCAGACAACCCGCCATCAAATCCTCGGGATCAAAACCGATGGTGAAGTGCAGGCTGTTTATGTGGATACACCGGGTATTCATAAAAATGACGGCAGAGCCATTAACCGTTATATGAACCGGGCGGCGACTTCGTCTGTCAAAGATGTGGACGTTGTCATCTTTATTGTCGACCGGATGGTCTGGACGGATGAAGATGAGATGGTGCTGGAAACGGTTCGTAACAGTCGTTGCCCCGTTATTCTGGTTGTTAACAAAGTCGACCGTATTACTGAAAAGGATAAGCTCATTCCCTGGTTGGATGACCTGTCGCGGAAGATGGATTTCGCGCACATCATACCCATGTCAGCTAAGAATGGTCACAACGTTGAGCGTCTGGAGCGTTTGGTTCACGGTTTCCTTCCGGAAAGTATCCATTTCTATGGTGATGACCAGATTACTGATCGCAGCTCCCGTTTCCTGGCGGCAGAGCTGGTTCGGGAAAAGATCATGCGTCAGCTGGGTGATGAGATTCCCTACCAGATCACTGTTGAGATTGAAGAATTCAAGGAAGACGGTGGTGTGCTGCATATCAGTGCACTGATTCTGGTTGAGCGTCCCGGACAGAAACGGATTGTGATTGGTGACAAGGGCGCCCGCCTGAAAGTGATTGGTCGTGATGCTCGCCTTGATATGGAAAAACTGTTCGACAGCAAGGTAATGCTGAATCTTTGGGTCAAAGTACGCTCAGGATGGTCAGATGATGAGCGGGCGTTGGCCAGTCTTGGTTATACCGAGCTGCCCTGAGACGGTCGGCAGTGTCTGCAAATACCTTCGAACTGCAACCGGCCTGGGTACTTCATACCCGGCCTTATCGTGACACAAGTTTGCTGGTGGATTGTCTGACCCGTGATCACGGGAAAGTGTCCCTGGTTGCTGCTGGCGCCCGGGGGGCTGCCAGCAAATCGGGAAAGCCCCGGCGGGGGCATCTGCTCCAGCCGTTTTCCCGTCTGCTGATCAGTTGGACGGGTAAAACGGAACTCAAAACATTGCGGCAGCTTGAGCAGGATCGCTACCTGTTGCTGAAGGGTAAATATCTCTATAGCGGGCTTTATGCCAATGAGCTGTTGATTCGCCTGCTGCAGCCGGGTGAGGCGGTGGCCAATCTGTTTGATCTCTACGAGTGGCTTGTTGATGGTTTGAATCAGCAGTTGCCGCTGGAAATCAAGTTGAGAGTCTTTGAGAAGCTCTTGCTGGAAGCATTGGGTTATGGGATACCACTGTCGCACGATGGGGAACAGGGACAGGCAATCCGTGATGACCAGTACTATGTCTATCAGCCGGATCATGGTTTTGTCCCCTGTCGTACGGTGGATCCGACCGGCAGGATTCCCTGCTTTTCAGGGACGGTGCTGAATGCATTTGCCCGCAATGATGTTGCCGATTCGATGTTGCCGGACCTGAAACGTTTGACCCGGATGGCGCTGGCGCCATTACTGGGCAGTCGTCCGCTACGTAGTCGCGAGTTGTTCCGTCAGACCGATTCGACCCGGTACACGCCAATGATCAATTCAGAGGAAGGAGTAGTCAGTGATTCCGATTAACCGTATTCTCCTGGGTGTCAATATTGATCATATTGCCACGATTCGTCAGGCAAGGGGGACGTGTTTCCCTGATCCGGTCAAGGCGGCGCTGGATGCGGAAGAAGCCGGTGCGGATGGTATCACCCTGCACCTGCGCGAAGATCGCCGCCATATCCAGGATCATGATGTTTACCGGCTCAAGGATCTCCTCCAGACTCGAATGAACCTGGAAATGGCCGTTACTGATGAAATGCTGTCGATCGCGGAGCAGGTGCAACCGGCACATGTCTGCCTGGTGCCGGAAAAGCGTGAAGAACTCACCACAGAGGGTGGTCTGGACGTAGTTAGCCAGGAAGACCGAATTGCTGCAGCCTGTCAGCGACTGGTGGCTAAAGGGATTGATGTGTCACTGTTCATTGATCCGGAGCCCGCCCAGATTGATGCAGCGGTTCGATGTGGTGCTCCGACCATTGAACTGCACACCGGTTGTTATGCGGATGCAGAAAGCCCGGAAGAACTGCATACTGAACTGGAACGAATTCGTCGTGCGGTTTCTCATGGTCGCAAGCAGGGCTTGATAGTGAATGCCGGGCACGGCTTGAATTACCAGAATGTTGAACCGGTCGCTGCTATTCCGGGAATCAATGAATTAAATATTGGTCATGCCATTATTGGCAGGGCCATGTTCACAGGGCTTAAGGAAGCGATTCGGGAAATCAAGGCCTTAATGCTGGATGCAGCCAGGCACCAGGCATGATTGCAGGCATCGGAACCGACATCGTTGATATACGACGTATACAGCAAGTGCTGGAACGGCAGGGCGATCGGTTTGTTCGGCGTATTTTGACCGAGTCTGAATATGCCGTTTTTATCGCTCGTGGTAGTTATGCTTCCTATATGGCAACGCGTTTCGCCGTAAAAGAAGCGGCGGCCAAGGCTTTGGGTACCGGTATTGGTAAAGTCTCGTTTCAGGATATCGAGGTGACCAATAGTGAGCAGGGTGCGCCTTCTCTGGTACTTCATGGTGCGGCAAAGCAGTTGGGTGAGCAGTTAGGCGTTAGTGCTCATCATGTAACAATCAGCGATGAGAAGGATTATGCGGTAGCATTTGTCGTGCTGGAGCGTTAGAGACGTTGATTGTAATGTTCAACAGGCGGAAAGGTTTATAGCCCTTCCGCCTTTTTTGTCATTTAGGCTTCTGCCAGTTCAGGTTCTTCTGTGCCCACGGTTTCTGCTTCCTGCCCTGTGCGGCTGGTGTCTTCTCCGCCAAGCGCGTTGATGAGCTCGCTGAGGAAACGTTCCAGTGTCAGAGCCATCAGCGTAAAGTCAGCATCGAAACGTCCCGCTTTATCCTCAATGTCCAGTGCGTCAGACTGTTCCTGTAAGGTGTCAGTGAACTTCAGTCGTTTGATACAGAGATCTTCGCCGAGAATGCAGTCGATAGATTCATCCCACTGCATGGCAATGCGGCTGACGACTTTGCCGGATGTAAGATGCAGGCTGACTTCTTCGGATAACAAATCCACCCGTTTGCAGCGGACAATGCCGCCTTCTTCACCCGGTTCCTTCAGTTCGCACTCATCGCCAAGTATGAACGGTGCGGGCAGGTCCGCAGACTGCTGCAACCAGTTGGTCATAATGGCAGAAGGAGCTGATTTCAGTGCCGGAGGCAGCACGGGCAGACTGCCCAGGCAGCTACGCAGGGAACTGGTCAATTCTTCTGCCTTGCGGAAGCTGGATGCGTCGACAATCAGCCAGTCGTTACGGCTATCTATATAAGCGCTGGTTCGACTGGATCGGCTGAAAGCTCGCGGCAGCAGGTCGCGCGTGATTTCATCCTTGAGCTGATCTTTCTCCTTTTTGAAAACTTTCCTGCCCTGTTCATGCTCAATGGTTTCGACCTTTTCCTTCAGTGCATCGCGTACGACGCTGGCCGGTAACAGCTTATCTTCCTTTTTGGCAGTGACGACCAGGAACTGACCACTGGCATGAATCAGACTGTCGCCATCGGGCACGGGCGACACCCAGCCAAAACTGCTCATTTCCGATTTGCTGCAGGGGCGAAAGCGTTGCTCCGCCAGTTTTTCTTCCAGCGTTTCAGCGGTGTATTCAAACGGTTTGCTGAAACGGTACAAAATCAGGTTTTTGAACCACATGATGCTCTGTCCCACTGTTGGCATCTGTCATGGTAACAGATGCATCCGGCATTTTATTACTGATGCCGTAAGGATGCTGCGAGATGCCGTAAAAAGACCGTTAGAACTGTCGGAATGGGTAAATCCCGCAGGTGGGCATATATCGGTTGCATATCGTAACCGATGCTGCTTATAATTCGCGCCGTCCTGACGAGGGGTGATTAGCTCAGCTGGGAGAGCATCTGCCTTACAAGCAGAGGGTCGGCGGTTCGATCCCGTCATCACCCACCACGCAAGACTGTAGCGGACCGGTAGTTCAGTTGGTTAGAATGCCGGCCTGTCACGCCGGAGGTCGCGGGTTCGAGCCCCGTCCGGTCCGCCACTTTGCATCAGGGTCTGGATTTAAGTCGCATTATGGTTATAATGCGCACCGCATCGGGAAGGGTGATTAGCTCAGCTGGGAGAGCATCTGCCTTACAAGCAGAGGGTCGGCGGTTCGATCCCGTCATCACCCACCACAATGCGAATGTCAGTATGTCGCGGACCGGTAGTTCAGTTGGTTAGAATGCCGGCCTGTCACGCCGGAGGTCGCGGGTTCGAGCCCCGTCCGGTCCGCCATTTATTGACTGATGATCGAAAGAATTTTTGGGTGATTAGCTCAGATGGGAGAGCATCTGCCTTACAAGCAGAGGGTCGGCGGTTCGATCCCGTCATCACCCACCAGTGTTAGAAAGCAGGTTTGTCGCGGACCGGTAGTTCAGTTGGTTAGAATGCCGGCCTGTCACGCCGGAGGTCGCGGGTTCGAGCCCCGTCCGGTCCGCCATTTAATTTGCTAGATATGTGTGACAAGATTTTGGGTGATTAGCTCAGCTGGGAGAGCATCTGCCTTACAAGCAGAGGGTCGGCGGTTCGATCCCGTCATCACCCACCAGGTTAGAAAGTTTGTCGCGGACCGGTAGTTCAGTTGGTTAGAATGCCGGCCTGTCACGCCGGAGGTCGCGGGTTCGAGCCCCGTCCGGTCCGCCACTTCTTCAGAAAAAGCCGATCAGCAATGGTCGGCTTTTTTTATTGTTATCAAAAAATCCTCATCGACTTTTTCTCGTTTTTTCCCATCCTTTTGATCGAAAAAAATGATCGTGACAATTAATAAGTCTGTTTGAAACCGAATTGGTTTTCACCGCATATTCTAGCGATGCAACAGCCGTTTTTTCGTGTCTGGAAATGGGTATGAACGAACAAGAAATGCAGGATGCACTCGTATCGCGTGCAGCGTCGCTGAAAAGCTGGTTAAGTGAGTCTCCCGAAAGAACCATTGAATCACTGACGATCAGGAAGTTTGAGAGTGCAGTGGTTTTGCATGGCAATGACTTCTCTCTTGATGAGAGGGGGGTAATGGATATTCCGCTTCAGTTGTTGATTCAGCAGGATTATAAGCTTTGGTTGATTAACCTGGTGATGTCGATCAGGACGACACCAGGTGTTAGTGCTGAGGGGGACATCATTCCCTGTGGTTTGCTCTTTCAGGTGATCGATAATGATGGGGCATCTACACCTGTTTTGCTGTTACGTACTGATGCAAGCCCTGCCGGCATGGATCCCGCGCTGGATAATGCGTCCTGGTGTCATTTCTGGTTTCAGAAGTTTCTGAAGCAGCATGATGTTAAGACGCTCTTTGGTTATAAATCACTGGTTGGTGAACTCTGATCTGCTGCGTTTGTGATGTGCTTTCCCGGCATGGGATTTTATACTGTTGGAAACTCATGCCGTTCATTGATGTCATCCCGCCTGTTTTATTGCTTTATTTCTGCCAAACAGTGATCAATTGTGTGGAAAAACGCGACACACTGTTGGACAATCTCCGCCGTTTTAAGTCCTGCAGGCGATAGCTTCGCTTGAGTGACTATCATGCTTAATGGCAAAAAATGCCTGTCAGGAGTGTTGTGTTCTGTGGATACCGAGCTGTTGAGGACTTTTCTGGAAGTCGAAAAGACCCGGCATTTTGGCAAGGCGGCAGAAAATCTATACCTGACCCAGTCGGCCGTCAGCTCAAGAGTACGGCAGCTGGAGTCGCAGTTGTCTGCACCGCTATTTACCCGATACCGAAATAATATTCAGCTGACACCTGCCGGTGAGCGTCTTAGAGCCCATGCTGAAGCCATCCTGGCTGCCTGGGATCGCGCACGGCTGGATGTGGCGCTGGATCGTAATCAAAATGTGCAGATATCCATCGGGGCGACGCCTAATGTCTGGGACATCCTTTTGCAGGAGCGAATTAACCAGATATTCAGTGATAACCCGGGTATTGCTGTTCGGGCGGAAAGCGTCAGCCCGGAAGTGGTTGCGCGCAGACTGCTGAACCGGACACTGGATCTGGCTATTTTGTTCGATCCGCCCAAAGCTGACGAGCTGGGGTATTGTGAGCTCGCAACGGTAGAGCTGGTGATGGTTACAAGCTCAGCCATTCAGGAGGGCGTTGAACCCTGGCTAACTGGTTGGGTAATGGTGGATTGGGGGACACGCTTTGGTATTGAGCTGTCACGACACCTGAGTGGCTTGCCTTCGCCTGTACTTCATACCAATAGTGCCCGTGTCGCACTGGACTTTCTGTTGAATAATGGCGGCTGCGCTTATCTCCCACTGACCATGGTACAGACGCTGATGTCTGCGGGGGATTTGTACCAGGTGAGCGATGTGCCAGTCATCAAGCGACATATTTATTGCAGCTGGTATGAAGAGTGTGATCGCCTGGAAAGCCTGCAGGCGTTGATGGCGCAATTGAATAGCCAGGTTGTTATAGATAACGGACAGATTGGATTTTCAGTGATCTAGCTTGCGAGTTTTAAGCTCCCGGAATGATTGGTCATCAAACCGGGAGGAATACGAAGTAACCTGTGGATCGTCGTCGAAAGCATCAGGCCTGTTAATCTGCCATTTCAGGCTCTCTGGCCGGTGTGGATTCTTCGATGGATGAATCGGGTAGCGTTGAAGCGTCAGATGCGTTGTCAGGCTCCGGAATCACTTCTGTTGCCATAAACCCCTTGGCACCATTGCCCAGCAGGAACTTGACGGTTTCCCCGGCTTTAAGTGTTTTAAATCCATCCATATTGATACAGCTGTAATGGATGAAAATATCCTGGTTATTGGATTCGCTGATCGGATTAATGAACCCGATTCCCTTCGGATTGCTGAACCACTTTATCGTGCCAATGAAATACTCCATATTCCCTTTCTCATTATTGTTAATCCTGATTAAAAGATAACCTTATCCGGGTGGGGGAGGCAATCCCATTTCCTGTTTCATGGGTGACTGTAAGGCGGCCTTATTCATCTTTTATGACAAATACGCTAAATCCGGCAGTTTCCAGGCGAGCATGTGAAATGTCTGGCTGTATGAGATGGGCAAACAGGAATGCAGGGGAACCATGGGTAACAACAATCAGAATGTCAGTATCATCGTCAGACATCACTTCATCATAAAATGATTGTAAGCGCGCATTAATTTGCTCTGTTGTTTCACCGCCAAACGTCGCAGGATCATCGGGAAACCAGGGGTCCTTGTCATCGAACTGCGAATGTAACTGACTTTCGCGGTTGCCTACGTTGGTCTCTATCAGCCGGTTGTCAGTCATAATGGAATCTTGAGGGAGCTGAAGTTCGGAGGCAAGTATCTTTGCTGTCTGGACGGTGCGCGGTAAGGGTGATGCGAACAGCACAATGCGAGCTTCCCTGTTGAGTTGCGTGTTGATCGCACCGGCCGTGCGTTTAACCTGTTCTTTCCCGTTATCGGTCAGGTATGACGGGGTGTAGGCAGGATGTTCAGGATTCGTGCTATAGCGGTCATTGATGTTGTGATCAGCCTCACCATGTCGCACGAGGAAGAGTGTTTTTTCTTTTGCGGGCATAGAGGTGGCATGCAGTAAGGTCATGATAAGTGTCAGGGTAATGATGGCTATTCTTGGCATTCTCTTACTCCTCGTTTTCGGCAAGATGCGCTAATTCTAGAAAAAGGTGGTCATATTTCAGTGGATTTGCGTGTTCTGCGCTGAAACGTCATTATTCCGCGCCAAATGGTTGTTATTGAACGGATAGCAGGATTTTAGAATGAAGCTATTGAATCGGTCCGCGGTTTCCCTGAAGCCAACAAGCGTATTCGTAGAATGGGCTAACCGGATGAACCCGGATGAAGCCATGAGTATTGAAGCATTCAGGGCTGAAGGCTCGGTTTATCTGTTTGATGAGGTTGAGCAGGAAGAGGATTTTAACCAGTGGCTGAAATCACACGCGACGCAGCTGTTTGAGAATGAGCTGGCAGCCTGGTTGGAAGATGACGCACTTTGGCCTGAGAAGCGCGATTACAGCGTTTTTGTGCAATGGTTTGATGTAGAGCCTCAGCTGGTGTGCTTCGATGTCAGTGAGCGGTCGCTGATGCGGGCTGATCTGGAAGCTTTTTAGCCGGAATTGTCGCGGCAGACTGGTAGTGTCTGCCGCCTTTTTTGATGCCGGTTATTGCTTGGCGCTATCGGCGATGTAGCGCGAGGAGAGTTCAATCATATCAGCCAGAATATTCCCACTTTCTATCAGCAGTGCATCATCTTCTGACTTATCCTCGTCCCGCTTGCCATATTGAGAAACGCTGGCGTTCTGTTCTTCTTCTAACTCTTCAAGACTCTTGTAAACCGGTTTGCCTTTGGCTTTGCGAAGCTGGTTTTCCAGGCGAAGTCGTTCTTTGCGCATGGCGTCTGTTTCGTTACGGCGTTCCTTCTCGTTGAGACTGATGCTGTTCTTGCTGTCATAGCGCTGCTGGAACGTTTTCAGATCCTTAAGGTAGCGGAAGTCGGGGTTGTCACCGATACGTTTGTTGTGCCGTTCACGCAGTGCAGGCATGAATGGTGTCAGCGGGTCAAAGGCTTTGAACTTGGCCGGGTTGATCTCATCCCAGGGCAGGGCATTAGGTAATGCGCTTTCGCCAATGTCTTCCTTATTAAACAAAGAGGGGAAGCTGATGTCAGGAATGACGCCCCTGTTCTGGGTGCTCTGTCCAGAAACGCGATAGAACTTTGCCACTGTCAGTTTCAATTGACCGTGGTTGAGGGGTTGAATGGTTTGGACTGTCCCCTTACCAAAGCTTTGGCTGCCAATGATGACTGCACGTTGGTAGTCCTGCATGGCACCGGCAAAGATCTCTGACGCAGAGGCGCTCAGGCGGTTGATCATGACCGCCATGGGGCCGTGGTAGACCTCTTCAGGGTCAGGATCCTGCTGAGGTTCAGTGCGACCACGGCTGTCCCGGACAACAACGGTCGGACCATCATTAATGAACAGGCCGCTGAGTTGGTTGGCTTCCTGCAGAGAGCCGCCGCCATTGCTGCGCAGATCGATAATCAGACCGTCAATGTTTTCTTTGTTGAGTTCCTTGAGCAGTTTGCGAACATCCCGGGTTGTACTCTTGTAGTCGGGGTCGCCCGCCTGGGCGGCCTTGAAATCGATGTAAAACGCCGGAATTTCAATGACGCCAATGCGATAGTTATGATCGCCCTGCTTGATGGTGATGATCTCTTTCTGGGCTGATTGCTCTTCCAGCTTGACCTTGTCACGGGTGATGGGGTAGATGCGTGTCTTGCCATCCTTGCTGTTGGAGGGAATGGTTTCCAGTTTTACCTGGGTGCCCTTGGGGCCCCGGATTAGTTTTACCACTTCGTCCAGGCGCATCCCGACTACATCTTCAAATCTGCCATTCTCACCTTGAGAGACGGCTATAATGCGATCCCCTGGCTTGAGTTGTCCGGCCTTATCTGCCGGGCCTGCAGGAACAATGCTGACAACCTTGGTGTATTCGTCCTCAGACTGCAAAACGGCGCCAATGCCTTCGAGAGAAAGGCTCATATTGATGTCAAAGGTTTCCGCACGCTGGGGTGAGAAATACTGGGTATGGGGATCATAAAGCTGGGTGAACGCATTCAGGTAAAGCTGGAAGGCATCTTCGCTGCGGGTCTGGTGGAGTCGGCGAAGCTGGTTGGTATAGCGCTTGTGCAGCAGTTCCTGGATCTCTTTGAGCGGCTTTTCGTTCAGCTTCATGTTCAGGATGCTGTCTTTCAACTGGCGCCGCCATAGGTCTTCCTGCGCCTTGCGATCAGCGAGCCAGGGGGATTTTTCGCGATCAATCGTCAGTGATTCCTGTTTGTTGAAATCGATGTGATCCAGGCCGGCTTCCAGGTACTTTAGCGCGAATCGAATGCGTTCTTCGCTGCGCTGCATGTAACGGTTGAAAATGTCAAAGGCAGGCTTCAAATTACCGCTTTTAAGGGCGCTATCAAGTTCATTCTGGTAAGGCTTGAATTCTTTGATATCGGACGCAAGGAAGAAACTGCGATTTCGATCCAGCGTGTCCAGATAACTCTGGAAGATCTGTTCCGAACTGTTGTTATCAATGGTGATTTTTTCGTAGGAGTTTCGCTGCAGCAGCTGCACGACATTGACACTGGCGATGGCTTGATTGAGCGTAGGCTTGAGTGTTTCAATCTGCTGCTCAAGGAGTTTATCGGTATCAACGTGGCTGGTTTCGCTGTCCTTGGCGAAAGCCAGTGTCGATGACAATGACAACAGCAAGGCAAAAAACAGGTTCAGACGGGCAGTTCGGGCCTTAAAATGCATCAGATGGTTCGCTCTCTTATCAGTGTCTGCCTGGCGTGTTATGGAAACCGGCATGGGTGACAACTCCTTTTTCTACCCAGCCCGTTGGTGGCTGTTTCTGGGTAATCGGCCGTCTACTCAGCCTTTTTACAGACGTCTCAAGCATGATACCTACAACTGTCGCGGCAGGGAAAGCGATAGTTTGGCCTTTTGCCGTGCTGGAGTTGCATTTGAAACTGCACGTATAGCACGCCTTCCCAGTCATTGATCAGCTTGCCTGCGTTATGTTTTCAGGATAGGACGGCTTGATTCATACGTCATGCCGTTAGGCGGGAATGGGGCAAAACCTAAGAGGTTCTGCCCCGGAAGGTTTAGAGAACGGTCAGGTTTGCTTCGTTGTAGAAATGCGCCAGCAGATTGGCCATGTTGGTGGCGTCTTCTGTGCCGGCAAGCTCCCTGATGGAATGCATGGCCAGTGTTGGCAGCCCAACATCCAGTGTCATTACACCCAGCTCCGCTGCTGTCAGTGGGCCGATGGTGCTGCCGCAGCCCATATCCGTTCTGGCTACAAAGCTTTGTACCGGCACATTGGCTTTCTGGCAGAGATGTCTGAAAAGTGCGCTGGTTTCGCTGGTGGTGGCATAACGCTGGTTGGCGTTGATCTTGATAACCGGTCCTTTGTTCATGATTGGGCTGTGGTTGCCATCATGCTTGTCTGCATAATTCGGATGTACCGCGTGGGCGTTGTCTGCCGAGATCAGTATGGATCGCTGCATGGTGCGTGTCAGGGGTTCACCGGTACCGATGATGCGTTCCAGTACATTCTTCAGGAATGGTCCCTGTGCGCCACTGGCGGATTGGCTGCCCACTTCCTCGTGATCATTGCAGACCAGCAGGCAAGGGGATTCGCTGTTGGCTGCCAGCAAGGCCTGTAGGCCTGTAAAGCAGCTAAGCAAATTATCCAGTCTGGCAGAGGCAATGAAGTCCTGCTCCATCCCGATAATAGCGGCTTTCTGGGTGTCGTAGAAAAACAGCTCATAATCCAGTATTTCAGCAGGTTGGCTGGAGGGTTCTTCAACCTTGAGGCGATTCACCAGCTGCTGCATGAAATCGATATTTTCGTCATTTTTCAGCAGCGAAAGAATGGGGGGGATATCTTTTTGTGGATTGATGGGATGGGTATTATTCGCTTCCCGATCAAGGTGAATTGCCAGATTAGGGATGGTGGCAATAGCATCACGGAAATCGATAAGGGAGCTATGTAGCTGGCCCTGCTGGTCAGTCCAGGTGACTCGTCCGGCCAGTGACAGATCGCGGTCAAACCAGGGATTCAACAATGCACCGCCGTATACTTCAACTCCCAGTTGATAGCAGCCTTTTTCCTGCAGGGTTGGGTTGGGTTTTACCTTCAGGCAGGGGCTGTCGGTATGCGCGCCAACCATGCGAAAACCCTGTTCCGCATAATTCCCTTTGCCGGTGGTAAAGGCAATGATGGAGGAGCCGTTGCGTGTGGTGTAGTACTTTTTGCCAGGAGCCAGCTGCCAGGCGTCGCGTTCATTCAGTGCCGTGAAGCCGGCATTGTCCAGTTGGCGTGCAATTTCCCGTGTGGCATGGAATGGTGTGGGGGACTGGTCCAGAAAGGTCAGTAGTTTTTTATTGAAAGTATCTTGGTCGAAGGTGTGCTTTGTCATGAGTATTCTGTCAGGCAGGGTGGATGCCTGACAGAATACCAGTGGCTTTTGGCGGAATGAAGTTATTTCGTGCCAGTTGGCGACTCTGGCAGCGTGACATTCAGCTCAAGAATGGAGACTTCTTCACGGGTGTCGAACTGGATGCTGACATCCTCGTTTTCCACCGCCACATATTTCCGGATGACGTTCAGAATATCCTGCTTCATGGCCGGCAGGTAGTCAGGACTGTCGCGGCCTGCGCGCTCATGGGCGACGATAATCTGCAGTCGTTCCCTGGCGAGAGACGCGGAGGTTTTTTTCTCCTTGTTCTGGAAAAGGTCAAACAGACTCATCAGCGTCCCCCAAACATCCGTTCCAACAGACCCTTTTTCCTGGAATCAAGGAAGCGGTGAGGCAGATCCTTGCCAAGAAAACGGCTGACAATATCGCTGTAGGCCTGGCCGGCGTCACTCTCTTCCTGCAGGATTACCGGTTGCCCCTGGTTGGAAGCTTTCAGAACCGCCATGGATTCCGGTACAACGCCAATCAGGGGGATGGCCAGAATATCTTTCACGTCCTCAACGCTCAGCATTTCACCCTTTTTAACCCGTTCAGGATCGTAGCGGGTGAGCAGCAGGTGTTCTTTCACGGGCTCAAGGTTTTGTTCTGCCCGGCGGGATTTACTGTGCAGAATACCGAGAATACGGTCAGAATCCCGAACAGAGGAGACTTCCGGGTTAGTGGTGATAATCGCTTCATCGGCAAAATAGAGTGCCATCAGGGCACCTTTCTCGATGCCGGCCGGCGAATCACAGACAATGTAGTCAAAATCTTCCTTGAGCTGGTTGAGAATGGTTTCAACCCCCTCTGGTGTCAGTGCGTCTTTGTCCCGGGTCTGGGAGGCGGGCAGGACGAAGAGGTTATCCGTATGCTTGTCCTTGATCAGGGCCTGGTGCAATGCCGCTTCGCCATTGATGACGTTGACAAAGTCATACACGACACGACGTTCGCACCCCATGACCAGGTCCAGGTTGCGCAGGCCGATATCGAAATCAATCACAACGGTCTTGTGACCCTGCATGGCCAGGCCGGTAGAGAAGGCTGCGCTGGTTGTCGTTTTACCTACGCCCCCTTTGCCTGATGTGACAACAATTATCTTGGCCAATGAATCATCCCTTACAAACAAACTACATGGGTACAGGTAATAGACGACTGATGTCTACGTGTACAATCAGTGGTCGCGACTGAAACTGTGCCCGGGTCTCATGGCAGTGGCACCACGACGTCATTGTATCGAGTTTGGGCGTTGAGCGTCAGTCTGGAAAGCCGAAGCCGGTTTGGGTTACAGCGCTTCAAAGCGGAGGTTATCTTCATCCAGCCAGGCGTGAACGGCTGATTTCCAGAATTTCTCGTCTATTGTACCCGCCGGCTTGAAACGGCCATTGATGGAAATCAGTTCGGCCTCGAAATGCTGGCAGAAAATGTGAGCCTTGTTATTGCCATTGACACCGGCCAGGGCGCGACCTCTCAGGGGGCCATACACATGGATGTTGCCATCTGCGAGAATTTCCGCGCCAGCACCTACCGGTGCCAGAATGATCAGTTCGCCAGGATGGTAAATTTGCTGACCGGAGCGCACGGGCTGAGTGATGATGCGAGTTGATTGTGAAGGTTTTTCTGTTTTCTGTGATGAATCGTTATTGGCTGCCTTTTCAATCGATTCTGGGGCATTGGCTTCTGGTTGCTGATCCAGGGGAAGCTCCCCCTGTGTCATGGTGAGAATGCTGGCTGACGGTGCTTCCTTGGTCGCTGAACTGTTAGCTGTCAGCTTACGCTTAACGGTATTGCCTCGTTGTGGCGGCAGGCAGGCGAGTCCGGCATTAGCGGCAGCCTGCTGAAGGCTATGGTTACCACCACGGATCGCGAAAATGTTGATGCCAAAACCTGCGCAGAGAGACCGGATGTGGTCAAAGTCCGGTGTGATGCTATTGCTGCTCAAACGCTCCAGGGCCAGTACCACCGGTGTGTTTTCAAAAAAGCGTGGCGCTTGGGCGACCAGTGTCTGTAGCTGGGTGCGAAACTCAACTTCGCTGAAGTGAAACAGCTCTAGCGTCATCAGCGTGACCATGCTTCCTTTCAGTTGAAAGCAGGGACTTACGGTATGCGGTGTGATCGTGCTGGTCATGGTGGTACCGGTGATCTTGCGTTGCAGCATCTTAAGGCTAGGTTAGAGATTGTGGCGTAAGGTAGCAAGAGGTATTGGTCAATAAAAAACTAAAGACGTTGAACAATAGCGGTTGCGTATTTTGTCGTCTGCTGGCTTGAGGCTCTTAAAGCTGAGTGGTTTGGAATTGGGTGATTATCTATAAAAATAAGTATGATGTTGGTGTTAATGAGTAAACTGTTTCTGATAAAAAAAGGCTCCCTGAATTATGGAAGCCGTGATTATAAGTAAGATTTTTTATTTTAAATTGTTGCGGATGGATGGAATCTCCTATTACATATGCTATGTGTTGTTTAATTTTTGGTGTAGTGAAATATTCGACATTTTAAAGCGGTGATCTCAGTAAAAAGTCTCGAATACCCCCTCCTATCCATTTCATTGTTGCTACAAATCCTGTTTCCATTTCAGGAACGCCAGCAGCAATGGCCGCTTCATCATATGATGATTTTCCTAAACAAGGTATATTATCTATATCATTCTGTGTTTTAGCATTTTCCCGTGCAACATATGCTGGTGCCGTTAGTTCTTTAAAGTTGACGTATTCGTTAACATCAATCATTTCACGAACGCCTTCAGCAATAGCCGTTTCATCATATGATGCTTTTCCTGTGCATGGCGTATTATCAATGTCAGTATATGTTTTAGCATTTTCTCGAGGAACATATGCCGGTACAGTTACATCTTGGATGTTAACATATTTGTTGACGTCAACAATTTCAGGTTTAGGCTTGTTGCAAAGTGAAATAGCCCAATCTTTTAATGATTTTAAGCCCCGTCCAAGATAATTGAATTTCTTGCTTAGACATTGGCCAAATTGTGAAAATGCTTCCTTAATTGCAATCACTTTTCTATTACATGCTGAGGTTGTAACGTCTTTCGTAGGGATTGAATAGGACTCTCCATTTTTACCTAGGCGAATAATTGTAGAGTCAGCTCCATAAGATACGTTCCCATTTCTGATGGCCATGATATATACCTCCTTTGTATATCATTAATAAAACTGCTTTAGTTTTCCTGTGAATGATTTTGTATCGTTGAAAATATAAATGAATATTCGGATTTTGTAATTAATACAATGGTTTTATCGACTAAGGTCGAATGTTCCGTCTGCTATGTAATGTATTCATTAATAGCAGACGGATTTTAGCGGTTTATTGTGCCGCGAAGATTAATCGAATCCCGTCCAGACGCAGCTGCGCCTTTTGCAGGCACTGGTGGCCAATGGCCGCCTGCTGCTTCAGGAACTCAATTTCCTCATCACGGATATTCGGGTTGACGGCTTTCAACGCCGCCAGTCGCCGGATTTCCCGGGTGACTGACTGAATCAATTGCTGGCAAGCCTCATTGATGATATCCGCCACGCGGGTGCGGGCGTAATCCTCAGCCTTGTTGACCATCTTGAGAATGGGTTCGCGCTGAGCCTTGACGACCTTGCGAGCCATCGTGGTCTTGAGCTTCTGCAGCTGACTGTCCAGCCCTTCAAAACCGACCTTGTCAGCCAGGTTGTTCAGGTTGGGGTCAATCAGTGTGCGAATTACCGTGGGTGGCAGGAATCGGTGCAATTGCAGTTTCCTGTCTCCGCCGGCTTCAACCACAAAGACGGCTTCCATGAGCATGGTGCCGGGTTTCAGTGCCTTGTTCTTGATCAGCGCGACCGACGTATTACCGGTTTCACTGGTCAGCAGCATTTCCATGCCTTCGCGTACCATGGGGTGTTCCCAGGTGACGAACTGCATGTCTTCACGAGCCAGGGCTGTATCGCGGTTGAAGGTGATGGTCGTGCCATCAGCAGGCACAGACGGATAGCTCGAGACCGTCATATGGCTGCCGGGCCGGACAATCAGGCAGTGTTTGGAGTGATCCTCGGTTTCGAGGCCAAACCCTTCCATGAGGCGTTCCAGGTAGTTTCTAAGAACCTTCGGCGTATCCTCTTTGCGAATTTCGGCGGCAAGATCGCGGGCGCTGCCTGCACCTCGCGAGTTAAGCTCCAGCAGACGATCCCGGCCCTGTCGCAGGTTGCCGGCAATTTCCGTGTTCAGGGTGAGGGTTTTGCTGATCAGCGTATCGCTGCTTTCACTTGCCTCATCGTCTTCGGTCGCTTTTGTTTTGCTGACCCATTCGGTGAGTTCTTCGCCCAGTTCGGAGAAAACAACGCTACCGGCAGGGCAAGTGTCGGCAAAAGCATCGAGCCCTTCGTGGTACCAGTGAAACAGGCGAGCCTGTCCGGTACCTTCGAGGTAAGGCACGTGGATACGGATGGTTTCAGACTGGCCAATCCGGTCAAGCCGGCCAATACGCTGTTCCAGCAGGTCCGGGTTGAAGGGCAGGTCAAACAGCACCAGGTGATGGGCAAACTGGAAGTTCCGGCCTTCGCTGCCTATCTCTGAGCAGATCAGCAGTTGTGCGCCGTATTCTTCATCTGCAAACCAGGCGGCCGCACGGTCACGCTCAACGATGGACATGCCTTCGTGGAACACTGATGCCTGTGCGCCTGAAGTAATGCGCAAAGCCGCTTCCAGATCCATGGCCGTGGTGGCGTTGGCGCAGATGACCAGCACTTTCTCCTTTTTCAATAGTTTCAGGAGATTCGCCAGCCATTCGACCCGGGGGTCAACTTTCCACCAGGGATCCATGTCATCAACCTTGATGTTGGCCTGGTAGGACAGCTCCGGAAACAGCTGGTGCTTGAGCAGATGCCCGGATTCCCGGGATTCTTCCAGTGCAATCTGGTACAGCTCCGGCAGGGGTTGTGGATAACCCTGCACGACGCGACCGGGGAAGCCGGGGACAGAGGCGCGCGTGTTCCGGAACAGAATACGGCCTGTGCCATGGCGGTCCAGCAACAGACGAATCAATTGCTCTTTTGCCTGGTCGTAAGCTTCCTGTTCCCGGTCTTCAGCGGTCAGACTATCCAGCAGAGGCTGGGCTTCTTCTCCCACCAAAGAGGCAATGACCGCTGCCTGTTCTTCGGGGAGTTGCTCGGCTTCCAGTAATTGCTGAACGGCTTTGGCCAGCGGCTCATATCCGGCGGATTCTGTGCGGAACTGTTCCAGGTCATGGAAACGGTCCGGATCCAGCAGACGCAGTCGAGCGAAATGGCTTTCCACACCCAACTGTTCAGGCGTTGCTGTCAACAACAGCACGCTGGGGGTACAGTTTGCCAGTGTTTCGACCAGCTGATATTCCGGGCTGCCGCCCTCAGATTCCGTCCACAACAGGTGGTGGGCTTCATCGACTACGAGAAGATCCCAGCCAGCGTCAACAACTTGCTCCTGGTGCTCCGGATGGTCGCGCAGGAATTCCAGGCTGGTCAGAATCAGCTGTTCGCTGCTGAAGGGGTTGTCACCATCTGCATTTCGGCAGCGTTCTGCATCGAATACGCTGAAACGCAGGTGGAAACGCCTTAGCATCTCAACCAGCCATTGGTGAACCAGCGGCTCCGGAACCACAATCAGTATGCGCTGTGCCTGACCGGTCAGCAGTTGCTGACTCAGGATCAGGCCGGCTTCGATGGTTTTACCAAGACCCACTTCATCCGCCAGCAAAACGCGGGGGGCAAAACGGCTGCCCACTTCATTCGCAATATGCAACTGATGGGGAATCAGGCTGGCGCGCGCGCCAGTGAGACCCAGCAGGGGCGACTGGATGACCCGGTTGTAATGACAGAGAGTCTGGTAACGCAGAGAAAAGTTGCTGTTCAGGTCAATCTGACCTGCCAGCAGACGATCCTGCGGTTTGTTAAATTCAATAAAATTGCTGAGACAGGACTCGGGGAGGTCCCGTTGCTCACCATTGTCTAGCGTGCCGGTATAGGTAACCAGGCCGTTTTCTTCCCTGACGCCGGTGACGGTGAGTGACCAGCCTTCATGACTTTCAACGGTATCGCCCACCGCGAACATGACGCGGGTCAGCGGACAGTTTTCCAGTCGGTAGACACGGGTTTCACCAGTGGCGGGGTAGAGTAGCGTTACCGTTCGCGCCTCAATGGTAAGAATGGTGCCAAGCCCCTGTTCGATCTCTGTGTCACTGATCCAGCGTTGTCCAGAAACGAATGTTGCCATAGGGGTTGCCTGCTCCCTCTACATAAAAAGGGGCGTATGTTAGCGGATAACCGGAAAGACTCAATATGGGGGTGACCGAAACGGGAAACAATCCGGATGATTGGTATCGGTGCACAGCATAGGTGAAGCAGGAACGTTTGGAGAATAAAATGCCGGAAAGTAAGCCTTTCCGGCGAAGCAGGGATTTACCTGAAAGCATCCAAAGATGTTGGAGTGGGAGGCACCTTCGGATAACGGCATTCAGTCTACGCTACCGCTCCGGGGTTTACAGGGCAGGCCGGGCGCAGGTTTGTTGTCGGGCTGTGCCTATCAGGCGGGCTCGGGTTCGAAGACTGGCTGGGTTTCGTTAAGCAGTTCCAGCACTAGTTCAGGTTTACCCTTGAACGCTTTGGACAGGGTGTCCTTGTGACGGGCCAGCAGCAGGCCGATGTTTTCTGCCAGTTCTTCGTCCAGCGTACTGAAATGCTTTTCCAGCAGGCTGCTCAGGTTGGCAGCCAGCTCCAGTTGACGATCGTACTCTTCGGCAGCTTTCTTATCTGCAAACATGCTTCCGTCCCGGTCACATTGCCACATGGGGATAACGGCCATGGTGGTCCTCTCGGTTTTTGTCTGTGATATTCTGTATATCTATACAGTATTCTAGGGCAGGTATTGGCAAATGTTAAGTCCTGATTCCGGTAGAAATGAAATGAGCGATGAAGTTATCACCTTGCAGGGTGGTGTCTGTCGATACTGGCCAACCTGGCTGACGGTTGATGAAGCCAGCCAGCTGTATCAAGCGCTGCTGGAAACGGTGGCGTGGCAACAGGATAAAATCCAAATGTTTGGTCGAACCCTGCCATTGCCGCGCTTGCAAGCCTGGTATGGCGATGCCGGTGCCAGCTATCGCTACTCGGGGATTCAGCTGGAGCCGTTACCCTGGTTGCCGATTTTGCATGTGCTGAAAATGCGGGTTGAGCAAGCCACAGGAGCCGAATTCAATAGTGTTTTAGTGAACCTTTATCGATCGGGTCAGGATAGTAATGGCTGGCATGCGGATGATGAACCAGAGCTGGGGGATGATCCGCTGGTGGCATCTCTTAGTCTTGGTGCGATGCGACGATTTCAGTTGCGTCATAAAACCGATCGTTCCATCCCTGTGCGAACCCTGATGCTTGAGGCGGGTTCGTTGCTATTTATGGGGGCAGGTATGCAGCAGCACTGGCAGCATCAGGTTCCAAAGACACAAAAAAGTGTATCTCCTCGAATCAACCTGACTTTTCGAAGGGTTATTGATCTGTGTCAATAGGGTGGTTTCCGGGTACTGCTAGCCTGAGTTCATAAAGAGAACGAAAATGCTGGAAGGAGGGGATTATGTATCTGGATACTGTTGTGATAGCGGGCTTACTTACCGTTGGATTAGTGATTGCATTTGGTGGTGGTTTCGCTTGGTTTATCAAGAAAGATATAGAACGTCATTCTGAGAAGTAAGTGCAATCAATCGAGAGTGGTTTTTGAGTAGTAGCCACTCATGCGTTGTTTTCTTGTTTTATGATTCTTGCGATAGTCAATTTCTTTTCTTGTCTGTTTGAAATACGTGGTGTTCTGCTCGTATAGTTCGCGCTTTCTTCTTACTTTCTATTTTCTCTGATGCCTCGAATTTGTTGCTCACGTTGCCGTCGTCCTGAATCGGTCTGTTACTGCCATGATTTGTTCGCTCATGAGGCACCGGTCGATATATTGATCCTCCAGCATCCTGATGAATCCCGTCATGCATTGAATACGGCAACCATTGTTACACTTTCAGTGGGTAATGCAGCGATTCTTGTCGGTGAAGATTTTTCGTCAGATAACCGCCTGCTAAAGAGATTGAATGACCCGGACTGCCAACCTTGGTTACTTTTCCCAAAAGATGGCGCGGTATCACTGGCCACAGTGGCAAATGCCAGACAGGGCGATAAGAAACCCTTGTTTATTCTTTTGGATGCCACATGGCGTAAAGCGCGAAAAATCTATTACCTGTCCACCTGCCTCCATACACTCCCTGCCGTGCAGATTACGACGGATAAGCTATCTGCATATCGTATTCGCAAGGTGCCGGCTGCCGGCTATCTTTCTACCGTTGAAGCCGCAGTAGAAGTGCTCAATGCCTTTGATCATGATCAGGACTCCTGTGACCGCATGCTGGTGGCATTTGACCGGTTAATTGGCAATCAGATTACTGCTATGGGGGAATCTTTATATGCCAAAAATTATGGCAAAGAGCCGATGAGTTGAGTTGGGATCTTCTCTGTTTCACTGTCAGGTTTTGATAGTGATAAGTCTTTCCAGCAGGCTAGTGTGTTATCATGCGAGACCATCGTTACAGACATCGTCGGTCAGTGGCATCGATAATCGCAGGTCGCAAGTATGGAAGTACAGGAACGGATAGAAAGTAAACTGGCATCAGCATTCGCCGGTGCGCATTTGGAAATTGATAACGAAAGTCACATGCATAATGTGCCAGCCGGTTCGGAATCCCATTTCCGGGTAGTTCTGGTGAGTGACAGTTTTGTCGGGAAGTTACCGGTCAAACGGCATCAAATGGTCTATCGCGTACTGGCTGAAGAGCTGGAGAGCGGTGTCCACGCCCTGGCGTTACATACCTATACGCCGGATGAGTGGCAAACCGTTAAGCAGGCGCCGGATTCGCCTAATTGCAAAGGGGGCGGAAAATAACCCCCTCTGAAAGGCTATCTTGCCAGCTCAGCTGAGCAGTTGCTCTGTGATCATAGGTCAAGCAGGCGGGTGAAAGCTGCCATGGCTTCAGGGTCTCCCGCCTTGATCTTGTTAGCAATGATATGGTGAAAGAAGTATTTGAAGTCCGGATGTTCCTGGGCTGCATATAAGCTCTCGTCACCTACTAACACCGGTGTATTTTCCACTTTCTCACTGTCTGCCAGCATGGCCTGAATAGCGCCATTGTTCAGAAGGCGCCAGCTGGTTACCTGGGTTAGTGTGATAGTCTGGAATTTGTCGCCCGTTAGTACCGCGTGTGTACCAATGGGATCAGGGATTTCCTGGATAGTGTCTTTTTCAGTGAGATATTCAGCGTCGTAATAAGAGGCTGAGCTTTCCAGCTCCACGACCTTGTGCAGCGGTGCATCATAAAACACCGTTTCGTGGAAGTTATCGTAATAGCCTTCCCAATGTCCGTTTAGCGGATCATTCAGTTCACGGCAGGAAACCAGTCGGCTCAGCCAGGGCACCATCGCATCAATTTCACCATTCTGGTTCAGCGCCCAGCAGAGAATTTTCATGCTGAAGAGTTTGTCCGGATTGGCATCGTTGCTGTACAGCATTTCCAGCCCGTCCAGCTCAGGGGCAATACGGATAATTTTGCTGGCTTCGTCAGGATTCCAGGTCCTACCGGTAAACAGGTCGACAACCTGTCCGTCGCCTTTGTCGGCAGACGGGGTGTCGTTATTGCTGTCACTACCCATTACAGCTCCTTCTGACAGGCGGGCCGGCATCCTGCCGGCCGGTGAAATATGTGGGCCGATAGAGTTATGTATCGCCCATTTTCAGGAGGGCTGAACGATGAATCAGGCGGTTTGGGGCGCCACCATCCGGCATCGGTTCAGACTGGTGGCATAGAAGCGCAGGCCAAGCAGCAGTGCAGCAATCGTCAGGCCTGCTACCAGCCCGATCCAGAAGCCCCGTGGGCCCATTGCGCCGCCAGTGATATCGGTCATGCCAAGGATATAGCCCATCGGCAAGCCAACGGCCCAGTAGGCCATGACGACGAGGAACATCGGCGTACGGGTATCCTTATAGCCGCGCAGCGATCCAACGGCAGCCGCCTGCATGGCGTCAGAAAACTGGAAAATAGCCGCATAAAACAGCAATGCAGAGGCGGCCTGTATGACTTCCGGGTTACGGCTGTAGATGCCGGCAATCATCTCAGGGGCGACAAGCATTAACCCCGCACTCAGGCAGGCGCAGAACAGGCTGACGGCATGACCGACATAGGCTGCAAACCGGGCTTTTGCCGGGTTATTGGCGCCGAGCGACTGCCCCACCCGAATGGTGATGGCAAAGCTGATGCTCAATGGCAGCATGAACGTCAGTGAGGAAAAGTTCAGAGCCACCTGGTGGCTGGCAACCGTACTGGCACCCAGACGACCAATCAGCAGGGCGATAATGGCAAAGATACTGCCCTCAATGAACATGGTCATCCCGATGGGGAAGCCCAGTTTCAGGTGTTCCGCGATCCGTGAACCGACAGGTCGGTCGATGGCAGCAAAGATGCCCCGAGACTTATGCTTTCGGCCAAAGGCGGTATAGAGCATCATCATGATCGCCATGCTCCAGAAGGCGAGTGCTGTCGCCCAGCCACAACCTACGCCGCCCATGGCAGGGAAACCGAATTTGCCATAAATCAGGATGTAGTTGGCTGGAATATTGAGCAGCAGTGCAAGGACGCTGAACACCATGGCGGGCCGGGTATCAGATGTGCCTTCGCAATAGGCATTCAATGTCTGGTAAATAGCGATGGCAGGCGCACCATAGGCCAGTGCCTTCAGGTATTCATCAGTGATGACGATCAGGTCCGGTGACACCTTCATCAGGCGCAGCAACGGCTCGGTGCTGTGCAGATATATCATGGCCACCAAACCGGCAATCAGTGCGATCCAGAGCCCTTGTCGGACTTCGCCGGCAATATCCTCTGTTTTACCCGCACCAAACAAATGGGCGACAGTGGGGGTGGTTGCCATCAAGGTACCCCTGACCAGCAGGTAGAAGGGCATCCAGAGGCTGCCGCCAATGGCAACGGCGGCAAGATCACCGGCGCTGGCCTGGCCGGCCATGCTGGTGTCGATAAAGCCCATCCCACTCATTGATAACTGGGAGATGATGATGGGGGTCGCGAGGATCATCAGTTCCTTCGCTTCGGCCATAAAGCGCTGGAACCGGGTGGCTTTGCTGTGCATTGAAAACTTCTGTCGTTTTTACGGTATATAAAAAGTTATTTGTCGTTAGTTTTGATATTAAATTGTTATAAAAACGAGAGAAGTCAGTATTGCTACTCAATATCTATCGGTTTTAGAGGGAAAGCTCGAAAACTCCGGGTTATTAATCAAGATATTCCCGCTTTAAGCCGTCCAGCGTATGGGCGCAGCCATAAAAGCGTGCAAGGGCATCGGTAAAACGCTGTGCTCTGGCGGGTAAGCCTGTGCGAATGATCGTTTGGATTCCGTTAAATATACTGTCTTTAAATGCGTCAGAGGCGCTGTTGCCTGTCATCAGATTATCTGCGCTGATTCGGAAACGGTACCGACAGGCGTTGGCAAAAATCCACTCAAATGCCTGCGGTCTGACTTCTACCTGTTCAAACAGGTGTTGTTGTTCAGGCGTCCGGCCATCCGGCTCATACCAGTAGCCGTAATCCACCTGTTGGCGACGCGCGGGACCGGCCACGCACCAGTGGGCCACTTCATGCAGGGCGCTGGCAAAATAATCATGGGTGAACAGGATACGGTGTGTGGGGTTATCGGGTGTTGCCGGCTGATAAAGTGGTTCGTTGTGACCACCAACAAGCTCGGTATTGTCCGTTGCAAGAAAGGTTTTGTTAAACAGTGTAACCAGGTCCTGGGCGTCGTGCTGCATGATAACGTCAATGTTGCCGGAGGTTTGCTCAATGCCGTGGCGCATTATACCATCCGGTCATCTTGGCTATCAGGTTTATGCGGGCGTTGAATGAAAATTGTCGCCGATGAGAATATTCCGCTGGCGGATGTGTTTTTTGGTGGTTTGGGTGAGGTTGTCAGCGTTCCCGGCCGTACACTGAATGCCGCGCAAGTGGCCGATGCGGATGTGTTGCTGGTTCGTTCTGTCACTAGGGTGAATCGTGAATTGCTGGAAAACAGCAAGGTACGGTTTGTGGCTTCTGCGACCAGTGGTATTGATCATGTGGATACAGACTGGCTAAAGGAAAAGGGAATCGGCTTTGCTCACGCGCCCGGTTGTAATGCCGATTCTGTCGTTGAATATGTCCTCAGTGTGATCAATGTTCTGTCAGAGCAGCTTGGTTTTGCCCTGAAAGAGCAGGTTATCGGTATTATTGGCAAAGGTCAGGTCGGCGGGCGGTTACTGCGTCGCTTGGAGGTATTGGGTGTACGCTGTCTGGTACATGACCCTTTTGCACCGGTCGAGAAAACCGAACAGCAGGCTGAGCTGAATGACCTTCTCAAGAATGCCGACATTATTTCACTGCATACTCCTCTTACAAAGGATGGCGATCATCCAACCTTCCATCTGTTGAATGAACATCGTATTGGGATGATTCGTCCGGGCAGTATTCTGATCAACAGCAGCAGAGGACCGGTTGTAGACAACCTCGCGTTGCTGGATCGATTAAGGCAGGGAGATATGTCTGCCGTGCTGGATGTCTGGGAGCAGGAGCCCGACATTAATCCTGAGTTGCTGGATCATGTTGCCATCGGCACGCCCCATATTGCCGGATACAGCCTGGAAGCAAAAATTCGTGGTACCGGAATGATTTATCAGGCGCTATGCCGATATTTTGGGTTTCCTGCCCGGGTTAGAATCAACAATGTCATGCCGATTCCTGTATTACGGAGTATGACGTTCTCAAGCGATGTACAGGCGGAAGAGGCGATTACTACAGCGCTGCGCGCAGTCTATGATGTGAGGCGGGATGATATTCGCTTGCGTCTGGCGCTGAAGCAGCGAAAGGAAGCCGTTCCGGTTGTTTTCGATACGTTGCGAAAAAACTATCTGGAACGGCGTGAATTTCAATCATTGAAAGTACGTCTGCGTAATGCGACCCCTGACGTTAAGCTCCAGCTTGAAGGTCAGGGGTTTCGGGTTGTCAGTGAGTAATGGCAAACCCGTAGCTTGGGCAGGACAGGATGCCGGTGGCATCAAACTGTTCAAAGGCTGCCTGTAGCATGGCTTCGGTAATCGGGATCTCACGACCGTCCTCAGTGACGATAGCGGCGCCGTTAAAATAATCCTGGTTGTGGGCCTTAGTGGGATCCTGTACCGGCTTTTGTGTCGGTGAGCAGAGAGTATAAGTCATCGATCATCTCCTTCGGCCTGGGTTCCGGTGTTATCGGGTTACCATTGGCTTTAGCGTATCTAACCATTATGGCAATGCCATGACCAAGCCATGACAACCCGGTGACAATGGCGACTGAAAACAGACCTGGTTCATCAAAGATTGTCTTCAGTCACCGGATACCGGACGCTTTCAGGGTATCTTGAGTCGTTGTTACCATCAAGAACAGTTTCTGTAACGGTTTGTGGTATTTAGGGGGATTGTGTTGTTTACCATAGGACTGATTATCAATCCGGTTGCCGGTCTTGGCGGACGCGTTGCCCTGAAGGGCAGTGATGGTGTTGAAACGGTCGAGCAGGCGCTGGCGCTTGGCGCCATCCCCCGGGCCGAGATGCGTACTGAGGTTGCGCTGGAAAAACTGCTCCTGTTGAAAGAGCAGATTCAATTTCTGGTCTGGCGTGATGACATGGGCGGTGCCTTGTTGAAACGAATGGGTTTCGCCAGTCAGTTGCTCGTTACCACTGACCATGAATACACCTCGCCCGAAGATACCGAAGCGGCTGCAGCCGCCATGGAACAGGCTGGTGTTGATCTGATTCTTTTTGCTGGTGGCGATGGTACTGCCAGAAATATCTGTAACAGTGTGAGTGATGCGCAGCCGGTGCTGGGTATCCCGGCAGGCGTCAAGATCCATTCAGGCGTATACGCGGTGACACCCTCTGCAGCAGGGGAGGTGGTCGCCATGCTGATTCGAGGTGAGCTGGTTGGCCTGCGTGAACAGGATGTCAGGGATATTGATGAGTCAGCCTTCCGGGAAGGACGCGTCAGGGCAAAACACTATGGTGATCTGCTGGTACCGGAAGAAGGCCGATTTGTTCAGCAGGTCAAGCAGGCGGGACGTGAAGTCGAAGCGTTGGTGGTTCAGGATATTGCCGATTATTTCCGCGATGAAATCATGGAAGACGATGTCCTTTACCTGGTAGGGCCGGGTTCGACAACCCAGGGTGTGATGGATGTCCTTGGATTGGAAAATACACTGCTTGGTGTTGACCTTATCTGCAATGAAACCCTGATTGCTTCTGATATGACGGAGCAGGACATACTGATGCACATCAAGGATAAACCGGTGAAGCTGCTGGTTACGGCAATAGGCGGTCAGGGACATTTATTTGGCAGAGGTAACCAACAGCTGAGCCCGGATGTCATCCGTACGATTGGGCGAGAGAATATTCTGGTATTGGCAACCAAAACAAAAATCAGGGAACTTGACGGTCGCCCGCTCCTGCTCGATACCGGTGATACCGAACTGGATAAGGCTCTTTGTGGCACGATGACCGTACTGACGGGGTATAACGATCGCATTCTTTATCCGGTCACAACGCTATAACCGTTAAGCCGGAACAATCGTGTGCTCCGGCATAGTTTTTCTGAAGTATCAGTCTGTTTCTTTTGTTTAATTGCCATCCGACCCTGTTGATCCTGCAGGGGCGGATGGCGATATTCTCAGGCGCGTAATTGTTGTGAACGTCTGAACCATCTCCCACATCCTCACCACTCCAACGGATCGGTATAAGGCAATCGATGCGTAATGTTCTATGTTTTTTATTAGGCAGCATTATCGATGGTTGCCATGCTTGATCAGTCTTTTTCAATTATGTGAGGTTGGATGTGATCATGGCCAAATGGCGCAGCAATAATCGCGTGTTGATGTCTGTTGTTTTTTCCGGTGTGCTGGGTATGCCAGTCACACCATTGTTGGCAGGCAGTCTGCCTTCTGCCCATGCGCAACAGGGGGAAGATCGTGCCTGTTGTCATCATGACGAAATGGTTGCTTTGCCAGAGGGTGTGAAAGTACCGGAATTATCCCTGCTGTTATTTCGCGACGCAGTGACGGGTTTTAATTTGCATCTCAATATCCGGAATTTTGAACTGGAGTCACCAGAGTATGCGGCGGTTCGACATGAAGGGCTGGCTCAGGGGCATGCACATCTGTTTATCAATGGTAAGAAGGTTAAACGCCTTTATGGCCCTTATGAGCATCTGCCCGGAAGTTATTTCACATCTGGTGAGAATGAGATCAAGGTCACCCTGAATAACCATGATCATGCGAGTTTAACCGTGAACGAAAAGCCCTTAAGCGCAACATTGAAAATTAACACTGAGCAGGATGACCCAGTGATCAGTCACGAGTCCACATCGCCTGTCAGTGAATGAATTAGAGATGTAATACGTCATTAGGAATCAGATAACGCTGTATAACAATAATCATTCGATCAGGGCCAGGGAGAGGCTTTTCTATGCGAAAAATGGCAGCGACGCCACCTCGGTTTGATCAACATTTCAGAAACCAGTTTCGGCAATTGCTCGAGTGGCGGCGGGATGTGCGGCGTTTTGATACCCGTCCACTGCCTGACGGTTTGGTTGATGAACTGCTGGAAATCGCCAATCTCTCACCATCCGTCGGGTTAAGTCAGCCATGGCGTTTCATTATGGTTGATGACGCTGAACGACGCTCGCAGGTAACCGCTGACTTTGAGCAGTGTAATCGTGCAGCATTACAGCAGTTTTCAGGTGCCCGGGCGGCCCGGTATGCCAGCCTTAAACTGGCGGGACTCCGTGAAGCGCCTGTCCAGATTGCCACCTTTGTTGATGTGAACCCTGACCAGGGGCATGGATTGGGGCAGACGACAATGCCGGAAACCCTGCATTACTCATCCGTTCTGGCCATTTACTCGCTGTGGCTCGCAGCAAGAACCCACGGTGTTGGTTTGGGGTGGGTGTCCATCCTGAACCCTGATGAGGTGAAGGGTATCTGCGAAGTGCCTGATCACTGGCAATTCATTGCCTACCTTTGTCTTGGCTACCCACTGGAAGAACATACCGAGCCGGAATTACAGTTATCCGGCTGGGAGACGCGTCGTTCGCTGGATAATAAGGTGATACGTCGCTAGTCGTGGATTGAATTACTTTGTTGCAACGCCGCCATACATGAAAACCGGCAAGTCTGTATTGTCATTACCGTTGTGCCAGGTTTGGACGGGTTGAATTCCGGATTCAGCAAGCTGCCATGGTTTTATCAGTGCGCTGAATACATCAGGGGTGCGCATGTGAAAACCATCACCCAAGAGCTTTAAGGCTTCCGGGTAATGGCTTAGCGCATGACTATCCAGATCAAATATCACCTGACTCCCTTCAGGCGCATGTTCATGCAGAGACTTAAATAATCTGGCAACGGCTTCATCGTTCAAAAACACACTGACTCCGACCACCACATATCCAATCGGGGTGTTGTCATCTGCGCCCAGAACGCTTTGTATTAATGTGCTATCGCAGGTCGAGAAATCATTGGCATCGCAAAAACCGTAATCGGCCTGTGGCGTATGCTTTAAGATCTCTTTGCCCAACTGGATATTGTAGGGGTCTATATCGGTATAGAGTACACGGGCATCTGGAACGGCTTCATGAACATTACCACAGGAAGGGATTCCCGCTCCTAGTACCAGAAATCGATCAATACCTTGTTGATAGAGTGATTGGCAGGCGCGAACAATAAATTGTCTTAGGGTTTGGAATACTTCCGGAAACCGGTCATAGATCCTGTTGAACAGGATGGCCGCTTCTTGATCTGCCGGCGTATGATGCTTGCCGCCCAGCCAGACATCCAGTATTCGACCGGTGTTGGGTATTTCAGGCACATCCATGATGATTCCCTCGATGCAATGGTTTGATGTCTGTGCTTACCTAAAAAAAGAGTAGATGAAGCGATTGGTTTAAACCAAGACGCAATTTCTCATTAGCGGCTGCAGGTGCTTACAGTCAAGGGAAAGGGAATGACCGAGCCAGTTGCAATTACGAATGACAGTGAGATGCTGCGCAGTAGTCTGGAACAGCAGATCAGGGAAATCCGTCCACTGAGGGCCGTGAACTATACCGATAACTGGATGGATATCATTGGTTTCTTTTCTGAAATTGGTAAAAGGCTTGATACCTTCGAAACGATATTTTCCATCCAATTAACAAGCGATGAATCTTTATCAGCAATCGTTCAGGTTGAATCATTATTTCGTGCAAATCCTCAGGATTGGTTGCCCGGTGTTTTGCTTGGCTATTACTACTTCGCCCTCTTGGAGGATACTGAGCGTTGTTCAGCGGTTATGTCTGACATCGCAAACCTGATTGGGACACCAACGGTTTGTCAGGCAATCAATGATCGTCTGCAGTTGTTAAATCAAGGAATAACTGATCAGCCACGTGCCTTATATCAGCGACAGGAAGCGATGCTGAAACAACGTCTGACGACGTTCGCCAACATTCATGGGCACTGCCCCAAAGCTTTGATGGAACTTGCTCAAACGCAGGAAGAGCAACCGCTGTTTGAAGAGCTATCTCAATTCTGGGCCATCGACCCTGAATCAGGAAAAATCATTCTGAAAGAGCATTTGGTTCGTCACAGGAAAGCCTCGGATCGACATCAGCGGATGAGCCGTGTGGTTCGCCATCAGCCAACAACCTTTGAACAACCGGATAATCAGTGAAGGTGAGCACAATGACAGGATGTCCTTTCCATCAGAGTGAACCAACGGATATCGGCGCTGCCTATAACCCATTGTCTCCGGAGCAGACCCGCGACCCTTATGGTATGTACCGTCTGGCCAGAGAGACGCAGCCGGTATTCTTCAGTGAGCTTTACCAGATGTGGATCGTCACACGCTATGACGATGTCGTGAAGGTGCTCAAGGATACGGATACCTATTCCAGCCTGGGAATTATCACGGTTAACAGTGGCCGGTTGCCGACAGAAGTTGTTGAAGTGCTGGAACAGGGTTATCCCCAGGTGCCTGGCATGACTGACAATGATCCGCCGCATCCTGACCGCATTCGAAGCCTGGTGGGCAAAGCTTTCTCACAGCGGATTGTTACTGCGATGGAACCGCATATTCGTTTCATTGCCAATGAAGTGGTGGATCAGTTTGTGGATCGCGGTGAGGTCGATATTCTTGAACATTACGCCTTTCCCTTTCCTCTGATTGTGATTGGCGATGTCCTTGGTGTGGATCGTGAACATCTGGCGAATCTGAAACAATGGAGTGACGACTGGGTTGCCCTATTGGCGGCGCCTCTGTCACTGGATGAGCAATTGGAAAATGCCCGGGGCTTTGTTGCCTTCCAGCACTTTTATCATGATTTGATTGAGGAAAAGCGTCGACATCCGAAACAGGATCTGATTTCCCACATGATCCATGCCCGGCAGGAGGGAATGGAGCCTCTGACCACGCTGGAAATGGTGAATGTCTGTATGAGTGCCACCTGGGCAGGGCATCAGACGGTGACCAGCATGATCTGTAATTTGCTTTATCGCCTTTTGGCTGACCCAGCCCTTTGGCAAGCCTGCTACCGTGATCGCAGTATGATTGCGACGGTGCGTGAAGAAGTCCTACGGATGGATTCGCCTCTGCAGAGCATGATGCGTTATACGACCAAAGAAACTGAGCTGGACGGTATGACTATTCCAGAAGGCGCTGCCGTACAGGTACTGTTTGGTGCAGGTAACCATGATGACCGGATGTTTAATGATCCGGAGGCGTTTACACCAGGTCGGAAAGATGTTGCCAAGCACCATCTTGCTTTCGGAAAAGGGATTCATTATTGCCTCGGATCCCAGCTGGCACGGCTGGAGGGACAAGTTGCTGTTGAAGTGTTGATGGATCGTTGCCCGGATTTACACCTGAAAGCCGATCAGATCATTGAGTACCAACCCAATTTTCTTTATCGCACCATGAAGTCATTGGAACTGGCTTGGTCGTCACCGGTATCGGACAAGTCATCAGAGAATGTGGTGCAAACAGCCTCTCCTGAGTTACTTTGAAAATATAAAAAAACGCCCCGGTATCAGCCGGGGCGTTTTTGTTTCAGGATGTTGACTCAGCAAGATCAGGCTTGCTGAAGCGCGGCAATGCGTTTTTCCAGCGGCGGATGACTCATGAACCATTCAGCGACGCCATGCTTGCCACTGATGCCAAAGGCCATCAATGAACCTTCCAGCTGAGGCTCCATGTTATTCTGCAATCGTTGCAGGGCGGCAATCATCTTCTGACGACCGGCCAGATTGGCGCCACCGGCGTCCGCACGGTATTCACGCTGTCGTGAGAACCACATGACAATGACACTGGCCAGCACGCCAAAGACCATTTCCAGCACCATGACGATGCCCATATAGGCAAAACCACCCAGGCCCTGGCCTTCCTCGTCGTTATTGCGCATGACGTTGTCGATAGCGCCGGCAATCAGTCGTGCCAGGAAAATAACGAACGTATTCACCACGCCCTGAATCAGGGTCAGGGTGATCATATCGCCGTTCGCGACATGGCTGATCTCATGGCCAAGGACCGCTTCAGCCTCATCCGCATTCATGTTGTTCAACAGCCCTGTACTCACGGCTACCAGCGCATTATTGCGATTGGCACCGGTGGCAAAGGCATTCATGTCCGGGGCGTTATAGATGGCCACTTGTGGCATGCCAATGCCGGCAGACTGGGCCTGACGGGCAACGGTGTCCAACAACCATTTTTCGGTGGCATTACGGGGTTGCTCAATCACCTGGGCACCCGTGCTGCGAAGCGCCATCCATTTAGACATAAACAGGGAAATCAGTGAGCCGCCAAAACCGAATACGGCGGCCAATACCAGCAGTCCGCCCATGCTGGAGCGGTTAATGCCGAACATGGTGTACACCAGGTTCAAGACAATGCTCAAAACCAGAATAACGGCCAGGTTGGTCGCCAGGAAAAGAACAATCCGCTTCATAGGATCTCCACAGGTGCGGGTAATGATGTGGTTATATGCGGGCGATTTTCAGGATTTCAAAGGCATTGCGCCAGCTTTTTTTGTAACGAATGTGTCAGAAGTGGTGTGTGGTCAGTGGTATGACCACACACATAAAAAGGGGATTAGAAGGAGGAGCCCGGTTGCTGGAGAAATTCCAGTTCTTCCGGGGTAGACTGGCGACCCAGTAATGCATTGCGGTGGGGGTAACGACCAAAGCGATCGATAATCGCCTTATGGCGTAACTCAAACTGGTAGTTATCTTCTAGTCCGGGTTGACTAAAGAGTGCAACGGCTTCATGGTGAATGACCGCTGACTCCGAATGCATCCACGGCATGTACAGAAAGGCTTTCTGATGCGGAGTCAGTGCCTTGTCATGCCCGCTGCTGACAGCTTCCTGAGCCAGCGCCAGGGCCAGTGAGTCGGATGCAAAGGCCTGTGCGGTATCCCGGTAAAGATTGCGAGAGAATTGGTCCAGTATGATGACCTCTGCCAGCCGGCCTTCCGGTGTCTCACGCCAGGGGGACAACTCACACCGTGTTGCGGCGTGATGAGCATCGGAAAATCGTTGCCGAATCTGTTCATCAAAGTCGCTGTCCTTAACAAACCACTGGCGCGGTGCGATTTCTTCGAACCAGAACGTAATGATGTCGGATGGTTCCATGCTGCACAGGCTCCTTTGTTGTGATATCAGGCCTTTGCGTTGACTGGTTTTTATCATAAAAGTTTCATTTGGCAGGGTACAGCAACAATCCTCTGCCTAGGGAATATTGAGTGTTATGTTAAGTCATCAGTATTTTCTGCGGTTTTTCCCCTCAGGCAGTCGGGCTACGGCCACCATCGCGTTGGTTGCGGCGATCTTGTTCTGGGCAGGAAACAGTGTGGCCGGGCGGATGAGTATCGGTGTGGTGCCGCCTGTGGCGTTGGCGTTCTGGCGCTGGTTCTTTGCGTTTGTATGCTTGTTGCTGATTACATGGCGGCAGTTACGTGAGCATCGCAATAGTATCTGGCGTTATCGCTATCGGTTACTGATGCTCGCTGTGTTGAGTATCACGACATTTAATACCCTGTTATACCTTGCCGCCCAAAGCACGCAGGCGGTGAATATCGCCTTGATTCAGACGTCCCTGCCTTTAGTCACAATTCTTTTGAGTATATTTTTACTCAATGAAATCCCTCGTGTGCATCAGGTCATGGGGCTACTGATCATTTTGTCTGGTCTGCTGTATGTGATTTCCCGGGGGGAATGGCAACAATTGTTGCTGTTGCAGAGTCAGCAAGGGGATTTGTATATGCTGGTGGCAGTGACCTGCTGGGGCTTATATTCCGTCTTATACAAACGGTTTGCCATACCATTGCCGGGGATTGTGATATTGACTGTGCTGGTTGGCATCGGGATGCCCGTACTCCTGCCGTTTTATCTGTGGGAATACTCGGTTGTCGGAGGCTTTGACGTGACGTTCCAGAGTGTGACTTTACTGGTGTATGTGACGGTGTTTGCCTCGATATTGTCTTATCTTGCCTGGAATAATGGTGTCAGGGTGCTGGGTTCCAGCAGTGCTTCGCTGTTTAACAGTCTGATGCCTGTTTTTGTGGCGCTGCTGGCTTTTCTGTTTCTGGGGGAATCGCTCCATGCCTACCATTTTGTGGGTGGCGGATTGATTCTGACCGGGTTGTGGTTAGCGTTACATCGTCGTTATGCCTAAGCAGAACCCGGAACCCTTGCAGGGACGGATTATAGCCAGTCCCTGAGAGTAAATACCAGCGTATGCTGTTCATTTTTCAGCGTCAGCGTATCTTTGGTTAACGTAATCTCTGCGCCGCCATTGAGTACGGAAGTCAGCGTCTGCTCAATGTTGCTATAGGAGGGGCGACAGGCACGCCGGGTGGTGGACAGTTGTTGAACCTTGAACATGCTTCCATCAAGCACGCCCTGGCCTCGGTAGCGATTGCAACCCGTTGTACCGTTGACGGTGAGATTTTCGCCAATTTCGAGATCCGGTTGCGCTTGTCCAGTGGATTTATCCGGTACGGCTTTCTGATCGATTGAGGTCAGTACCCAGTGATGGTGCATCAGGTCCTGACGGGTAACGGCTTCATGGCCAGCACAGCCTGCCAGCAGCAAGAGTGCCAGAGCCCAGAGAGATTGTTTCATGGTGACCTGCGTATTCAGTGAAACGAAAGCTTTAATGCCAAACATCCTTAACCGTACGAATCATATGGTTTGGTAGGTATGGCCATTAAACACCGATCATAGACTATTTGGCGCTGGGTTGGGCTCAAATGAACAGAGCGGATCTAATGGAAAAACAGGACGTATCAGTGGGTTCAACGTAGTCAATGATCGCAAAAGGTAGAGGTGCGATCATGATGCATATCTTCGTGTTTGGACGAGAAGAGGTCTGTATGTTGTACCGTGTTTAATCGCTGGTATCGGCAGTGGGCAAGAGTTGTGGCCAGAAATGAATCAGTACTTCACGCAAACGATAAGGCGTGCCTATTTGTAGAGCTTGCCGCAATTGTGCTGCCAGGCTGGCCTGTTGCAGACCCACGATGGGCGGTGAAGCGTTGTCCAGCAGTGATGGGTTAACGGGGGTTACCAGTTTGAGGAAGGCTTTTTCTGTCAGGGTTACCTGGTCGAGACCGCTAAAACCAATCCTGTCCTCATAACGCAGGTAGTCTTCTTCTGCCAGCCAGAGCATGGCCTGGTAACAGGCCATGTGACGTTCAGAGGGAATGCCGTATTCATCGGCAGGGTCGCAGTCAGCAATGTCATCCACATACAGCGCATCCTTGCGCGGAAAATGGCCATACAACTTCAGGAGAATGTGGGCGCAGTCCTGAAAGAAGTCATCAATATGAATATCAGCCATGATCCTGTCGTGTCCTTTCTTGTGTGATGACGCCTGTTACTTGCGAATTCGTTCCAGGTATTTTGCCAGCCTGTTGATGGCAATTTCCAGTTCATCGACCCGCGGCAGGGTGACAATCCGGAAATGGTCATTGGCCGGCCAGTTGAAGCCGGAACCCTGAACCAGAAGCACCTTTTCCTGACGCAGCAGATCCAGGATGAACTGTTCATCATCTTCGATGGGATACATCACCGGGTCGAGTTTCGGGAACAGGTATAGAGCACCCTTGGGTTTGACACAGGTGACCCCGGGAATAGCGGTGATCATTTCCCAGGCCTTGTCTCGCTGTTCCAGCAGGCGTCCGCCTGGCAAGACCAGGTCATTAATACTCTGGTACCCGCCCAGTGCCGTCTGAACAGCATGCTGGGAAGGGACATTGGCGCAAAGACGCATGGACGCCAGGATACCCAGACCCTCGATATAGTCTTTAGCCTTGTGCTTGGCGCCGCTCATCACCATCCAACCGGTACGGAAACCGGCCGCTCGCCAGGACTTGGATAAGCCGTTGAACGTCACAAACAACACGTCGTCGGCCAGAGAGGCCAGTGACGTATGCTCGGTACCGTCATAGAGAATTTTGTCGTAGATCTCATCGGCAAAGACGATGAGGTTGTGCTCACGAGCCAGCTCGACAATGCCTTCGAGTATCTCTCTTGGATAAACAGCGCCTGTCGGATTGTTTGGGTTGATAACCACAATGCCACGGGTTTTCGCAGAAATTTTGCTGCGAATGTCATCCAGATCAGGGTACCAGTCAGACTGCTCATCCTTGATGTAATGCACAGCGCTGCCGCCGGCAAGGTTGACCGCCGCGGTCCAGAGGGGATAGTCCGGTGCAGGAATCAGCATTTCATCGCCATTGTTCAGCAGGCCCTGCATGGCCATGACAATCAGCTCGCTGACACCGTTACCAACAAAGATATCTTCAATTTCAACGCCATTGATATCCCGCTGCTGGCAATACTGCATGATGGCCTTGCGGGCAGAAAACAGCCCCTTGGCGTCACAGTATCCCTGGGATGCAGGCAGGTTAAGAATCACGTCCCGGATGATCTCTTCCGGGGCATCAAAGCCAAACGGCGCCGGATTGCCGATATTCAGCTTGATAATACGCTGGCCTTCTTCTTCCAGCTTCCTGGCTTCGCTGAGCACCGGGCCGCGAATTTCATAACAGACGTCGAGCAGTTTGGTCGACTTGAGAATTTCAGACATGGCTGTCCCGAAAAAACTGACCGCAGCAGGCGCTGGTCAGCGGTCATTGTGGGTGTTAAGGTCGAGATCATACCGCGTCCGGAAGCCCGAATGGTAGTAATATAAACTAACTTTCACTGTTATATTGCACCAATGAGACCTCAATCGATGTTGGCTAAAGCAGGTCGCGTCTATAGTTATATTCGTTTTAGTACACCAGAACAGGCAATGGGACATAGCTTACAAAGGCAGATGGATTACGCTAAATCCTATGCAGATGAACATGGCCTTGTATTGGATGAGACACTTACTCTAAAAGATGAAGGCTTATCAGCTTTTCACCAGAGGCATATAAAGAAAGGCGCACTCGGGATTTTCCTGAAAGCGGTAGATGATGGCAAGGTCTTACCAGGTTCAGTTTTAATTCTGGAAGGCCTTGACCGGTTGAGTCGTGCAGAACCAATACAGAGCCAAGCGATACTTTCCCAGATTGTGAATGCTGGCATTACGGTTGTGACCGCCAGCGACAATAAACTTTATGACCGGGAAAGTCTTAGCAAGAACCCAATGGATCTGGTTTACAGCCTATTGGTGATGATCCGGGCGCATGAGGAGTCTGCAGTCAAGTCGAAACGGATCAAAATGGCTTACAGAGCGCAAATAAAAGAATGGATGGATACAGGAAAAGGTAAGGTGATTAGAACCGGCAGTGACCCCTTCTGGGTTAGTATCAATAAAACGCGTGATGGATTTGATCTTAGGCCGGAAATGGTAGCTGTCGTAAAATTAATTATTTCAAAGTATAAGAAGGGGTGGGGGTTAATAAAGATTACGTCGTATTTGAATGATAATGTACAGCACCATGGTAAAAATTATAACGGCAGGTATAAGTGGAATAGCAAAACAGTTGCGCATGTACTCAGAAATAGATCACTTATCGGTGAGAGATTTTTTAATCAGGATGGAGAGCAGTTCGTAATTCCCAATTATTATCCGCAGATTATTGATGAGCAATCTTTTTATGAATTGCAACATATTATCAATTCAAGAGCATCAACCAAGGCGCAAAGTAGAATACCATCGCTGATTACGGGTATGAGGTTGGCTTATTGTGGATATTGTGGGTCAGTTGTAGGGTGTCAGAATTTTTTTAACCGTAATTTGCATGCCAAGGGTTATCGAAGGATAAGGTGCCTCGCGGCAAATGTAAGTGCAAAATGTAAGATAAACCAAAGGTCTGTGAGTATTGTTGTGATTGAAAATGCAATACTTCGTTACTGTACCGACCATATGGACTTCAGTGCCATCATGGGTGAAAACGATAACAGGAAGGAACTGCAGCTACAGGTCGGTCAGGTCAGAACAGAACTTGATGAAGTCACCGGGCAATTGGAACGCATGGCTGACCAGTTTGAAAAGATTGATGATGTACCGGCCATCTTCATCAAAAGGGCGCATGAACTTGAAGAAAAGCAGACCAGGCTGGCTGCAAAATATGAAACCATAAAGGCAGACCTGTCTGTGTCAGTCAATGACAATGACGACGTGGCCGAACGCTGGAAGAAAATATCAACCATGGCAGAGGATCTGGACGAAGAAGCCAGGCTTATGATCCGCCAGCTAATCAAGCGTACCTTTGCCAATATTGATATTTACCTGTTCGGTATGGACTGTGAGGATACTAATAACACTGTCGATATGGTTCTTACCTTTCACAATGGGGTTAGTAGGGTTCTTGATATTAATAAAGATACTGGGGGCTTCACTATCAAGGCTGATTATGAGTAATAAGCAATCAAGCTGACGCATATGCGCGGGCATGGTTGAGTCTTGCTGAAATTCCAATCTGATCAGGATGCTGGAATAGGGCATCTACAGGTCAGTCATAGTGTCGTTTTTTTCAGATCTGATCATTTTCGCTGTGGTCTGCAGTGATTTTCTACAAACCTGTGCACCGAAACGATTGCTAACTGTCAACGTCTTGCGCGGGGGATAAGCAAGTTGACAAGGTTGAGGATGAAAACCGCTACAATCGCCTTATTTTAAGTCTGAGTGCAATTCTAAAATAAAGAGTCCGGTCAGGTGTCGCTGTCTGGCCGGACAAACAAGATTTCTCTTGGAATGATTCGATGACTGATTCTAGCAGAGTCCCAGAAACGCTGTTGCAGGCATGTTGCTTTATTTGTGGGCATGAAAGGTTAAACCATGCCCGTTTGCTCATGATGGCGGCGATTGCTGGTATCCGATCTGGTTCCCTGATAGCGGAGAATTCCTGTGACGGTTACATGATTGATCCGGTCACACTGGCGCAATGGTTCACCGGACAACCTACAAGACCGAGAGGGCTAGATGCAGACGTCGAATCCATGTGCCTCGATTTCATCGACCGGCATGACCGGCGCGTTAAGTGCCATAAACCGAAGAGGAAGCCGGGGCCACCAGCGAATCCACTCAAGGCCATCGCTAGAGTCGAATGGTTGGACAACCAGACCTTAACAGCTGAAGAACTTTTATTAGTCCTCTGCAGTCGCAAGGACACGGTGACAGATGACGATGACGGCATACCTGTGAAGGTTGGAGTCAAAGGCTGTAATGACCGCCAGATGGTGTCGGTGAGAACTATTAGCCGTTGGCTGAAAGAGTTTCGAAATCACTAATGCCATGTTGCCAGGTTAGAACTTGTCAATACGGCAAAATCACCCTGCTTCACTTCCTGAAATGAAAAAACCGCACCGGTGATGAGCCGGTACGGCTTTATGGGGTCTGTTTGCGCAGATACAGCATGACTCGGAGGAAGATATCATGTTGCGGGATGATTATAGTAATGATTCGCTGATTGTCCGAGCCAACACAGCACTGCCTTACACAATCCTGAGCAACATAATGCTGCAGGACAACCGCTTGACTGTGGCCAGTAGAGGTTTGTTGGCTTACCTGCTGAGCCTGCCAAAAGACTGGAAGTTAAATAAAAAATGGCTAATCGGGCAGTGTCGTGAAGGCCGAGACAAGATCGACAAACTGCTGAAAGAATTGATTGATACTGGTTATATCGTTCGCACCCAGAAACGCAGTTCCGGTCATTTCGCAACAACCGAGTACAAGGTCTATCCGGTCTCACAGGTTGGTACAAATGTACCGCAACCGGATTTGCCGGTCTCGGTTTTGCCGGTTCCGGTCAATCCGCACCTACAAAATACATATGAAAACAAAAGACACAGTAAACAAACTGCTATGTCGTTTTCTGGTGAAAACGGATCGGTGCTGAAGCAGTCAGTACCAAAAATTCCTTTTCTTGAAATCGTTGGGAAGTACAACACGATACTCGCACCGTATGGGTGCCAACGGTGCCTGAAGCTGAGCACAAAACGCAAAACCGCAATCAGTAATCGCTGGCGGGAATCGCCGCAACACCAGTCACTCAGTTTCTGGTCAACCTATTTCACCACCATCGCAACGCACCCGAATCTGGCATGGCTACTTGGTAACAATGGCAGAGGTTGGACCACCAGTATTGATTACCTAATTTCCGAACGGGGATTTCTGAAAGTCACTGAGCAGGCACAATCTGCAGGAGGAATGCAGCATGAAAATAGCAAACATCGATCAAACCGTGAGTCATTGGCAGAACGGGCAAGGCGCGAGTCACGCGAGTACCTCAAAACCGAGGGTATCACCGAAGACGATTTCGCTGGTTACTGTGATCTGGTTACGACTCACTGACTTATATGGGCCGCGTTTTATCAGTCAGCACGGTCCGGTAGGCGGCGACGGTTTTCTGACTTGGTGCCGCGATTTGAATGGGCTCAAGAAAGAAGACATTGATCATGGATTGTATGCACTTGAGAGCCGTGTCGAAAAGGCTTATCTAAATGAACAAAATACTTATCCGCCTAATTCCATCGAGTTCAGGGCCATCTGTAAACCGGCCAGTGTTCCGGCGGCACATCTGCCTTTTCTTCGAGCCGAACCTGAATCCGAAGAAGCAAAAAAGAAACGGATAGAGGCAGGCAAAAGTGGGATTGTGAAACTTAAGGATTTGTTGTGAGTGAAGTACCGGTAAACGGCCTTGTGAGTTTATACGGCTTGTCTGTGACACCGACCCTGTGCAGGCCATTGAGTCATTGCAAGAAAATTTCAAGCCAGCAGATCCAACAAGCCGGTCATTGGAACCGTCATGTAGGCATTGCCACTCAGAGAAAGGAGGACAGGCCCATGAAGAAAACATGACGATCATGAACGCTACAAGTACCGGTACTGAATCAATGCACAAGGTATAGCGGCCACTATACCTTTACACCGATGTTAGACAGTGAGTGGTGCTGCCTTGTTCCTGCAAGGCAGTCAATCTTATTGTTTTTGCCATAATTGCAGGCTGAAAACTGTAGTTATCAGTATTAAACAATGCCATATAAACCTGGCCAGTCCGGTAACCCCGCCGGTCGTCCCAAAGGCAGTGGCGACAAGGTTCTTGCCGCCATGCGTGAGCCATTGCGTAAACACGGTCCAGCGCTAGTCAACCAGGCCATTGCCATGGCAAAAGACGGCAATGAAGCCATGATGAAGCTGTGCATCGACAGAGTTCTACCCGTTCTGAAATCCGCCGACCGATGTGTCATCATCGAAGGTTTTGATGAACGGCCATCCTTGTTGGACAAGGCGCAATTGATCACTGATTCAGCAATGGGTGGACACATAACGCCAACCGAGGCAAGCACACTGCTGACGGGGTTATCAGCCGTATGCCGGATTAATGAAATGGATGAATTGCTGAAACGTGTGGAGCGACTTGAACAACAGGTAGAAGGTCAATGACCGGCAGGCTACAGCTACGCCTACAGAAATTGGAAAATACCTTCAATCCACCTGACGACCTTGCCGCCTTTCTACAGGCAGGAATTGACCGACGCTACCGGTACTGGTGTTACAGGCGTGATAGCCAGTGGGACAAGCTGGAAGCGGATCTGCTGGAGCAACTGGCTGATTATGCTGCATCGGCAAAAGCCTGCCAGGAATGGCTGCAGTCACACCCAAAGGCAAGCCAAGATAAACAAAGCCTGATGTCGATATCTTTCCGCTTGCTAGCGCAGCACCTGGCCATGGTAAAAGCGTGTCGTAACCAACAAATTATTTCTACTTCAGCGCTGGAACCCAAACCTGAGCAGTGGCCGTCATTGATTCAAGAAGCGCTTGGCCTACTTGAGCAGACCAGTCAGCTTCAATAGCCCATCCTTTATCCACTTTATCCAATGCATCGATCCAGTAGCATCAGAAGGCTGAGTCTCGCAGGGAGGCTTGAACCTTTCGCGGGGAATTATGTGCATAGGCGGACCGATCCATCCACCATCCATGTCGCGTCGCATCTTGGCGTATCGGCGAATTTTGGGTGACAACAGCCGGAGTTCTTCTGACATATCCAAGCATCCATTCAAAGTGTTTTCCGGGTTACTATAACCACTACCATGCGCAACCTGAACAATCGGATCAGCCGACTTGAAAGCAACCTACTGAATGGCAGGGATGCGACCATTCAACGCTGGATCAATGAGGCGGAGGAAATATCCAAATGTCCTCACGGCCAGTTGCCGGAATGGTATGATCCGCACCCTGATGACTGTCAGTGCCGACTTCATGTGGCGATAAGAGAAACTGAGGAACTGTTCTGTAATCATGACCATTAATCCGCATGGACTAGGCCGACCTTGCACGGCATCTCAACCGTTGAGGAATCGGACTTCAGTGGCACATCCGCCGACAATCAGGCAATGCCTTGCGGATTGGCTAGATATATGCCGATTTGTCGGAATGATGGTAGGTGGCCTGCTGATTCTGCCTTTCTGGTTGCCGGTCTATGGCTTGTACAAGTTATCGACCAGTTTCTTCCGTAAACGTGCCAAACCTTTACGCTTCGGTATTCAGCGTGATGAAGACTAACCTTTTGAGTCAACGGCTGTAGAACCGCTATGGGAACGCGCGCGTCTCGTTCAATCTGGAAGATTCCCTAGCGCATTGTCCGGTAGTGATGACCAGTCCCCATATAGAGCCGGCCATGTAAACCCGCCGGACTTCTCAGGCCATAGCAGTTGCTTCAGGTGAACATGAGCAGGCTTATGACAGACTCATGCCTACGCACGACAGGATTACACCCAGCCGTCCTGCCGTGGGTGCTGAAGCAGGTCAACTTTAACGCCTTACCAGGCAATAAACCAGTGGGTCGGTTCAAGGTATTGCTGAGTGATGATGCTGTACTCACGACGAATCTCACCGACAACAGTATCGGCTTTCTTATAGCGGATCATTGCTGGTGACTGGAGGCCATAAGGTTGACAAGTTACCTCCTGCAGTAAGTCTTTATACCATCATCACAATAGCCACCAGAGCGCTTAAAATCTTCGATTTTTGTATGTCGGTGGGCGCTGTGACTGAGGATTGTTCTGATCAAAATACAGTTGATGCAATTGTCATATGGAATGATGCTGACAGGAATCCTGAGGATAAGTATTTCAAGCAGGAATATGATGGATGTGACGAGCAGTGGGTGCTGAAAGGTGATGCTGCCATAGAGTTATGGTTGCAGGGGCAAGACGCATGGAACGCTGAGGTATCCAAGTATCCTGAATCCAGAATCAGTTTTGAAGGTTGCGATTTTTCCAAGCATTGCCCAATACCCCAAATAACTTTCAATGGATTTAGGTTTCCTAGTAAAGGGGTAACATCCTTTCGCGACGCAAAATTGAACTGTGTGCATGTTTCATTCAGGTATGCAGACTTTGGTGATGGTGCTGTAGATTTTACTAATGCCCTCATTAAGGGGGGAACCGTTGATTTCACATCAATAAAGTTTGGAAATGGGTATTTCTCTTTTCGCAACGCTAAGTTCTTGTGTAATGTCTTGTTATTTGATTATTCTTCATTTGGATGCCGTTCAGTAGACTTCAGTAATTGCTGTATAAGCAATTGTCATTTAGTGAGCTTCAGGGAGGCAGTATTCTCAGGTGATCTAGGCTTTGAAATTTCAAGCATCGGTGAATGTGAAGTTGATTATTATAAGGCACACTTCAAAGGTCATGTCGATTTTTCAGGTCTAGAAGGCAGTAAAAGGATAAGGTCGTTATCATTTAGTAAAGCCATATTTGAAAAATCCTTAGACCTTACCGGCAATAAATTCACCTGCATACCAGATCTGGTGGGCACCAAGACATCCAGCCATGTGTCGCTTCATGGGGTAAGTTGTGAGTTGAAGCGGGAGCCGCTTTTTAAGCGGCTTATCCATCGGCGTGTAGACTTTTTCAAGTGGAAGTCTGTTGCTTCGAGAAGCGATGCGGACAACGAAGCAGTACTTTTACTGAAAGCAAAAGATCAGGATGACATAGCCAAACTGCGCCGCCTCAAGGAGTTAGCGGAAAGCAACAGGGACCATGCTGCTGCATTGCGCTTCCATGCAGATGAAATGAGAGCCAAACGCTGGAATGCAGATCAGGGTATGGGGTGGGGGAAGTCGTTCCTGGACTTGCTGTATTCAGCAACCAGTAACTACGGGCAGAGTATTGGCAGGCCAACAGGCTGGCTGGTCACTATCAGTATCCTCATCGGTGCATACCTTATGGTTACCCAGGGACTTCATGGGCCAGAGGCAGTAACGCTTATGGTTGCGAATGCGGTGCCATTCGTGGCGAGTTCAAAAATGATATTCGAATCAAAATATCAAGTAGTGGCTGAATTGTTGATGATCCATGGCCTCCTGTCCTTCGTGTTCATATTCCTGATCGGTTTGGGGTTCCGCAACCGGTTCCGGGTGTAAGAGAAAGTAGCGTGTGGCTGGCCTAGTAGCATTAGAGCCAGCCATTATTGCAGTATGCATTGAAACAACCAGTTAAGTTAAGAATCACCAAAGCCTTTTTCTAAATTAACAAGGAAAATTATAGTGAGTGGTGAATACGGTTATTCCCAATGAAGATCTTGAGTATTTCTCTGTAAATTGATGGTCTTTTGACCATTGAAAATGAATAGAAAAGCTGTTGCCACGTTGTGCATAGCGTTGGCCTTATCCTTATCACAGATTTCATCCGTTCAGGCATTACCAAGAGCTTTCAGCGAATTACTCAAAGAAGCCGAACAGGGGAATGCTAAGGCTCAGTCTAATCTTGGGGTTATGTATGACCGCGGTGACGGAGTAACAAAAGATCACAAGCAAGCTGCTAAGTGGTACAGATTGGCTGCTGAGCAAGGTTTTGCTATGGCCCAATACAATCTTGGCAATCTTTATGCTAATGGCAAGGGTATCCCGCAAAATTATCGCGAAGCAATTAGGTGGTACCGAAAGGCTGCTGAGCAAGGGGTGGACTCTGCTCAATATAACCTTGGTTTTATGTATGAACGCGGCATAGGGGTAACTGCAAATGATCGTGAAGCGATCGGGTGGTACCGTAAAGCTGCAGAGCAGGGAGTTTCTTCTGCTCAATATAGCCTTGGGATGATGTACGTTATTGGTCAAGGCGTGGCCAAAGATGACCTGGAAGCGATAAGATGGATAAGGAAAGCCGCTGATCAAGGGCAAACAGATGCCCAGTATATTCTTGGGACTATGTACGCTAATGGCGTTGGTATAACAGCAAATGATCTGGAGGCCATAAAGTGGTTCACAAAAGCTGCTGAGAAAGGCCACCCTGATGCCCGGTATCTTTTGGGATACTAAGTTATTCACGTAACTATATAACTCTATAGCTAGGCCTAGAATGAACGGTGTTTATGAATAGGCCTATCAGGTTCTTACGATCCGCATGCATGGCTTAATTGGTCAAGGCCTATTGAGCCATCCGAACCCACCTCTGGAATCCTTACCAATATGGCGCAATAAAGTCGTTGAAAACCTAATGAGCCAGCCTTATCATTGAGCCAACCTATACGAGCCAGGCAGGCAATAATCAGGAAGGCGCATAAGTGGCAACAGTGGCTTATTACAGGGTCAGCACGACTGACCAGTCCATTGAGAATCAGCGACGGGAACTGTCGGCAACCTACAATATTGACCGTGAGTTTTCAGACAACGGCATTAGCGGCACAGTGAAGGCGCTGGAAAGACCAGGCTTTGCGTCAATGGTCAACTACCTGCGGGATGGCGATACGCTGGTGACGGTCGATATTGACCGACTGGGACGCGATGCTATTGATGTGCAGCAGACCATCACCACGCTAAAGGATGCAGGCGTCAACATCATCATTACCAGACTTGGCGTTGACCTGGCTTCCGATGCAGGTGAACTGCTGGTCACGATCATGAGCAAGGTGGCGGAAATGGAACGACGGAAGATGCTTGAACGGCAGAAAGCAGGTATAGCCAGAGCCAAAGCTGAAGGCAAGTACAAGGGCAAGCCGAGGTCACACGACCCGGAAGCGATCAGGAAACTCAGGCAGGCCATGAGTATTGCCGAAGTAGCTGAACACCTCGGAATATCGACGGCGACGGTCAAACGACTGCAGAAAGCTGATAAGGAGAAAGAACCGGCCTAGTGCCGGTTTTTTATACCCATGGCTGAATCGCCATGAAGAACAGGAACAGGCCGAGACCCAAATAGAAGAAAGTTTGCATTGTTACATCCTTGTGCGTTGATCCTTGTGGTGCCTATTGACCAAGATGTTGGAAAAAAGTTCTACGAAGTGCCTAACCCTTTATGTTTCTGCGTAGCGGAAATGCTTTCAGCATAAATCTGTAATTTATTCATAGGCATGTCAGACGCGTCGCCGTTGCGATCTGACACAACATCATTTGTTTTGAAGAAGCTAACAAACATTCCCTTGTTCACACATCAAGGCAGCTAAATACAAAATAAAAACATGGGTATGGACTGGAGTCTTATGAGGGATATGTTGTATTAGATGGTAGATGGCAAGGCTTTTGGAATAGTTTACACTAGGGTTGCTTCGGAAGAGGGAAACCACATTGTCAAGCTCAGATCGTAACGATAGCTGTACTGACTTTGTCAGCCGTTCTGACGACGAATGGCGGGAACAACTGACGCCAGAGCAGTACCGGGTCTGCAGGGAACAGGGTACTGAACCACCGTTTACGGGTGCCTTGTATCATTGCAAGGAAAAAGGGGAGTATCACTGCAGTTGCTGTAATCAGCCGCTGTTCAGTTCAGAGGCCAAATATGACTCGGGATCAGGCTGGCCGAGTTACTGGCAACCACTTTCGGATGACGCTGTCATCACAGAATACGACAGCTCTCATGGGATGGTGCGGGTTGAAGTAAAATGTGCCCGCTGTCAGGCGCATCTTGGTCATGTCTTTCCTGATGGCCCCCAACCAACGGGTATGCGTTACTGCATAAACTCTGTTGCCCTGTCGTTCATTCCACCTGAATCATAACGCTATTCCCTCAAAGCCACTTCTCAAGCGTTTGCTTCAGGGTGCTACGGTCAAAGGGCTTGGCGATGTAATCCTGCATGCCGGCCCGGTAGCAGCGTTCACGGTCATGGCTGAGAGCATTGGCTGTGAGCGCTATCACGGGGATATCACAGGTTTTTGCGTTGTTCCGCAGTTGTCGGCAGGCTTCATAGCCATCCATCACGGGCATATTGCAATCCATTAATACCAGGTCAAATAACGCTTTCTTGCAGCGATCCAAGCATTGCTGGCCGTTCCTTGCGGTTGTCACCTGGTAACCTAGCTGCTCCAGCATACCTTCTGCGACCATCAGATTTGTCGGATTATCTTCAACAACCAGGATACGGGTGGTTATTGGCGGTGCCTCTTGAACAATGACATTCGCAGACGCCATTGAAGGTGCTGTTGCATGGAGAATGTCTGAACCGATGAGTTCTGAAAGGGTCGCATGCAGATGATCTTTTCTGATGGGTAATGACAATACGACAACATCGTTTTCAGGAGCGTTAAATGCTGTATTACCTGAACTCTGTAGCAATACAGTTGGGTTCTGTCGCTCAAAAACAAGATGCTGATTGTGTGTCAGCAGAAGCTTTATCGTTGAAAGGCGTTCCAGATCCTGCTGCTGCCATGGACCCTGCCAGCCGGGAACCCAGGCATCAAGCTGCCACTCACGGCAGTAGTCGTAAAGAATAGAGGCTAATATGGGGGGAGCCACGATTGCTACCGATGAGCCGGTGAAGATTGTTTCATGGTTGTGTCGTGGCTGTGGAGTGGCTTCCTGTGCCGTTTGCTCAAAGGGCAGTACCACCGTGAAACGACTCCCTTCATTAGGCTGAGATTCCACGGTGATGGAACCACCCATTGCTTCGGCAATTTTTTTCGACAGTGCCAGTCCCAAACCGGTACCACCAAACTTACGGGTGGTATCGGATGATGCCTGTGAAAAAGCGGTAAAAATATCCCCCTGCATAGCTTCCGGGATACCGATGCCCGTATCTCGAATTTCGACACGTAGCTGACATCGTTGATCAGACTGCATATCGGCCCAGGCCCTTAGGGTAACGCTCCCGTGATGGGTAAACTTGATCGCATTCCCCAGCAGGTTGGTCAGTATCTGGTGTAAGCGGGTGGGGTCACCCACAACGGTATGGGGAAGGGAGCGATCCAGTTGATTCTGCAGAATCAGACCTTTGTCAGCCGCGCTTTGTCCCAGCAGTGCTGTCGCAGTTTCCAGTGTATCGTGAAGATCAAAAACAATGGCTTCTATTGTGAGTTTGTCGGATTCGAACTTCGAGAAATCAAGAACATCATTGAGCAGTTGCACCAGGATAATGCCGGATTCACGGGCCAGTTGCAGTTTTTCCTTTTGCGATTCCGTGGGGTTGTCCCTGAGTAACAGGTCAATCATGCCAAGAATGCCATTGATGGGGGTTCTCACTTCATGGCTCATGCTGGCTAACATGGAGGCACGGGTTTTAGCCATCTGTTCGGCATTCTGGCGGGCCTGGTCCAGCTCCTCGTTGGAGTCCCTGAGCTGGCGGTTACGGGCATTCAGTTCGGCGGTTCGGTTATCGACAATGTTTTCCAGGTCAACCAGGTAATTTCTTAATTGCTTTTCTGCCAGCCGGCGTTTTTTCAGGTTGGTGGAAATGACATGGAGTAGTCGATTGATGGAGTCAACCAGGCTGCCAATTTCATCGTACTCGTGACCTGCCGGATACTTCAGCGCAATGGGGGTGCGTGCATGGTTGTTCACCCGACGCAGATCCCGGGTCAATGTGGAAAGAGGGTGAGTTGTCATGCGATAAAACAGTAGCAGCAGGACAATGGCCAGAATCAATCCCTTAATAATGGCGGTGACAGCGGTGACGACCGACCGCTTGATAAAACTGCTGCCATAAATATAGGTATCAATTTCCAGTATCAGGAAGCCCAGTTTTTCTTCCGGATCATAGGCGACACGCAAAGGCTTTTTGTATTGGCGCGTCTTGCCAAACAGCGTGTCACTGACAACACGGGTTGTGTCGTGTTGTATGTCACGGGAAATGGCTGCCAGTGGCGTGTTGTTTTCGTCCGTAATTTCGGCACGGATGATGGTGGGGGAACGAAGCAGACCCAGCAGCAATTCCTGGGCTAACTCTTCATCAATGTTATAGGCAATGCGGGCTGCGGGGGTGCTGCTGATGTTGAGCAGTGCCTGCATTTCCTGGTCAATGGCATGATCCTGCTGGTAGAAGTCCAGTGTGACCTGTATGACACTGAACAGGCCACCAATCAGGAAGGTGAGTATCAGCGTATTTCTGGCCTGTTTATAGGACAGGCGTTCACTGAGTCTGGTTTTCATAACATCCCTGTCATACTGCCCGGTACCTGTTTTATCAGGATGCCGGATTTCCCTGTCGGTGAGTACTATTTTTTCATTTTCTGGATAATGGCGCACTCTTTCTCCCAGGTTTCCACGACGGCAGGCAATTGCATTAACCGGTCAAGGTAGGCGCAGAGGTGTGGATACTGGTTGCTGTCGGGTTGTTCTCCGCCATGCCTGAAGGATATGAACTGACTGAGAACGGCAATATCCGCGAGAGTGATACTGTCGCCGACCAGATACTCATTGTCTGCCAGTGTTTGCTCAAGATAAGTGAGCATGGGGGGAAGTTTTACTGTTAATGACTTTTCTATCGCTGCTTCATCGCCGGGTTTGCCCAAAGAGGGAAGAAGAAAGCGGTTTCTGAAAATAGTGAACGTCAAATGCGGCGCCAACTCGTAATCGGCATATTTTTCAAACCACCGTACGCGGGCAGCATCCAGCGCATCATCGGGAATCAGTCGTGTTGTATCCGACAGGGTATCCAGAAACTGGCAGATGACACTGGAATCAGCAATGGGTGTGTCGTCAGCGGTTAAAACGGGTATGCGTTTGAGTGGGTTGAGTTCAACAAACCAGTCCGGGAAATTGAAGGGTAAAACAGGCGTCAGCTCATACGGCAGTTCTTTCAGTTTCAGGGTCAGAATGGCCTTCCGGACAAAAGGCGACAGCGGAGCCCCCAGGAGTTTGAGTTTCATTCTTATCATTCCTCTCCTCTATGCGTACGCAGAGTGTACATGACCCTGATGGAATGTGGAAAAGAATCGCGGTCAGGCTGTTGACTCCCGGAAAGTGAACCCCTATTATTGCCGCCGTCCAAGAGGTCCCCTTCGTCTAGTGGCCTAGGACACCGCCCTTTCACGGCGGTAACAGGGGTTCGAGTCCCCTAGGGGACGCCATATTTGAAAAAGCCCTTCCGTTATGCGGAAGGGCTTTTTTTGTGCGTTTGAAATTCAGCTGACATCCGCTGTGAACAGGCCGGTGGGTTGGCAGCTGTTCCTGCGGATATCTATCGAACGTCTGCGATGACCTCACAGGTATTCACGCTTATTGATTCTTGTGTTTCGCTTTTATGTGCCTTTTAAGATGATCAAGCCGTTTATAGCTTTTTGAGCATTCTGTACATTGAAATGGCTTATCGGGTGAGTGGGTTTGTGCGTGTTTTTTCTGATCGGATTTCGTGTGAAAGGTTTTCTCACAATGAGGACACTTAATGTTTTTTTGTTTGGAATGACGTTTGATGTGTCTTTCGAGTGCTATTTGACTGGTAAGATTTATGCCGCAAATCGTGCATCCAAATGGCGTGACACGGTCGTGTATGAGACAGTGCCTGTTCAGACTGAATATCTGGCGAAATTTTTTCTTGCATGTGGGGCACTCATAGGGTTTTTTCTCTTCATGGATCAATATATGCCGATTTAGCTCAGTTGATCCGGAAAAGGTCCTGTTGCAGTAGGTACACTTGAAAGGCCTTTCCTGAGTGTGGATGCGTATGTGCCTCTTGAGATTGCTCTTTTGGGCAAACAGTTTTCCGCAAAAATTGCATTTATGCGTCTTGGGTACTCCCTTGTCGGAGTGGGTTTGCCTATGTGCTTGCAGATGGCTATTGCGTGATAACATAATGCCGCAATCAGGGCATTTGGCGGGCGTTTTGCTGGGACTGACTTTCTGGGTATCTGTTTTTTTTTCTTCAGACGTTTTACTGCTTTTGTTGTGGGTTTTTTCTTTTTTTCTTTCGGGGATTCTGTGGTTGTGACCTGCGTGGTTCGCATTGGCAATGGGGTGTCGGATGTCACCTGTTGATTGTCCCCGGAAGTTAAAGTTGCTGATTGTTCCGGTGAGGCCTCGTCTTCTGGAGGTGCAGTCGGGGGTGGCTGACTTGTCCTGGGAAAATCCTTGCTGATATCTGTCGCGAGTTGCATGGAGCACTAAGCCCTTGTGTTTGAAGTTGTGTCCTGGTCTGGAATTCAATGCTTCCGTGTAAGGTAAGATGCGTTATAAAAAAAGCATCAGGCTGGATCAATGACAACTGCGTCAGTACGCCTTTCCAATACCAGCACTGGGAGCTGGCATTGCATAGTGCTGGTATCCAATCAGTTAACGCTGCGGTCTTTGATTTTTCACTGATTCACAGGGGGTGACAGTGGGCGACAGTTCTTTATCTGCAGAATTGCCTGATGACGTTCAACGCCGTCGACATCATTGCCTGCCAAATGGCGGAGTAAACCCCTGTTTCTTCAGGTTTTCAAGTGACGCAAAGAGTGGTTGGGGCAGGGCATTCCAGTCAAACCATGACCAGCCGTTGCACTTGTCCGGTTCCATGGTGCAGGGCTCGCCGTCGCATTGTTTAGCTAAAACGAACAATGTGACGTAATGCTTTCCTTCCTTTTCAAAAATATCGTTTGTGAACGCTACAGGCTCAATGTCACTGATATTGAGTCCCGTTTCTTCCAGTACTTCACGAATGGCGCAGTCCGCCGGGGATTCACCGAATTCCAGGTGCCCACCGGGCAATGCCCATGTACCGGCGCCATGTGAGCCCATGCGTTCGCCCAGCAGTATTTTGCCGGCGTGTTCGATAAAGACACCGACGCCAACGGCAATAGTTGATTGCGTATTCATAGAAAAATAAGTCTGGGGCTGAGAGTGAGAGAGGAAGTATAAAGAAGGGAGAGGCAAAGGCGGAGGCTAAAGCCCCCGCCAGGCAGATTAGGCTTCAGCAGCCTTACGATCTTCGTGGTAGGAGATCCCTTCTGCTTCTTCGGTGATCCAGGTGCCGGATACGCCGTTAGCAATGTTAACGACGTCGTACAGGCTACCGATACCGGCGAACTTGCCGCCCTTGCGGACGAAGTTAGCAGCAGCTTCAATCTTCGGACCCATGGAGCCAGCCGGGAAGTCCAGAGAGGTGATCGCGTCAGGGGTCGCCTTGTGGATTTCTTTCTGGTCAGGCTTGCCGAAGTTGATGCATACAGCGCTAACGTCGGTCATGATGATCAGGGCATCAGCACCCATCTGTTCTGCCAGGATGGCAGCGGACAGGTCTTTGTCGACAACGGCTTCAACGCCAACCAGCTTGCCATTTTCGTCCTTGCGAACCGGTACACCGCCACCGCCAGCACAGATAACCAGAGCGCCTTGCTCGGCCAGCTTGCGGATCATTTCAACTTCAACGATACCCTGGGGCAGCGGAGAAGGAACGACGCGGCGGAAGTATTCGCCGTCAGCCTTGATGGACCAGCCTTTTTCAGCGGCCAGGGCTTCAGCTTCTTCCTTGCTGTAAACGGGGCCGACGAACTTGGTCGGATCCTGGAAAGCGGGGTCGTTGGCGTCAACCAGGGTCTGGGTTACCATGGTCGCGATCTGTGCGCCATTGGTGTGGTTGTACAGTTCCTGCTCCATCATGTAGCCGATCATACCGGCAGTTTCGGCGCCCAGTACGTCCAGCGGATAAGGGGCAACCTTGGTGTAGGCAGCGTTTTGCAGAGCCAGCAGGCCAACCTGGGGACCGTTGCCGTGAGTCAGGATAACTTCGTGTTCCTGGGCAACTTTGGCAATCATTTCAGCGGCTTTGCTGATGTTTTCGCGCTGGATATCAGCTTCCAGAGGCTGACCGCGCTGCAGCATGGCGTTACCGCCCAGAGCGATGACAATACGCATGACAGGATTCCCTTACTTTCTTAGGTGATTCAATGATCCATTCCGGTTTTTTATCGGCACCGGTACTGGATTGTATATCCGAGAGGGGATTCACTCCGGTATAGAGACCATATTAGGTTCGAGAGTTCCGATTCCAAGTGTGTTTTGTACGTAGTTCGACGCATAATCGACGGTGCATTGACCTGTGATAAGGTTTGAGTGTCACTATCGTTATAGTTATTTAACACTTGGTAAATGTTTGGCGGTATTGTTGATAAATATCGTTTTTTTATTGGTTTTTTGACAGGTGTTATTTCTGTAAAGCTTCGTTATTCAGAAAAAATCCGGTCCTACTGCCACGATAACACCGCAAACGTCTGCACCTTGAATACGGGGAAAGCTGAACGCCTCACCGGTCCAGCCTGCGTCTTCACTTGGGTCACCGGATTTGGAGTACCATCCGGTACGTATATTGATGTCGGTGTTATTGACGCCTGCCGCATAAACCCGGATTAACACTTCGTTCAGGCCTGGTGAGGGGACTGGGAGGTCGTTCTGATATTCCAGTTTCTCAGAGCCACCGTGCCCTGTGAGAACAACACCACTCATTTTTGTTGGTAGCTGATACATCTTACTGCCCATAAGAGATTCAGATTGTGGACTGTATATTAACGAGGAGGTTCTGTGGAATATCGAAGTGTGTATTAAGAGACTTTTGTTCCCATGCTCTTCTGTGTTCACCCGTTTCAGGTAGTGAAATCTAACTGGATATGTTGTAGATCACTTGGCGTTGATGGATGGGAGGTTTCTGTGTTGATTTTTTGAGTAAGTCGTATTTTAAAGTTTCTAATGCTTATGCGGAAGGACTAATCGGAGATTTAAACAGTGAGATTGTTTCGACTGGCAGTATTTCAGGATGGTGAAGGCATAAATGGCGAAGAAAAAATATTGCAATGCAACGATACAAGGCTGTCGTAGGATGGTATGTATCATAAAAAGCGCAACAGGGAACAGTTTTGTCATCACTACGGTCTGACTGGGTTTTTGTTGGTTCGATGCGAGTAATGGGTTTGCACTTTTCTTGTATGACGATTGTTTGCTTATCGCCAGGTAGCCATACCTTTCTCAAGTTAGGATTTATAGATTCCATGCTGTTTATAGGTGACCGGAATAATGGATCGGTTTGACGTATTTTGACTTGTCGATTTATTCTTTCCAGTACTTCTGAAACGTTACAAATAGAAATGTTTGAGTTGGTCGTGGCCGATAAGTTCAGGTTGAGCTTTTCTCTACTGAGCTCCAGTCGTCTGTTGTGCTCTTTGCTTGCCCTGTTTAACTGGCTTGCTCTTCCTGTTTCTATCGAATAAGGGAGTTTTCCTAAATCGGGTAAATCCATCCAGATAATAGGGCACTGATATGTTTCCATTAACGTTGTAGTCACTTTTTCAATTTCTCCAACGACACGCATCACATCAGAATCATTATCCCATCCATATAAATAGTCATTTGCGCCAATCCATAGAGTAATTATGTCAGGGGTAACTTCTTGAGCCTTGACTGCGTTTTCAAGCTCCCTTATTTGATGGTGGAGATTGCTTACAATCCAATATCTTGGGTTCCATGAAAGTTTGGTATAGTCACAGCAGGTCGACCCTGCTGAAGCTGCGTTGATGAATTTAACTCCGTTGTCTTTTACAGTGGCATAAACATAATCAGTCCAAACATATCCATCCGAAAAGCGGCCTTCGGGATAGTTCTGTAGCGTCGACAGAAAGCCATGAAAACGTTGATGAAAGTTACCCCAGTCAGTCATACTGTTTCCTATAAAAACACAGACTTTTTCCTGTTTTTGGGCATCAAATGCAGAGAGTGGTTTTGAGTTAATCGCCAATCCATGCATTTTGGTTATGTCAGTATTGCACCTCACGGAAGTTGAAGGGGTACTTTCTTTACTGTCTGCTTCTCTATTTTTTGATACTGAGCTGGAAATAGATGGATTAATTTTCCCTAACATAATCATGGACGATAGTTATATGGTGGAGATTTTGGGTTTTTAGTGCCTGTCAGCTTTCACTGGTTTTTTTCTGACAGGGTTGATTTCGCTTTGTTTCATTTTATGGTTTTTCTTGTGAAGAATTAATAACATAAAGGTCTTGTTTTAATTCGATTGGTATAAGGCGCTTAAAATATAACTGACTACCACGATTCATCAGCCACTGTAAAAGCAAATGCTTGGAAAGCCTTGGCATACTGGCAATAACAGCTGATTCAATATTTAAGTGTCAGCACGAAGATACTTATTCGCCATCTATCTTTCGTGGTATCTGGAAGTCTCGCAAAAGAGCTGAAGAATGGTGGTAGTCAGGAAAATATATTGTTGCTTCTAACTTGAGAGTTCGAAAATTGATGAAATGTAATGTTTTTCAATGGCTTGTTGAATAAGTGAAAAGGATCCACCCTCAGATGGTAGAAATTCTAAAAGTTAATTTTGCTCAGATACTGACAATGCTCAACCAAACTTGAACTTTTTTAATGTTATTTGGTCGTAAGTATATGGCACTGAAGATGTTCATTTAATGCACGTTACACCGAGCGGGCATGCAGTGGGTTTTCTCTTCATATTGATTGAACTGGTCCACGGCAATCAAGGATGCCTCGCAAAAATACTGGATCGATAAATTATTAAAAAATGGAGGGTTTTATGGTTTCGGATAGTCTTTTTCAATCATTATCGCCACAAAATGCAGTAATGCTTGAAGCTGAAAGTACATGCGGTATTTGCTTAAGTGATTTATTGAAGGCCTATGATCACGACAGAGATAAAAGGCAGGTTTTATTTAAAGGACACCCTGTCAAGGTTGACTGCGGATGTGGAAAATTACTGCATGCAAAATGTCTTTATCAACACTTGCAAAACAAAAATGATACTGCGCCAGATTACGGAAATGAGACGCCATCTCTGCTTGCAGATCTACAAGCTTATGATCGTACTGTCGAAAGCATTAATCAAGAAGGCGCAATGTGTAACGCGAAGGCAAATGATGCATGTATTTCCTGTCACAAATTAGTCACCGAGTTCACTCTTCCTTACCATCAAGATAGTGGTATATATAAAATAAATGAAATTAAAAGGTTCGCAAGTAAAGGGGAAGATCGACCCGTTGACGATATTAAAATCAGCATGAATGTGGGTGGCTATGTTAACAAATTGAACCAAAATTTTCATAAAGGGCATTTGAATGAAGATGGATTAACACATTTGGCGCTTAAAATGTCTGTAACTCCTTCACTTGATGAAGAAGGTATGGGAAAAGGAAAAGATCAGCAGGAGTATGATCTATTGAATAAAAAAGACGTCCAAAACTACGCTTCTTTACTTGAAGATATTGAAAGGGTTCAGAAATTAATTTGTTTTAATGCAAAAAAAACAGACAATGTTGAAGGGGGAGAAGATCAGAAGTTACAACTACTGCAACAATTACAACAGCAGTTGCAAGAACGAAAAAAAGAGGCTCTGGAAGAAGAAGTTCATCATAAGGATGATCAGGTAGAAAATGATAGGCCATTTAAAGGTTGGTGTAGATGTGAGATTCTTTAAAAACTATCAATAAAGGTGGTGGTTCAAATTGCCTGCGTAATAAACTCTCTTTTAGGGTGTTATATGATAAGGCTTCGGTTCTTTCGTAGGTTATTTGGTTGAGAAATGATAATTTACTAACAGTGGATTTAAAGTGTGATAAAAAACTAATAAGGAAATAAACAAAGGCCGGCATACGCCGGCCTTTGTTTCTGTGAGGATACAGTCGTCTATCAGGCCGCTTCGGCGCTGACTGCAAACTGGTTGCGCAGATCCTTGATCTTTTCCAGGTAGTCCTTGTATTCGGACGAATCCATGTGCGCATAGTTGAAGTTCTTGTACAGACCGGTCAGCTTCACGAAGAAGTCGCGGGCGACGTTCTTGTCAGCGAAGTTGTAGTCCTGACGGATCAGGTCAACGATCAGGCGGAAGCTGAACTTCTGACGCTCCAGGGAGCAGGCGGCGTCGATATGGTCGAACGCGTCCTGCTGCAGGTAAACCATGTCCAGGAACAGGGACTTCTGGAACTCGACGTAGTCGCCCAGGGTCACACCTTCTTCACCGGTCACCTGCATCATCTGGTTGATGCTTTCACCGCGAACCAGCAGCTTCTGCATTTCGGTCACCATGGCAACCCAGTCGGCAGACAGGTTGGCGTCGTACCAGGGCTTCATCTGATCCAGGTAACGAGACCAGGAGATCAGCGGGTCAACCGCCGGGAAGAAACGCTTGTAAGCACGGTCGTAAGACAGACCCAGGAAGCACTTCACGGTCGCCAGGGTAGACTGGGTCACAGGCTCTTCGAAGTTACCACCAGCCGGTGATACGGTACCGATCATGGTCAGGGAACCGGACTCGCCGTCTTCGTTGCTGATCACACCCGCACGCTCGTAAAGACCCTTGATCGCGGAGTCGATGTAAGCCGGGAAGCCTTCTTCACCCGGGATTTCTTCCAGACGGTTGGAGGTTTCACGCATCGCCTGCGCCCAACGGGACGTGGAGTCCGCCAGGATCAGTACGTTGTAACCCATCTGACGGTAGTACTCACCCAGGGTCAGACCGGTGTAGATGGACGCTTCACGGGCCGCAACCGGCATGGAGGAGGTGTTACAGATGATGGTGGTACGGTCCATCAGGGAGCCGGCGCCGCTGGGATCCTGCAGTTTCGGGAACTCGTCGATGGTTTCTACCACCTCACCGGCACGTTCACCACAGGCGATAACGATAACGATGTCGGCAGAAGAGTACTTGGACAGCATGTGCTGCAGTACGGTCTTACCCGCACCGAACGGACCAGGAATACAGCCGGTACCGCCACGGGCGATGGGGAAGAAAGTGTCAACCAGGCGCTGCTGGGTGATCAGGGGCTCAGTCGGGTAGTGACGGGTGGTCTTGCCGCCTTTCTGAGACAGGGTCTCGGAAATGGAGCGACGTACCGGCCAGCGCTGAATCATGTTCAGTTCGCGTTCTTTACCCTGTTCGTCGCGCACGCGGGCAACGATGGTGTCAACGGTAAAGGTGCCTTCCTGGATCCAGTCGACAGTTACGGAACCGGACAGGTCAAAAGGAACCATGACCTTGTGAGTGAAACGGCCTTCCTGGACAGTACCCAGGGTTTCACCGGCGCGCAGGACATCACCCACGCGGGCCTTGGCCACGAAAGACCAGGTCTTGGTACGGTCCAGGGCTTCTGCCTGAACACCACGCTGCAGGAAAGTACCGTGCAGCTGTGCCAGGTTTTCCAGCGGATTCTGCAGACCATCGTAGATCTGGCTCAGGATACCCGGGCCCAGTTCCACGGACAGCAGCTGACCGGTCTGGACGATGTAGTCACCGACGGCAACGCCGCGGGTATCTTCGAAGACCTGGATGTCAGCGGTCTTGCCGTGCACCCGCAGGACTTCAGACATCAGCATTTCGTCAATGCTTTCGTTCTGCTTGCGGCTGGGTACCACGTAAACCACTTCGTTCTTGACGAGGGCGCGGCTCTCTTCGCCCTTGTCGATGGTTTCAATGGTGATGATGTCACCATTGACGGCCACGACGCGGGCTGTGGCGTTCTGTTCGTGCGTTGTACTCATAACGCGATAACCTGTATTTTGCGCAAAAAAGGCTTGCACAGTCGGTGCATTGGCCGTTCTGCAGTTGAAGTCGTCGTGATCAGTTGCTGACCGGCAACTGGTCCCTGAATTCGCCGAGGCTCTTGTCGATCAGCTTCCGGAAGCGGGTCTGTGCCTTGCTGGTGTCGTAGCAGGTCCAGCGGGCGACCAGGTTCCAGCGCAGCACGTAAATGACGACGGCCTCGAAATCGAACTGGTGCCGGGTGGCCAGGCGGTTGAGCTGGTCCCAGACGGCTTGCAGCAGGGTCTTTTCCAGTTCAACACAGTTGCCGGTGTGCAGGCATTCGTTGACCTTTTGGATCCACGGAAACGCCTTGCCCAGGCCCAGTGTCGGGGAACTCCAGTGGCTGCGAATGTATTCGTAGCGGGTACCGTAGCTCCACTTCGCCGTGGTCGGCGCGGCTTCACCCAGGTGCTTGCGACGCAGGGCGGCCACGATGGTGCGCATATCCAGGCGCCAGTCCACCAGTTCGCGCAGCGTCTGGCTGCCCAGTTGATCGCGGGCCTTTTCGGCCATGCGGATCAGGGCGTGTTCGTCGACATCGTCCGCCAGGTGATCCCAGTGCAGCAGGTTCTCGATCAGGACCAGGCGCTCCTGGTCTTCCATTTCCAGCATGGACAAACGGCGGTCCAGCTGGAAACGGGAGATCGGGGTGATCCGGCTGTTGAACAGGGAATCAATGTGCGGCAGCGAGGTCAGCAAGGTATAACAGGCATTGTCAGCCATGGCTTGCTCCTTACAGGCGCTGCCGGTGCAGAATACCGGGCGCTAAAGCCCGGATTCCGTCAGCCGGCAGCGTCAGCCTTAATTGATGATGCCTTCCAGCAGCGCGCGGAAACGGGGCTGCAGGTGCTTCAGCAGCATGGTGCTGACAGCGGTGTCATCCAGCTCAACCTCGATGTTCTTCTCGCGCAGGCGGAAGGTCACGCCGGTCTGCTTCTCGCCGCCCACCTTGAAGGTGACGCCGTCGCTCAGCATTTCCTTGCCCTGACGAACCGCGAAGTAGGCCAGTGTGCCTTCTTTCAGTTCTTCCGGGTGCTCGCGCAGGTCTTCAACACCGACGACCTTGCGGGGCAGGATCACTTCGACGTTTTCCTCACCACGCAGGCTGTTACGACCGGCCACTTCAAGAATCATGTTCTTGAGGATGCCCTGGTCTTCCATTTCGCGGGCGACAGTCAGGCGGATCTGCTCGGAGAACTGCTTGAGCAGGAAATCCTTCAGTTCCAGCACGGCGTTACGGCCGGCCAGTTCCAGGGACTCTTCGCCGGCCTTGACGGTGAAGTCGGCTTCTTTCTTCGCCTTGTTCACCAGGTCAGCGGCCTGCAGGCGCGCTTCTTCCAGGATCCGGTCCGCTTCATTGCGGGCATCAGAGACAATCTTGTCGGCTTCAGTGCGGCCGTTGGCAACGCCCTGGTTACGGAGCTTTTCGATCAGCTCCTGTACCCCGACGGATACATTACTTGCTACTTCAGTCATGGCTTCACCCTGTTAGCAACGTTAATCGACAGGCTTAGGCGGCGATGTTGCCAGCCAGAACCAGGGCGAATACGAAGGTGAATACGGAGAAACCTTCTACGATCGCAGCAGGAGCAATAGACAGACCGAAGATCTCAGGCTTGTTCTTGGACGCATTGATCGCGCCGGCAACGGCCTTGCCCTGGTACAGAGCAGTGATCATCAGGGACAGACCAGCCAGCAGACCGATGCCGAAGAAGGCCGGTGCAGTGTCAACGGTCAGAGGGGTACCCATCAGGATGAACATGATTACGATACCCAGGATGCCCTGGGAAGAAGGCAGTGCGGACAGACCGATAAACTTACCGTAACCGCTTTCAACGTCCAGCATGGCGCCACAGGCCGCCTGGCCGGAGATGGAGCAACCCAGGCCGGAACCGATAGCGCCCAGCGCCATAGGAGCGAAAATACCGGCCCAACCCAGCATCAGAATAAAGTTTTCCATGAATCAATCCTCTTGCTTTTTAAACGGTTTAAACGGGTAGCCTTCTTCAGTCAGGCTCCACTTGAAGAACTCAATCACATTCAGACGCAGGCCGTGCACAACACCACCCATCAGGGAGAGGCTGATATTGAGCAGGTGACCCGCAATCAGGATCAGGGCGCAGAACAGAACACCGATACCTGGCATGCTGTCCAGAACCTGGAATGCCAGCGTATTGAAGGTAACAGCCAGGGACGCGCCGGCCAGACCGAGGGCAAACAGACGCATGTAGCTAAGAATATCGCCGAAAACACTGGAGATATTGTAAAGCGCATGCAGACCGTCGACGATCCGGAACAGGACGTCTTTCGCGCTGGAAACCGGGCGAGTGCTGGTGAAGAGGAAAATAAGCGCTGCGCCGACTATCGCCAGGGCAGGGCCCAGTGTCTCTTTCCAGACCGGTGCCAGGTCTCCTGTCATTCCGAGCCAGAGGGCAACACCGCCGATAATGGCCAGTGTCCATCCCAGTGGCGCCAGAACATACAGGCGCGTTCGGTTGTTCCAGGCAGTGACCAGGTTCGCTATCACGATATGCGTCGCACCGATGATGATGGAAAGTTTCATCATGGCACCGTAGTTATTCATATCAATGAAGTGCAGCGAGCCGAAGAGGGTCTCCTTGTCTGGCGTGTAGCCGAAATAGCTGCCGGAGCCAATGCCCCAGAGAATACCGATTCCTGACATGAAATAAGCCAGGTTACGGATACGGATGCCTGTCTCGCTGGCGCCCAGTTTTTTGCGGAACAGGAACACGAGGCCGCCAAGGATGGCGCAGTAAGCCGCGTCGTTCATGATCATGGCAAAGAACAGGGAGAACGAGAAGAACACCACGGTGCTGGGGTCCCAGGTCCGGTAACCGGGCAGCTGGTAGAAAGCCATGGCTTCCGTACCGCCGGCAACGGATTCGGGATTGTCCAGCAGGGTCGGCGGACTGTCTTCCGGCGCCGGATCTTCGATGGTGGCGGCTACGGCGAAGGACGCGACAAATTCACTGGCGCGTTCTTCTTCATCCGCAGGCAGCCAGCCTGAGACCAGGAAAAACTGATCATCGTCGAGGGTCACACGACGAGCGTCTTCCAGTGCGCGGGTGTCTTCCTTGCGGGCAACGATCTGGCTGAGAACATAGAGCCAACGGGTCAGAGACTCCCGTTCACCCTGGATATCCTCCACCTTCATTTCCGCTTCTTCCAGCTGGTGTTCCAGGCTGGACAGGGAGTCACCGCCCACATGGGAGCGCTTGACCGGCAGCAGGTTAACATCCGGTTCTGTCTTGTTCAGCAGGACGACATAGCAGTTCTTGTGATCACGGTGCACCACTTCCCAGGGCATCTCGATATCCTCGAGCGCCGCCATGTCGTGGTGGGGGATCACGTAGAACCACAGACGAATGTCGTCCAGCTGATTCAGTTCCGGAAAGGAAAAATCGCCCCAGGGACGAACTTCCTGGATCCGCTTGATCAGGTTGTCACGGGCGTCAGACGCGGCACGCAGCTGGTTCTTGTTGGCAAGAACCTTGGCGACCACCTCGTCGGTGTCCATGGCATCCATACGACGGATTTCCCGTCGCTTGACCGGACAGCTCAGGAGGTGACTATAGGCCTCCTTTGCAGCCCGGGGCTCACTGAGCTCGCCTTCGGGGGCAGCCGGTGTCTCAGCCAGGGGAATCAGGTGAACACACCCCATTTCCTGTAATCCGCTGAGTACGGCTTCCTTCTCGCTGGCTAGCCCATAGAGCGTGATCTTCTTGAGTGTTTTGATACTCATGCTCTTAATCCAGCTTTAGGCTGACTGCCGGGGCAGATCAGCTGGCCATCTTGGTTTTGGAGATCTTGGCGTTCACCACGCCAGCACGGTCCATATCGGACAGGAATATCTTGATCTTCGCGATATTCTTGTTGCTGCGTGGGATCAGAACCTTGGAGAACAGGTTCACGCGCTGAGAAGTGGTGCGGGTTGCCTTACTGATCTCCTGGTAGCGCAGTTCACGCACCAGCATTTCAATATGCAGTTCCACCATCTCTTTCAGGCGTTCCACCAGGAAATCCACCCAGTGAGGTTTGGTCAGGAAGCTGTAGGGGGCGACCTCTACCTCAACCTTCTCAACGACGGGCACGGTGGTACCGACGATGTTCTGTTCACCCAGAACCACGTTGGTCACACGCACCAGGCCTTCGACGTTGATATCCTCACAAGCGAGCATGGGAAGTTGCTCACTGACGTCTTTTTCGATCTGCTCAATACGCTCGCGCGCTTCCCTGACAGCATCCTCTGCTTTTTTCCGCTCAGCCATCAGCTGCTGACGCTTGAGTTCCAGCGCCGGCAGGTAACGGTTGAACGTTTTCAGGTTGCGCTTTTCCCGGTTAAGCGAGCTTTTGTTCAGCGCAATCTTGGCCATGGTTATGCCCCGGCGGTTTCAGTGGCAGCTGCCGCAGCAACCTGGGATTTCACGGGCCAGTACTTCTCGATCAGGCTCTGCTTCATCAGCGTCTCTTCAGGGCTGAAGCAGTCTGCCAGGATCTTCCATGCCAGGTCGAGGGCTTCTTCCAGGCTCATGGAGACGTCCAGCTTCATGAAGTTGTCGATGAACTGGTCACCGAAACGGATTACTTTCTCATCGTACGGAGACAGTTCGAAAGCCATCGCCTGCTTCTGCTTGGCGTTCACGGAATCGGAGTAGAAGCGGATCATGGTGTTCATGATCTGGCTGTGGTCTTCCCGGGTTTCCTTGCCGATAACCATCTGCTTCAGACGGGACAGGGAACCGAACGGATCGATAACGCCGTCGTGCAGGTAGAACTGACCTTCGGTGATGTAACCGGTGTTATCCGGAACCGGGTGAGTCAGGTCGTTACCGGGCATGGTGGTTACCGCCAGGATGGTCACGGAACCGGCGCCCTTGTAGTCGGCAGCCTTCTCGTAACGGCGGGCCAGCTGGGAGTACAGGTCGCCCATGTAACCCCGGTTGGCGGGAATCTTGTCCATGGCAACACCGATTTCCTTCATGGCGTCGGCGTAGGAGGTCATGTCGGTCAGCAGAACCAGGACCTTCTTGCCTTCTTCTACCGCGAAGTGCTCAGCCACTGCCAGGGACATGTCGGCGATCATCAGACGCTCAACGGTCGGGTCAGAGGCCAGGTTGGTGTACATGACGGTACGGGAAGATACGCCGGCTTCTTCGAACGCCGTCTTGAAGAAGTGGTAGTCATCGAAGATCAGACCCATGCCACCGAACACAACCACGTCCGCTTCCGCCTGGATCGCGATCCGGGCCAGGAACTTGTTGTAGGGCTCGCCGGACACGGAGAAGATCGGGATCTTCTGGGATTCAACCAGGGTGTTGAACACGTCGATCATGGGCACGTTGGTCCGTACCATGCGGGACGCCAGAACACGGCGGATCGGGTTGACGGAAGGGCCGTCGATTTCAACGCGAGGATCCTGGTCCAGAGCCGGGCCACCATCGATCGCCTCACCCGCGCCGTTGAAGATACGACCCAGAATGTTCGGGGAGTATACGGCTTTCATGGGTTCGCCGAGGAAGCAGACTGCGGCGTCAGTGGAGAGACCTTTGGTGCCCGCGAACACCTGGAGGGAAACTTCTTCGCGGTTCAGCTTGATGATCTGCGCAAGCGAATAGGGCTGGCCATTCTGCTCAATCAGGGCGAGATCACCGTTGCGCGCCTGGGCGTTACTGTCGCCCAGGTTGGGTACTTCGACCCGGATAATGTCACCAACAATACTCAGAATGTTGGTATAACGTAACAGACTCTGGGACATAGCCTTCTTCCTGTCCTTTTTAATTGGGGCCATGGGGCCCTGCGTCAAAGGGAAAACAAATGCTTCAGACCCGGTGGGCATATATCCACAATACGCAACCGCCCGTTATGGCTGAAAACAGATTCCGTCACCTTGCCGACGAAAACTGTCGCCCAAAACAACACGCGGAGCCGCAGTTTTCGTAAACCCTTATCCGGTGATAGACCAAAGCCTGCCAAACAACGTTAGCCGGACAAACCGGCGGCATTGCGGGATAGATTCCCCAGGCAAACCCTGTTTTCAAACACCATTGGCAATGGTATAAACCGTCGCCGCCGGTTGTGTCCGTACATACCATGCGCAGACACTACTTTGCCGCGAGACCCCAGTCATTCCACTTCGCAGTGTGAGTCTGGCATCTCCCGGCTAGTGAGAGGCTGTATTTGGAATAGTTGTCTGGTCGGTTCAGTCGTAATAGGTGATACCACCGGGTACATCTACCTTGACAAAGGTGCCGGATTGTCCAAGCAGGATCTCCGCCGCTTTGTCGAGCGAACCGATGGCACCAAACTTACCACCGGCGCGAACGAAATGGCATACGGATTCTACCTTAGGTCCCATGCTACCAGCCGCAAAGGGGAACTTTTCAAATTCGTCAGGTGTACATTCTTTGATCTTTTTCGAGTCCGGTTTGCCGAAGTCAGTTTCGACGGCCGGAACATCGGTCAGTAAGACCAGGGCGTCCGCTTCCAGGCCCTCGGCCAGGGTGCGTGAGGCGCGATCCTTATCCACCACCGCTTCGACGCCGTGCAGCATGTTATCTGCATCGCGGCGGACCGGGATGCCGCCGCCACCGCCGCAGATCACCGTGATATCACCCGATGAAACAATATGCCGTAACGATGGCATCTCCAGGACTTCCATGGGTTGCGGGGAGGGCACGACGCGACGATAGTAGTTGCCATCCTGTTTCAGGGTCCAGGCCGGGTTGGCTTCCTGGATCACCTGGGCTTCTTCATAGGTATAAACCGGTCCAACGAATTTGTCGGGGTTCTCAAAGGCCGGGTCGTTGGGGTCGACGATGGTTTGGGTGGATACGGTGCACACTTTGCGGCCAGGCATGTAGTTGCGCAGTTCCTGCTCAAACATGAACCCGATCATGCCCTGTGTTTGTGCGCCCAGAACATCCAGTGGGTAATTGGCTACCGCTTCGTAGGCTTCGTTCATCAGGGCCAGCAGGCCAACCTGCGGGCCATTGCCATGCGTTAGCACCACCTGGTGATCTTTGGCGACTTCCGCGATGGACTTGGCAGCGGTTCGAATATTTTCACGCTGAATGTGTGCCTCAAGGGGTTGGCCACGCTGCAGGATGGCGTTTCCTCCCAGGGCCATGACAACTAACATATCCCTGATCCTCGTGATGATGGTTTGGATGATAAAGGACTGTCGTTCGATCGCAGGTAGGCTGATCAGCCGATCTGCCATGAGCGGCAGGGATTAGCCGCTCATGGAAAGGTAGTCGATGTGCGCTCTGTGTTACACAGCGGAAATGTTGTCGGCTGTTATTCGCCGATGGTGGCGACCATTACGGCCTTGATCGTGTGCATCCGGTTTTCGGCTTCATCAAAGACGATGGAGTATTCTGACTCAAAGACATCCTCAGTCACTTCCAGCCCCTTCATGCCATATTTTTCCGCTACTTCCTTGCCGACCTTGGTTTCATCGTTGTGGAACGCTGGCAGGCAATGAAGGAATCTGACGTGGGGGTTTCCGGTCTGTTTAATGACATTCATGTTGATCTGGTAGGGTTTCATCAGGTCAATCCGTTCCGCCCAGGCAGACTCGGGTTCACCCATGGATACCCAGACGTCGGTATAGAGGAAGTCGACATCCTTAACGCCTTCGGCGACGTCTTCTGTCTGGGTGATCCTGGCGCCCGTCTGTTCGGCAATCTGGCTACAGGTTTTTACCAGTTTCGCCTCGGGCCAGTAGGATTTAGGGGCTACCAGGCGTATATCCATACCCATTTTGGCAGCGCCGACCATTAACGAGTTACCCATGTTGTTTCGGGCATCGCCCAGGTAGGCAAATTTCATCTGGTGTAACTGTTTACCGCGGCCGTGTTCAATCATTGTAAGAAAATCGGCCAGTATCTGTGTGGGGTGCCAGTCGTCGGTCAGACCATTCCAGACAGGTACACCAGCATATTCGCCCAGTTCTTCAACGGCTTCCTGGGAAAAACCGCGGAACTCAATACCATCGTAAAAACGGCCTAGTACACGAGCAGTGTCTTTCACGGATTCCTTGTGACCCATCTGTGAGCCGCCGCCGATATAGGTGACATTCGCACCCTGGTCAAAACAGGCCACTTCAAAGGCGCAGCGGGTTCGTGTGGAGGTTTTTTCAAATATCAGGACAACGTTTTTGCCTTTCATGCGTTGCTGTTCGCAGCCGGCATACTTGGCGCGTTTCAGATCCCGGGACAGGTCCAGCATGTATTGAATTTCTTTCGGGGTGAAATCCAGCAGTTTCAGGAAATTGCGGTGGCGCAGGTTGTAAGACATGTTGCCAGCCTCATGTGGTTCCGAATGAAAAAACAACCTGTCGTGTATGTGGCAGGTGTGAGGATGCACGGCTGAAGTCTAGTACAGGATGAAAAGATTGCTGTCGGGAATTTATTGCGGAGGGTATAGCGGGGGAGGGGGATAAATGATGAGGGGCATAAGCCCCTCATCGTTGACTGGATTAGTCGCCCAGGGTGGCAACCATAACAGCCTTGATGGTGTGCATACGGTTTTCTGCTTCGTCGAAGGAGATGTTGTATGCGGATTCGAAGACTTCTTCGTTAACTTCCAGGCCTTCCATACCGTATTTCTCGGCGATTTCCTGACCCACCTTGGTTTCGGTGTTGTGGAAAGCAGGCAGGCAGTGCATGAATTTAACGTCTTTGTTGCCAGTCTTGGCGATGACGTCCATGTTCACCTGGTAAGGCTTCATCAGTTCGATACGCTCGGCCCATGCGGACTCAGCTTCACCCATGGATACCCATACGTCGGTGTACAGGAAGTCAACGCCGTTAACGCCTTCAGCAACGTCTTCGGTCAGGGTGATCTTGGCGCCGGTTTCTTCAGCGATCTTGCTGCAGGTTTCAACCAGGGACTCTTCAGGCCAGAATGCCTTGGGAGCCACCAGGCGAATGTCCATACCCATCTTGGCAGCGCCAACCATCAGGGAGTTACCCATGTTGTTGCGAGCGTCGCCCAGGTAAGCGAACTTGATTTCGGCCAGTTGCTTGCCCTTGCCGTGTTCGATCATGGTCAGGAAGTCAGCCAGGATCTGGGTGGGGTGCCATTCGTCAGTCAGGCCGTTCCAGACAGGAACGCCAGCGTATGCGCCCAGCTCTTCAACGGCGTCCTGGGAGAAGCCACGGAATTCGATACCGTCGTAGAAACGGCCCAGAACGCGCGCGGTGTCCTTAACGGATTCTTTGTGACCCATCTGGGAGCCGCCACCGATGTAAGTGACGTTAGCGCCCTGGTCGAAGCAGGCAACTTCGAATGCGCAACGGGTACGGGTGGAGGTCTTTTCGAAAATCAGGGCAACGTTCTTGCCTTTCATGCGCTGCTGTTCGCAACCCGCGTACTTGGCACGCTTCAGGTCACGGGACAGGTCCAGCAGGTACTGGATTTCTTTAGGTTGGAAGTCCAGCAGTTTCAGGAAGTTACGGTTACGCAGATTGAAAGACATGGTCTTAAATCCCTAAAAAAACATTTTTTGTTTAAGGACAATCTGCCGCACTTGCGGCAGATTGTTGTTTCACTCATGGTACCCTGACCGGTTGGGTATTATCACTGACACCCTGGTCAGTCTTGTTTACCCTTTCAGGCCGGTCAGCGTGCCTGGGTCTTGCAGGGGGAAGGTATTAGATACCTTCACGCTCCATCGGGCAGCTCATGCAGCGAGCGCCACCACGGCCACGGCCCAGATCTTCACCCGGAATGGTCAGCACGTTGATGCCGGCTTCTTCCATGTTCTTGATGGTGTAGATGTTGCGCTCGTAAGTGATCACGGTGCCGGGACGTACGGTCAGAACGTTGTTGGCGTCGTTCCACTGCTCACGCTCTGCTTCGAAGATGTCGCCGCCGGTCGGGATCATGCGCAGTTCAGGCAGGTCCAGGGCGCGGGCGATTGCCTTGACGAAACCATCGTTAACGGCAGTGAAGACGATTTCTTCGTTGTCGCCAGGGGTCAGTTCCCAGCAGGCGATGTCGTCACGCATGATGTCTGGGTAGTAGGTGAAGCAGTCAACATCCATGTGGGTGAAGACGGTATCCAGGTGCATGCAGCTACGCAGCTTGGGCAGTTCCAGGGCGATAACCTTGGTAGCCTGGCCGGTCTTGAACAGGCCGCGAGCCAGGTGCTCAACACCCTGAGGAGTAGTACGCTCGGACATACCGATCAGGACTGCGCCCTTACCGATAACCAGCACGTCGCCGCCTTCGATGGTGGACAGTTCGTAGTTGCGGTCTTCGTCACCGAAGTAGGTGTGGAAGTCGGCATCTTTGAACATCGGGTGGAACTTGTAGATGGCGCGCAGGTGAACGGTTTCACGCTTACGGGCAGGCTTGGCCATCGGGTTTACAGATACGCCGCCGTATACCCAGCAGGACGTGTCGCGGGTGAACAGGTGGTTCGGGATCGGATCCAGGATGAAGTCAGTCTGGTTCATCACGCCCAGGGTGGGGCTGCCGGAAGCGGAGTTCAGTTCGGCAACAGTCAGACCACCGATCAGGTGAGAAGCCAGGTCCTTGTCGCTCATTTCTTCGAAGAAGCTGCGAACGTCGCGGGCCAGGGCGTGGCCGTAACGCAGCGGAGATACCTGACGGTCCAGAACCCATGCTTTGGCTTCAGGGTTGGCCAGGGTTTCTGCCAGCATGTCGCGGAGCAGGAAAACTTCAACGCCGTTGTCGCGCAGAACCTGCTGGAACGCGTCGTGTTCCTTGCCAGCCTGCTCAACACGCAGAACGTCGTCAAACAGCAGGCCTTCACAGTTGGTAGGCGTCAGGCGGCGCAGAGAAAGCTCTGGACGGTGCAGCAGTACCTTTTTAAGTTGACCAACCTCAGAACCCACATAGAAGCGTGACATCATCTTTCTCCTGAATGTCTGATGTACATGAAGTAAGTGCACATGACTGTGCAAAAGCTAAAGTCGCCTTTATCAGTCTGGCTGGGTCAGTCCATCGGGCTGAGGCAGTCTGGTGACTGTTAAAAGGCGATAGAAATCCGGTATGTGTAATGTATGTCGATTTGTGCTTACCACACTAATGGATATATCGACATAGCATTAGAAAATTCTTAAAGCCTGCTAAGGGATGCCCCCTAATGCGGTGCCTAGACTAGACCTGCAGTAATCCTTTGACATTACGTATTAATACCCATTTTCCGGTTTTTAGCCTCTAACTAATACGTTTGTTTTACTATTAAAAAAAAGTTTGGGAATGGTGGCAGAAAACAGTGATTAATTAGTGGTTAAATCGGTAAAAATCTTGATAAAGGTCATGGTTGATCACTGTCGTTTTTGATTGGGCACAGATTATGGCTGTTATTGAAAGTTTTTATGTGGGGCATTTTTGTGTCAGTGTCGTTTATGCAAAAAGGATGGCTATCGACTATATAGTGAACACGTCAAATCAGTCTGCATGAGTCCCTGAGTCGTTATTGCCGGTTGCCGGGGTGTCGACGTGTTCAGTGGCAGGGGTCTGGAGTGTCCCTTTCTCTGTTTTTCCTGCGACGAACGCTGTCCGTTGATTATCGGCGACTGATGGCTTCGGTGGCTGTCACTAATGACTGACGTTTCCATGGTGCTGGCTGACAGCCGTGTCAGCGCCGGCCGGTCTGGCAGGTCCGGTTCCCGCCGCCCGGTTCCATGAACAGGCTCTGCAAAAGGTCTTTTCAGTCATGAAGCAGTTCAAGTTTCCTTCGGCGTATACCATTCTTTTTCTCATTATCATTTTTGTCGCGATACTGACCTGGATTGTCCCTGCGGGTAAATACGACACCCGTATGGATGAAGCCATCGGTAAAGAGGTGCCTATCGCGGGTACCTACCACCATGTGGAGCCCAATCCCCAGGGCTTTGAAGATGTGGTGCTGGCGCCCATTGCCGGTTTCTATAATCCGGATTCCTATGAGGCCAACGGGATTGATGTGGCCCTGTTCGTCCTGATCATCGGTGGTTTCCTGATGGTGGTGACGAAAACAGGGGCTATCGATGCGGGCATTGCCAAGGCGATGGAGGCGCTTCAGGGCAAGGAAAAATGGATGATTCCCTTGTTGATGGCGTTCTTTTCCCTGGGGGGAACCATTTATGGGATGGCGGAAGAAAGTCTCGCATTTTATCCCTTGTTAATACCGGTAATGATTGCTGCCGGTTACGATGCGCTCACGGCTGTTGCCGTCATCTTGTTAGGCGCAGGGATAGGGACGCTGGGGTCTACGGTTAACCCGTTTGCAACAGTGATTGCGTCTGATGCGGCCGGTGTCCCGTTTACGGATGGCATTATTTTACGACTGATTTTCTATATCGTCGGGCTGCTGGTCTGCATTGTGTTTGTCATGCGCTATGCGGAGAAGGTGAAGAAAGATCCCAGGGCCTCGCTGGTTGCGGATATGTATGAATCGAACCGCGAGCATTTTCTTACATCGACAGACGCCAGTGATGTACCTGAGCTGACCGGGCGGCGAAAGCTGATCCTGCTGCTGTTCCTGGTGGCGTTTGGCATCATGATCTGGGGTGTGGCGGCTGAAGGCTGGTGGATGGCCAGGATGTCCGCCCTGTTCCTGGTGATGTCGATTGTGGTGGCTTTTGTCGGGCAGCTCAGTGAGTCCGAGTTTACCGATACCTTTGTTGATGGCGCCCGTGATCTGCTCGGGGTGGCACTGATCATCGGTATTGCCCGTGGTATTGTCGTGGTCATGAATGGCGGCATGATTACCGATACGGTGTTGTTCTGGTCAGAACAGGCTGTCAGTGGTTTGTCGTCTATTGTGTTTATTAATGTGATGTACTGGATTCAGATCCTGCTCTCCTTTTTTGTACCTTCCAGTTCTGGTCTGGCCGTTTTAACCATGCCGATCATGGCGCCCCTGGCCGACTTCTCGGATGTGGGGCGTGACCTGGTGGTAACCGCTTATCAATCAGCCAGTGGTATGGTCAACCTGATGACGCCGACGTCCGGTGTGGTGATGGGGGCATTGGCTATGGGGCGCGTACCTTATGAAAAATGGCTCAAGTATGTTTGGCCACTGCTGTTGGTTCTGACGATTGGATTGATGGTTGGTTTGAGTATTGGAGCGGTGTAAAAAGAAGGTACAAAAGAAAAAATGCGAGCTTTTTGCTCGCATTTTTTTATGGTTTTAAGCTTAACCGGTAGGGGTGAGTTTTCTTGCCCTGTCAGAAAGGACGTCACCGGTTTTTTCATCGACGACCATGGTGCGTTGTTGTTTGAGTTTATCGATGTAGTAAATCACCCGAAGCTTGCGACCGTTTTCCTGCTCAAGCCGGGTGCGGACAATTTTCTTGACGTGATACTTTTGCTTGACTTCCTCCAGGATCTTTTCCAGGGGGATGACTTCGGCTTTTTCCGGGAATTTATAAGGGTGGTCGTCCAGGATTTTGCCATTGGTCCGATCCAGGGTCATGATCCAGGCGCCGGTATTGTCGGGCATCAGGTAATAGATTTTTTCGACAGGCTTACCTTTCTGGGTGGTTTCCGAATACGTGTTGATGATTCGCATGCCGGGATGCTTGTCTTTTGCCTTAATCAGCAATTTCTCCAGCGGTAAAACCGGTATGTCGGATTGGGCCTGCTGGACGGTGCTGCCGCTGGTCTGGCTGGCAAAGACGGGGAGGGTGGCGCAGGTGATCAAGCTGCCGCAGGCAATGGCGACGGAAATCTTGAACGCTTTCATGAGATTCTCCTTGGGAGACTACTGGGGATAACGTAGAAGGGAATCTCCGGTTTTTCCATTGCGCTTGTTTGTTGTCTTGTGTCGTGTGATTTTGCGCTGAATAAAAAAAGGCGCAGACAATGCTGCGCCTTGGGTGGTTTATCCTGCGGTGGTGGTGCAGGCATCAGGTTCTGCGGCGGGAGGGGATTTCTTCCACAGAATCCAGATGTAGGCGGGTATGCCTGCAATTAACAGGAGGAAGCCCCAGTAAACAGTTTCCATGCCGCTGCCGCCCAGTGCCCAGAGCGAGTAGAGGAAAGCCAGCGAGGAAATGATGATGTCACGTTTGGGGATAACAGTACCCAGCTTTTCCCGTTCGCGAATCTGCAGAACCAGTCGTGCCATGGTGGACATGGTGTAGGGCAGCAAGGTGGTCATGACGGCCAGGCTGATGATGAAGTTAAAGGCGCCAACCAGTCCGCGGCTGTAGTTGGTCAGCACCAACAGGGTGACCAGTACCGACGAAATGATAATGCCCGCCGCCGGGGTGCCACGCCGGGATATCCTGCCAAAAATTTCCGGGAACAGGCCGTCACGGGCGGCGGCCATGGGGATCTGCGCGGTCATCAGGGTCCAGCCGTTCAGTGCGCCCAGGCAGGAGATAATAGCGGCGATGCCAATAATCACGGTACCGGCGGGGCCCCACAGAATGGCGGCGGCATCGGCAAACGGTGCTGTGGATTGCGCTAGGTCAGCCGGAGAAATTAATCCCATCAGTGAGACCGTGGCAATGATATAGAGTACGGCCGCGAACAGGGTGCCCAGAACCGTAGCCCGTGGGATGGTCTTTTCCGGGTTATGTACGTTCTCTGAGGGAACCGTGGCAGACTCCAGGCCCAGGAACGCCCACAGGCAGAGTGCCGCAGAGCTGGTCAGTGCGTTGAAGTTGCTGAGTTCGCTGGTGTTGATGGTGGCGAAGTGCTCAGGGTTGATCTTGAAAATGCCAAAGATGGCAATACCCACCAGGGGGAGGGTTTTCAGGATGGTGGTGACCAGCTGGAACACACCGACGGATTTCACGCCGCGGCAGTTGATCCACGCCATAAACCATGTCGTACCGACGGCAATGCCGGCGCCCAGCATGGGGTTCTGGTTGATTTCCGGGATAAAGATCCCCAGGTAGCCGAGCATGGCGACCACGATGGCGGCATTACCGGACCAGAGGCCGATCCAGTATCCCCAGGCAATCAGGAATCCCATGAACTTACCCAGTCCGGCACGGCAGTAGGCGTAAGGGCCGCCGGCGGTGGGGATCATCTGGCTGAGTCGGGCAAACGTTAACGCAAGGAGCAGGGCGCCGGCGCCGGTGAACAGCCAGCCGCCAATGCTGATGGGGCCGTAAGCACCCAGGGAAGCAGGGAGAAGAAAGATCCCTGAGCCAATCATGTTTCCGACGACGAGTGCGGCGCACATCCATACACCCAGTTTGCTTTTTTTGCCGCTACCGGGCAGGCCTGCTGAGCCGTCTACTGTGGTCTCTATTGTCATCGATCAGCGTCTTTTTGGGAAAAGTACCTTTCATAATATGAAGATGTTATTTAGGTACATATCCGTAATATTCCTTTGGAATATGTGGCGCCTGCCTATTTACACGGTTTTTGCCTGCCTGGAATGCCTAGTCTGCTTGTAAAAAACAGGCCTGTCCCTGACGGTGAGGCACAGGCCTGTTTATTTAATGGTCAGCTGTTGTACAGTTGCCGCACTTCGTCAGCAATAATGGCCAGGCCTTTTTTGACGGTTTCCACGTCACGGGTATAGGTGATGCGCAGGCATTCGTGACTGTGTTGCCAGCCACTTTCAATGCCCGGGAAGAAGTAATGCCCGGAAACGACCAGTACGCCACGCTGCTTCAGACGCTCATAAAGTTCAAGGCTGCTGATGGGCAGATCCTTGAACCACAACCACAGGAACATGGCGCCTTCCGGTTTATGCATGTACCAGGGCAGGTCCCCCATCACTTCCTTGAGGTAACCGGTTGCCATCTCCATTCGCTCTCGGTACCAGGGGCGAATATGCTGGTTGCTCAGTGTCATGATGCTGTCGTCACGCACCATGTCGAGAGCCAGCAGGGCGCCGATGCTGTTCGGCGCCAGGCTGATGATGGCATTCATATTGGTGATGGCGGTGATGACTTCCTCACTGGCGATGACAATCCCCGTGCGTGTGGCGGGTAATCCCAGCTTTGACAGGCTAAGGCACAGGATGATGTGTTCATCCCAGTAAGGGGTCGCTTCGGTGAAAATCAGGTTCGGGAAAGGCAGGCCGTAGGCGCCGTCAATGATCAGCGGGATATCATGCTGTTTGGCCAGTGCGTCCAGGTGTTCAATCTCGCCGTCAGTCAAAACATTTCCGGTAGGATTGGTCGGTCTGGATACACACAGTGCGGCAGTATCGGAAGAGAGATTCAGCGCATCGAAATTGACACGATACTTGAAGGTATGATCATCAATGAATTCGAATTCCGGCTTTTCCGCCGCGAAGATATCCTGCTCAATACCGCTGTCGGCATAACCGATATATTCAGGCGCCAACGGCAGCTGGATGCGACGGTGCAGTCCCTGGCTGTCTTTGCCCGCAAACATATTGAATAGCATGAAGAAGGCCGACTGACTGCCGTGCGTCAGACAGATATTGCGTTCTGTCAGGTTCCAGCCAAACCGTCGCTTGAGCATGGCGGCCAGTTCACGCAGAAAATCCTTTTCGCCTGTCGGCGGATCATAGGTACCGATAAAACGGGTGAATTCTTTCTGACTGTCGAGAATACGACCCAGCCGTTGACGAAAGACGGCTTCCACTTCCGGCAGGTGCGCGGGATTGCCGCCGCCCATCATGATGATATCGTCGTTACCGGCCAGCGCATTGCCCAGGTCATCCATTAGGGAGAGAATGCCCGAGTGTCCCGTGAATTGCTTGCCGAAGGCGGAAAGCTTCATACCTACCTCATCTGTGCCGGTGAATACGATGGTTGACTATATTACAGCCTGATTCCACTTTTTAGTACGGGCTTTTCAAGGGCTAAGGTGCAGGAATATTGCATTGCGCGGGTGCGCCTGTATTTATAATGTAGTACGATCGTACTCCATTAAAATAATTACAGATTGATTGCAGGCAGGACTCGGGATGCTCTGGTTGTTTGTTGCTGTTGTGGTAGTCGTGGTAATCCTCTGGCCCAGGAACCGGGGTAAGCCCTATGACCATTATTTTTCTGCATTGAACCAGCTGGTGCGTCAGCAGATGCCGGGGTGTCCGGTGTTGATGGTTGATCTGGATCGAGTGGATCATAACCTTGAGCGGGTCAAGGCCCACCTGGGGGATACGTCACAGGTCCGCATTGCCGCCAAGTCGCTGCCGTCACCGGAACTGATTCGTTATTTGCTCGACAGGCTCGGCAGTCATCGCTTGATGACGTTCCACCTCCCGTTTTTGTTGCAACAGTTTCGTCACTTTCCGGGCAGTGATTTTCTTGTCGGCAAACCCTTTCCCGTTACCGCGGTCAGGACGTTTCTCCGCAATCTCTCTGATGAAGAAAAGGAGAGAATCGCGCAAGTGCAGTGGCTTATTGATACCCCGGCGCGTTTACAGCAGTACCTTCTTCTGGCGGAAGAGCAAAAACTGCAATTCCGGATCAATGTCGAAATTGATGTAGGACTGCATCGTGGTGGTATCCAGACGCTGGAAGCGCTTGACCAGATCATGGCGTTGATCGGTGATCATCCCGGGTCCCTCGTTTTTTCCGGTTTCATGGGCTATGACGCCCACCTGGCCAAGGCGCCGGCGTTGCCCTGGAAGCAGGCAGAAGCGCGCCAGAAGGCAAGGGCGGATGCGATGGGAATCTACCAGCGTTTTGTGAACCATCTGCGAGAGGCCTGGCCTGACGCTTACCGGGAGGATCTCTGCTTTAACGGTGCCGGGAGTATGACCTATCAGTTGTATCCGGAAGGTAACCAGGGTTGCCTGAATGACCTCACCATCGGCTCATCGTTTGTGAAGCCCACGGACTTTGACTTGCCGACCCTGGCAGACCATCAGCCGGGCATGTATATCGCCACACCTGTGCTTAAAAAACTGGATGGACTGTTGATTCCGTTCCTTGAGCGATTTGCACCCTGGCTGGCAAAACTCAATGTGAACTGGAAAAAAGCCTTTTTTGTCTATGGTGGCTGGTGGAAGGCTGTACCTTATGCCCCGCAGGGATTACGCAATAATGGCATCTATGGCCGCAGTACCAACCAGGAGATGCTGACTGCTTCAGGTTCCACCGGTCTGGATGTCGACGATACTGTTTTTCTCCGCCCTACCCAGAGTGAAAGGGTCATGCTGCAGTTCGGCGGTATTCGGGTAGTACGTGGTAATGAAGCCGTGGGTTTCTGGTCTGTATTTAAAGAATAACCGCTCTCACGAGCTTCATCTGATGCTTCTGTCGCGATGCCTTTGGCCGATAACAGCGTTACATCGCTATTGTCAGGGCCTGCGTCATGGATCGCGTCATTGCAAAAGCATCAGGCTATGTGCCGGAGCCAATGTCACTGGCCAACCGGGTTCGGAAATGTCAGCCGGTTTCGGCATTGGCTGGACGGCGTCTTTCACTTCAAACAACGGGAAGTTTGCAGAAAGGACTGGCTGCGATTTGCCGTGAACGTTTAAACGCCCATCCCAACCTTGCAGCCGTGTATGCGGATCTTGCCTTAATCGCTTCTGGTTTGGTCAGGCTCCACAGCTATTGTGGATTGTCTGTCGTCAGGCATGGCCTGTTTAAGCGTTTGTCGAATGCTGATATTGAGCAGGCAGTCGCTTTTCTTAACGAACCGCCGTTGCAATTATGTCATTCGGCACTGACCGCTATTCCTGCCTTGCCGACGAGTCTGACGGTTGCTTATTTCAATGAAGCGTTATCACTTGAGGCCGACAGTGAGCCGGACTGTTTGTTGAGTGATTTATATAACGCAGGCCTCTTTGCGGACGACTGCGTGACACTGTCACGCTATGACCAGGTAATGACTAAGCTGAGCCACTGGCAAACGCAACGCCAGTCAGCCGATCCGGCATGTATCGTCCAGTATCTTGAGCAGCTCGGAGGGTATCTCTGTGAACCCTGTGCTGTCTCTGGCGTTCAGCGGTTACAGCGCAAACTGCAGGATGCGGTTTCATACTGGCGTTTAGGGCAGAGTCTGAATCCGGGCTTCTTCAGGGTGAAGTTATCTGGGGCTCCGGGGCTTGAGTCTTCACTGTCGGTGATTGGTGGGCATGTGTATCGCAGCCAGCAGGAGGCATCGTTTCCCTGGGCGCTGAAGGAGAACGGCTGATTCGATATTGCTCTGTTTTGCCTATACTCACCCGCATCCGTTGGTGAACTGTCTTGTTCTGGCTTGCTATGACCTCACAGATAACCTTGTTACAACCCGGCGACCTGCTGTTCCAGCAACGGCCGGGGATCGCCAGTTGCGGTGAAGCGATACGGCAGGTGTGTACCGGTATTGATGGTTATCTGATTGATCATGTGGGACTTTACGTGGATTCGGGCCATGTCATTGAGGCTGTCAGTCCGCTGGTACATTGCATCCCGGTCAAGGATTTTCTTGCCGGTTCGGTGACGGATGCTACCGGTAATCCAAAAGTACTGGCCTGTCGGTTAAAACCACAATGGCAGTCATGTATTCCCCGTGCGATCCGAAAAGCGAGTGAATGGGTGGGCATGCCCTATAACAGGGATTATGGGCAGAGGAAGGATTCCTATTACTGCAGCGAGTTAATTGTGGATGCTTTTTGTCATGCCAACGATGGAGCTTACCTGTTTGAGGAAACACCAATGAACTTTCTGGATCCGGAAACCGGCGAGTTGCTGGATTTCTGGGTCAGGTATTACCGGGATATGGGACGTGACGTGCCCCAGGGGGAACCGGGCTCCCATCCTGCCCAGTTGTCCCGGGCGGAATGCCTGGTGCCGTTAGTCCGCTTTGGATGTTTTTCCTGACCAGCGCTGGCAGGCGTTAGCGGTGGCCAGGAAAGGATTCAGGTAATGCCTGTCATTTCATCAGCTCGCCGTTTTTTTAATTATTTGGCAGTGCTTTTGAGTTTGAGAAATGTCATCAGGCGTCCAATGGTTGTGCCCTGCACCAGCAGGGAGAACAGGATCACGGCCAGAGTCATATGAATGATCGCACCCCGTTCCGGCATATCGACGGGAATGGAGAGCATCAGGGCAACCGGGACCACGCCCCGTAAACCGCCCCAGAACATGATGGCCTTGGTTTTGTTATCCACCGGTGAACTTTTCGGCAGCCGGTTGCTGATCGGCAGCAGCAGGTATACCATCAGGAAGCGTGCAAACAGCACTATGGCAATGGTCAGTATCAGAAAAGGCACGTTTTCGTAGAGTCGGTCCATATCCCTGAACAGGAAATCTTCCTGCATGCCCAGCAACAGGAAAATAAAGCTGTTGGCGACAAAGGCCATGAATTCCCAGTAAGGCCCCAGGTATTCCTGTACCGGTTCTGATAACACCTTCCGTGACCAGGTGCGGGTGACGATTCCCGCGGCGATGGTGGACATGACGCCCGACATGCCGAACACGTGATCCGCAATGATAAAGCTGGCGTAGGCAAGGATGGTGGTCAGGGATATCTGAACATAAGGGATCGCGTGGCCAAGGCGCAGCAGGAACAGCATGGCAATACCCAGGATGGCGCCCACGGCAATGCCGCCAAAAAAGACCCGGCAAAAATCCCAGATGGCGAAGAAGGCGGTGTCCAGGCCGAACCCCTGGCCGGTTTGCAGTACGGCCATGACAATGCCGAACATGACAATGGCCGTGGCGTCATTGAACAGGCTTTCCGCATCCATGAGCAGCGCCATGCGTTCGGGGGCGCCGACTTCCTTGAACAGCGCAATCACGGCGACCGGGTCGGTGGCGGAAATCAGTGCGCCAAACAGTAAGGCGCCAGCCATTGTCATCGGAGTGAAATTGCCGATCAGGCTCGCCACGACCACGGTGGACAAAACAACACCGACCACCGCCAGTATCAGCACCGGCACCAGTTCCCTGACCAGCATGGGAAGCTTGATGTTGATGGCGGCATCGTAAATCAGCACGGGCAGCATGACATACATGATCAGGTCGTGTGTCAGCTCGACCTGCAGCACCGGCGCCAGGAAATCCGAGTACTTGGCCAGTATGCCCAGTGCCATGCCGATCACGACAAGGCCTATGGTGTAGGGGACTCTCAGGAACTTCAGCCAGATGGCAGAAGCTGTCGTCAACATGAACAGACCCGTAAAAATCAACACCGGCAATGCCAGGTCGGTTTGATGCATGGCTAACCTCTATATTTCAGGAAGAACGTATGCCATTTGACAGTGGACCCTCAGGCCCGGTTACTGAATCGGCAAGCGTCAAATGCATAGGAGTAACAGATAGCAGCTGAGTATTGTTTTTCGGACGATGGGTTACCAGGGGGGTTGCCGGGAAGGCGTGGCCCTGGGTGGAAAAACATGCTCAGTAATGGGTAAACCCAGGACCGCAAAGACTGGAAGAACCTGTCAGTACACTGTAACCATACGGGGGTTTAAATTAAAGCAACAATCACGAACATCTATCGTCAGGAGCAACAATTTTTCTTTTGCGGCAAATAGATTTCCCTGGTGATCGAACGGAGGAACCTGCATTTATATCCTTTCAATGAGTTCCCCTGATTTTTTTCTATGCTGCGACGTTACTGGTCTTATAGCGTTTCTATCAGTCTGAAAACCCTGTTAAAGATCGTACGAAAGAGCGGATGCTTTTCTCCTGGGCCTGAATATTGCTGTGTAAACGGTCTGTATTTATACGTATGCATCAGTACAATGTTGGCCTGACCGGGTGACTAATGAATGTCAGTTGTCGTCTGCGTGGGGGAGCGCAGGCAGGGCACAGGTCTCGGTATTAAAGAACAAAAATGACGGAGTGAGACAATGAGAAAAATCGCGTTAATGCTGAGCATGCTGGTCGCCATGATGGGCAATGCCTGGGCGTCCAGCAACAGTCTGTGGGAGCAGTCGGCGCTTAACCGCATCATGAAAGAAGGGAAACTGCGGGTTGGCCTGGATTCCGGTTACATGCCGTTTGAAATGACGAGCAAAGATGGCAAGTACATCGGCTTTGATGTCGATTTCGCCAAGCAGATGGCCAAGGCCATGGGGGTTGAGCTGGAAATCGTCAATACCGCCTGGGATGGCATCATTCCTGCGCTGATGACGGACAAGTTCGATATCATCATGTCCGGTATGACGGTGACGGCTGAGCGTAACCTGCAGGTGAACTTTGTTGATCCTTACATCGTCGTTGGTCAGACCATCCTGCTGCGCAAGGGGCTGGAAGGCGAGATCAAGAGCTACAAGGATCTGAATGATCCCAAGTACAAGGTTATTTCCAAGCTGGGTACGACCGGTGATTACGCCATCAAGAAATACATGCCTAAAGCCGAACTGCGCTTGTTTGAAACCGAGGCAGATGGCGCTTTGGAAGTCGTCAATGGTCGTGCGGACGCGTTCGTCTACGATCTGCCTTACAACGCGATTTATGCATCACAAAATGGTGCAAATCTGGTTCACCTTGATCAGCCTTTCACCTATGAGCCCCTGGGCTGGGCTATCCGCAAGGGTGATCCGGATTTCACCAACTGGCTGAATAACTTCCTCCGCCAGGCCCGTGGTGACGGTACTTACGACAAGATCTACAACCGCTGGTTCGCAAACTCTGACTGGCAGGACAAGCTCAAATAAGTCCTGAATGTTCGCCACACCCTGTCCTGAACGGGCGCAGGGTGTGGAGTGACCGATCACTATAACCAGGAGAGTTTCAACCCGGTGTTTGGAAGTAAACCCGTGACGGGCCGGCCGAAACAGATGGAAAAACAGCCCAACCAGCTTCTATGGAACCTGGTGTTTGTGGGCATCGTGTTTCTGACGGGCCTGGGTATCTACAAGTCAAGTCAGTCCATAGACTACATCTGGCGCTGGGAGCGCATTCCGCAATACCTCTTTTATCAGGCCCAGGAAGACTATATTGCCGAATTTGACGGCGTCGTTGAGCTGGGTGAAAACGGCGTTGTACAACTGGTGTCTGACAATGATCCGGATACCGTGCAGACGGTCATGCAGCCCCAGTTACTCTTGGCCGACGACGGGGACCTGGTGTTTGAAGGTGACAGCTTTGCTGCCATCACTTACTGGGAAGCTGGGCCGCTGGTGGACGGCATGGTGATGACACTGCAGTTGTCGCTGGTATCCATTGTACTGGCGATCATTATTGGCACGGTTGCCGGCTTGTTCCGTATATCCAACAACCCGGCGTTGAAAAAACTGGCCATCCTGTATATCGAGCTGGTCAGGGGAACCCCCCTGCTGGTGCAGATTTTCCTGGTCTACTTCTTTCTTGGTTCTGTGCTGGATATGGAGCGGTTTACCGCCGGGGTGATCGCTTTGTCAGTATTTACCGGCGCCTATATTGCCGAGATTGTCCGGGCTGGCATTGAATCAATTCCCAGGGGACAAATGGAAGCCGCCCGCAGCCTCGGGATGGGCTGGCATCAATCCATGCGCTACGTGATTCTGCCCCAGGCTTTCAAACGTGTTTTGCCGCCACTGGCGGGGCAGTTTATCAACCTGATCAAGGATTCTTCACTGGTTTCAGTCATTTCCATCACGGATCTGACCAAGGCCGGGCGGGAAGTGGTCAGCTCAACCTTCAGCCCGTTTGAAGTGTGGTTCAGTGTGGCGCTCTGTTACCTGATTCTGACCGGTGTGTTAAGCCTGCTGGTGCGTAAACTGGAAGTGAGGTATGCCGTCGGTGACTGATTACATTATTCGTGCAACAGGTGTCGAGAAAATATACCCCAACGGGGTGCATGCCCTGAAACAGGTGTCAGCGGATATCACTGAAGGTGAAGTAGTGGTTATTGTGGGGCCCAGCGGCTCAGGAAAATCCACCTTTCTGCGTACACTGAATCAGCTGGAAACCATTAACGATGGTGAAATCGTTGTCGACAGTATCTCTCTGACTACCCCCGGTGATGTTAACGCCTTACGGGAAGAAGTTGGGATGGTGTTCCAATCGTTCAATCTTTTCCCGCATCTCACTGTACTCGACAATATCTGCCTCGCGCCGCAAAAAGTCAGAAAGATCAGCCGGGCTGAGGCGGAAGAACGCGCCAAGGCACTGTTGCTGAAGGTTGGCTTAAGTGAGAAAGCTGACAGTTATCCCCCGCAGTTATCAGGAGGCCAGCAGCAGCGAGTAGCGATTGCCCGTGCGCTGGCCATGCAACCCAGGATCATGCTCTTTGACGAGCCAACCAGTGCGCTGGATCCGGAGATGGTCGGCGAAGTGCTGGATGTCATGAAAGATCTGGCAAAGTCGGGTATGACAATGGTTGTCGTTACCCATGAGATGGGTTTTGCCCGGGAAGTGGCGGACAGGGTGATGTTTATGGAATCTGGTGAGTTACTTGAGGATAGCAAGCCGGATGATTTTTTTGATAATCCACAGGCGGAACGGTTGCAGGCTTTCCTCCAACAGGTGATTTAAATTTGTATTGATAAAGGGCGTTAACTTTAAGGTGTATAGCTCTATTCATACAGAGAGCTGTACACCATGCTTATCTTGGGATGCCTGTTTTTATTTGTTGGTCAGGATCACGGGCTCATACGTTGATACTTAGTGTTTTACCGGAATGCCTGTTCTGTGGTCAGGATCGGACGCGTTAGGTTTATTGTTGTTAATGAGCAAAGTCAGTTCATTTCTGAAGAATTCCTCCTTACCACGAATGACTTTGATCTCAATCCCGGCTTTCTCGGCCTGATCAAGTTGTTCCAGTAGTTTTCTTAACTGGGCAGGTTGTCCTGCCAGTTTCATTATATCTGACATAACCTCCCCCGCGTTCGTATAGTGTTCGCCTTTGAGCCGATCGGTTATCTTGTCCACAATAAATTCTGCTGTAATTGTTGCTGGTGGCGTCTTAAGCGTATTTTTATCTTGTTGTATTGGCACATACTCCTTCTCTCCAGAAGAATCTTTGAAGTCAGAATCGACCGGTTTTTCTTTTATTGGCTTGGGTGGTATGTCTGGTTTTTGATGTTGTTTCTGGGGCAGATTTGCAGGCTTTTTGGGCAGCGGAGGCTTACTTTTGGGTGATAAAATGCTAACGCCATCGTTCCCCCTAGTTGGCATGGTTGTTTCTTTAGTGCTGCGCAGTGTTAACTCTTTCGGCTTTTCTGGAGGTACAGGTTTTGACTTGAATTCAGGTTCAGCCTGATGAATGTCTGTTTTTTGGAATTCTTGTGCTTTTAAAGTCTTTAGGTTTACTGATTCTTCAGGCTGTTTCGTCAATACGGGGTTTGGTTTAAGTGCAGGTTTAGGCTTAAGCGCAGGTTTGGACTGACGAGTGTTTTGTCGTTGGTTTGCTTGGGTTTTTATACTGCTCTGATGTGTTGATTCATCTGGTTTTTTGAGATGTTCAGCGTTTTGTTTGTCTGAAGGCTGATCGTGCAGGGGGGCTGTTTTGGTTGTCGTCTGTGGTTTTGTACGCCCTTTAAGTGCCAATCCCTTAGGTCTTGGATTTGGGGCCGGTTTTTCAGATTTTGCTGTAGTGGTTTGCTGATCATTTGCAGTGGTTTTGTTTGTCACATCTGCCTGATCTGCAGTTTCATTTGTATCAGGTTCAAGTTTACTGAACCTTCCTGATGTTCTCCATGCCTGAGCCTTTGTTGATGACTTTGCTGCAAGTTCTCTTAAAATGGAATGTGGCAGATGGGTTTCAAGAGTGACTTCATTCACCGGCGCGCTATGTGCTTCTGGAGCGTTTTTGATGGAGTCGTCCATAACACCCAGCCTGTCATCTGTTCTTTGTGAATTGTCACTACTTTCCTGAGTTCTTTTCGATGAAACTCCGTTGTCAGGTTTTTTAATGTGTTCTTCAAAGACGTCTGCATGCTCTGGTTTATCATCCTCGGCAGTCCAACTGTCAATGACACTATTGAGGTAAGCAGTAAATGCTGTAGTTTTGTTGTCATCTGATGCACTGAATTCAGGAACGAGAGTGGTTAGTATTTTGCAGATGTTATTATGTCGATTTTCTGCTTTTCTTATAATGTTATCGATGATTATTTTTTCTTCATAGCTGTGTCTTTCCATACCGTATAATTTATATTTTTTTTCGTTTAATTGGTTTTTAATATATTTGTTGATTGTTTCTTTGGCTGCTTCAGATAAACGGGTGGATGAATTGTTTGTTTCTTTATTATGATGGCTGGTTGTATGCTTTAATATGCTTGCCATGAGTTGTTTGTCACTGCTGTCGGCAAATTCTTTATATTTTTCGTCTGACCAGCCAACATCTAACGGGATTTCAATTTTAATTTGAGATGAATAGGTCTTATCGGGATTAGCTATTCGTTCCTGTATTGTGGCAATCAGCTCTGCTGCGATGACGGGAGGGTTAGGGGAGCCATTGATTGCTGCAAGGGCTGGTTGGAGTTGTAGATTTGCTTTTTCTTCAGTGTAACGCTCCATCAGCGTGTTTAGAAAATTCCTCATTTGCAAGTCATTGATCTTATGTTTGAGATATAAGTTTGCAGCGAAATAAGCTTTTGGTCCAATATCTTTTATTTTCTCAAATTTTGTGTTTTTTATAGTGTCGAGTAGTTTTGTGAATCCATCATTTTGTTTGAATGTGCTTTTCATGCTGTTCCAGTCTTTTTCGTTCTTCTTTTTTAATATTTTGATTTTTTGGTTAATGCTGTTTTTGTTGGTTATTAATTTTCTGAAGTCGTCTTCATTACGTAATGGCGTTGTCTCATGATTTTCAGGCCTTAAAAGGGCTGCATATTCTGGGTTATGGGGGGCAGGTTTGGATGTGTCAGGTATCGGTTGGCATCGATACTCCATAAGCGATTTATGCGCCAGTTGCTCCTGACCTGGTATTGGATTTTTCTTAACTTCAATAATTGTGACTGTTCGGTTTTTTTGTCTGACCGTCTTATTCTTTTCTGAGGGTTTTAAGGCAGATATGGCCTGATTGACGAGATTTGCCAAACGTGCTTGAGGTGTGAGTTTTGTCCCCAATGTGCTATCTCCCTGGATATTTCCTTATCCTTTTAGTCTAGCAGTGGGGGGTATTATTAGTTGATGTGGCTCATTTCTAATGAAGGAGTGCTTTAACGGGTGTTTATCACAAAATGTAATGAGAAATAATGGTATGTATTACGTTATTATTACGCGCTAAATATCGGCTATGAGCATTTTTGTATCGCTGATCTGACTACGGGGCAAAAATCTTCAAAGCCTGTTTAAATCCACGTTTCAATTTATCGGGGTTCAAAAGCAGTTCCTGCAGATACTCCAAGCCTTTATGAAAAATACTTTCTGCTGGCCACGATGCTCCAAAACGTGTTTTGGCAATTCTTGATGGAGAAACAGACTGCTTTTTGAGCCCCTCCGCCTGACTACAGGACGCAGAGATATATTGATGCTTGCAAGTCTGAAATTGTTAGTACTGTTTACGAACAATCTATTTTAGTCAACAAAATCACCCTTTTGCTGTCAATTAATGGGAATAATTTAATGGTTATGCATGTCTAAAGATTTATCTGATTTTGGCTGAACTTAATAAAGGAAAGAGTGTTGTCATGATTTTACGGAGTGCATCTTCAAAAGGTGCGGGTCAGAGTACCCAGGTTGGGGACGATCCTGCCAACCAACGAGCTGTATCAATGGGGTCGTCAGCTCGAGTGGTTGAACCCTTACAGAATCCAAGGGAATTATTTGCAGTTGAAAGCAATGTTTCAGATATCAGTACTATTCCAATATTACAAGAAGAGGATATCCCTGTTTCCGTGTCACCAGTAACGCAATCCTTATCAAAGCCTTTGTCGTCTTTGTCCGAAAGATCGGCAGTCACAGATGAAGCATCATTTCAGGCTGGCGGTTCAGACTTGCCGAAAAGATCCGGGATACCGGTTCAGATGACCCCCGGGCAAGTATCGAATCCTGAATATCAAGCTTCATGCAGCGGGGTGTCACAGGTTGGTGATCATGATTCAACTTTTCCTATACCAGATGCTTTAAATCCTTTAATGGCAAGCGAAATTCATGATCTTATATTAATGATGAATTGTCAGGATGATATCTTAAAGGATACGCTTGATAAATATCTTAGTTTATTAAAAGATAAGTGTGGTGAAAATGAATATTTACAGATTGCAAGAGTCAAATTCAGACATGCTGGAGATCAAATAGAAGATGATGGTGTGTGCAAGGGTTATAAAGATGCAATAAGCTCCATGATTAAAAATTATTCTAATCGTCGTTCCTCAGCCAGGCTTAAAATAAAGAAAAATAAAAAGTTTGAAGAGTTGGTAAAAAAAATAAAAAATATAAAGAATGCTTTAGATCTTTCAAAGAAAAAACAGGAAGACTTAGTAAGGAGCTTGCATTCAGCGATATACCACCTCAGGCAATTCAATTACTGCAAGAGCTACAAACACTCACTGAAGCTGTGCAAGAGGATGACGACTAAATCTCAGTTAATACTGAATATAGTAATATCTTCATTAAGAAAATATGAATTTACATTTTCTGATAGGAATGTATTGAAAACCATAGTGTTTTTTTATGACGGCTGTCTGACAGCAATTGCCAGGGATGACTATTGAGTCTTTTTGGTGAACAAGGGCATCAGGTTGCGCAATAGATAGACGTAAAATCCGTGAATGATCTTGGATATCCCTGGTTAAGAATAAATGTAGAAAATCAGACCAGGCGCTGCTCAGCCTGATTCACAGCATAGATGACTATCCTTCAGGTTCGATCAGCCAGAAGGATACCGGGTGTGTGAATGTGCATGCGGGTTATAGCCTGCGCCACTTCAGGGTCTTATCCCGGCGTGGTCATTCACCGTCCGGACAAGTGCGTCATTACGGGCGCCTATGAAGTGATAACCCGACAGGCATGACTTGACCTGTCGTTTGTCTTTTTCCGACAATAAATCCATTTTGAAAAGTAGCTACTCATGATGTTCTGTCGAGCCGGGTGCGGCGCCTGTTGTATTGCTCCTTCTATATCTACCGCGATTCCCGGCATGCCAAATGGCAAGCCGGCGGGTGAACGCTGTGTTCAACTGGATGATCAGAATCGCTGCCGGTTGTTTGGCAAGCCGGAGCGGCCTGCGGTTTGTGGGCAGTTTTCTGCCGATGAGTCGATTTGTGGTGCGAGTAACGCCAGCGCGATGGCGACGCTGATTCATCTTGAACAGCTGACAGCCTGAGCGGTCAGCTGTTTACAGCGGATTACATGCCTTCTATGGAGACATGGGGGAGATGAGCCCGCTCCACACAGACGTCTTCTGTGGCTGGCATGACTTCAGCGGTCCCTTTCACCACGGCCTTGCCATGCTGGTTGATGACATCCGTCCGGATCAGCGCCTTTTTCCGGCGTTCATTTTTCTCCAGCACTTCCAGCTCCACCGTCAGGGTGTCGCCGAGCCTAACCGGACGCAGGAATTTCAGCTCCTGGCCGCCATAAATACCGCCGGGGCCGGGCATGACCATGGCCAGCGCAGCGGAGATCAGGGAGCCGGTCCACATCCCATGGGCGATACGCTCGCCGAACTGGGTGCCGGCGGCAAAGGTTTCATCCAGGTGAACGGGGTTGTAGTCACCGGAGACCGTGGCGAACAGCACCAGGTCTCGTTCGGTCAGGGTACGGCGGTAGGTGGCCTTATCGCCGATCTTCAGTTGGTCGTACGGGGTGTTCCGCAGGGTCTGGTTTGGCTCTGGATTCGTGCTCTGCAGAGTCATCGCCTCGGGCTCCTTGTTGCAAACGGCCATCCAGCCAGGCAATCAGTTGCTGCTGGACTTCTTTGCTATTGGTTTCGTTAAACATTTCGTGTCGGCCACCGGGGTACAGCGCCAGTTCGACGTCCTGGATGCCGGCAGTCTTGAGTTTGTGACACAGCCTTTTCAGTCCTTTGCCGGCAGCACCCACAGGATCGCGATCGCCGCCCAGCACATAGAAGGGTAGACCGGAATCCAGTTTTTTCAGGGCAGAAACCGCGTTGATCGACAGGAGTCCGTCAAAGAGGTCAAGCCAGAGCTGGTTGGTACAGGAGAAGCCACAGAGCGGATCGCGGATGTAAGTATCCACTTCGTCTGCATTCCTGCTGAGCCAGTCAAAATCGGTACGCGTCGGTGCAAAGGACCGGTTGTATGCGCCGAACGTCAGGGCGTTGATCAGCGGGCTGGCGCCCCGGGGGCCCTGGCGAATGGCTTCAAAACGAGCCACCAGGCGACCCGCATGCAGCAGGGGGCGCGGCGCATAGTTGGAGGCCGAGAGTATACAGCCTGACAGCTGCGGGCGGTAGCCAATCAGGAACGCCTGGGTGATGAAACTGCCCATACTATGGCCCAGCATGAACACCGGGCGGCCCTGGCTGCGTTCACGGATGAAGCTGTAGACCGTCTGGACATCGCTCAGCACCCGGTCCCAGCCGCTGCTGTCCGCGTAATGGCCAATGTCGTCTTTGGAGGTTTCCGGGCCGTGGCCGCGGTGGTCGTGGGCGATTACGGTGTAACCGGCATCGTTGAGTGTCTGCGCCAGCCGGTCATAGCGGGCGGCATATTCCCCCATGCCATGGTTGATGATGACAAACCCTTTCGGGGTATCCAGGTGCCAGTAACAGGTGTTGATGGAGCGACCGTCCTGTGCCGGTAGGGCGAGAATCTGAGCCTGCATGTTGCGGTAAACCTTTTTATTGTTCAGCAATGGTTTGTATGGTTACAGCAGTTGCAGAAGATGACAATCCCACCGCTACCCGAATCCCATCAAAAATGATACCCTTCCGGCCGCAAAGCGGTCGGCCAAAGAGAACCGTTCAACGGACGACAACGGCATATAGTGCAACGCATGATCAGGAGCAAGACAGTATGAGTGAGAACTTCTGGAAGGATAAATATCCCGAAGGGATCCCCTCTGATATAGACATCGAACCCTACCGTTCCATCCTCGATGTGCTGGAGGAATCCCGGCAGAAGTTCGCTCACAAGCCCGCCTTCTCCAACCTGGGCAAAACCATTACCTACGGTGAGTTGTATGAGCTGAGCGGCCGGTTTGCCGCATGGCTCCAGAACGAGACCGATCTGCAGCCCGGTGACCGGATTGCCGTGCAGATGCCGAACCTGATTCAGTTTCCTGTCGCTGTGTTTGGCGCGCTGCGGGCGGGACTGATCGTCGTTAACACCAACCCGCTGTACACCGAGCGGGAAATGGAACACCAGTTTAATGATTCCGGCGCCAGGGCCCTGGTGATTCTGGCCAATATGGCCCATATGGCGGAGAAGGTGGTACCGCGTACCGGCATTCGCCATGTCGTGGTCACACAAGTCGGCGATATGTTGCCACTGCCCAAGCGTATACTGGTCAACAGTGTTGTGCGCTATGTGAAGAAAATGGTGCCTTCCTGGAACATTCCCGGCGCATTGGGTTTCAACGAAGTTCTGTCTGCAGGTAGCCGTTACGCGGTCAAGGATCACCAGGGTGATTCACAGGATGTCGCCATCCTGCAGTATACCGGCGGCACGACCGGAGTGGCGAAGGGCGCGATGCTGACCCACCACAATATCCTGGCCAACATGATGCAGGCCAAGGTGCTGATGGCCCATAACCTGGTGGATGGTCAGGAACTCATGGTCGCGCCACTGCCGCTGTACCATATTTATTCGTTCACCTTCCATTGCATGATCGGGATGATCACCGGTCAGCATAACCTGCTGATCACGAATCCCCGTGATTTGCCGGCATTCGTCAAGGAACTCCAGAAAGTCCGTTTCTCGGTGTTTGTCGGTTTGAACACCCTGTTTGTGGGTTTGATGAAAAACCCGGATTTCCTGCAGCTGGATTTCAAGCCTCTCAAGCTGACCCTTTCTGGTGGTATGGCATTGCAGTCGGATACCGCGAACCGCTGGGAAGAAATCACCGGGTGCGAGATCAATGAAGGCTATGGGATGACCGAAGCCTCACCGGTTGTCACCGTCAACCCGCTGGGCGCCAACAAGGTGGGCACTATTGGAATGCCTCTGCCGTCTACCGAATTGAAATTGATTGATGATAATGGGGCAGACCTGCCCATCGGTGAAATCGGCGAATTGTGTGTCCGTGGTCCCCAGGTGATGAAAGGTTACTGGGAACGTCCTGACGAAACGGCTAACACATTGACCGAGGATGGCTGGCTGAAGACCGGTGATATCGCCACCATTATGGACGACGGTTATGTGAAAATCGTTGACCGCAAGAAAGATATGATTGTGGTTTCCGGTTTTAACGTCTATCCCAATGAGCTGGAAGATGTGTTGTCGGCGCATCCCGATATTGTGCAGTGTGCCGCCATTGGCGTGCCGAACAGCAAGACCGGTGAAAGCATCAAGATGTTTGTCGTGTCGTCCAATCCGGAGCTGACCCAGGAAGCTGTCATTGCCTTTATCCGTGCCAGCGTGACTGGCTACAAGGTGCCGCGTCAGATCGAATTCCGGGATGAGCTGCCGGTGACCAACGTAGGAAAAATCCTGCGTCGTGAACTCCGTGACGAAGAACTGGCCAAGTTGAAACAGGCCAAGGCAGCAGAGTAATCGCCGTATGAAGAAGGCCGGGACGCTTGGGCGTGCCCGGCTTTTTTTATGGTGACTTTGCCCAAAGCAACGTGTTTTTGAACTGTTTGACTGAGAACCGCGCGTGACCAGAGAAGCTTCCTTTGATTTTCGTAAAGCCGTCAACCTGTGCATGATGAAGGATCGTCACCGGTTTCGTCGGCAGTGGCGTTCTCTGCGCGGTGGCGATGACGCCAGGCGTACACGACTGCAACAGGCCGTTGAGGTATCCATGCAGCGTGCTGAGCAACGGCGTCAGAATACGCCCAACGTCATGTATGACGATGCACTGCCCGTCGTACAAAAGAAAGACGCTATTGCTGAACTGATTCGGGATCATCAGGTCGTCATCGTGGCCGGTGAAACCGGCTCCGGTAAAACGACGCAGTTACCCAAAATTTGCCTGGAACTGGGGCGTGGCACGTTTGGCACGATCGGTCATACACAGCCCCGTCGTTTGGCGGCCCGTTCAGTGGCTTCCCGTATTGCGGAAGAATTGCAGGTTGAGCCGGGTTCACAGGTTGGCTACCAGGTGCGCTTTGCCGACCGAATCAGTGACCAAACCCAGGTCAAGCTGATGACGGATGGTATTCTGCTGGCTGAAATCCAGAATGACCGATTCCTGAACCAGTACGATACGCTGATTATCGACGAGGCCCATGAACGCAGCCTCAATATTGATTTTCTGCTGGGCTACCTGAAGTTATTGTTGCCGAAACGGCCTGATCTGAAATTAATCATTACGTCAGCCACTATTGATGTGGAACGTTTCTCTCGCCATTTTGATAATGCACCGGTGATTGAGGTTTCTGGTCGAACCTATCCGGTAGAGGTTTTGTATCGCCCGCTGGAAGACCTGGATATCGACGAGGATGGCGATCAGCTGCAATACCAGGGGATTCTCTCGGCAGTACGGGAAATTGAGGCGCTCGAGCGCAGCGGTAAGGGACGCAGGCTCGGTGATGTGCTGGTATTCCTGAGTGGTGAACGGGAAATCCGGGAAGCGGCCAAGTGCCTGCGCGATGCCAGGCTGGCCCATACGGAAATCCTGCCACTTTACGCCCGCCTGAGTGCTGCAGAGCAGAACCGCATTTTCCAGTCCCATGGCGGACGTCGTATTATTCTGTCGACCAATGTCGCTGAAACGTCGTTGACGGTGCCCGGTATCCACTATGTCATTGATCCGGGTTTTGCCCGGATTAGCCGCTACAGTGTGCGCTCCAAAGTTCAGCGTCTTCCGATTGAGGCGGTATCCCAGGCGTCAGCGAACCAGCGTAAGGGGCGTTGTGGCCGTATTGCCGATGGCATCTGTATTCGTCTTTACGATGAGCAGGATTTTCTTAATCGACCTGAATTCACTGATGCCGAGATTCTGCGGACCAACCTTGCTGCCGTTATCCTGCAAATGCTGAAAATGGGGCTGGGCGATGTTGCCCGTTTCCCCTTTGTTGATCGGCCTGACAACAAGGCTATCAACGACGGCTTCAAACTATTGCAGGAACTGGGCGCGGTAGACGGCAGCAACCAAATTACCCGTATTGGCCGCCAGCTGGCGGTATTGCCGATTGATCCGCGTATTGGGCGCATGTTGCTGGCTGCCCAAGATACCGGTGCAGTTCAGGAGTTGCTGGTCATTGCCAGTGCATTGAGCATCCAGGATCCCCGCGAACGACCGGCAGAGAAAAAGCAGGCAGCGGATCAGAAACATCGTGAGTTTTATGATGATAATTCCGATTTCCTGTCACTGCTGAATCTGTGGAAATGGTATGAGGAGCAGCGACAGGATTTATCGCAATCCCAGCTGCGCAAGCTCTGTAAACAACAATTCCTGAGTTTTATGCGGATGCGGGAATGGCGGGATATGCATCGCCAGTTGATGCTTAGCTGCAAAGACCTCCGGTTAACTGTGAATACTGATGAAGCCAGTTATGGTGCTATTCACAAGGCGCTGCTTGCTGGTTTGTTAAGTCATCTGGGTAATCGCCATGAAGAGGCTGATTATCTTGGCGCACGGAATCGGAAGTTCTGGATATTTCCGGGTTCTGCCCTGTTCAAGCGTAAGCCGAAGTGGGTGATGGCAGCAGAATTGGTGGAAACCTCTCGCCTCTATGCGCGCAGTGTCGCCAAAGTGGAGCCGGAATGGATTGAGCCTCTGGCAGGCAGTCTGGTCAAGCGAAACTACTTTGAGCCGCATTGGGAGAAAAAACGGGCGCAGGTTGTCGCTTATGAGCAGGTCACGTTATACGGCCTGGTGATTGTGGCGAGACGTAAGGTCAATTATGGTGCTATCGATCCCGTTATTTCCCGTGAGCTGTTTATCCGACAGGGGCTGGTGGAAGGCGGCTATGTAAGTCAGGCCGGATTTTATTCTCATAATAACAGCCTGATTGCCGAGGTTGAGGATCTCGAAGCCAAGTCACGACGGCAGGATATCCTGGTTGATCCGGAAACCCTGTTTGCCTTTTATGATGAGCGTATTCCTGAAGGCATTTGCAACGGCAGTAGTTTTGAAAAATGGCGTAAGATCGTCGAACGGGATAATGCACAGCTGCTCTATCTCACCAAAGACTACCTGATGCAGCATGATGCCGCGCACATTACCGAAGCCCAGTATCCGGATCGGCTGAAATGGCAGGGGCTGGCGTTGCCGCTTTCCTACCATTTTGCACCTGGTGAAACCGACGACGGCGTTACTGTGTCGGTACCGGTTTCATTGTTGCCCCAGTTGCCACGCGATCGACTGGAGTGGCTGGTGCCCGGCATGCTGCCTGACAAAGTCATTGCTTTGATTCGCTCATTACCCAAGCAGGTTCGCAAACACTTTGTACCGGTGCCGGATTATGCCCGTGCTGCACTGGAGGCACTGAATCCCTGTGATGAACCGCTGACATTATTGCTGGGTGAGAAACTGTTCCGCATGACCGGTAACCGCATTCCAGAGGACGCCTGGGATGCTGGCAAACTCGACGATCATTTCCGGATGAACATCCGGGTGCTGGACGACGATGGAAAAATGCTGGGGCAGGGACGTGATCTGTCCAGGCTGCGGGAGCAGTTTGCGGATCAGGCCCGGGAAGGGTTACGGGACAAGACGGATCGTGATATGGAACGCGAGGGGCTGACATCATGGAGTTTTGGTGATCTGCCTGAGGAAATGCAGCGCCAGCGTGGTGGTTTGCTGTTTCGATCGTATCCGGGCCTGGTGGATGAGAAGACTTCGGTTGCCCTGCGTCTGTTTGATAATCCCCAATCAGCGCAGCAGCAAACCCGTTTGGGTCTGGCTCGCCTGATTCAATTGGCATTGCCGGAACAAATGAAGTTCATGGCGAAGCAGTTGAAGCATTTCAACCGGATCACGTTGCTGGCGGTCAATGCTGTCGACAAGACAAGTCTGATGGATGATATCCAGCTGGCGGTGATTAATCAGGTTTACCTTCAGGATCCAGCCGTTTGGCCGCGTGATGAGGCGTCGTTCGACAAACTGGTTGACCAGGGACGTTCGGAGTTGATGTCGGTTGCCGAAGAAATGGAGCGCATGTTGCTGGCGATCTTTGAGAAATTCAATGCAATCAGTCGTCAGTTGAAAGGCAAAATCTCGTTCCAGCTGGCGCTTTCCATGGCGGACATCAAGCAGCAATTGGGTGGTTTGATCTACCGTGGCTTTTTGTCCCACACCCCCTGGGAATGGTTGCAGCAATATTCCCGCTATCTCACGGCGATAGAAATGCGGCTGGAGAAGCTGGTTGTCAACAGTAACCGTGATCGGGTTGAAACAGATCGATTGCAGGGATGGCGTGAAGTCTGGGAAGCCCGAAGGGCGGCATTGGATAAGCAGCATGTGGTCGATGAGAACCTCTGGTTGTATCGCTGGATGCTGGAGGAATACCGTGTCTCCGTCTTTGCCCAGACCCTGAAAACCCGAATGCCTGTGTCTGAGAAACGGTTGCGCAAGATTTGGGATGAGATCGCGCAGCCTTGAGTCTGGAGTACAAGTCCTCCGTACTGAGCATGGAGTTATTTATGTTCAGTCCGGGGGCTTGTTTTGACCTGGGGTCAGGCTTTTTTTTTTTGTGTGTGTGACGTTATTTTCTGGTTATTATAATTTCTCTGGGTTGTATAAATTTACCAGGAAGTATTAGGTTGATTTTTATTAAATTGATTCGGATTGTATTAGCAGATACGTTCATTGATGGTATTTGCGCCTTAATTGCAATAAGTGCTTCAACTTAAAAACTGTCAGGGCTGAAATTACTCAGGCTGATGACTTTTTTATTTAATGAATGCTTAAAGTGTTCTTAAACCAAAGTACCCATCATTCCTTCAGTTTGCTTAGTGTAAACCATTTCTGAACTGGTTGGCTTACTTTTATACTCAACCGCTACACCTGCTTCTAAAGGTGACTGCACATCAATCAGGCAAGTTTTCATTAGTGCGTAAAACATCATTAATCCCAAAAAAGGTGATTTTTTCATATTTTCTGCTATCCCGGCGCTGAACTCTTCGGAGAATTCACTTTGGCTTTTTGTCCACAGCTTCCACATGTCTTCTGGTGATTTATTTTTAGCTGTAAAAGTTATTCTGTTCTCTTTTAAGGTGCTTTGAAGGATGCTCAGATTGTTATCGTTATCCCAGTAGTATTGCAGTAGTTGATGTATGAAATATTGATCGATTGTCAGATTAAGTGGGCCAGTGGTCGCGGCCTCTTGACTTGTTAATTTCTGAATGGCGAGTGTGTAGTCATCTTTAAGTTTTTCTATTGATGATGGATAGTTAGAGAGCAGTTTCAGTATTGCTTTCGGTCCGGCCTCTATGGCTGACTTCTCTTTATTCATGTCAGTTTTTGTTGTCATGGTCAGACTTTCTTCTTTATTGGTGTTCTCGTTTATTTTAGTTACGATGCGCTGTATTAAATGCTTTTGAGCGTGGAGTGGTTTAGTAGCCAAATGCTGGGAAAATAATAGGTCAGCTTCTCTGTTAAGTACTTCTTTTTCAAATGCATCACTGTCAGATTCTTCAATGTGTTCAATTCGTGCAGCTGCACTTATAATATCCGTTGTTTTCATAAATATACTCCTTAACAGTAATTGGGTGGGTAAGATGGCAATCCAGTCACATGAGTAGTCGATGCGGGAATCAAGATAATCAGAAATCTTTTGAATTATTGACATTAGTGTCTGGGATTTATTCATTCTTTCTTATGACAAAAATTGATATAAGCAAAAAGCTTTTAAATGACCCCACCAGTGTAAAACCATCACCTTAATGTCATAGATGGTGATGAGCGTGGCAGCAGAGTAAAAAGTCTATGGATTGCTAAATGAAATCTGTCCGGCGTTTCGCACACAGGCATAGGAGCAGATTGTCCTCAGATTCCAGAAATAAGGAACCTCGCATTCTGGCAGTTGTATTACTTCACCGGCGATGAATCCTGATGGAATGGTATATGGGTTATTTGAAGTCCGCGTACATTGGGTAGATGATTCTGAGGGGTAGTAAGCAATTTCTACAGTCTGTCATCTCCAGTATGGGCTGGATTGCTGAAAAACTTCGATCCAGGTATTTATGGAGAATGCTGGTATATGATTGTTTTATTCTTGCAGGCAGGCAAATTCACAGGTTTTAATTAAAACGTGAAACATCATTAAACCTGTGTTTTCTTCAATGCTCTCCTTCATTGTTGAGAAGTAGTTGTTAACGAAAAGATCTCTGTCATTTGACCAGAAATTCCAAGGGTTTCCAGTTGTTGTTAAGTGGTTGGATTGCATATTTATTTTAAGGTTGTGTAGCGTATTATCGCTATCCCAATAGTATCCCAGTAATAATATGAATCTTTCTTTATGGTAATCTAGGAGTCTTTTGCTGCCTTTTTGTTCCCGAATAAAATCACAGTAGAGCTTCGTGAGTTTTCTTTCATATTTAGGTTTCTCTTTAAGCATTTTGTTTTTGGCTCTGAATCCTGACAGCAAAATGTTTGGTTCTATATGGTCGATTTCTGCAGGTTGCTCTATGTTAACGGTTGCTGGTGCATCGGCTGTAGCAGGTTGTAGTGTAGTAAGGGTTAGTTGCTCATTGTGTGGGTTGCTATTGTTTATGTGGGTAATAAGATGTTCAGTTAGTGTTTTCTGGCTTGTATATGACATTTTCTCTAAATGCGTTGATATTATAGCTTTGGAAATTGATTTGATAGTATCTGGATGTTCCAGATTAAGATCTGTGTATAAGGGAGGGGCGGTAGAGGATCTAGAAGGTCCTGGTGATGCTGTTTGTGCCATTGTTGACTCCGTAAAAAATATTTACACATGAAGCATGTCAATTAAAAAATGAATGGTGAATTATCACTGGCTTGTGGGGTGCTTTATGATAGTTCTAAATGCTCAGACTCATTGTTTGATGATCAAGTTCATTGCTCTAACCAATAAAGTTAATATTCTGCTTGTCAGACTTGTTATGTAACTGAAGCTGTTGGGACATCACCCATAAAAGTTATGCGGGAACACCTGATTCTTTGATAGTGAGACAGATGTTTCAAAACCATGACAGCTCCTATACTATGAATCGTCAGAATGAAAGAAAAAAGCCTTCCGGGGCAGTGACCTGAGGACAGGACGTGACAGAGGTAGTAATCAGTGGCACCGGGCTGTATACGCCCCCGTACGCCATCAGTAATGACGAACTGGTGGCGGCTTTCAATGCCTGGGTCAGGCAATCCAATGACGACAACCGGCAGGCAATTGCTGCCGGTGAAATGGAACCCCTTCAGGAAAGTAACAGCGAATTTATCGAAAAAGCGTCCGGTATTCGCAGCCGGTATGTCGTTGACCGGGATGGCATCCTGGATCCTGAACGTCTGGCGCCCCGTATTCCGGAGCGCAGCAATGATGAACCTTCCGTGCAATGTGAAATGGCGTTGGCAGCCGCAAAATCCGCTTTAGCGGATGCGCAGCTGAGTGCAACCGATCTGGATTTTGTGATTGTCGCCTGTTCAAACATGCAGCGACCTTACCCGGCCATGGCCGTAGAAATTCAGCATTACCTGGGCATTCAGGGTTGTGGTTATGACATGAATGTGGCCTGCTCTTCCGCGACTTTCGGGATTCAGACTGCCGTCAATGCAATCCGTTCTGGCAGTGCGCGACGGGTATTGATGGTGAATCCGGAAATCTGTTCCGGGCATCTCAATTTCAGGGATCGTGACAGTCATTTTATTTTTGGCGATGCCTGTACGGCCGTGATCCTTGAAGACGAAAGCCTTGCACGATCAGAAAACCGTTACCGTGTATCAGGCACAAAACTCTGGACGCAGTATTCCAATAATATTCGTAATAACTTCGGTTTTTTGAATCGGGGGGATGAACAGGGTATTGGCAAGTTGGACAAGTTGTTTGTCCAGAATGGCCGGAAAGTATTCAAAGAGGTCTGTCCCCAGGTTGCCCGGCATATTACCGAGCATCTGGATAGTCTGAATATGCCGGTATCTGAATTGAAACGGATGTGGTTACACCAGGCCAATCTGAATATGAATCAGCTGGTGGCGCGCCGGGTGCTGGGGCGCGATGCAGACAGTCAGGAGGCGCCGGTCATTCTGGATGAATATGCCAATACCAGCTCAGCAGGCTCTATTATCGCATTTCACAAGTATCGCAGGGATCTGGTGTCCGGCGAGCGTGGGGTGATTTGTTCCTTTGGTGCAGGCTACTCCATTGGCAGCGTTTTATTGGAAACCTGCTGATAAGTAACAGCGTCATATCCGATCTCTGTTTAGCTGCTTATTAATATCAATATTGGTAAGCAGCTTTCCTTTTTTCTGGCGTTGAGTTGCTTCTCAATGAAGCTCAGATAACAGCCTGCCGATTGATATCGCTGATGATTGTTCTTTGTAATGAGGGATATTAATCCTGTAAACAAACCTAAATAAAACGTTAATATAAATTTAATCCGCCTGTCACATTCAAATACCAAACTACCTCGCGAAGACAAAAAACAATAAACACAATACACACCGAGGAGTGTTATTAATGAAATTGAAACCGCTTGCAGCATCCGTAGCTGTTGTTGCTGCCGGTCTGGCGAGTATGGCCAGTGCCGGTGATTTTATTGAAGGCAGCAGCCTGAAAATCAAATTCAGAAATGTCTATTTCAATGAAATGGGTCGGAGTGATGAAAATACCAAGGATCGCCGGGAGTGGGTGCAAGCGATTATTGCAGATTTTAAATCAGGCTATCTTGCCGATGTCATTGGATTTGACCTGTCTGCAGGCGGCGCCATGGGGCTCGCCAACGATATGGATGGCGAAAAAAATAAATGTAAAAACTCGAACCTGCCTGTCGATGGTGGAAACAAGACAAAGTGTGACCTGAACGATATCGGTGGCATCCACCAGGCTTACGCCAAGTTCAAGTTTGGACTGGATAACGTGGAATTTTCCGGTAACTACGGCAAAAAGAAGCGTAAGTTCAAGACGTACAGTGACTCCGGTTCTCGTGCACTGCCTGCCGCGACGTTCGGTAGTGAAGGCGTTTTGAGTATTCATGATGTCGATCTATATGCGGCCCAAATCACTGGTTTCTCGCCGCGTAACCAGAGTTATTTCAAGGATGATCTCACTAACGGCACTGAGAAGATTGATAACCTGCGAATCTACGGACTTAAAGGCAAGCTGGCCGGGGTTAAGTTTCAGGTGGAGCAGGGGGCTTCCAAGGATTATCTCCAGCAACGTTACGCTCAGGTTGGTTATGACATAGACCTCAATGATGACATGACGCTGGGGCTGGATGTACGTTACGGCAAGCAGGAAGATGATGGTGATCTTTATGGCAGCCAGCATGAGTCCAAATTCGTTAACCTGAATGCTGCGTTGGAAATGGGGGCGACAACGCTCTATGCCGGTTATAACAAAGTCACTGATGGTGATTGGGATACGGCCTATTTCGATGAGGATCATGGTAAGTGGAGTTCTTCCGTTTCTTTGCATGAAGATTTTGCGGATGAGGATGAGAAAACCTGGTTGGTTGGAGTGACCTATGATTTTGCTACTATGGGGGTCGAGGGGCTTGAGATCGATACCTATTATGCTCGCGGTGAAATCGACCAAAGTGGTGTGGATGAGTCTCGCTGGGAGCGCGGTACTATCCTGACCTACAAGTTTGGTGGTGACCTTAAGGGACTGGATCTGGCCTGGGAGAACTATACCAACCGTGGACACGGTGGTGATTCCAATACCGATGATAACCGTTTCTATGTGAACTACAGCCTGTCTGTTTTCTGACAGGCCCTGTCTTCGGGGCAGTGCCTGAGTTAATGGGCGCTGCCTCGCTACCCGTGTTGTACTTGCTCTGTTTTTCCCCGCACTTCCCCGCGGGGTTTTTTATTTTAGGGCTGGTGAAAGCTTCCTGTACTCACAGTCAGCTATTGATGAAAGCCGTCATTTGACGAACCGAAATCTTCTGCCTTAACTGGATATTGATGGTGTCTCATAGAGATTTTTTTCATTTATCCCGCCTCTATCAGCGCTGCAGTGTGACCGGATAGAGCCCTTACTGACAAGGATGATCAGTAGCATGGGTAACAGAAGTCGGATATTAATCATTGATGATGATCAGCAGCAACGCCAGGTGTTGAACACGATTCTTGAGTTCATGGGTTGCGAAACCGAATATGCCTCCACGCAGCGTTTCCAGGAGAGGCTTGGCCATGACCAGAACTTCAATGCCGTGGTGCTTGGCTTGCGGGGCCAGAGCGACGAGGTGCTGAAGTTTCTGAATCGCCACCACGCCGGTCTTCCCGTGATTCTTTGTGGACAGTCTCGACCCGGCCAGTTGCAGGGCAGCATGCGCCGCCAGGTCGTTGCTGAGTTGCGTCCGCCGTTGACCCACAGCCAGATGCTGGAAAGTCTGCATATGTCGCAGATCTACCGGGCGCATTGCCGCCATGGACAGATGGCTTCCGGTTATCATGATGTCCAGGTGTTCAGGAACCTGGTGGGCAGCAGTCGTCCTATACGTCATGTACGCTCCCTGATGAGCCAGGTGATGAAAAAGGACGTGAATGTATTGATTACCGGTGAATCGGGTACCGGGAAAGAAGTGGTGGCCAGGAACCTGCATGAACACTCCGGTCGCCAGGGACGCCCATTCGTACCGGTCAATTGCGGTGCGATACCGGCTGAGCTGCTTGAAAGCGAGTTGTTTGGTCATGAGAAGGGGGCCTTTACCGGCGCCATAGCCACCCGTAAAGGCCGCTTTGAACTGGCGGACGGGGGAACCTTGTTCCTCGATGAAATTGGTGATATGCCGCTGAATATGCAGGTCAAGCTGCTCAGGGTATTGCAGGAGCGCTGTTTTGAGCGGGTAGGTGGATCTGCGCCGATTCACGTCAATGTCAGAATTATCGCGGCGACGCACAAGAACCTGGAAGAGATGGTAGCGTCCGGGAAATTCCGTGATGATCTCTACTATCGCCTTAATGTGTTCCCTATTGATATGCCAGCCTTGCGGGATCGCACTGAAGATCTGCCGTTGATACTCAATGATTTGATTACCCGTATGGAGCGGGATCAGCGAGGTTCCGTCCGTTTCAGTTCTGCAGCCATTATGCTGCTGTGTAAATATGACTGGCCCGGTAATGTCCGGGAGCTGGCGAACCTTGTGGAGCGACTTTCTATTATCTACCCGATGGGTGTTATTGGTGTAGAGGAATTGCCAGACAAGTTCCAGAAGCTGGCAGGGCAGGAGGTCAGGGACAATCGGGTTGCCGAGATGTTTCCCAATACACTTCAGCCGCCGGGAACTTCCGGTCTGGATGAGTTGGCTATTCTTCCGGTTAATGGCCTGAATTTGAAAGATTTCCTAGGACGGCTTGAGAAGAAACTGATTCGCCAGGCGCTGGATGATTGCAATAACGTCGTTGCCCGCGCGGCAGACAAGTTGCAGATCCGTCGTACCACGCTGGTGGAAAAAATGCGGAAGTATGAACTGAATCGTTATGCACAGACTGATGATTCAGAAACACGGTAATTTCTTCAGGGTTTTTCCTGTTCGTTTTCTCTCGTCTCTTCTGCTGTTGTTGCCGTTACTGGCGACAGCAGCAGAAGAGTCCGCAGAGCCCTCTTCTCTTGGTGGTTACGCAGTTTTTCAGGCGCTCTTTTCTTTAATACTGGTCACGGTGCTGATTTTCGGTACGGCCTGGTTACTTAAGCGTTTTAATCCGGCGATGTCTCAAAGTGGTCGTGGCATGAAGATCCTTGGTGCGCTTTCGCTGGGTGGCAGAGACCGGCTGGTATTGGTTGAGGCTGGTAGTAAGCAGTTGCTGCTGGGAGTTTCACCGGGTCGTGTGATGCTGGTTGAGTCATTTGATGAGCCAGTGTTGAGTCCTGAAGACCAGGCCACGCCTGTTGATGAGAAATTCCGCCAGTTGCTCCGTAGATCCTGAATTCATGTCTTTTATCTTTCGCGGAGGTCGCTTCGCTTCTACATTTAACTGTAGCTTTGGCCTGTCCTGTCAAAATCCTTACCTCGTATAATTCTTTGTGCTGTCTCCCTGACAGCGTTGGTGCTATTAACCTTTGGATATGGCTTGTCTGGAACGGGCTTCCCCAGGAAGTGACATAATGGCTCCCAGTTAGAACCTAAAGGTAACTCCAATAATTTTTCAGCCGGTACAAGGTTCCTGATTTTCTGGTTGTGAGTTTCAAGTGAAACAGCCATTTTGTTTTCATCTGTAGTATTGCCTTCAAGTAAATCAGCCTCAAATTCTTTTTTATACATCGCTGTGAATAATTTTACGGCGTTGAGTTTGTCTGAAAAAAATGACGCAACCCAAACAAAGGGAATCTCTTTCTTATATTCAGGTCTAAATAGAACGGATTTGGCGCTTTTTGCCCATTGTTTCCCTTCTCGAGTTGTTAAGATTACTTTAGCGTCAGGAAATATTTCTAATAAATCCTTCACCATTAGTGCTGATGGGTAATCAATAAGCCCATTCATACCCTCGAGGGCGCCATATAAATATTTGAGCTCTTTTGTTTCTTTGTATTTTTTCCAGCATACGGTTGAATCAGGATCGGCAAACATATCCAGACCATGATAAACAGGCATGAATCCTAATTCATTCAGGGCTTCCTGTAAACTAACAGTCCCGGTACGACTTAATCCAGCGCCAATAATTTTTATGTCTGGTTTTTTAGCGTTGCTTGCTCTGGCTTCAACTCTTCTCTCGCGTATGTCCATTTTATGGCAGCAATAATGATATAGTGCTCCGAGAGCGCTGGTAACAAGTGCTCCGGCGCAAATGTTCGTCATGCTACTATCCGGATCATTCTCTGAAAAGAGTATTTGATTAGCCAGCAGGGTGGCTGAAACTACAGCGGTAGCTGCGAATGTCACGCAATAATTCATATTGTTAAACATATTAAGCATCCTGTCAGTTGTTTCAATCTCGGATTTTCACGTTTTTATAAAACGGATTTTCCGGACTGTTAAGTGAAAGGTCATACACCGTAAGCGCACTCTGAATGTTCTGGAATCAAAAGTTCACTCAGGAATACGCCTATATACAAGGACATCCCTTTGTGTCATCAGTTCCTGAGAGGTTGGCTAAAATGGCTGTATTAGTTCTTCCCCGTGACCATCAAAGCCTTCGTATAGTAAATGCAGGTATCAATCATTTTTTTGCAGCATGCAGACCAGTGAAAATGTTTTGCTAGAGGGGCCCATTAAGCACTTGACGGTTTATTAAGCCATCAGCTTGAAGATAGTTTCTTTGATTTTCCTTGTGTGTTTCCAATAACGGGCATTTGTAGATGCCGGGAAAATGTCACCTGATGACTGGTGAGTCAAAAAAACATCCTGATAATTGAGGAGTTATCGGGCTTATAGGGTTGTATTCTTTTTGTGATTTCAAATAAAGCCAATAAAAACATATAGATATATTTTATTGGGTCTGTTTTTTTATGTTGGTACATCTCTTGCAATTATTAATTTGCTGACGCCAAGGAATGGCGTTAGCTGAATCTATCCCATGACAACTAACGGACCGTAAAGGAACTATGGACGTTAAACCAGTGAGAGTCGCTGCGATTGCCAGCGGCAAAGGTGGTGTAGGGAAAACCAGCTTTTCCATTAACCTGGCCGAAGCGTTAAGTCGTGCCGGCAACCGTGTCTTGTTAATGGATGCTGATTTTAATCTTGCCAATGTGCACCTGATGCTCGGGCAGACGCCGGAGCAAACCATCGCGGATGTGATGGCAGGGCGGTGCTCGATTGCCGACACCTTTCTGTCAGGACCGGCGGATGTGAAAGTGGTGCCCGGCGCCAGGGGCGGAGGTGATCTCGCCGGCATCAATGAGACCAGCCTGCTATCGCTGATCCAGTCTGTCGATGATATTGCTGACCAGGTTGATATCCTGCTGCTGGATACCGCCGGTGGTTTCCGGGAGCGGGACATGCGCCTGGTAGCAGCCGCATCGGATGCCATGGTGCTGGTCACGCCGGACAAGGTCACCATTGCGGATACGGCGGACTATATCCGTACATTGCGTCTGCAATATGGTGTTCAGCATTTCAATGTTGTGACCAACATGGTCAGGAGTCAGCGTGAAGGCTCGCAGCTCATCCAGGCGTTGCAGTCGCAGATTGGCTTTGACCATGACCTCGTGATTCGTCATGCCGGCACCTTGCCTTACGACCCTGCAGTGCGCAAGGCCAGTGATCGTGCCATGACGCTCTTCCAGACTGCTCCCGACTCCAAGGTTTGCCGTGGTATGCGCTCTATTGCCGATGGCATGAGTCAGCACTCACGTGTTTATTACCCGAGGGGCGGGATGACCTTCTTCTTCGAGAACCAGGTTCTCGCAGGAGGGTGTTAGCCATGGAAGCGTTGATTCGGGAAACGGCGGAAAAACGCGCCAGTCGGCGAACGTATGCCGAGTTGGTTGAGCGACATACGCCGCTGGTCAAACGGATTGCCCGTCACCTTTCTGCCAGGATGCCCGCCAGTGTGCAGCTCGATGATCTTGTGCAGGCTGGTATGGTCGGCTTGCTGGAAGCGGCGCGGAAATTTGATGTCGACAAGGGAGCGAGCTTTGAAACCTTTGCCGGTATTCGGATTCGCGGCGCCATGCTGGACGAGATTCGTCGGGGAGACTGGGGGCCTCGTTCGGTGTATCGCAATAGCCGACGTGTCAGCGAAGCGATTCGTGCGGTAGAGGCGAGGCTTGGGCGTGATTCACGGGATTCTGAAGTCGCGGCAGAAATGGATGTTTCTCTGGAGGAATACTTCAACATCCTGCAGGACTTGCGTGGCTGCCGATTGTTCAGTTTTGAGGATATGTTCGATAGCGAGGAGTCGCGCCTGCAACGCCGCTCAGAGAACAATGCCCCGGAACTGGATCTGCAGACGGAGAAGTTCCGCAAGGCCTTGGGGTCTGCCATTGAGACCCTGTCAGAGCGGGAGCAGCTGGTGTTGAACCTCTATTACGAAAAGGAACTGAATCTCAAGGAAATTGGCAAGGTGCTGGGGGTCAGCGAGTCGCGGGTCAGCCAGATCCACAGCCAGGCGGCGTTAAGACTGAGGGCCCGGCTGCAGAACTGGACTTGAAATGCCAGTACTGCAGTCAGGTTGTTTCTGGGCTATGTCTTGCCGTAAGCGGTCAGGAAGACCGTGTGGTAAGCAGTTATACAAGGACGTATCGGATGCAACAAATCATCAGTGTATTCAGAAGTGTGGTGCTGTTTATGGCATTGCTTTGGGGACAGGCGGTAGCGGGTGAAGCACCGGAGCATGTTGAGGGGGCAACTACCGTTAATACGGCCCAGGCCAAGCGACTACATGAATTGGGAGCCATGTTCATTGATATTCGCACTCGCCGGGAATGGAACTGGGGACATGTTGAGGGGGCGCATCACCTGGGGCTCAAGTCAACCTTTGCCCTGCTTTACCATGATGGTTTCATGGATCGCAAAACACCGGTGGTGATTTATGGCAGTGGGACTCACCGGATTCGTGCAGCCTTTGCATCATACCTGGCGGTTTTATGGGGCTACGAAAAAGTATTTTATTTCCGGGAAGGCTATTTTTCCTGGTTGGCGTTTGACTTGCCTGTCGTCATGCGCAGCGACAAACAGTAACGACAGAAGATAGCCGGGTTACGGTAATAAGCATCGTGACTCGGTAAATACCCCATGATGACTTCCTGTTTTTGCAAAATCCTGCCTCTTTCTATATAAAGTCAGCTCACTATAACTGCTGGTTTTAACGCATCTGCATGACCGCCGTCACACCGAACGATCCTCTGTTAAGACTCAGGCAACTGTGTTGCATTCGGGATGATCGAGTACTGTTTTCTGAGCTGGCACTGGATCTCGGACCGGGTGAAATTGTTCAGGTGACGGGGCCGAATGGCTCCGGCAAGACTACGCTGTTGCGCATTGTGTCCGGATTATCGCTTGATTTTGATGGCGATATTACTTGGTGTGGTACTACGGTTGAGCGTAACCGGCTGGCCTTCCAGCAGGACCTGTTGTTTATAGGCCACCAGGTGGGAATCAAGCCAGCCTTAACGCCAGAGGAAAACCTCCGGGCTGTGATGGGAATGCATGGGCATTATACGAATAAGGCTATTCTCGGCGCGCTCGGTAAGGTCGACCTTTATGGGTTTGAGGATGTGCCCTGCTATCAACTTTCAGCGGGGCAGCAGCGACGGGTAGCGCTGGCACGTCTGCATCTCAGTCAACAGCGCTTGTGGATACTCGATGAACCGTTTACCGCCATTGACCGTGCCGGTGTCAAGGCGCTGGAATCCTTATTGATCAGCCATGCTCAGCAAGGCGGGATGGTGATGTTAACGACTCACCATGAGCTGGGTATTCAGTATCAGGGCTTGAAACGGCTTGATCTTGCTGAGTTGCTGTCTTCTTCGGATCATTCATTAGCAGTAGAGGCCGTGTAATGACTGAATCGACAGCCCCTTCTGTTTTTCACGCTTTTTGTCAGGTGTTGTCCCGGGATCTCCGGCTGCATTTCCGTCAGCGCGGTGACCTGATGAATCCACTGGTGTTTTTTATCCTGGTGGCCAGCCTGTTTCCGTTAGGCGTTGGTCCTGAATCCAAAATGTTGACCATGATTGGCAGCGGCATCATCTGGGTGGCCGCGCTGTTGGCGACATTGCTGTCTTTGGATAGCCTGTTCCGGTCTGATTTCGATGATGGTTCTCTTGAGCAGATCATGCTCAGTCCGCAGCCGCTTTATGTGTTAGTGATGGCGAAAGTGCTGGCCCACTGGTTAGTGAGTGGTTTGTTGCTGGTGATTCTGTCACCGGTGCTGGCCGTGATGTTTCATTTGCCCGCGTCTGCCTTCCCTGCGTTGATTGCCACCTTGATGCTGGGTACGCCACTTTTGAGCCTGCTGGGGGCAATTGGTTCAGCCCTGACAGTCGGTTTGAAAAAGGGGGGCGTGTTGATGTCGCTCCTGATTTTGCCGCTTTATATCCCGGTGTTGATCCTGGGAACGGGCTGCATTGACGCAGCGGTGAACGGGTTGGCCTGGAGCGGTTACCTGCTCTGGCTCGGCGCCATGCTCATGCTGGGTGTGACGTTTGCACCCTTCGCCATCAGTGCGGGATTACGGATCAGTATCAGCGGTTAAGTGAGTAAATGACGCAGTCATGGTAGTATTGCGCCAGATCAACGAAGCGCCATGAGGGGAACGGTTTATATGGTATTTACGGTAAATACCCATATTATGGCGCGACAGAACAGAAAGTTACTATAACGTATGCGCTGGACATTTTTTCACAAGTTTGCTTCGCCAAAGTGGTTCTATGACATCAGTGGTCGGTGGTTGCCGTGGATCGGTTTGCTGGCGTCTGCGCTGATCCTGATCGGGGTCGGCTGGGGGCTGTTCTGGACGCCGCCGGATTACCTGCAGGGTAACAGTTACCGCATTATTTTTATTCATGTGCCGTCGGCATCGCTGGCCATGTCGGTTTATGCCGGGATGGCGATCATTGCCGGTATTGGCTTTATCTGGAAAATCAAACTGGCAGATATGGCGGCCAAATGCCTGGCGCCTATCGGTGCATCTTTTTGTGCGCTGGCGCTTCTCACCGGGGCGATCTGGGGGAAACCGACCTGGGGGACCTGGTGGGTATGGGATGCCCGGCTGACCTCGGTATTGATCCTGATGTTCCTCTATCTCGGTTTGATTGCGTTGCGTGAAGCGATGAACAGTCAGGATTCCGCTGCGCGTGCCTGTGCCATTCTCGCACTGGTGGGGCTGGTGAATCTTCCGATCATCAAGTATTCCGTTGAATGGTGGAATACCCTGCATCAGGGGCCGTCCATCAAGGTGACGGGCGAAACTACCATGGCGCCGGAAATGCTGACGCCGTTGTTGATTTCCATCGCCGGTTTTTACCTGTTCTGCCTGTTCGTCTTTCTGTTGCGACTACGTGCGGAAATACTGGAGCGGGAACAGCGAACGCGCTGGGTTAAGCAGCTGGTGGCGTCCTGAAAGACATCGGTGTGAATACGAGTAAAAGACTAAGACGGGCATAGAAGGACGATAGATGTACTTTGAAACGTTTGACAGCCTGGTTCAAATGGGGGGACACGGTCCTTACGTCTGGACATGTTATCTGATCGCGTCACTGGTGGTGGGGTACAACCTGGTCAGCCCGTTGCGCGCACGTAAGCGGGCTATGGATGCCATTCGTCGCCGTATCCGCCGGGAGGAGAGGGCATGAAAGCGATTCGTAAACAACGCCTTTTCCTGTTGCTGTTTATTCTTATCGGTGCCGGTATCGCTGTTGGACTGGTTTTGATGGCGCTGCAGCAGAATATCAACCTGTATTATTCCCCGGCCCAGATGATCGGCAAGGAAGCGCCCACTGACGTGCAGATCCGTGGTGGTGGCCTGGTGGTAGCAGGTTCTGTTATTCGTGATCCGGAAAGTCTGAATGTCGCCTTTGATATCACCGATGGTGCTGGCACGATTACCGTGAAATACACTGGTATCCTGCCGGATTTGTTTGCGGAAGGTCAGGGCATTGTGGGAACTGGCAAGCTCGGCAATGATGGTATTTTCTATGCCGAGGAAGTGCTGGCGAAGCATGACTCCACCTACATGCCGCCGGAAGTTCAGGATGCAATAGATAAAGCGCATGGGCAGCCCGAGAAAACCGTGACCTACAGGGAGTCCGGCGCATGATTCCAGAACTTGGGCAGTTGTCGTTAATTATCGCGCTATGCTTTGCCGTTATCCTGTCTGTTGTGCCATTGGTGGGCACATTTACCGGGCATCGAACCTGGCAGGCGCTAGCTAAGCCGCTTAGCTGGGGACAGTTTTTTTTCCTGCTGATTGCCTTCCTGATTCTGGTTGAAGCCTTTGTCGCGGATGATTTCACCGTGGCTTATGTGGCGCGGAATTCGAATACCCTGTTGCCATTGCCTTTTAAGGTCAGTGCAGTCTGGGGCGCGCATGAGGGCTCACTCCTGCTATGGGCGCTGATTCTGGCTGGCTGGACGTTTGCCGTGAGCATTTTCTCACGCTCGTTGCCAACGATTATGTTGGCACGTGTGCTGTCTGTGATGGGAATGGTCAGTATCGGCTTTTTGCTGTTCATGATTGTGACATCCAACCCGTTTGAGCGGGTGCTGCTGTATCCGCCGACAGACGGCGCCGATTTGAATCCTTTGCTGCAGGATTTTGGTCTGATCATTCATCCACCGATGCTGTATATGGGGTATGTCGGATTTTCAGTGGTGTTTGCGTTTGCCATTGCGTCCCTGCTGGGCGGGAAGCTGGATGCCGCCTGGGCTCGCTGGAGTCGGCCCTGGACCATTGTTGCCTGGGTCTTTTTGACGCTCGGTATTTCTCTTGGCAGTTGGTGGGCATACTACGAACTTGGCTGGGGCGGCTGGTGGTTCTGGGATCCCGTTGAAAACGCCTCCTTCATGCCCTGGCTGGCGGGTACCGCGTTGATTCATTCGCTGGCCGTGTCTGAAAAGCGGGGCATGTTTAAAAGCTGGACAGTGTTGCTGGCGATCCTGACGTTCTCCCTGAGCTTGCTGGGTACATTCCTGGTGCGTTCCGGGGTATTGACCTCGGTGCATGCCTTTGCCACGGATCCTGCGCGGGGCAGCTTTATCCTGATGTTCCTGTTGCTGGTGGTTGGTGGTTCCCTGACGCTGTATGCACTGCGTGCGCCTGTCGTCAAAAGTCGCGCCGGTTTTGGGCTGCTGTCCATGGAAGCCTTCCTGCTCATCAATAACATTTTGCTCGTAACCAGCTGTGCGATGGTGTTGCTGGGGACGCTGTTCCCTTTGATTTTTGATGCGCTGGGTATGGGCAAAATATCGGTAGGACCTCCCTATTTTAATACCCTGTTTGTGCCGCTGACGTTCCTGATCGCATTGACGATGGGGGTTGGTATTCTTTCCCGTTGGAAGGACACCGACAGTAGCTGGTTGATTAATCAGCTGCGCTGGGTATTGCTGGCGTCGATTGTACTTGGTCTGGCAATCAGTCTGTTTCAAGGGGCAAGCTTCGAATTAGCCGTTGCGCTATCCATGATGCTGGTTTGCTGGATTGTGCTGACCTCTATCAAGGATATCCTGAACCGTTGCCGTAACAAGCCTTCATTGATGGCAGGTTTGCAGTCAATACGGCGCAGTGTCTGGGGTATGCATCTGGCCCATATTGGTCTGGCGGTATCCATGGTGGGTGTCGCGATGGTGTCTTTCTATAGTGGTGAGCGGGATCTGCGAATGGCACCCGGACAGACGGTTGAACTGGCAGGCTACACCTTCCGGTTTGACGGTGTCGAACGACGTCGAGGACCGAATTACCTGTCCGACTACGGTACTTTGCAGGTTATCCGTGATGGTCGTGAGTTGACTACCCTCCACCCTGAAAAACGTCTTTATCAGGTGCAGGGCAGTATCATGAGCGAGGCGGGCATTGATCCCGGTTTGACGCGCGACCTGTATGTCGCCTTGGGTGACTCTCTGGAAGAGGGCGCCTGGGCTGTCCGTATACAGGTAAAAGCGTTTGTTCGCTGGATCTGGCTGGGTTCATTGTTCATGGCGTTGGGCGGTTGCCTGGCTGCCCTGGATCGCCGCTACCGGGTGAAAGCGCGTCAGCGGGTATTGGCTCCAAGAACACAGGCCGACGATGGCTTGTCAGCTGCGGTATGAGGGGTTTATGCAGCGACTGAAATTGTTTTTACCGCTGGCAGTCTTTGTACTGCTGGCAGGTTTTCTGTTTGTTGGTCTGTTTCTGGACAAGGAAAATCTGCCGTCACCGTTGTTGGATGAACCGTTTCCGGCATTCAGCCTGGGGACATTGAAGGATCCCGAAAAGCCAGTGACTGAACAGTCACTCAAAGGTGAGATTGCGCTGGTCAATGTCTGGGCGACATGGTGTATTTCCTGCCGTGCTGAACATCCCTGGCTGCTGAAAATTGCGGATCAGGGCATCCCTGTTTATGGAGTGAATTACAAGGATGATCCTGAAGATGCCCGCCGCTGGCTGAAAGAGCTGGGTGACCCTTACCGCTTCAGCGTGATGGATGAAAAGGGACGACTCGGACTGGATCTTGGGGTTTATGGTGCACCGGAAACCTATCTGATTGATGCCCGTGGTGTGATCCGTTACAAGCATGTTGGCGTTGTTGATGATCGGGTCTGGCAGGATATTCTGAAGCCCCGGGTTGAAATGCTCAGGCAGGAGGAGGCTGGATAATGAGAATGTCATTTTTTATCCGACGTGCTGCCATCGCTTTATGCTTGCTACTCCCGCTGGGCGCAAGTGCCTCCATTGATACCTGGGAGTTTGACGATCCGGCCCAATTTGATCGTTATAAGGTATTGACGGAGGAACTCCGTTGCCCCAAATGCCAAAACCAGAATATTGCAGATTCCAATGCTCCGATCGCCAATGACCTGCGGGCGGAAGTGTACCGGATGTTGCAGACCGGCCAGAGTAACGAGCAGATTGTTGATTTCATGCTGGATCGTTACGGGGACTTTGTCCTCTACAAACCACGCCTTTCTGCAGGAACAGTGTTGTTGTGGTTTGGTCCACTCTTGTTCCTGGTGGCTGGCGGCGTGACCTTGTTTGTGATTATCCGCCGAAATCGCCAGACAACCCCGCAGGCTGATAATCTGACGGCGGCAGAAAAAGACCGTTTGAAGCAGTTACTGGAAGGACGGGAATCATCATGACGGTATTTTGGGGACTGGTCGCTGCACTGTTGCTGTTGGCGACAGGCTTTATTCTCGTACCGGTACTGATCTGGCGCAAACGGCCGCCGGTTGAAGGGCTGCAGAGTCGTGAACAGACCAATCTGGCATTGTTCCGTGAACGATTGAGTGAGCTGGATGAGCAGCGTCAACGCGGTGATATTGATGCGCAGCGTTATGAACAGCTGAAACAGGAAGCTGAAACTTCTCTGCTGGGTGATGTGGACGATGTTGCTGAGTCGACACAAGCGTCCGGCAAAGCAGGGTGGATGATGCCATTGGTTTTGTGTGTCTCGATGGCGGTTGTGTCGGTGTTCCTGTATCTGCGCTGGGGTGCAAGCGATGAATTGAGTCTTGCGGCGGCACTGAATCAGCCATCACCCGAGCAATCAATAGAGCAATTAACGGCTAAGCTGGAGCGGGTGCTGGAACGCCAGCCGGATAACTACCAGGGTTATTACCTGCTGGGGCGGTCTTACATGACCATGGGGCGCTTCCAGGATGCGGTTGATGCCTTTGCGCGTGTTGTGAAGTTAGTGGGGGATGATCCGGAGCCCTTGTCGCAATATGCCCAGGCGCTCTTTCTGGCTCAGAACAATCGGGTGACACCGCAGGTTGAAGATCTGGTGGATCGTACGTTGGCCGTGCAGCCGGATAATGTCACGGCGCTGGGTTTAAAAGGCATCGTATCGTTTGAAAATAAGCAGTATCGTGATGCCATCAAGGCCTGGGAGTCGCTGTTGGCGGTGACACCGGATCCGCAATCCCGGGCGGCGTTAACATCGGGTATCGCGCAGGCTCGTGCCATGTTGGGTGAGTCGCCAAAGCAGGTTAAGCAAAAAAATAAGGCTCCAGAGGCAGGGCTGGAAGTGCGGGTTGCCCTCTCGGATCAATTGAAAGCTTTACCACCCTCAACTCGGGTGTTCATTTTTGCACGGGCTTCTGATGGTCCGCCCATGCCACTGGCCGTTGCGCCGGTCACCGTAGGTGAACTGCCCAAAACAGTATTGCTGAATGATGCCATGGCAATGATGCCGGAATTGAAACTCTCCGGTTTTGAGAGGGTGGATGTTGTTGCCAGGGTTTCCAAAAGCGGTGATGTTCGAAAAGCAGACTACGAAGCTTTAGTGAAAGGCGTTGAGGTTTCTGCACGTAAAACGGTGGAGCTGGAGATTGATGGCGGCGCAGGTTAAGGCCAGAATGCCCCTGAGATTTCTACGACGCTTCAGGAATTGGCAGTGAAAATTTTGGTCATTGGTCCCTCCTGGGTTGGCGACATGGTGATGTCGCAAAGCCTTTATCGCACACTCAAAGTCCGGCACCCGGACGCCGTCATCGACGTGATGGCGCCGGCATGGTGCCGTCCACTGCTGGATTGCATGCCTGAAGTGAATGAGGCGATAGCCATGCCGTTGGGTCATGGCAAGCTGGAGCTTGGTGTACGACGAAAGCTGGGACTATCCCTGAAATCCAGACATTATGATCAAGCGATTGTTTTGCCCGGTTCACTTAAATCTGCACTGGTTCCGTGGTTTGCCGGCATTCCAAAACGTACCGGTTGGCGTGGCGAGATGCGCTATGGTCTGCTGAATGATATCCGTACTCTGGATGCTCACGCGTTTCCGTTAATGGTTCAGCGTTATGTCGCGTTGGCATTTGATAAATCTGCAATGACATCCGCACAGGCGATTCCTGAACCTTTATTGAAGCCTCAACTGGTTGTTGATCCTGCAAGCGTGCAACAGACATTGCAATCCTTTTCCCTGAATATGGGGCAGCCCACATTGGCACTTTGCCCGGGTGCAGAGTTTGGTCCCGCGAAGCGTTGGCCTGACTATCACTATGCCAAAGTCGCTGAATCCATGATTGCTCAAGGCTGGCAGGTATTACTGTTTGGTTCTGACAATGACAGGGCGGTCGGGGACGCTATTGTCGATGCTATTGCACCTGTACATCGAGGTGGATGCATCAATCTGGCAGGCAAAACGTCGCTGGGACAGGCGGTAGGAATCCTCTCGCAATGTCGAGCTGCCATCAGTAATGATTCAGGGCTCATGCATGTCGCGGCAGCTGTTGGGTTGCCATTGGTAGCGCTCTATGGTCCGTCCAGTCCGGACTTTACCCCGCCCTTGAGCGATCAGGCCAAAGTGCTTCGATTAATTAAGGGATATCTTAAAATTCGGAAAGGCGATAGCGAGCAGGGATATCATCAGAGCCTGATTGATATTACCCCGGATATGGCGATCGATGCGCTACATGATGTGCTGAGTCCACAGAAAATCAATAAGCGTGAAGTTGTTGTTTGACTATACAGAACGAGCCCTTCTGGGCTGAAAGGGAATCCGATAAAGAGGGCGTTGACAGTCTCACTGTCAACCCTGTTAGTAGCCGCAGTTGCAATTCCCAAGCCTAACCTGTTCTAATAACTTTTGTGGTTAAACTACACAGAATGTGTGCATTTGGCATTACAGCCTGTAGTACCCGTTACTGGATGCAGCCTCCAGCAGTGACCAAACGGCGGCCGCAGTCCGGTGTTCCTGGCGTCAAGGATAGGCGCTGACAGCCGTTGCCAGGCAAATGACACAAGAGTGCGACAACAGCCCTGAGCCAGATAGACCCAACGCTGTCTCAGAACAGGATTTCAGGACTCCATGCGTCTTAAATGTATCAAATTGTCCGGGTTCAAGTCGTTTGTAGACCCGACCACCGTATATTTTCCCAGCAACATGTGTGGCGTTGTCGGCCCCAACGGTTGCGGAAAGTCCAATATTATTGATGCCGTCCGCTGGGTAATGGGGGAGTCCTCCGCCAAGAACCTGCGGGGCGACTCCATGACCGATGTTATCTTCAAGGGCTCCAACAGCCGGAAGCCCGCCAGTTATGCCCATGTGGAGCTGGTGTTTGATAACAACGAAGGTCGGATCACCGGTGAATATGCCGCTTACAGTGAAATTTCCGTCAAGCGTAAGCTCACCAGTGATGCCCAGAACACCTACTTCCTCAACGGCAACAAGTGCCGACGCAAAGATATTATGGATATCTTTCTCGGTACCGGTCTGGGGCCGAGAAGTTACGCCATTATCAGTCAGGGCATTATCTCTAACCTGATTGAATCCAAGCCTGAAGAACTGCGGGTTTTCATTGAAGAAGCGGCGGGTATTTCCCGTTATAAAGAACGTCGTCGTGAAACGGAAAACCGGTTGCGTCGAACCAATGAGAACCTGGAACGTCTCACTGACCTGCGTGAAGAGCTTGAACGTCAACTGTCGCATCTGAAGCGTCAGGCCGAGGCGGCAGAGAAGTACAAACAGTACAAACAGGAAGAACGCTTAAAGCGTGCTCAATTACATGCCCTGCGCTGGCAGAGTGTTGATACTGGCGCGAAGTCCCAGGAAAGTGCCATCCGTGAATTCGAAATTCGACTGGAAGCCGCGATTGCCAAGCAACGTTCCAGCGATACGGATATTGAAAAACTGCGCCAGAGCCAGACGGAATATGCGGACAGTTTTAATCAGGTGCAGAGCCGCTATTACAGCACCGGTAATGAAATTACCAAGTTGGAGCAGACCATTGCGCACCGTCGCGAACGTGCGGATCAGTTAAGTCGGGATCTTCAGGAGGCCGAAGCTGCCTGGCGGGAGAATCGGGAAAATCTGGAAGCGGATCAGTTCAAGCTTGAACAACTGGAAGAAGAAGTGCTGGCCATTGAGCCAGAGCTGGAACTGAGTCTTGCCGGTGAAGAAGAGCATGCCATGGCGCTGATGGAGGCGGAAGAATCCATGCAGACCTGGCAGCACGCTTGGGATGAGTTTAACCATTCTGCCAGTGAGTCACGTCGCGAGGCCGAGATAGAACAGTCCAAAATCCAGCATCTTGAGCAGGTTCTGGATCGTCTGGAAGAGCGTCTCAGAAAACATCAGGAAGAGATTTCCGGGCTTCAGGCCGAACCTGTTGAAGAAGAAATAGAGCTGCTCACCGAACAGCTGACTGAGCTGGAATTGCAGATTGAGACGTTACAGCACACTCAGGAAGAAACGGGTGAGCAGATTCATACCGTTAGGCAGGCAATAGCCGACGCCACCAGGCAGAAAGATGACTGCAGTCGTCGATTGAATGAAGCGCGTGGCCGTTTTGCGTCATTGCAGGCACTTCAACAGGCAGCACTGGGTCATAGTGACGGCGGTATTGAATGGCTCGAAGGACAAGGTTTGGCAGATAAACCTAGACTCGGTCAGCAGATCAAGGTCAAGGCGGGCTGGGAAACAGCCGTTGAAACGGTGTTGGGCGATTATCTCCAGGCTGTCTGTGTCGATGATGTGGATGCGGTTGCGACAGTACTGGATTCCATGGTGGAAGCCAACCTGACATTTCTTGCCAGCAACAGCGCAGCGTCGTCCGCCGGGCAGTCGATGGATAAGGCGACGGCGTTGAGCGATTGTGTTGACGGTGCGGAAGCCGCAGAGACGTTGCTTCAGGGTATCTATGGCGCCACTACGTTAGACGAAGCTCTCGCTCTACGACCCAAGTTGGCGCCAGGTGAGTCTGTAGTTACGCAGGATGGTGTCTGGCTGGGTTCCAACTGGTTACGTGTGATACGCGATAATGATGCTGGAACAGGCATCCTGGCGCGTCAGCAGGAAATTGAAGCGCTGGAGCTTGAGCTGGCTGAGCTGGATGATCAGGAACAGGCGTTGTCAGAATCACTGACGGAAAACCACGAACGTTTGGAGCAGCTGGAGCAAACCCGCGAAGATGGTCAGCGCCAGCTTTCTTCACTGAATCGTCAGGAAAGCGAGCTGCAGTCAGATTTGAGTGCCCGAAAGGTCCGTGTCGAACAGCTGCTGACTCGCTACAGCCGCTTGCAGGAAGAGATTTCTGAGATTGAAGAGCAGCAATCCATCGAGCAGGAGTCTATGGGCGAGTCTCGGTTGCGGCTGCAGGAAGCGCTGGATTGCATGGAAGGGGATGCTGAGCGTCGTGAGACATTGCTTTCCCGTCGGGATGAGATTCGAACGGATCTGGATCGTATTCGTCAGACTGCCCGCCACAGTAAGGATATGGCTCATCAGCTGGAGTTGCGTAAGCAGTCCCTGACGGCGCAGATTGATTCTACTCGACAGGCCGTTGAGCGTTTAAAGACTCAAGGAGAGCGGCTGGATGAGCGCCTTTCGCAGTTGCGGGAGAATCTGGCTCAGAGCGATGACCCGGTTGAAGACCTGCAGATTGAACTGGAAGAGTTGCTGGCACAACGGGTAGAAGTTGAAGAAGAAATGATGGAAGCCCGTCGTCTGCTGGAAGATGTTGAACATCAGATGCGGGACTATGAGAAAAACCGTGGTGAGGCAGAGCACGAAGCCCAGTTGTTGCGTGATCGTCTCGAAAAACTTCGGATGGACTGGCAGGCCCTGCAGGTGCGTCGCACAACCTTGCAGGAACAGCTGGAAGAAGATCAGTTTGATCTGGAAACAGTTCTGGCGAACCTGCCGGAAGAGGCGTCAGAGTCAGCCTGGGAAGAAGAGCTTGAACGTCTGGAAACCCGTATTCAGCGTTTGGGCGCAATTAATCTGGCGGCGATTGAAGAGTATGAGCAGCAGTCTGAGCGCAAGCGTTATCTTGATGCCCAAAATGAAGACCTGACCGAAGCCATTGCGACGCTGGAAGGCGCCATCAGAAAGATTGATAAGGAAACCCGTAACCGCTTCCAGCATACGTTTGAGCGCGTCAACAGCGGCTTGCAGGAGCTGTTCCCCAAAGTGTTCGGTGGTGGGCGCGCGTACCTGGAATTAACTGGTGATGATCTTCTCGATACCGGTGTTGCCATCATGGCACAGCCACCGGGCAAGAAGAACAGTACCATCCACCTGCTTTCCGGTGGTGAAAAGGCATTGACGGCGATTGCGCTGGTCTTTGCAATCTTCCAGTTGAATCCATCGCCTTTCTGTATGCTGGATGAGGTTGATGCGCCATTGGATGATGCCAACGTGGGTCGCTATGCACGCATGGTGACGGAGATGTCGGAAAAGGTGCAGTTCATTTATATCAGTCACAACAAGATTGCGATGGAAGCGGCGAACCAGTTAATCGGTGTGACCATGCATGAGCCGGGTGTATCCCGACCGGTTTCGGTGGATATCGAACAGGCAGCAGCACTGGCAGCCGTATAAGCGTGTAAGAAAAGTGCAAAAGGGGTCGATATGGCCCCACTTTTTTGCCAGACTGAAAAAGACGACGTCTTACGGCTGTTTATGTAGTTTTGCGATATTGTGATTGACAAGCGATTGCGTTTAAATTCAGCTATTCCACCGGTGGCTGCATGGGATGCGTAAGTTGAGCGTAATAATGAACAGTCCCAGGCAATGGAACGCAATTTACAGGGTTAACGGGTAACCAAAGGCATGAGTTTTCGTGACTGGCTGATCATTCTGGGCGTGTTGGCTGTCGTGCTGATTATTGCAGACGGCTTTCGTCGTGTTTGGCTTCACCGCCGTCGAGCTAATGAGCTGAATTTCGGGCTTGAAGAGATCAAGTGGCAGGATGATGAATACAGCAGCGAGTTGCCGAATGGTGGCGCCCGTCCTGCCGGTCATGATATGCCCGATCGCAGGGATAGTCTGACAACAGCGGATGACTTTGCGGAAGATAAACGCGTAGAGCCGTTTATTTCTGATTTGTCCGATTCACCGCCCCGCAAAGTGGTAGAGGATGTTCCGGTTAAGCAACCGTTAGAACAGACTCATGATGATGACGGGTATGATGACGACGGGATTGTATCGGCGGTCAGGGTTTCAAGGGTAGAAGAACCGCCTGTAGAGCAATACGAGACCGAAAAAGGGCAGCAGAGTCTTGATCTTGAACAGCCTGTTCCTGTGTTGATGGATGTTGATGACGAGCGTCTCAACGGTAGTGCTGAGGATGAGGTAATTGTTGCGAAGGAAAAGCCTTCAGCGCCTAAGCATGATAGAGACGTCCTCTCGGCACGTGAGCCGGAGCCTGTAGAGCCCGATTTCTCAGAATCACATCAAGGTGCACTCAAGCAGGTTGAAGAGGTTTTGATCATTAACCTGATGGCACGTAAAGGGGAGGCCTTTGCGGGCAGTGATCTGTTTGCGCTGTTCATGTCTGAAGGGTTGCGCTTTGGTGAGATGAATATCTTCCACCGTCATATTCAAACGGATGGACGCGGCGATATCCTCTTCAGTGTGGCTAACGGTGTTGAGCCCGGTACCTTCAATCTGAAAACGATGGAAGAGGACTCAACAACGGCGCTGAGTTTCTTTATGGGATTACCCGGGCCTGACGGGTCGGAATCCATGCAGGCGTTCCGGATTATGGTGGAAGCGGTTTACCATATTGCTGAAGAACTGGGTGGTGTGCTGAAGGATGAACGTCACAGTGTGCTGACGCAACAGACACTGGAGCACTACCGCCAGCGTATCAGCGATTTCGAGCGTCGCAGGATGACACATCGCCGAAATAACAGGGCCAGGGTCTGAATCGCGACGGCATTCATAACAGCGCACACTGTTGGCGCTGTTGGTAAGACGAGTTTATCTGGCCATACCCTCACAGGTATGGCCAGTTTTATTTGAAGTTCCCGGATAGTTTCATGTCGATAGAAGAAGTCAGCCAGCAGCTTGAGGCGTTACGCACAACCATTAACCAGCATAATTACCGTTATTATGTGCTGGATGACCCGGCTGTATCTGACAGTGAATACGATCGCCTGATGCAGGAACTCAAGGCGCTTGAATCGCAGAACCCTGAACTGGTCAGTGCTGACTCTCCAACCCAGCGTGTGGGGGCTCAACCGCTGGCCAAGTTTGGCCAGGTCCGACATGAAGTTCCCATGCTTTCCCTCGATAACGCCTTCAGCCAGGACGATCTACAGGACTTCGATCGCCGTATCCATGATCGACTCAAGTCCGATGCCACCATTGAATATGCCTGTGAGCCGAAGCTGGATGGTATTGCTGTCAGCTTGCTCTATGAAGATGGCCTGCTGATCAGAGGGGCAACCCGTGGGGATGGGCAGACCGGGGAAGATATCACGCTCAATGTCAGAACCATTCCTTCAATTCCATTGAAGCTGCTCGGGACTGAATGGCCTGCGCGATTGGAAGTGCGCGGTGAAATCTATATGCCTCGCGCCGGCTTTGCGGCTTTGAATGAAAAAGCGATGAAAGCCGGCGAGAAGACGTTTGTTAACCCCCGTAATGCTGCGGCCGGTAGTCTTCGACAGCTTGATCCCCGGATTACCGCTAACAGACCGCTGGAAATGTGTTGCTACAGTGCGGGTTTGGTTGAAGGCGGTACGTTACCCGATAAGCATGGCGATGTGCTGATGCAATTCCAGGGTTGGGGTCTGAAAATCAATCCGGAGATGCGAATCGTTACAGGCATACAGGCCTGTGCCGACTACTATGAGAATCTGGCGACAAAACGGGACAATCTGTCCTATGACATTGATGGCATTGTGTTCAAGGTGAACGACCTCAAACTCCAGCAGCAGCTGGGCTTTGTTGCCCGTGCGCCGCGTTGGGCCATTGCCCGGAAATTTCCGGCTCAGGAGGAAATGACGGTACTGAAAAGTATCGAATTCCAGGTAGGCAGAACCGGTGCGATTACGCCTGTTGCACGCTTGGAGCCTGTATTCGTGGGCGGGGTTACGGTCAGTAATGCCACGTTACACAATATGGATGAGGTGGAGCGGCTGGATGCGCGGGTCGGTGATACCGTCATCATTCGGCGGGCCGGCGATGTGATTCCGCAGGTCGTGAAAGTGGTGCTGGAGAAAAGGCCGGAAGGCACTTTGCCACCGTCACTGCCAGAAGCCTGTCCGGTCTGTGGCTCTGATATTGAGCGCAGTGAAGAAGAGACCGTCGCCCGCTGTACGGGTGGTTTGTACTGCTCAGCACAGCGTAAAGAAGCGATACGGCACTTTGCTTCCAGAAAGGCCATGGATGTCGATGGGCTGGGTGAAAAACTGATCGAGCAGCTGGTTGACAAGGAACTGGTGAACACCATTGCGGATCTGTTCCGTCTGACGGAAGAGCAGCTGATCCGGCTTGAGCGAATGGGGGCGAAATCAGCAGCCAATTTGGTGGCAGCGCTGAAGGCCAGCAAAACAACGACGTTGGCGCGATTTATCTACTCACTGGGTATTCGGGAAGTCGGTGAGGCAACGGCTGCTACGCTGGCGAGTCACTTCTGCACATTAGACGCGCTTGAAGCAGCCAGTGTGGAAGATCTTCAAACGGCTGATGATGTGGGTCCCATTGTGGCTCAGCATATAGCACTGTTTTTCCAGCAGGCGCATAACCGGGAAGTGATCGAAGCCTTGCTGGCACAAGGTCTCAATTGGCCAGCTATTGAGAAGCCGGCGCAGTTGGATGCACTGCCATTGGCAGGGCAGACCTGGGTGCTGACCGGCACTTTGACCGCAATGACCCGAGACGAGGGCAAGGCGCATCTGCAGTCACTGGGTGCGAAAGTCGCCGGTTCTGTGTCTGCTAAAACAACGCAATTAGTTGCGGGTGAAAAGGCGGGTTCCAAACTGACCAAGGCGCAAAGCCTGGGTGTTTCTGTCATGGATGAGGAGGCTTTTATGGCATTTCTTCAGGATCATGGGATTGTCATGTCATGAGGCGCCTGTCGGGCGTCATACTGACGGGACTGTTATTGCTGCTGGCCGGTTGCGCGTCCACTACGCCGCCGGCACGTCCTGATAATCTGTGCAAGATTTTCAAGGAAAAGTCGTCCTGGTATAAAGCGGCGAAGCGCTCCAATGAGCGTTGGGGAACGCCTGTTCAGGTGATGATGGCCATCATGCATCAGGAATCCCGGTTCCGGCATGATGCACGTCCGCCACGGCCCTGGTTTCTCTTTATCCCGTTGCCTCGCCGATCATCCGCCTATGGCTATGCTCAGGCGCAGGACGGTACCTGGGATATGTACACCAATGAAGTCAGTGGTTGGTTCCAGAGTCGGGAAGATTTTGAGGATGCCATCGATTTTATTGGTTGGTACACCAATACCAGTCGGAAAAAGAATGGTGTATCACTCTGGCATGCTGACAAGCAATATCTTAATTACCATGAAGGCTGGGCAGGTTACCGACGGGGGACCTACAACAAGAAACCCTGGCTGATGAATGTGGCTAAGAAGGTGAAATGGCGAGCCGGTGAGTATGGGGAGCAGTTACGGCGGTGTAATTTATAGCGTTATTCTACTTATCAAGCCGTTTAGACTAACTATGAGTAGGCTTAAAGAAGTTATCAACCTGCTTCTGAAATCATACAATTCAGGTTGATATTTAACCTATATGGATCTACCTGCCTTGATGGCTATAGAGCTTCATAAAGCCTTTCGACGTACACCGTTATGTTGGGATTTGGGCGATTGAACTCAATGTTGTTATCAAAATTGGACAGGGTCAAATATGCTGTCTGACAGATCTGTCATCTGTAGAGATGGTCATCTATGGTGAAGAAGAGCGTCTTGTCTATCGTACATGGAGAATGTAGGGATTGCTTTAACGGCTGGGGATTCGGTATTCCTGTTAGAGTGGAAGCTACTTCGGTGATTAACCTCGGGTGAAAGGTAACCAGAAATGTCGCATATTAAATGGCTTTGTATCCTGTAATTACTGCTTTTGCCAAATTGTTAATCATCAGGCCATGATAATCATGTCGACAAGACATGGGCTGATTTTTTGTGGATCAATCCATGTCTGCCGTTAATCTTTTTGATCGAATTTTTCCTGAATTGATTTAAGTAATGGCCGATTGATTTCTCTCATCTCACTTTGTTCTTTGTAACAGTCCACTATGCTGAATTCCTCATCAGTAGTACCATATTGCGTAGAGATGGTTTCTGAGCCAGACACTTGTTTTGCGATGTCTGTTAATTCGCCTTTTTCAATTAACCAGGCGTCATCGTCACTATCAACGGCTTTGAATTTATGCGCACCAAATACGACAGATGCTATAGTTTGGTCATTTGATGAGATCGAGGAATGAGCGTCATCTGCCTTTGAGAGTACTGTTTGAGTGGGTTGGCGACAGTAATTAGTCAAAGCGGTTGTAGCAGGTGTAACGGCATAATCATTAATACCTTTCTTAAGTGCAGGGGCTGATGCAACGAGTCCGGCGCCAACTGCACCGCCTACATAGCCATAGTAAGGTCCAATCAAGCCATGTACTGTATACCTAAGTAGAAATCGTGGAGCCGTGCTTGAAACACAGCGATTAATTAAGCCGTTCACTACATTTGGCATATGTTGTATTGCGAGAGAGCGTCCGGTAAACCCACCCCAAGCGATCATTGCAGTCGAAAACATAACTATTCTCCAAGCCCTGATAATTAACAGGCATTCCTTCGTTATTCACTTTGAGGGAGGATATGTTGAAAAGTTCCTCGCTTTTTGTGAAAAAAGTGATTCTATGATGATGTTTCTTACTTTGTTATAAAAGACTGATTTTTAATTGTTAATAGTTTTAATGATGTGTGTGAAAATAAAAGGGGATGTTAATTCCCCTTTTATTTGGTGAGACTTACTCAAAATTTCCTTTAACGCAGACTTTGCTATCGAGAATTAGCGTTTTACCGCGCGATATTACATGGGTTATCTGCAGGTTATCATCTAGCACCATGAAATCAGCTGATTCTCCGGTTGCTATTTGTCCTTTTTGGATCCCCAGAGATTCAGCAACGTTGGTGCTAAAGAAAGGTAGTGCTTTTTCCAGCGGCATTGAGGATTGAACAAGCTGTTGCAATGTTTTCAGGCAGGCATCTACCGGGGCGGCAGTGATCCCTGTCAGTGTGCCTGACTGATCAAAGAGCGGCATGCTGCCATTGCCATCCGAGCTGAAGGTGATCCGGTTGGCAGGTGCCCCGGCTTCCAGCGCTTTATAAAGCAAATCTACGGGATCGGCATAGCTGGCATCGGGCGTCATATCGATATATCCGCCCCGTTTGGCAAAACGGATCGCATCATCGAAGACGTGAGGGGCGCGGCTCACATGGGTGGGTGAGAAATGTTTAATGGCAAGGCCTTTGTCGACCAGGGCATTGATCTGCCCGAAGGGGTTGTCCAGTTCTCCCATGTGGATATGCAGCAGGCCTTTCTTGCCTGAAATCATGCCGGCTATACGAATGTCGGACACGATGCGAGCCAGTTCATCCGTGGTGGGGAATGAACAGCGATGGTCTGCGAGCGCAATCTTCACCCCCAGCACGTTGTCAATGAAGACCAGGTCATCACGAATTGCCCCTGTGATAGTGTGTGTTGGCACTTCATAGGATCCGGTGTGCATGTAGGCAGTCAGGCCTTCGGTTTCAAGCGCCCTGGCTTTGGCGAACAGATCCCGCTGGGTGCGAGTGGTGCCGTCAGTGCCCATGACCCCCACGACCGTTGTGATGCCCGCCTCTGCCAGCTTCGACAGGGTGACCTGTGGTGTGCGACTGTGAAATCCCCCTTCGCCTCCACCGCCAATGAGATGGATATGCTGATCAATCAGGCCGGGGGCGAGAATAGCACCTTCCAGGTCCATGATGTCACAAGGGCCAGGCAGGCCCGCGCTGTCGATGTGGTCGGCAATATGGGCGATGAGATGCTGGCAAATCAGAACATCCTTTTTTCCCATAGGGTCCGGGGCGTAGAGATTGGCATTTTTCAACAGCGTGAACATGAACAGCTTTCCGTCAAGTCTGGGTGTTTTTATCGGATGCCCTGACTATCCGTGATCTATCGGCTGAACGGAAGTGCGTAATCCAGTGAGTTGATGCCAAACCGGCAATGCCCAAGTACATAAGTGCTGATGTGTGTCATTGACGGTTGGACTGCTATGGATATGACAGGGTTTATGGTGTATGCGTCAAACGGTTATGCAATAAACCGAAGAACGTTGGCGACTGCCCGGAAAAGTACCAGCCCAGATGCACTTGGCAATGACTGCAGTTGGCGATTTGCCAGGCGTAGCCGTTGAACCAGCTATCCGTGGTGACAGGGGTACCGATGATCCGGCAACCCGGTGCGTCGCTGAAACAGCCAAAGTGAAAAAAGTAGCCATGGGGGTTGCACCTGCTGTGACGATGCTGGCCGGCCATGCTCATGGCAGCGGCTTTTGTCGTGATTGGGTTCAGGCAATACCGGCAAACCAGTGGTTTCTTTGCTTGTTCTGATGCCTCTTCCCGGTCTTTAACCGGTGCCTTGACGGCGTCTTCTACCCCGTCGAGAAACCGGTTGATCCATTCAAGGGCATGCTGTTTGCCGGTCAATACCATATTTACGCCATTGCTATGGTGTCTGCCGGAACGATGTTGGCCGTTTCCGTCACATCATCATAAACGATCACAACCTGCTTCAGCGCGAGTTGATTCATTACCGCATTGACTCGCTGCTGTAGCGAAGAATCATCACCATTGTCCGTGCCATCACGGGTGACGAACTCCTCCACCAGGCGTTTCAGGGTGGCTTCTTCCAGCATGTTGGGCGGGATAATCATGGTCAGTCTGTCTGTATAGGGTGATAACAAGGGAAGTCTATCAGAAGGCGTGGCCGTCAGGCAGCGACTATCCTGTGTGTTCATGTGCTGTTCGAATCTGTTGGCAATCGCCTTGGCTCGCGTTTGGTGTTGTTGTTTTTTGATCTGCGTCAATGGCGTAGTAAAAGTCTCTGCTTTATAGTCCGCATCCATTCAGGAAAACGTTTGCGTAAACGTTTTCTCTCATCACTGCAGTATCGTGATAACGCATGAAGAAAGGCAGACTCCTCAATTCCGAACTGTCCGGGCTGATCGCCTCACTGGGGCATGGCCAGTCTGTGACCGTCGCCGACGCCGGGTTGCCGATTCCGTCTGGCAGCCACCGTATCGACCTTGCCCTCACCGAAGGCGTGCCGGGTTTCCTGGAAACCCTTGAGGTTCTGCTGGCAGAAATGCAGGTGGAATCCGTCATCATTGCCGAAGAAATGGCAAACACCAGTCCGGAACTCTATCAGGCGCTGATGGCCCGTATCGGTCAGCTTTCTTCTGATCAGGGGCAGCAGGTAGAGGTGCTGAAAGTCTCCCATGAGGCTTTCAAGGCGGCGACCCATGATTCGATGGGTATTGTTCGCACAGGCGAATTCACCCCTTATGCCAACATCATCCTCAAATCCGGGGTTGTGTTCTGATGTCGGTCAGAAGCGTGCAACCTGTCCTGGAAATGACGGGAATCGTGAAAACGTTTCCCGGCGTCAAGGCGCTGAATGAGGCGACACTGCGCGTCTATCCCGGACGCGTGATGGCGTTGCTCGGCGAAAATGGCGCAGGTAAATCCACCCTGATGAAGGTTATGACCGGTATCTACAGCAAGGATGCCGGCACGCTGACTTATCAGGGCAAAGAAACTGTTTTCAAAGGCCCCCGCGACTCTCAGGATCAGGGCATTGCCATTATTCACCAGGAACTGAACCTGATTGGTGAATTGTCTGTTGCAGAAAATATCTTCCTGGGCCGTGAGCCTGTCGGGCGCTTTGGTCATATCAACCGTCGCAAAATGTTGGCGGATACCGCTGCATTGTTGCAACGTCTCGATATGAATCTTGATCCAACCACCCCTGTGGGCTCGCTCAGTATCGGTGTGCAGCAGATGGTGGAGATTGCCCGTGCGCTCTCTATGGAATCCCGGGTCATCATCATGGATGAGCCCACCGATGCACTGACCGATACGGAAACGGAAAGTCTGTTCAAAGTGATCCGTCAGTTGCGTGAAGAAGGGCGGGGAATTGTATACATCTCTCACCGCCTGAAAGAGATTTTTGAAATCTGTGACGATGTCACCGTTCTGCGTGATGGTGAGTTTGTCTGCGAAGCACCGGTCAGTGACCTGACGGAAGACATGATCATCGAAAAGATGGTGGGTCGGAGCATCACGGATCAGTTTCCGCGTCTCGTGTGCGATGCCGGTGATTGGGTGCTGGAAGTCGAGGGTCTCAGCGGCCCCGGTCTGGACGATGTCCATTTTGGCGTGCGGGCCGGCGAGGTGCTCGGTATTTCCGGCCTGATGGGCGCGGGTCGTACAGAGCTGATGCGTACGCTGTTTGGCGCCAGGCCGCATACGGAAGGCGTTATCCGAGTTGGCGGCGAAGCCGTGTCTATCCGGTGTCCGGCAGATGCGCTGGCGCATGGCATTGTCTATGTCTCCGAGGATCGAAAAGGGGATGGACTGGTGCTGGATCTGCCGGTCAGGGAAAACATGACGCTGTCGTCACTGGCGCAGTTTACCCGTCGATCCCGTCGGCTGGATCTGAATGCCGAGATGGCCAGCGTGAGCGACTACATTCGCTCTTTCAATATCAAGACGCCGTCGTCCAGCCAGCTGATCCGCAATCTCAGTGGTGGAAATCAGCAGAAAGTGGCGATTGCCAAAGGACTGTTGAACAACCCACGGGTGCTGATTCTGGATGAACCTACCCGGGGTGTGGATGTAGGTGCCCGTAAGGAAATCTACCAGCTGATCAATGAGTTCAAGCGCAAGGGCATGAGCATTATTGTTGTGTCGTCTGATCTGCCGGAAGTGCTGGGTATCAGCGACCGGATTCTGGTGATGCATAACGGCCGAATGACGGGTGAGTTTGATCACCATGAAGCCGACCAGGAAAAACTGATGCAGTGCGCCGTAGGCCGTCGCACGCAAGCGCTGTGAATGTCGAGAGAATTATGAGTAGTAAAGCAATGTCGATGGCCGACCAGCAGAAATCCCTGGCAATCCGGCTGCGTGAGCGTGTCTGCAGCCGTCAGTTCCTGTTTGATAACAAGTCCGTGATTGCCCTGCTGGTGTTCATGCTGGCCGTCTCGCTGTTTAGCCCCAGCTTTTTCACCGTAGATAACCTGCTGAATATCCTGCGACAGACGTCAGTTAACGCCATCATTGCTGTGGGTATGACCTTTGTCATTCTGACCAGTGGCATCGACCTTTCTGTGGGCTCTGTCCTGGCACTGAGTGGTGCGGTTTGCGCCACACTCATCGGGATGGACGTCAACATTGTGCTCGCGTTGACCGCAACGCTGGCGCTGGGTGCCATGCTGGGCTGTGGCAGTGGTCTGATCGTAGCCCGCGGTGGTGTGCAGCCGTTTATCGCAACCCTGGTAACCATGACCCTGCTGCGTGGTGTGACCATGGTCTATACCGATGGTCGACCGATTTCAACCGGATTCTCTGCCACCGCTGATGCGTTCTCTTGGTTGGGTACCGGGTATTTCCTGGGCATTCCACTGCCCATTTACTTGATGGCCATTGTCTTCGCTGTTGCTTGGTACGTACTGAATCACACCCGCCTGGGCCGCTATGTGTACGCTCTGGGTGGTAATGAGGAAGCGACTCGTTTGTCTGGTATCAATGTGAATCGGATCAAGCTGGCGGTTTATGGTATCAGCGGTGCTTTGTCTGCATTAGCGGGCATTATTGTCACAGCGCGTCTCTCTTCTGCCCAGCCGACAGCGGGTGCCAGTTATGAGCTTGACGCCATTGCGGCGGTAGTACTCGGCGGTACCAGTCTGGCTGGTGGACGTGGTCGCATCATGGGGACGCTGGTGGGCGCATTGATCATCGGTATCCTCAACAATGCACTGAATATGCTAAATGTGTCGTCTTACTACCAGATGATCGCCAAGGCCGCTGTCATTCTGCTGGCCGTTCTGGTGGATACCCGGACCGGAAAAAAGGCGTAATGCACAATCATTGATATCTATTCCCACCACCCAAGCTGTGGTGGGATGTGTTTCTGAAGGCTATTCACTAGACGGAGGAGTACAGCCACGGGCTGTTCTGGATACGATGAAAAAACTGTTGTCTGTTGTTCTGGCATCGCTCTTCATCCTGACTGGTTGTAATCAGCAGGACAGTGATAAGAATGCCTCTGCTGAATCTGCAGATCAGCCCAAGACCCTGGCGCTGGTGGTGTCGACCCTGAATAACCCGTTTTTTGTCACTTTGAAAGAAGGTGCGGAAAAGAAAGCGCAGGAACTGGGCTATCAACTGCTGGTACTGGATTCACAGAATGATTCCAGCCGGGAAATGACCAATGTTGAAGACCTGTTGGTGAAGAACGTGGATCTGGTACTGCTGAACCCGGTGGATTCCGATGCAGCGACCAGTGCCGTACGTTTAGCAAATAATCGTAATGTGCCGGTGATCACCCTTGATCGCGGGGCGACCGGCGGCAAGGTGGCATCTCATGTAGCATCAGACAATACCGCTGGCGGTGAAATGGCCGGACGCTATATCGTGGAGAAAATAGGCAGTAACGGAAAAGTCATCCAGCTGGAAGGTATTCCCGGTACTTCCGCTGCCCGTGAGCGTGGTCAGGGTTTTATGCAATCGCTCGGTGGTACGTCTGTTGAAGTGGTGGCCAGTCAGCCCGCAGACTTTGACCGGACCAAAGGTCTGAACGTGGCGGAAAACCTGCTGGAAGCCAATCCCGATGTGAAAGCGATTTTCGCCCAGAATGACGAAATGGCGCTGGGGGCACTGCGTGCTGTGGAAGCACAGCAAATGGATGTCATGGTCGTCGGCTTTGATGGTACCGAAGATGGTGTCCGGGCCGTGGCCAGTGGTGAGATGGCGGCAACGGTCGCTCAGCAGGCCGACATGATTGGTGAAGTGGCTGTCGCGACGGCAGACAAGGTGCTTCATGGTAAGAGTGTCAACGCCTACACCCCGGTTGAACTGCAACTGATTGCCAACTGATTGTCATTGATATCAGGCCGGCGACAGGCAGGATGTATTCCTGACAGACGCCGGCTTTTTTGTATCCAGGAAACGGAACAATGAGCAGCAAGAAAATTCTGGTCCTAGGCAGTGTGAATGCTGACCATCTGGTGCGGGTGCCGCGTTTGCCGAAGCCGGGCGAAACGGTGGCCGGAAAGGATTATGAAGTGATTCCCGGCGGCAAGGGCGCAAACCAGGCAGTGGCCTGCGCGCGGTTGGGTGGACAGACTGCCTTCATCGCCTGTGTCGGGGATGATGCCTTTGGTTCAGAAATGATCCAGCGTTTCCAGACGGATGGTATTGATACCCAGGCAGTGTGCCAGGTTGCTGATCAAATGACTGGTGTTGCACTGATCTGTGTGGATAGCCAGGCAGAAAACTGCATTGTGATTGCCCCTGGTGCCAATGCCAAACTGACAACCAGCCGGGTACAGGCGCAGCAAGTGTTAATTGCTGATAGTGATTACCTGTTGATGCAACTCGAAACGCCGCTGGATGGTTTGTTGGAAGCGGTTGAGATTGCCCACAATGCTGGCGTCAAGGTGGTGCTGAATCCTGCGCCGGCCAAAGCACTGCCGGATGAATTGTTGGCACGGGTCGATATGATCACCCCGAACCAGACGGAAGCAGAATTGCTCACAGGAATTCCGGTCAATGATGTGGTGGGTGCAGCGGAAGCCGCGGGCAAACTGCATGCAATGGGTATAGCTACCGTTGTGGTTACAATGGGCAGTCAGGGTGTCTGGATTTCAGAAGAAGGCAATGGTCGTCTGGTGGAAGGCTATTGTGTCACTCCGGTGGATACCACTGCGGCAGGCGATACCTTCAATGGCGCCATGCTGGTTGCGCTGGCTCAGGGGGAAAGCCTGGATAAGGCAGCTGATTTTGCGAATGCTGCTGCTGCGCTGTCGGTAACACGAGACGGTGCTCAGCCCTCCATTCCTTCCCGGGAAGAAGTCGAACAACTTGTCGCTGATACCCAACGCTGATATGGCCACGATCAAGGATGTTGCGAAAGCGGCGGGGGTGTCGATCTCCACGGTGTCGCATGTATTGAATGGAACACGGTTTGTCAGTCCGGATACAACGGAAAAGGTGATGTCTGCCGTCGCTGGGTTGCATTATGCACCCAGCGCGGTGGCGCGCAGTCTCAAGCAGAGTCGCACCCGTACATTGGGGATGCTGGTGACTCGCAGCGCCAATCCGTTTTTTGCGGAAGTAGTGCAGGGGGTTGAGGACGCCTGTTATCGTCAGGGCTACCAGCTGCTGCTCAGTAATACGGCGAATGATGAGCAACGGCAACTGGCCTGCCTGCAGTCACTGGTTGAGCGTCGTGTGGATGGTCTGATTCTTCTCTCGATTGCCGATACGCCGTTGTTGCGGCAACAACTGGCGACGCTTAATGAGATGCCTCTACTGCTGTTGGATACGGATATCGCAGGCATAAAAGCGTTACGGGTGAAGGGAGATTCCATCAAGGGTGGTTATCAGGCAGCCCGTTGCCTGTTGGCGCAAGGAAAACGTGAGATTGGCTTTATCGGCTATACATCCCGTCATCCCGTCACTGAAGAGCGTCTGCAAGGTGTTCGACATGCGGCGTCTGAACAGGGCGTCGGTATTCCGGACAGCTGGATTATTGATGGGAATCTGGATTGTGAATCCGGTTATTCAGCCATGTGTCGTTTATTGCATCTTCCAGAGCGTCCGGATGCGGTGATTGCCGCTAACGACCTTATGGCGATGGGTGCAATGCGGGCTATTCAGGAACAGGGCTTACGTATTCCCGAAGATATTGCGCTGATCGGTTACGACGATATTGCCTTGACCGCTTACACCAGTCCGCCACTGACGACGATTCGACAATCAGGCGACAAGATGGGCCAGATGGCAGCGGAGACATTGATCGCAGCGATTGCCGGGAACGGTGAATGCGAGCACTCAGTGGTTATTGAACCAGAACTGGTTCAGCGGGGAACGGTGACCACATCCAACCAGCGACCCCACTGAATGACCTGAAATTATTCCTCGTTGAATGACAGTGTTTCAGTAATAACAGTGGTCGCTTCGCCGAGGCGTTTGCCTGTTCGTTCCGTGGCCGTAGCGAACAGGTGTGACGCATTGCGCCGGTAGTCCGGCATGCTTTCACCACTTTCCAGTGTGCCGGGTTCTGTAAAGGCCAGGTAGGTACGCGCCTTATCCAGCGGCAGGCTATGCAGGGTTTGATTGCTGAGGAACAGGCCGCGGCTGGCTTTCTGTTCCAGGAAGATAAATTCCCCTTCACGTAATTGAATGCCTATTTCAGACCAGTTTTCCCCTTTGGAGTATATGGTGTGTCGACCCGGTTCGACGGGAAACGCCAGGTACTCATAATGCTGTGTGTAACCCATCCGGTCGTCGGGCGTTTTGCCGTTGAGGTAAACCTCAAAGTGATTTAACACACCGGTAAAGTGGGGACGGATCACGTAAACCATGGCCTGACCTGATTCCGGCAGTGTTTCAGGATTGGCTTTTTCGGGTTCCGACGGTGCAGGAATACTGCGGACAATTTCATCCGGTAACAGGGGATGAATATCATCGGGCATGAAAGATAGCGCGTAGAGGGCACCGTCCTTGGTCAGATCGGTGGTTTTTGCTGCGCCATCTGACACTGTTTTGCGAACAGAGACAGGAATGGCATCGCGGGTTGCACCCAATCCATCGCCAATCAGGCTGGCGGAACTGTCAAACAACCAGTAGATGGAGCGGCCGACGGCTTTCAGGCCGTTCCGGGCCGGTCTCGAATAATAGGCGAAATCCTTCAGTTCCTCTTCAGCGTTGCTTTCCGAGGTTGTTGCCGGTTGAGCCGATGCAGTCGACGAGGAGGTTTGAACGCTTGCGCAACCACTCATGCCAATAGTGGCAACCAGCAGGGATAGGATAATGGCTTGTTTCATGATCGAATCCGACCTGTCTCGGGACAGGTTTCTTATTATTGTCAGTCACTGGCGAACAGAGATGATCTGAGCCAGATCAGCTGCACCAGTGACAGGGTTTGCTTACTGTACCTTATCCAATCACAGGCCGAAAGATCATGCAGTACTTTCGTGCAATAACTCGACAGGTTCAATGTCAGTCACGAGGAAGTGATCGTCATTGGCCTGCCAGCGAATGTTCTGATCCCAGAGCTGTATACCATGGCTGCGTCCGGGACGTCGATGCAGATAGGCCGGACGTGGATCCTGTGACAGCACCTGTATGACCAGTGTTTGGAGTGGACGTCCTGTTGATGCTTCATAGTGCTGGCAGGAAAGCGCAGCATCCTGTGTAAAACGAACATCTCTTTTCAGTGGCGGTTCCGGGGCAAACCCACATTGCGCATCGGTAACGGCATCTGCCCAGGGCAGGTAGGGTTTTATGTCCACAACCGGAGTGCCATCCAGCAGATCACTGCCTTCCAGTTCAAGAATGACCTTTCCATCCCGGGTATCAATACCTTTCAGTTTAACGACTGACAGGCCCAGGCCATTGGGTCTGTGGGTTGAACGACTGGCAAAGACACCGACCCGTGTCTCACCCCCCAGCCGAGGAGGCCGAATGGTGGGACGCCAGCCTTCCGCCAGAGTCTGGTGGAAAATAAACTGAAGCCAGAGGTGGGAGAAACCGTCCAGTCCCTGTACCGCTTCTGGCCGGTGATACGGTGGCAGCAATTCAATAAAGGCTGTCGCGGCAGTTGCTAATCCGGGTTGGCGCGGTATGCCGAATTTTTCCCGATAACAGGAATGGACAATGCCAATGGGGTCAAGGGTGTAAACGGAAGACGATGGGTGTTGCACGGCTATCCTGCTACCAGCATGAAAACAAAACGATGTCCCAGCATACTGTGAAAGCACGGCCGGGACACTACGAGACAGTCCTAACTGTGTTTCGTCACAGCCGCATGCATCCGTTCCAATGCCAGCTCCAGCTGACTTCTTGGGCAACCGAAGTTCAGGCGCAGGTAGTCGGGATCACCGAACTGCGCACCCGGTGACAGGCCGACGCCGTGCTCTTCAAAAAAGCCTTTCGGGTCTTTCAGGCCCAACTCGGCCACATTGATCCAGGCCAGGTAGGTCGCTTCCAGCGGTTGCATGGAAAGGCCGGGCATCTCGTTGATGGTTTGCAGCAGGTAATCGTGATTACCTCGGAGGTAATCCAGCAACGCCAGGCGCCAGGGCTCGCCGTGGGTATAAGCCGCTTCTGCCGCCGTATACCCGGTGATCATGCCGTCGGCTGAAGGCACGATACCGGCTTTTGTCTTGTTGAACTGTTTGCGGAGTTCCGGGTCGGGAATCACGGCAAAAGCACAGGCCAGACCGGCAATATTGAATGTTTTGGAAGGTGCCATCAGCGTGATGGAACGTTCCGAGCTGAAATCGCTCAGGCTGGCGTAGGGGATGTGTTCACGTTGTCGATCCAGTATCAAATCGCAGTGAATTTCGTCGGAACAGACCACCAGGTCGTGTCGACGACAGAGTGCTTCAATAGCCTGCAATTCTTCCCGGTTCAGTACACGACCATTGGGGTTCTGGGGATTGCAGAGCATGAACAGGCGGGTGTCACTGGTTATCCGGCTTTCCAGTTCATCCAGATCCAGATGCCAGCCATTATCCCCCTGGCGCCAGTTAACGCTGATCATGCGACGACCGCCTTGCGGTGGCGCCAGCAGGAAGGGGTAGTACACCGGTACCGGCGTGGCTACTGTCTCACCTTCTGCGGCGACCGCGCGTACGGCGATGTTAAGGCCGCAGACCGTGCCGGGTAACCAGACCAGCCAGTCGGGCTCAATCCGCCAGTCGTACAGATTCTGGAGTCGGTCTACCACCCGTTGAATCAGTGTGTCACTGGCATGGGTGTAGCCGAATACGCCATGTTCAATACGTTCGTGAAGGGCTACGATGATTTCCGGTGGTGAACGAAAATCCATATCCGCCACCCACATAGGCAGGATGTCCTGGTCCCGATAACGATCCCATTTCAGGCTGTTGGTCTGGGTGCGATCTACCACCTGGTCGAAAATTGTTGTCATGATAGCCGTAATCCTGATGCGGGCTGTTTTGTTGTTGCCCATGGATTCTAACCCTGCAAGGGGGCAGGGTCACGGACGTTCTGTGGGTGTCGCTTTTGCAATGGACTGCTTTACTAACATTGATGCCCAATGCTCCAAGGATAAGGTGTGTTCATGGATGATTACCCGGTCGCCGGTCGCCGTTACCTTCTTTTCTTTGCTGGTTTCCTGCTGACTTTGGTTTTTGTGTTGCCACAGGCAAAGGCACATGAAAATCATGTCCATGCCGAAGAACAGCCTGACAGCACAACGGTGCCTGGCGATGGCTTTGTCAGCCCCTCGGAACCCATTGTTGCGCCTGTTGTCAGGCATAACGATTGGGATGACCCTTTTCTGATAGGTGCTGTCGCCACTGTGAATACGGCAGATTTACCCAGAACACCGAAATCACAGAATTTTTTCCCGACGGAACTTTACGACAACTGCAAGGCGTCCAGTGCTGAGGCTGATAAAGCGGATGAGCATTATATCCGCAACATTATCAGCAACATTGTCATCCGTGACGAACCTTTCCCCGGTATTGTCTGCTTCATGCATGAGGCGGATTACTATGCACGGCGTGATGAATTGCAGAAGAAAATTGCAACGTATATTGAACAATTACCGGACAGCGATAAGGTCAGGGCTCTGGAGAATTATGCCTGGTTGCTGATGTACCTGGGAGAGTTCAAGACAGTACTGGCATTGTATGGACCATCAGGTCAGTACAACCCGGTAGCAGAACAGAACGGTTCAATTATTTTTGCTATCAGTCAGGCCTATTTCCGGCTGGGACAATACAGGGAAGCGTATCCCTATGGCGTACGTGCCAACCGATTATTGACCGATTCAGTGTTGGATACCCGCTGGCATGTGATGTTGATTGAACTGGGATTGCAGGGACGGCGTTTTCTGGATGAACCCGATTCCGGTATTTTCGAAAAATCCTCTATTCGTACCCTCTTTCCCTACCGGGGTTGGGAGTCATTTCCGTTTGAAGATGTTACTGAGGCGATGGGTATTGATCGCTGGGGAGGCACTGGCTCCATCTCGTTCATTGATCTGGATAACGACAACTGGGATGAGCTGGTCTGGGAACGCAAATACATGCCGCCCCAAATCTATAAGAACCTGAAAGGAAAAGCCTTTCGTAAGATACCGGCAGAAGACCTTGTGGCCAGCCTAGGCAGCCCGATCATTTTCAGTGCAGGTGATATGGATAACGATGGGCGACCCGATCTGTTCAGGCATTGTTGCAACTACGATGGCCCCGGCCCGACCCAGATACTCAAGAATATGGGTGATCTGACCTTTAAGGATATTACTGAACCGTCAGGACTCGCTCATAACGACGGTTCCGGAATGGTGGTGGCCTGGTCAGATTACGATCTCGATGGTTTTCTCGACATTGTCATTGCTGATAACTGGGGACCCAATCGCCTTTATCGTAATCGGGGTGATGGTACGTATGAAAACACCACGGAACGGGCAGGACTCAGAACAAAGGCAACAGTAGGTATCAGTTTCGGGGATTATAACAATGATGGTTGGCCAGATATCTGGGCCCAGGGTTGGGATGCGAAGTGGCTCTATCGCAATAACCAGGATGGTACCTTTACCGATGTCAGTGAAGAGGCCGGTTTGGGCGAGCAGTTAGGGCAGAAGGGGTATATGTCCTTTATGTTCGACTATAACAACGATGGCCATATGGATCTGTTCGCCGGGCAATACGTGGTGTCATCTGATGAGAAGTGGGGATTTGGTCCTATCTGCACATGCAGCAATCTGCTGGCGGATGAAGGGTATTCTGAGCGTGAATGGCGTTCAGCCACAACAATCTTCAAAAATAATGGTGACGGTACATTTACCAATATTGCTGAGTCTTCCCGATTTATCCCGTTAGGCATGATGGGTTCCAATCATGGCGACTGGAATAATGACGGCTACGAAGATTTGCTGTTTGGTGCTGGTGGTCCCTATATGCAGCAGGCTGAACCGTTCCTGTTTTATGAAAACAATGGTGACGATACCTTCACCAATATAACCCCGTTTGAGATGTTGTCATTGTTTGGCAAAGGCCACGGTTCAGCGTTCGCTGATTTCAACCATGATGGCTTTCTTGATGTTGCGACTAATAATGGCGGTGCTGCACCTGGCGATCTTTGGCCCAGCCTGCTGTTGCGCAATAAAGGCAATGATAACCACTGGTTCAGGATTAAGCTCAAGGCAGAATCCCTGGATACTAACTCCATGGCGGTTGGGACAAGAGTCACAGTCTTTGCCGGCGACATGATGCAGGTAAAAGAAGTGCAGTCAGGTGGCCAGTTTGGAGCAACCAACTCCCTGGTGTTGCACTTCGGTATGGCGCAACACAGAAAAGTGGATAAGGTGGTGATCCGTTGGCCAAACCGTAAGCTTCAAGAGACAGTGATTGAAGGCATCACGGTTAATCAGGAGATCGAGGTGTCACAGCGCACAGGTAATTACCAGGTGTTGTGGGCCAAACCGCCCTCTGTTATGCAAGTGCATCGACGACGCTGATGGCGCCTGTTAAGGAGGGCTGCATAATGTATGCATTGTCGGCATTTATAAATTTTTCAGGATTAAAAGGTTCTTATCGCAAAGGAGAACCCTTTAATTCGCAAAGAATAAGGTGTATGCGACGTCTTCTTCCCTACCATAAAACTGGACGTTACAGGCGCTCAACGTTCTAGCCACCTTATCCATACTGTCTGCAGGTTAAGGCTGTTGTTCATCGAAGCCTTATCGTTGATCTGCAAGGCTGAATTGAGGCCTCTGGCGTACGAGACAACCTGGTCAGCCATTAGGTCGCCATCCAATCGCCACAAATGCTCTGTAAGCGATAGACCATTAGTTGCGCCAAAGTCACACCGGCATTGGCATAGCAAAAAATACCTTGTTTTAAATGTTTGTGCAGTGCGGCAATCACTTCTGGCAGAGAACAACAATTCTTGTATGCCAGTAATTCCTGATTCTGGTCATTGTCTCGCTTGAGATTGTGCGATCAGTCGTTTGGCGAAAAAATATTGTCTTGATAGGAGTGATTTTGATGCAGGCTGTTTTTTTATTGTCAGTGACAGTAATGGTGATTTATCCGGATTTTCCTCTGTTAGAAAACTATTCAGTCATGCCTGAATTCTCTAACATTATACGTTAGGTGATGAGCAGATTAAGGATAATTATTGTCAGTAATCTTAATTGTTTGGTTGAAACGCTTCTGTGTACTGTCCCATAACTGATGGTGAGAACTCTATAGTAGTAGTTCAATCTATAAAGGCGATTCATTGCTTTGCGGTAATGGGAAGAACCTAAACTATGAATTCTTGTTGGTAGGAATAATTGAATAGCAATTAAATAAGTATGGGTTTATGAGGGGTAGATTGGGATGATTCTTTCTGAAGGATATTGTGATGGAAAAAACGGTAAGATATAACGGGGCAGCTAGTGGGGGAGCGGTACAGGATACTGGACGCAGCCCTGAGAAAAAAACATCTGGAGCTGTGGGAGGAGTAACATCTGTTGAAGGGAGAGCTGTACAACCCTGGCAAGTGACCGGGGATGCAGTTACACCGAGTTACGCGTCAGTATTATCAGTACCATCCCGTCGGGTTAGGGTCGCCTTGAGTAAACCCAGCCTGCCAAAAGTCGATCATTTCCGCACTACAGAAAAATTCCGAGAATATGTTGACCGAAATGTTTCAAATTTGTTAATGGAGGAATCCTGGTATGAAGACAATGCGTTTGATTTATGCTTGAAAATTATTATTGCTAGGAAAGATATTTATAAAGCAAGAGATAGAGATGTGGATTTATTGCAAAATAAATGTTATTTAATGTCACAGATTTGGCCTTGCTTTAGGGTTTGTTTTGATCTTGCGTTAGAAAAAATCAAACAAAAGGTAGATGAGGGTTCCGGTTTTGAGATTTATCACGAATTAAACGATATTGCGGATTTTTTTGCCAGAAATAATAAATATAAAGATAGTAAGAAGCAGGAGAATTTGAAGTTAGTTTATAAAGCATTTATTGAGGAGGAATTGGGTTTTTTAGAATCTATGGTCGAGGCTCCAGAGTTGGAGTCTGTCAATCAAGTGATACGTATCGTAGATTTCCTATTGTCTGATAAGGCTACCGTTTTTCGTAATGAGGTTTTTGTAAGAAGTGAATTTTTAATGTATGAGGATAGAAAGAAGGAGCTTTATGAAATAATTTGTAAGGTGCCAAAGGGACAATGGGACGATTGCAGTGAAGAGGCTGTTATAAAATGGCAGAGTAAAATGAAGTCGATGAATGTAGGGGGGCATGAAAAAAGAAAATGCAGTAATGTTGTGAGATGGCGTTTTTCCGGTGTTATGAATGAGCTGGAAAATGAAAATATAACTGTTGGTCAGCGTATTGCTCTGCTTGAAATATTAATGATGTTGTTTCAGTTTTGTTCAGATTATATTGCGATGTTTAGATGGGTAATTGATAATTTTGAAGAGGCTTTGCCTAGGTCTGCTGAATTTATTTTTCGCCAACTAATTGACTCAAAAGAGGATAGTGGTCATATAAAGCTCGAGGCTAGGCCTGTGCTTGAGAAAATAAGAGAAACAGGCTGTTGGAATGATGATTGCTCGGAACTCTTTGATATATGTTATAGAGGTAAGCAGGTGGAGTTTTGTGAAGTAACTTATGCGGAGTGTAAAGCGAAGCTAAAGGAGATGATTCACTGTATGGATTATGAAAAAAAATCTTCTGCCTGTATTGCTGGTTTGTTTAAGGAATATCTGGAAAAGGAGGAAGAGATAAAAAAACTGCCTGCGCCAAGTCGACTGTTTGGAATGGCCGAATTGCTAAAGATCAAGTTGCGACATGCATTATTTAACCCTGTTATTAATGAGTATGGGTCGTTGGTTGCAAAAACAAAAGTATCTCATAAGGGTGATATTCATAAAGAGTTAAATGATGCGGTAAAGCATCGAAAGCCGGAGTTTGAAATAAATTGTAACTATGTTTATTTGTTGGATGAGGTTCAGTATATAATTTGGCAGACAATAGCATGCAAGACTTGGTTAGAAGAGTTAAATGTTCTTTTCAGGTCGGCTCAACGCATGGAATATGATGTTGATAGGTTGCTTGTGTTTAAACGCATAGCGCCTAATGTACCGGAAAATTTTGTATTGTTGTCCTTGGTTAAGGCGGTGTATCGTTTTTTTAAAATGGGGACGTCTAAAGTAATTACACTGTCTGAGATTAAAATTGATGAGTTGGTAGTTTGGATTTGGCCATTTCTCGATGCAAGAGAAGGTGTCCCGGCTACGCACACCAAAGTAGAGTCGAAAGGAAGAGAAAAAACATCAATTACGCCGAGGTCTATTAAAATTGGAGACGAATTAGCTAATAATGTAATCAAGAATATTGGTTGGGTATTAGCAGCATTTGAGAAGAAATCACTTAGGAAAGAAATCTGGCAATCGTTTCGTAAAAGATTTGAAGAGGGTACGAGGGCCGGTTTTTTGGAGTCGGCCATGCGGCTTGATAAAGTTGATGCTAAAATGCCGAGTGAATTGCGACTAAAAGAAAAATACAGACAGTTGCTTTTCGAAAAGTTGTTTAAGGATAATGCTGATTCAATAAGGGAAATATGTCGTTCAGAATTTACAGGGTCGCCTGAAGGATATGCATCGCTCGATTCATATAAAACCATATTTCTTGGTAACCTAGCGTGTTTGTTTTTGCTCAGGGATCAGGAGGAAGTGGCATTCTGGCAGGATATGGCGTGTGAGGTGTGGGATAAATCCATTTCTGAACTGAATGAAAAGAAAGTATTTAATGATAATGATATTGAGACACTTCTGGATTTCGGGAAAGTGGTGACAGACCTTAAAAAACGCCCTCTCACTCCTGTTGTTGTACATGTTATAAAAAAAATATTTGGCTATCTAATTGATAAGAAAGGGATAAAGGTGGTATCCAGGAGCAACGTTAAACAATTAACCCGGTGGGTTGATAAATTGCAGGAGGAAAAGATCATAGCGTCTGAAAGACGTGAGGCGCAAAACCTCTTGTTGAAATCGGCGCTATCGATACCAGCAGAGGCGGTAAAAATGCCGGAGGCCTGGAACGAGGACTATTTTGCAAAAGGTATTTCTTTTGGGGGGAGGGGTTTACCCATACAGATGCCAGTTGGCAGTTCCCCGTCACTACCGATGGATCAGCAGAATCAGGCGGAAACTGAATCGGCTCAGGGGTTGGTTCCGGATCAGTCCAGGCTTCCACAGCAGAGCGAGCCTGTCCAGCCCAATCCTGTCACCGCTGCTGGCGTGGCGACAGATGTTTTGAGCTGGCCGCTCGACCCTGAAGGTCCGTCGCCTGCTACTGGTGCGATCAGAAAGCGCAGAAAACAGCAAAAAACGGTTTCTCCCCGTGTTTCCCCTGTTGTATCTATCGGCCAACCGTCATCAGCTGAGTTTGTCATGGTATCGACTGTCGGCGAAATGCAGGTGACCCCGCCCCGGAGACAGACAAGGCCGGACTTGCCACAGTCTCAGCACCATGAGCTGCCTGCTTCTCTTGCCGGGGAGGAGCAACACGCTATCCAGGCGAAAGACGTTATCCAGGGGAGAAGGCAGCAACCTGAGCAGCCATTGATGAAGATAGTTGATTCCGGTTATACGCTATGCTCTTTCGGGGCTATTCCGATGGTAACCGTTAAAATTATTGACCCTGAGGTGAAGGTGATGACTGAACTGGCTTCTGTACCCAACGACAGCGCCATGTTTAAGTCCTTGCGGGCAGAGTACAGCCCGATGCATCAACTGGGTGAAGGCGATATTAAACTGGACACTATGAGCGAGGGACAGCTTTGCCTGCACCAGGCTGTGTTCGAAGTGTTTGAAATGCAGCGGTTTCAATTGGGAAGTGAATTTCACAGTAATCTGTTGCAAAACAATGAGAACTTTAAAGCGAGTGTCGAGCATTTGTCCCAATGGCTGGATCAATTCACTTCGAGGGGTGAGGGTTACATTGTAAACATTTTAAAGGGCATGTTTGAACATGAGGCAGACAGGGGTTTGATGAAGTTGTTTGGTGAAATAATTGAGCGACAGTTTGAAATTTCTCGTTTTGATGTGGTTGCCAACCTTTTTTGTCTGCGAAACTTCCTGTTAAATACCAGGCGAATGGTGATTCAAGAGTACTTGCAGACAGGTAATCAGTAATGTTGTTATCCAGAGGGGCGTAAACGCTACGCTGCGGATCTGACTGGGCAAGGGCGGATGGAAATTTATCGTATTCCCCGCCATTGCAGTGTTTGACCGCAACGGTTAGGCTCTGCAGTCAGTGGGATTACCCATTCACTGATTGAGTATGTATTCGATGTGCAGTCTTCTCGCCTTCCACAAAGCTGAACGCTACTGGCGCTCAGAACTTTAGCTCACCACCTGCTCACCGGGTGGATAAGCCTTGCAGGCTTACCTGCCGTTTCTCTTATTCGTTCAAATCAATTAATTACTGTGTGACGCAGGTGTCATCATGTATTACTGGCTTATGCTGCTGGCGGCGATTGTGACCGAAGTGGCCAGCACTTCGTTTATGAAACTCGCGGCTGAACAGAATCCCTGGCTGGGTTATGGCGCCATGGCGGTTCTTATTTCTTTGTCTTATTACTGTTTGGCGCAGGCGGTGCGAAAAATTCCCCTGGCACTGGCCTATACCATGTGGGAAGGGGTTGGGCTGTTGTTGATCAGTGCCATCTCCTGGCTGTTCTTCCACGAAACCTTCTCGACATGGAAGCTGGTTGCCATCGGCTGCTTGTTGACCGGACTGGTGCTGATGAACCTTGGGGAAAAGTTGGCGGAAAAGTCTGACGACAACAGCAGTTCATTGGATACACATTCCAGAGACGTGCCTACGTCAACCATGCGCATGGAGGGGGCAGCATAATGAATAATGTACCGGTTATTGCCTTGATGCTGGTTGTGGCAGCCTCAGCGTGTGATGTGCTGGGTAATGTCATGACCAAACTGTCTGACGGCTTCCGCCACAAGCTACTGGCTGTGGCGGTGATGGTTGTTCAGATTGCCGCGTTTGGTTTCCTGGCCCTGGCCATACGCCATATTGATCTCAGTGTTGCTTATGCGGTTTGGGGTGGCCTTGGAATTATTGCAACCGCAATCATAGGTCGGTTGTTTTTCCATGAGACGCTGCATCCGGTGAAAGTACTCGGTATTGCGTTTACGCTAGGCGGGCTGGTGGCCATGAAGTTGGCCATTTAGATCGGATGATTGTGATCTGAATGTGTTCTGTTGAGACGTACTGCGTGAGTGATGCAGTACGTCTCTCGTCGCTTATGCGGCTGCGCTTTGATGGGGTAGATTCTCCATTACCCACTCACGAATGGTATTACGATCTCCTTTCAGTACGACTTCGCCTTGTTTGTTGCCTAGCTGGTACTCGTACATCGGGTCGTAATAGTCCGCCAGCAGAGTGCGAATCCACTCCCTGTGACGTTCAATGGAGCCGTTGCGCTGTTCTGTCAGTGCCTGTTCCATAATTGCACGCAGCTCCTGATGCCGGGCACCACCCAGACGCTTGCGAATCCTGTCCAGACTGGCCAGAAGCGCCTCGGCATAACGTTCGAAACCTTCTTCTCCATAAGTCGCGAGATTCTCCTTGAGGTTTTCTTCCACGTATTCCTCAAGGGTAATCTGAACGCGGTACTCAAGGTCTTCTTCAAGAAGCAGAATGGGGGCTAGCTGCATCTTTTCCCGAAATTCCTGGCTAAGGCTGCAACGACCAATCAGCTTGCTTTCATCTTCAAGGATGACCGTACCCGCCCGGAAGTGCCGTTCTTTCAACAGCGCAACACAGAGAGCGTTTTCAAAATCAATCTGGTTGGGCTGGCCGCCAATGCGGCGTCCGAAGCTGGAGCCCCGGTGGTTGGCCAATCCTTCCAGGTCGACATGGCCGGGAAGCGTGGTCAGTAGCCGGGTTTTACCTGTGCCGGTTTTGCCGCTCAGGATGAAAAAACGACACTGATTGATAGATTCTTCCATTTCATCTATCAGGAAACGACGCAGGGCCTTGTAACCGCCCGTGACCAGCGGATAGTCGATACCCTGTTCCTGCAGCCAGGCCTGTACGGTATGCGAGCGCAGCCCGCCACGGAAACAATAGAGGTAGCCTTCCGGATTGTTCCGGACATGCCGTGCCCAACCTTCTATTCGGGCGTCGCGTTCTTTGCCGCATACCAGTTCATTGCCCAGGGCAATGGCGGCGGCCTGTCCCTCTTGCTTGTAGCGGATGCCAACCTGTTCCCGCTCCCGGTCATTAATTAATGGCAGGTTGGTTGAATGGGCAAACGCACCTTTGCTGAATTCCACCGGTGCACGGACGTCCATAAGTGGGCGGTCGTTCAGGAAAATATCCAGGTAATTGTCAGTGTTCGGGCGTTTGTGGCTCATTTATTCAGGTCGGCAATGATCATGGTGTGGGCATTGTATCAGTAGCGGGATAATACACTATACGGACAAAAGGCAGCGTTGGTTTAGAAAACACGTGTTCAGGGACGTGACTTCCGTCTAATACGACAGTTAACGCGTGTTAGCGGCTTGACTGACGATTTGCAGGCTACACTGTAAGCTCCTGAGCAAGCCTGGTGTGAGAAAGTGATGAGATTCATCAGCAGGTACGCGCTGGCTATTTGTCTTTGTTGTAACGCCGAAATCATGGCTGCTGACCATGGCCAACCGTCTGCGGGGAAAAAGGTAGAACCGCAACCTGTGATAGGACTGGTATTGCATGGTCTGGATGGCCAGTTCTACCAGTCGGTGGAAAATATGGCGAGAACTTACCAGCAGTCCGCGCAGCCCCCCTTCCGGTTAAATGCTGGTGGTGCTTTGCTGGAGGGAGATGTAGCCGTACAGCGCGCTTTTTTACGCCAGTTACTGGCAGGTCATGTGTCGGGTATCGTTCTGGCGCCCGCCGATGACCAGGCATTATTGCCGGAATTGCTTAAGGCCAGGAAGCAGGGTGTATGTGTCGTCAATATCGGCAGTCGTCTGGATACCCGCCTGATGGGTAATAAACAGCTGATTGTTCCCTGGGTGGGTCCCGATAACCGTACAGCAGCAAAAGAGGTGGCGGGGCTGGTTGCCAGTCGGCTTTCGCCGGGCGATCAGGTGGCCATACTGGCGGGACGACCGGGGGATACCTGTTCCTTTGAGCGGGTGACGGGATTTAAGCATGCCCTGAAAGCGGCGGGGTTGAAAGTGGTTGCCATAGAGGCTGCAGGGTGGCAGAAAGACCGGGCTGAACAGGTTGTCGCAGGGTGGCTGAAAAAATTCCCGAACCTGAAAGGGGTTGTCGCCGCTGGCGACAATATGGCGGTTGGCGCTCTGGTGGCCATTGACGCGGCTGGCCAGCAAAACCGTATCGTGGTGACAGGGTTTGATAACCTGGTATCAGCGCGCCCCTGGTTGCGCAGTGGTCAGCTGTTGGCAACGGTGGAATGGTTCCCTGAAAAGCAGGGCATCTACGGTATCAATAAAACCATGGGCAATTGCAAAGGCAACCAGTATACGCCGGTGGCACTGGTGACTGCTGAGAATATGGATCGCTATCCGTCACCGGGTATGAGCCGAAAGGTGCGTTATTTCTGGTAGTAGTGATTGTCTCGGTTTTTCGCTGGGCGCAGGATCATTGGTTGTTTTACCTTTACCGATTCTTAGGTTTGTGGTTGACAATTTTTCTGCAGTCCGTATAACAACTTCTTTTGTATGCCTGCCTGTCTGATTTAATTGTTTTTATTCTTCTGTGGCCTGTTGGCGTGATGCTTCAGGTGGCAGTCATTATTTCGGCAGGCAAAACGTTGAGCCTCATGCGGCCCTTGGTACGGGTCGCCACTGATAACAGTAAGGACTCCTGATGCCCGTAATTACCCTTCCTGACGGTAGCAAGCGCGAATACGATAACCCCCTGACCATCATGGACGTGGCCGCCGATATCGGTCCCGGCCTGGCCAAGTCTACGCTGGCCGGTCGCGTGAACGGCCAGCTGATGGATGCCTGTGAAACCATCAGCGAAGACGCTGAACTGGCGATCATCACCCCCCGCGACCCGGAAGGCCTGGAGATTATCCGTCATTCCTGCGCCCACCTGATCGGCCACGCGATCAAGCAACTGCGTCCGGATGTCAAGATGGCGATCGGCCCGGTGATCGAGGAAGGTTTTTATTACGACATCGATACCGACGAACCCTTCACCCCCGAAGACCTGCAGGCGCTGGAAAAGCGGATGCAGGACCTGATCAGCAAAAGCTACGATGTCATCAAGATCTGGACCTCAAAACATGACGCCCGTCGTCTCTTCGAGGCCCGGGGCGAAACCTACAAGATGGAAATCATCGATGAGATGGATGATTCCGTTGAGCAGGTCGGTCTTTACCACCATGAAGAATACGTGGATATGTGCCGTGGTCCCCACGTGCCCAACACCCGTTTCCTGAAAGCGTTCAAGCTGACCAAGCTGGCCGGTGCTTACTGGCGGGGCGACAACAAGAACAAGATGTTGACCCGTATTTACGGTACAGCCTGGGGCGACAAGAAAGACCTGAAGGCGTACATCAAGCGCATCGAGGAAGCGGAAAAGCGGGATCACCGTAAGCTGGCGAAGAAGCTGGACCTGTTCCACCTTCAGGAAGAAGCTCCGGGCATGGTGTTCTGGCATCCGAACGGCTGGACCATCTACCAGGTGCTGGAGCAGTACATGCGCCAGAAGCAGCGTGATCATGGCTACCTGGAGATTAAAACGCCGCAGGTTGTTGATCGCAGTCTGTGGGAAAAATCCGGTCACTGGGACAAGTTCAAGGACGATATGTTCACAACGAGTTCCGAAAACCACGATTTTGCTATCAAGCCCATGAACTGCCCCTGCCACGTACAGGTGTTCAACCAGGGGCTGCGCAGCTACCGTGACCTGCCGTTGCGTCTGGCGGAATTCGGTTCCTGTCACCGTAACGAGCCGTCCGGTGCGTTGCACGGCATCATGCGTGTGCGTGGATTTGTTCAGGATGATGCGCATATCTTCGTGACTGAAGACCAGATCCAGAACGAAGTGTCTGACTTCATCGACTTCCTGCACGAAGTCTACGACGACTTTGGCTTTGAGAACCTGATCTACAAACTTTCTACCCGTCCAGAGAAGCGCGTCGGTTCCGATGAAAGCTGGGACAAGGCGGAAAAAGCCCTGGCCGAAGCGCTGGATGCGAAAGGTCTGCCCTGGGAAGAACTGCCCGGTGAAGGTGCGTTCTATGGTCCGAAGATTGAGTTCTCCCTGAAGGACTGCCTGGGCCGTGTCTGGCAGTGCGGTACCGTGCAGGTAGACTTCTCCATGCCTGGCCGACTGGGCGCCGAGTACGTCGATGAAGATGGCGAGCGCAAGACCCCGGTTATGCTGCACCGTGCAATCCTGGGCTCCTTCGAACGCTTCATCGGTATCCTGATTGAGCATTACGAAGGCCGGTTCCCGGTATGGCTGGCGCCGGTGCAGGTCGCGGTGCTGAACATCACTGATGCTCAGGCCGGTTATGTCACTGAGCTGGAAAAAACCCTTAAAGAACAGGGTTTCCGGGTAAAAGCGGACTTGAGAAATGAGAAGATCGGCTTTAAAATCCGCCAGCACACGATTGAACGTGTACCTTACCTCGTTGTCGTAGGGGATAAGGAAGTAGAATCCGGCACTGTTGCCGTTCGTACGCGTTCCGGGGAAGACCTTGGTTCCATGACGATTGAAGCATTCCAGGGAATGCTGGCGGCAGAGATTGCCAGACGTGGCCGTGTAGCGACGGCTTCCGACGAATAAACAGGAGATATAGCAATTAAACGTCCTAACCCACGGGATCGGCGGCAGGCACCTGCTGCACCGATTAATCAGAATATTCGTGCAAAAGAAGTACGTCTGATAGGCGCTGATGGCCAGCAGGTCGGCATAGTCGCATTCCGTGACGCTCTTGAGCAGGCCGTTAGTGCTGGACTGGACCTGGTGGAAATCAACGCGACCAGCGAGCCACCGGTCTGTAAAATCATGGATTATGGCAAGCATCTGTACGAAACAAAGAAACAGAAAGCTGTAGCCAAGAAGAAGCAGCAGCAGACCCAGGTGAAGGAAGTCAAATTCCGTCCCGGGACTGAAGAAGGGGATTATCAGGTAAAACTGCGCAACCTGATACGTTTCCTTGAAGAGGGCAACAAGGCCAAGGTATCGCTGCGATACCGCGGTCGGGAGATGGCTCACCAGGAGCTGGGCATGGAACTCCTCAACCGGGTTGAAAAGGACCTGGAAGAAGTGGGTGTCGTGGAACAGCGTCCGAAGATGGAAGGCCGTCAACTGATCATGATCCTTGGACCCCGAAAGAAAAAGTAATTCGGTAAACCGGTAAACCTGTCCGGTCTCGCGGTCGGGCAGGTTTCCTTTTTCCGGAAAACTTTGTTTTTTATCAAATCGGCATCGGGTTAACCCTTCCCCGGAAGTGGGACCGATCGCCCAAATGCGGAGTTTTAGCAATGCCTAAGATGAAGACCAAAAGCGGAGCTGCCAAGCGCTTCAAGAAAACCGCCAGCGGTTTCAAGCGTAAGTCAGCCTTCAAGAGCCACATCCTGACCAAGATGACCACCAAGCGTAAGCGTCAGCTGCGTGGCACCAATCTGGTGTGCCCTGCGGACAAGCCGCTGGTTGAGCGGATGCTTCGCGTCTAATTGTCTTTTTGTTCAGTTTTAAGGTTTTTGGAGAGTTAAGCTATGGCACGTGTTAAGCGTGGTGTCGTCGCCCGTCGTCGTCACAAGAAAGTTCTGAAGCAGGCCAAAGGTTACTACGGCGCTCGTTCACGAGTATTCCGCGTAGCCAAGCAGGCGGTTACCAAGGCTGGCCAGTATGCCTACCGTGACCGTCGTCAGCGCAAGCGTCAGTTCCGCGCACTGTGGATCGCCCGTATCAACGCCGGCGCCCGTGCAAACGGTCTGACCTACAGCCGCATGATTGCGGGTCTGAAGAAGGCCAACATCGAAATCGACCGTAAGGTTCTGGCTGATCTGGCTGTTCACGAGAAGGGTGCATTCACCCAGATCGTAGAGCGCGCCAAGGGCGCCCTGGCCTAACGGCACACGGTTACGTCAGCACACGAAAAAGGGAGAGTCCGCCAGCTCTCCCTTTTTTTTGGGTCAGGCTTCTCCTCTCCCGGTTACCCTGGCGTCTCGGTATTTTTTAGAGGTAACCAGTTTCCAGCAAGCTCCTCCTTGTTTGCTGTTATAAATAAAAGTATCCCTGTCATAATCTCGTGTTTGTGGGAAGCATAGCGGAGAGCCCGTCGCCTCAATGAGGTCTACTGCATATTGACAGAGGCTGTCCTTGTGATTGCCCAGTCCCCATTGTTTCAGTGTGCCATCTATTTTTGCGATTTCATGTTTCATGAGCGGTTGTCCGAAGCACCTGTGCAAATCCAGCCTGTGGCCTATATCAAGTATGTTATAGGCAAACTCCTGGCGTGGTCTGGATAAAGGTTCGGAAAAACGCCTGCTGATAATGTCGGATGTCCATTGTATGACTTCATCAGTGAAGCCCATCTGTTTCGCGTGTTCCCTATATACCTGTGCCGATCTGGTGCGGTACTGGTCGCTACCCATGCCTGACTCATCGACCCGGCCCGCGCGATAGCAATACGCGGCAAGTCGCAGGCTGTTGACTTCTTCAGGGGTCAGTTTATGTTCTATCCCATTAGGCGTTTCCTTGACCAGGTCGTACAGTACATCGAAGAACCGGGCTTGTCTTGCACTGTGCGTACCATTGTGTCTTGGCCGCCATACACCTGGTACGTAGGCATAGGTTCGATCACCCGCATAAGGCTGGTTGATGCATTCTCTGTTGATGGCTTCAAAAATACTGCACCATTCATCTGTTGAAAGGTTACCTGTTCTCATTCGATTTTTTTGATCATCAGTGAGATCAAGTGCTGCAATATATATCTTGCCATGGAGAGTTTTTACTCTGTTTCCATCTTTCCAGGCTGCCGGGTTCTCCAGCTCGTATCGTGCTGATTGATCTTTTTGACTGGTGCGTTGGGGGACAGCTGTTGCTGTTGATGCACCCGGAGTTGAGGCCTGTGGGCCTTGAGCGCCATTTTCGACAGGCTGCGACACGATGGGAGTAACCCCGGGTTGTGCGCTTGCTTTGCGAGATTTTATAAAGATGCAGCAGCAAAATAGCCGGGACAGGAAATCCTTAAAACGCTGCCAGCGTGTCAGTTTTGTGACAGTTTTTGTACCTGCTGTACCTGCTGTACCTGCTGTACCAGCGGGTCTTGCGGCTAGCGTGTTGGTGTTACTTGTTTCTGGTAGGATGGCGCTTCCTTTCATGGATTGATCCTTTTTACTGATTGGCCGTGTTGATAAATCGGCTTAAATAAACAGATTTTTCAATTTTTTAATGCAATGTTATTAGTTACTAAGACTCGGTTATTCTTTGTTGGTTCTTATGTTAATTGTTTATTTTTAGTTCGTTTAATTAGACATAAGTGGAAATTATAACTGATTGCTATTTTGCAAAGGTGTTATTTCAAGTGATGGTGAGGGTAATGTACTGTAGATGGAATCATTAAATTATTTTTAATGGTAATTAGAAATTTATAAGCCTGTTATCTACAGAAAAAACAGGGTTTTCACTGATGCCTGGATGGGGCTAATTGAAACAGAATGTTAGTCAAGGTGACGTGCTTTCCGTTAAGCAGTGAAACCCTTTTTCGTGAGTCGATAACAATGACCGGTTACAAAAAGAATGCGTGGGATCGCTTTGAAGGTTTGCTTCCTCGGTTGTTAACCGCTTGTGGGGAAATGATCGTGATCTCATGTTGAAGGAAAATGCGTTATCTTGTGCTGGTCAGGGAACGGTCACATAGCCGCATTATTATGGATCGGTCCAGGGCGCGTGGCAGGCGTGTATTTTTGGCCATCAGAACACCGCTGACAGCTGGGGCGCAGATCTGAAGAAAGCCTGCATCGAAATCGACCGTAAGGTTCTGGATGACCTGGCTGTTCACGAGAACGGCGCCCTGGTCTAAAGGCGCACGGTTGCGTCAGCACACGAAAAAGGGAGAGTCGCCAGCTCTCCTTTTTTATTCAGTTGAAAAAGAACAATGAACCTGGTGGATCATTTAAGTGGATCTAGGCATTCGTCCTGCCTTTATCTCCACGTCAATTAAACGTTTGAGTTCTGTTGTATCCAGTTCCTGTTGGAGGTTATGTTTTTGAGCGGCACCTTTTACCTCATCAAGGAAGCGTTGAGGATAGGTGGGGTCTGGGTATCCATGAGTATTCGTGCCACCATCTTTACTGGTTTTCATATGGATATTGAAAATCAAGCCGTAGGCGTCTTGGAGACCGTAGGTTTGCAGTTCCGCGTTAGACAGATTGTTAATTTGTTTTCTGGAGCCGCCTATATCAATCCTGTCGCCTCTGTGGATTTTGGTGTAAGGCGTCACGTGGGTCCCGTAAGCGCGTTTGAGCTTATCATTGACTTTACCGTCTTTATCCGTGATGGCTGACATATATGTGCAGGAATCGCCTATTTGAAACGTTAGACCATGCTTGTTGATTTCTGTAAACAGTCTGGACATTTCCTGGCCAAGTGGATTATCTGGTAGGTAGTGAGTATGTTTTTTGCTCTGAACAGCGAGGTGTTTTCCCTTGATAATGTTATACTTTGCCTTGCCCTCGAAAGTCATTGCTATTGTGCCAGTGCTGCTATGTTCGTGCCCGGGTAATTTGTCTTTCGTCTGATTAACGACGGGTTGCTTGTATTGGATAAGTTGCCGTTCATTTTGCCGGGCTTCAGTCGTTGATACATAACATTCCTCACAGACGGGTACAGTTTCAATTTTCCACCTGTTATCTGCTGTCACGGGTGTAGATAAACACACACCACACATGCCATCACTCTCATCTGTCCGTGCAGCCGAAGGCGAGGGTGCTGAGGGGGGAGTGACTATGGAGCCAGCCCGGTTAGGGGCAAGTGTCGGTCTCGTACCATGATTGGCACCCCTATGCATAGCGGTTTCTCCTCTGGCTCCATGGTGTTCGCGAGAAATAGTCCTACCTTCGGATGTAAGCGTTCTCGGTGTGTGCCTTCGCCTTGATGTTGGGGTGCGAGTATCTGTTGGGGACGCCCCCGCTGGGGATGCGGTGCGTTGCAGTACGATTTCATCATTATGGGTAAAGACCTCCCTGAAGGCATCGAAAACAGCATCGCCCTGGCTGGCTCCTCTGCCTGCCGGGTCAAGTAAGTCAATGACGACAAATGACTCAATGCGTGCGGCAATCTCTGGCGGAAGTTGAGACAACGCGGTTTTGGCCGCTGACAGGCTCTCTACGGGAGTCCATTTGTAGGCGCCTGCTCCAAGTGTTGAAGTGGCAATGTTTGCTGGTGTACCGTCAGGCAGGGCTTTTACTGCTTCTTCGAAGGCATCTCTCCAGGTAGCTATCAGTACCTGGTATTGAGCTGCCGTATTGGCGTGCCTTTTTATAGGCGCTACCTGATGGATGAGGGAATGAATGCCTTTCTGTTCCAGTTTTCCGGCACCCGTGCGTCCAACAAATCCGGGGGGAACGCTAGTCACTTTAAGATTTTTAAGTAAGTCCCGATTAGCTTTCAAGAAAGTATTTTCTCCCACACCCATCTTGATGGCTTTTTCGGTGCCACCGGCATGAGTTGTACCTAGTCCTTCGTTTGAGGGGTTGAACATCACATTACAGCCATAATAGGCAGCGTGATCAGTAATGCTTCCCTGCTGGAACCTGATGTCAATATTATGCCTTTGAGGGCCACCTGTTGCATCCGTGTGTGCTAGGCGCAGCACTTGATGATTGGCTTTTTTGCCAGCCTTCGGTGGCATTGCTTGATTAGGGTCTCCGCCATAATAGCGTATGTCCATGGGGACATGGTTGTAGCCTTTTTGGGTAAATAGTCTGTCAAGGGCATGCATATAATAATTAGCATCCGGCTGGCCGTCAGCCATTGCCAGCCACTCGTTAAGTGCCATCCCGTCAGGGCCAGTGCATCGGACGGGGCCTTGTTGAGTTTGTAATTCTTGTCTCAGGTTATTTGCTGCACCGTGGGCGAAATTGTGAATATTTGTATCATCGTTTTCCTGATCTATTTCTTCTAGCAGTTTGATTATTTTATCCAGTTTAATGTTAACTGTTGATGATAATAGGATGATGGTATCGGTGCACATTGCAGGATCTTGTATTGCATAATCAATCAGCCAGCGTTTCAGTGTCGCATTATCAGGTTCGCTACGTCGATGCTTGTTTGGTGAGAATAGAGGCCTTGATGGAACCGGAGCACTCGCTGGCGGTGTTGCTGCACTGGGCGTTGAACCAAGAGCTGGGCTCGAAGCTGGATTCGAAGTTGAACCCGGTTGGCTTTGAGTGTTATTTACAACAGGCTGCGACACGATGGGATTAGTGTCAGGTTGTGGTTTTGCAGTGCGGGATTTTATACAGATGCAGCAGCAAAATAGATAGAACAGGAATTCCTTAAAACGCTGCCAGCGTGTAAGTTTTGTGACTGTTCTTGTACCTGCGTTACCCACGGTCCTTGCAGCTCCTCTTGAGCCCGGTGTTATAGAACTCCTGCGGGGTGCGGTGCTACCTGTTCCATCCATGATTTGCTCCTTCTCACTGACTGCGTAGTGTGGATAATTCTGGTTAAATAAACGGCTTTTGCAATTTTTAATAAAATGTCATTAGTTAATATGACTCAGTTATTGTGTATTGGTTCTGATGTTAATTGTTTTTTGTAGCGCTTTTAATTAGATATAGGTAGGAAATTAAAGCTAATTGCTATTTGGAAAGGGTGTGATTTTAAATGATGGGAAGGGTGATGTTTTGTTACTGGAATTATTAAATTAATTTTAATAGTTATTAAGAATATATAAGCCTGCTACCTACTATTCACTGAAGTATTGCTTCGGGTCTAATCCAGCCGGTATGGTTCTCATCATTTTGTAATGAAAGCCTGTGATGTTTTTTGCATCATGAATGCCATGTTGACGTTTTTTAGCTCAATGTTCAGTTCTTAGGTTCAGGTTTGAGAATATTTTGATGCATGGTGCCCCTCTCACGGAGAGGGGCTGGTAATTGATTCCATTGGTAGCATTACCTTTAAGGTAAATACTCTCCAGGCCATAACTCGGCAGGTACGGGGGGTAACTCCGGTAAACCTTCAAATTCGCTGCGACCGTTGGTTATTCTGACATTACAGAGAGGGCATTGCGCCTGGTACATTCTGGCCTTCACTTTATCGATATTGTAATTTTCTACCCTCTCTAGATCAGGCAGCACGCATATATGTCTGAGATATTGCTCCATACCATCCAGGGAGGCTATATGGTGGCATGCAGCATGAGGGGTTCCGTCATATTCATTAGGCCCAGTACGCCCAACGAGAAAACCATTAACTTCGCGGTTAGGAAGGTTGCCGGTTAATTCAACGACTAGTGGTTGGTCTATATCTGGCATAATCTCATCCATTATATCACTGCGTTGTTGTGGGGTGAGATCTTCCAGAGCCTGTCGTTTCTTCTTGGTTGGATCGTTAGGATCAGTTATTTCAGGGAGTTTATCTTCTGGTATTTCGATGTATTCCATTTGCGTGAAAGGGCAAACAGTTGTTTCATCGATTTTACCCGTTACTACAAGCTTTTTGAGGTTGCGCACTTTCATTCGTCTTAAATCTACAAAGCGTGCAAGGTATGGGAACTCATCCCGCCAGGTGGTCACTGCAGCAGCTACGCCGGGTGTTGGCTCCGTTGGTGTGGCAGCGGTTGCACGAATAGACGTTGGTGTTACGGTGCCCGTAGTGCATTGATTGAATGCAGTTTTGGCGCGGTTGCGTCGGTCGGCAGGATCATGTTTGGTGGAAAGCACTGCGTGGACACGTGGGCAATCCGCGAGGTCATTGCTGGCTCGTGCAACAGCTTGATGTAGTGCCTGAATAGACAGCTCAACGGGTACCCCGAAAATGCCAACCGACAGTAGTGGCATGACAAGATCAATACCGTTGTGGTTGTTATGGGACTCCAGGATCATGTCGTAATAAAGGTTCTCGAGCGTTTGGCGGATATTGTTGTCGCTTCTCGGGCCTGCATAGCGTGGTCCTACCGCATGAAATATGCGTTGTGTTTGCGAATCCGCCCTTAGCTGGTAGGCGTTTGTGGCAATAAAGTCACCGGTATGGATGGGACCGTTTGCCCTGATCAGTCTGTCGCTATCAACTTGCAGGATTCTGTTTCCCCCAGCCCTGCGTACGAACTCTGCAGCAATGCCGCCACTATGATGCAAACGACCGTTCGCAGCGTTCACTGCAATATTAGGTATGTTGAGTCGCTGGGCATAATCAAACATATTGTCAGTAATCACAAGGTTCAATAAGTCGTTGTGCGCTGCGAGACGTTCATCGTTGCCACTGATTGGGATGGTGCTCCTTGCTGGAGTGGCTCGTACGGCTCCTGGTTCCAGCGATGTGAATGGTGTCCCTGGTTCCCTCTCTCGCCGGGCCCTTAACTCACTCATGGCCTCTCGTGTCCAGGCAGTAGCGATGGTTGGGGCATTGTCGTTAGCAGTGGCCTGTTCGTCAAAGGCCTGTGCTGCCTCTTGGGAAGGGTCGGCAATGGTAATTCTCTCGAGATTCTGAATGCTGTTCGTCGACTGAAGTTCACGAATCGCATCGTACAATGCCACAATAGAGCGTTCTCGACCCAGGTAACTCGCCATGGCCAGTCCTATTTGGCAGGCTTTAATGCCGCTGCGATTGAGTCGGATCAATATTCGTTCATAATGGCGTCTCAAATCCCGTTCAGCGCGATCATAATCCTCTGCGGTGTTTTCTATTTCGGATGGCATGAGAGGGTTCATGGCGATATAAACATGGGTTACGCCATCGGTATTGTCTTCATAACAAGGTTTTTCCACGCGGATTAATGAACCGGTCTGACGTCCCCGCTGCAGGATTGCGTTGATGGCCGAGTCTCTAAAGTCAGGGTTCCAGTGTGGGTTGTTTGCGTCTTGTGTTTGATTGATCAGGCTGGTAAATGATCCTCCGGATCCGTAGGGTGGTCGGCTAATGGGGGCAGCAGGGCAAACAATATTGAGTTCTTCATCTTCTGACTCTGGCCTTTCTGTCAGAGAGCCCTGGCGGAATTCCAGTTCAATACCGGATTGAGCGTTCTCTCCAAAAATGATCATATGGGAGCGTAAATCTCTCCTGGTCCCTGTTGGTACAGCGGTAGTTGAAGCAGTAGTGCCAGCAGGTTCTGATATCGGTTCTTCTACAGGCAGGGAACTCGGAGTTTCAGTGGCTCTCCGGAGCCGTCGCCTTCTTCTGGGTCTTGACGTTGTTTCTTCTCTGGGTGACTCTCCCAGGTGACGTCGGATGTCGTTGGTCACATTATGTCCCATAATGTGACCGACTGCGTTTATGAAAAAGGTAGGTTCACCGGAATAGCTGGGTGATTGGCCCATCGTCAGGTATTCGAGAAGTGCTACGTTTCTTGGTGGAGGGGGAGTATCTGATGTTTCTATGAGGCTTTCTATATTGCGTCTTGTATGCCCCGCGTAAGTTCTGGTTTGTTCAGGTACTGCCTCATCGTTGGAAATCTCTGTAAGGATCGGAACAAACTGGTAAAGATCCCTTGCAAAAGCGTTCGATAAAGTAATGATTTGATCAACCCGCCCCTCTTCTTGCTGCAAGGTATGATTCAGCAAGATGTCACGTATCACTTGATCAGGGGCAGTCTGTCTCACATGTGTATTTTTGGCATAAAACCCCAGTGTGCGTGATTTATCTGCGAGTTGTTGTGGAGATAACAGTGGCGTTGCTGGTGGGCGTCGACCCCTTCTGCGGGTTGAGGCTCCAGGTCTCGCACCGCCTCTTGCACCGCCAGGGGGGCTAGGTCTCGCACCACCAGGGGTTCTAGTTCTCGCACCACCGGTGCCCGTAGGTGTTCCCACAGGTGTCCCCGCAAATGTTCCCGCTAAACTCCCTGGTGGCGGAACAGGAGTAACTCTTCTGCTACGAATGCAAGTGCAACAACAAAAGCACTTACGGAGCCATGTGCAAAATCGTTCCCAGCAACTTTGTGGTTGGGGTGGCTGGGGCGGTTGTCTTCCCGTGCCCGCAGAACCTGATTGTGCGACTGCTGTCCCTGGCATAATTTATTTCTCCTTATTGAATATCACGATGTTGTTGGAAAAATATGTAACTAGCCTGTTGTTGAAAGTAAGCACTAAATTCAGAGTTAATTGATGGCTGCTTTTCTTTCTCATGATGTTTTGGACAATCTTGTTTAAGAGAAATTTTTTAGTTTTTGTTTTTTTTTGCAATAAAAAACGGGTCAGTTATAAGGTCTTCGCATCAGGCTTTGTGTCTTATTTGTGACCGTACATAGGCATAGTGATGCCTTTCGGATAAGCTCTTTCTTTATTGTTATGGTGAAAAACAGGAGTGTCAGTGTCGAAGACAATCTGGGTAACCGTTTCCGGTATCGTTCTTGCCCTTCTGGCAGCTTGTAGTGTGACAGATGATGTGACCTTGAAGGAGGGGGATTTTCTGAGACTTATCGGCGACCAGTTTCAGGCGCCCCGCCTGGTGCCGGTGGATCTGCCTGCCAATATCCGCTCCCAGCTCTATCTGGACACACCGCTCATCCAGTTTGACCGAAATGGTGAGAGGGTCGGTTTCACCCTTACGGGGCGATTTGATGTGGATCTGGCCGGCGCGCTTCTGACCGAGCCGGCGCCTATCACCCTGACGGGAACCGCGCGGCTGGTCTTCAAGCCAGCTGAACAGGCGGTTTTTCTTGATGATATTTCCATCAGTTCGGCAGATCTTGATTTGGGACTTGACGCTATTCAGCCCCTGGTTGGCGGTGGCCTGGCTACGCTGATTGGTAGTCGGCTCGAGCCTTTTTACCTGATACCGGTGCCAGAAGAAAGCGCGATAGGCAAGCTGATGGCTAAAGGGGAAGTCTCCATGGTCATCATGGATGGCGAGCTGACCTTGCGGCACAAAAAAGATAACACGCTAAATGCGGCGGGTTGATGAAAACCCGCCGGTCATATAGCCGCATTATTACGGATCGGTTCAGGGCTGATAAAAATCTGGCAGGCGTGTATTTTTGGCCATCAGGGCTTTAAGCAGCTGCTGATGCAGGCGTTTTCCCCCCGGAACAGGGCTTTCCCCAAAGTAACAGTCCAGCAGGTAGCGGATGTGCGTGAGCGAGAAATGCTGCGCATGCCGCATAAAACACTCAAGGTCCTTGAAGCGCCGGAGCTGGTTGAGTGGTTGGCGTCGTGCTTTCTCCAGGTCGATCAACCGGATGATCTCGGGATCCTGGTCCAGCTCGGAGGTTGCAGCATCCTCTGTCCGCACAAAGATATGATTCGGGTACAGGCAATAGTGGGCAATGCCCTGATCATGCAGTTTACGTGCTACTCGGGCGATGGCTGCTAATACCACCTGGATTGTTTCTTCGGGCTGGCCGGGCGCCGTTTTGCGATACCAGTCAAACAGGTTCTCGTAACCATCCAGTGCCAGGGTAATCAGTATCGCCTGGTCGTTTCCGTCAACACTGCGCTCACCGTAATAGAGTGGTGTCAGGGTCGGGATTCCGTGGGAGCGGAATAGCTGGATATTGTGGTATTCCCGCTGGAAGGTAGGAACACCACGGATCGGATGCAGGAGCTGACGGGTGTTGTGGTTCTGCTGGCGCTTGATAAAGACCTGCAGGGGCTGGTTGCCCGGGAGCGTATACCGGCTGACGCCACTCCAGCCATCCCGGCGTTCATTGACCGGCTCGAACCAGTCCAGCTTGAGATCCCACAGGCTGGCGAAGTCGCCCAGGCCCTGTCCGGCAAAGTGGCGGGCGATGTCTTCGTTGAGAAAAAACTCCATGAATAGGGGATCCCGTTCAATAGCTACTGGAAAACAGCGGGCATTATACACAAAGCCCCCGCTTTTGGCGGGTTTGTTCGTGCCTGGCTGGCAGGGCGTCTTATATTTAATGTGTACTTTCGTACCAGATATTGACAGCCCGCAGCAATCAGCAAACAATGAGCCGTTGGTGCAGCTTTCGGCTTGATGTATTGAAGGAAGCTGGCCGTCCATTGTCTTGCCTGACAATAAGAATGAATACAGGAGGATCACTGATGAAATCGCTGGAGGAGTGGTTTGTTGAGTATGGTGAGAGCCACCGCAACAAGACCAATAAACTGATTCACTGGGTCTGTGTGCCCTTGATCACGTTCTGTGTGATCGGCCTGTTATGGGCCCTGCACCCGATGGCGGCGTCTGTTTTCATGGCTGGTGCGCTGGCCTTCTACATACGTCTGTCGGTACGGTTGGCGGCGGCCATGACAGTGACTGTCGGCATGATGCTGCTGGTTATCATCAACATTGAGCCGGTTCTGGTGCCGGTGAGCCTGAGCCTGTTCGTGATCGCCTGGATCTTTCAGTTTATCGGTCACCACATCGAAGGGAAGAAACCGTCATTTTTCAAGGATCTGCAGTTCCTGTTGATCGGTCCGCTCTGGGTGGTGGCTTTCCTGTTCCGTCGTTTCCATATCAGTTATTAAGATTATTGCCAGGTGCGGGTGGGTTAGCCTGTGCCTGGCGGTTAACGGATACCGACGTATTTCCCTTTCGCATAGTGCTCACCAACAGCCCGCAAATTACATAGCTGCCAATCCCAATACCGTCTGCCAGCAGATCCAGTAGCGAAAAATAGCGGTCCGGTGTCAACCCTTGCAGGCATTCCACCATCAGGCCATAGCCGAGCAATAGCAGGCACTTGGTCATCATCCCTGGTCGTTTCGGCCAGCCCATATCCAGCAGGCCCGCCAGCAGGAAAAAGGCGGCAAAATGCTTGGCCTTGTCCCAGAGGTGCGGCGTGGGGTCAAAGGCCTGCGGCATCAATGAAAGTATCATCGTGACTACCAGTGCCGTGATGAAGGTTGCGCGCAGTAGATTCTGTGGAATGCGGATTGCCATGGGCTGCGTTGTTCCTTTTTTTACCTGGATTTAGGGTGGCGCTTTTTCCCGGGCAGGGAAGGTTTTTTATTCTGAGTACGATAATTGTTGCGCTTTTCTTTATAGCCAGGAGCTCTCGAGCGTGAAGGTGCTGACTTTGGCAGGGCCTCTGGCGTGATTTTTTGGTATTCACCGGGATTCAGGCCGTCGAGCGTCCAGGGGCCAATGCGGTAGCGCACCAGGCGCAGGGTGGGATGGCCAATGGCTGCAGTCATGCGCCGAACCTGTCGGTTGCGGCCTTCACGTATCGTGATTTCAAGCCAGCTGTCCGGTACCGATTTACGGTAACGAACGGGAGGGTTGCGTGGCCAGAGATCCGGTTCGGACATTTGGCGGACCTCCGCGGGTTGTGTCATGCCATCTTTCAGCATGACCCCGCTGCGCAGTTGTTCCAGTTGTGCTTCTGACGGTATCCCTTCCACCTGTACCCAGTAGGTTTTGGGTTGTTTGAACCGGGGGCTGGCAATATGGCTTTGCAGCTGGCCATCGCTGGTGAGCAGAAGCAGTCCCTCGCTGTCCCTGTCCAGGCGCCCGGCCGCATAGACACCCTTGATCTGTACATAATCTGCCAGTGTTGGGCGTCCCTGTGCATCGGTAAACTGGGTCAATACCATATAAGGCTTATTGAACAGCAGGGTGGTATGTTGGGCAGGCTTGTGGAATTGCATGGTATCTCTGGTCGGGCTGATGGTCGTATCTGGTCTTTAGGGTATAGCTTCAGAAACGCCATACTCTATGCGCTCTCATGCTGGAAAGGAAGTTAAGCGGACGGATGCGAGGTGTTCATGGCTGGCAGTATGGCCTTGATTTGCTTCAGGATGGTGTCGGAGTAGAGGGCGTCGAGGGATTTTCGCATATGGAACACTTCCATCAGGATTTGATGGATATCTGTTTGTGTCACGGCCAGGGCGTTGATAGCCATCATATGTCGGGCAAATGCCAGTAATGTTTCTGACCGGTCCATGCGTGTTTTTGCATTCAGCATGTCCTGTACTGCGGCGAGTTGCCAGGGCGTTTCAACCAGGTCTGCACACCTTCGGAACAAGTCTGGTGCCAGGTTTGTTACGCTTTGCCCAGAATGCTGTCGTTGGGCCAACATTGCCTGCAGCTGTTGCGCCTGACGGATAGCCGTGGTCATTCCCTGGCCATAGACGGGGTTGATAACGTTCAGGGTATCTCCCAGTAAAACCAGTCCTTCAGGAAAGCGGGATAGCTTTTCGTAGTGACGACGAATGCTGCGGGGAAAGTGGAAGCGGTGGATACTGTTAATACGTTGACTGTTGCTTATCAGTTCATAAACATTCATGGAAGGTAATGTGCGGGCATAGGCCAGGAAGTCTGCCTCGTCTTTGGGAGGATAATCGCCGAACTGGCCTGCCAGTGTGACAAACCACTGGCCTCCTTCGATGTTACTGACTACGCCAACACGGCTGTTGGTTAAGGTGGGATCTCTCGCGACATGGATTTTGATGGGTGATGTATCTTTAGTCGCCTGGTAGCGGGCAGAGCAGTAAACCAGATCGACATCAATGGTTGTTTCTGGCGGTTTGGGATAACCGGCCCGTGTCAGCCATGACGGGGAATGACTGCCGCGGCCGCCGCAGTCAATCACCAGGTTTGCCGGTAGCGTCTTTTCGTGGCCGTTTGTTGTATAGCGAATACCCTTGATGCATTCGCTTTCCCACAGGAAACCACTCACCGTCGTGCCACTGCGCAGTGTGATATTGGGTTGGGCGATGGTGGCTTCCAGTAAGGCGGTTTCCAGTAAACGCCGGGACTGGCTGTAGCCATTGATGCCAAGTTCTCTCGGCTTTTGAAGAACGCTGTTCGGCAGGTACGATATTTGCCGACCATCATCAAATTGTACCTGGCTGCCACTGGATACCGGGATGCTCCCCAGTGATGCGAGATCCGGAAAAACGGAGCCATAGAGTTCGGTCAGGGCACAGGCTCCGCCACTCAAAAGGTAGTGCGTATGGTGGGACTGGGGGACTGATTTCCGGGGCTCACCGGCATGATCAAGTGGGTCCCGTTCGATGATGATGACCTGGTCAAAGAAGTCACTGACTGCCCGCGCTGCACAGAGGCCTGCGATGCCGCTACCAATCACTACGGCACTCTGCCCATTGGCAGGATTGATATTCAATGGGTCTGACATTGCCAGTAACCGAAAGCACCTGGTTGTGGATTGGTGTGAAAGGTAGACGCAAAACGGCCATTTATCTTGTGGGTTTGCTTGCCTCGTGTGGAGCCGCTGTGGTGAGATGAAACCTGTAAGAGGAACAGCAGCCGGTGCATGACATGACACCAACGATAAGGGAAGGCTTGCTTGTCTGTTGTCTTGCGGCAGGCGTCACTAAAGCTGATCAGTCGTCATTGGATGTCTCGAGCCTGAAGGGGTGGGAATCTCACAGTTTTCATGGAGAGACAATCTATTCACCGATAACCGATAGGCTATACGGACGGGCCTTGAAGGCAACCAGCCATGGCAGCGCATCGGGTTATTATTATCGACGAACGGTTCATCTGGATGAAACCCCGGTCCTTCAATGGGCGTGGAAGATAGGTCGCTTTCCTGGTGCTGCCCCGAAAACGGCCAGCGCCAAAGGACAGGACTTTGCTGCAAGGGTGTATGTGGGGCGAATGTCAATGCTGGGGATGTGGGGGGCAAAGTGTATTACCTACGTCTGGTCTGACCAGCACCGGGCAGGTGAAGAATGGAAAAGCCCTTTCAGTGATCGCATTCATGTGATTGCCGTCAATGGGCGTGAGGATGCTCCCGGTCAATGGAGACAGGTGCAGCGCAATGTCGTTGCAGACTGGGCGCGGGTATTTGGTGAAGATATCGACAGTGTCGACCTGGTTGCCATCATGACGGATTCCGACAATTCAGACAGCATGGCCCAGGCCTGGTATGCCGATTTGCGGCTTGCGCCGTTACAGGATGGACGTATCGCAGCCATGCAGAAGCAGACAACGGTTGAACGTTAGTGTTTTGTCAGTATCCGAAAAGTGTCGCGTAAATCTACGAATAGGTTTCAGTCGGTCGGATCTGAATAATACGAACCCAGATAAGCTGCTCCGTAACACTTATCTCTTGTCATGTTCGTTTTTATTTAATCCCCGTTGGCATCGTGCCAGCGGGGATTTTTTTTGCCTGACAATCAGCATAACCGGCTTACATGCTGATGGTTTAGCCCGTATGTTTCCCTATGCCTGTAGATTTCCTGTGATAACCGGTGCAAATGTTCGCTGTTAAAAAGCCGGACAGACTGCACCTGTCAGAACAAGGCTGTCAATAGCATGAACCACAGTCTGATCTGAAGACTTGAACATTTCCTGCTTTTCCCAATGACTTATTTGCTTCTTTATTCGGTCAGTTGCATCGCTATTTCAATATTCCATTTTGCACTCTGGCATGCGAGGGTGAATATAGCGCAAGAAACGGGTGGTTAACGGATAGGGCGATGATTATTGTCATTCCGTACCCGTCATCACAGGGAAGCGGATTATGCGTTGGACGAGTGTGTTGTGTCTGGTGTCTTTAGCTGCCATCTGGGGGAAGTTCGTTTCTTTTTATTCGTATTGGGGTTCCGGTAATGGGGCCGGCATTGTTAATGGAAGTCCGGGGTGCGCTGGCGGCGGTGTTTCTGTTGATGACCGCCGGTGTCTTGAAAAGGAGATTGCCCCCTATCCGGCATCGGCGGCATTATCCGTGACATTTCTGATACCGGTATTTGGTATATTCTGGGGTTACCTTTTCCTTGGGGAACCTGTGGGTTGGCATACGGTGTTGGGTACTCTCCTGGTTCTTTTGGGAACCGCACTGGTAACCGGTTTCCTCCCCCGTATCAGGCAGGTTGGATTTTCAAAGGCGGTTGATCATGAATGACAGTGCGCTCGATTCGGCACAACAATACCAGACCATTGAGCACGCGATTGATTATATTCGTGCCAATGCACGGCATCAGCCGAGCCTTAAAGTCATCGCCGGAGCGATGAATCTCAGTGAGTATCATCTGCAGCGGTTGTTCACTGCCTGGGCCGGGGTGTCGCCAAAGCGTTTTTTGCAGTACCTCACAAAGGAACATGCATTGAAGGCGCTGAGGGAATCCGGAGATGTGTTGAGTGCTTCCCTGGATGCCGGGTTGTCCGGCCCCGGGCGACTCCATGACCTGATGGTGAATTGTGAAGCCATGTCGCCCGGAGAAATCAAGGCGCAGGGAAAAGGGCTTGTCATTGGTTTTGGGCTCGCGAGTACCCCGTTTGGTCTGGCGCTTCTTGGCTGGACTCCCCGGGGAGTCTGTCACCTGGTTTTCTGTGATGGTGATGAAAGTGGTCAGATAGCACTGCTGGAATCCCGTTGGCCTGATTCAACGTTGAAGCGTGATGACCGGGCTGCAGCCCGGTTCTCTGACAGGATTTTTGCCGGTGAGCTGGAGCGGGGGAAATTGCATTTGGTCATTCGCGGCACCAATTTCCAGCTCAAGGTCTGGGAAGCGCTCTTGCAGGTGCCGCCTGGCAGGGTGGTTTCTTACCGGCAGCTGGCGGAAATCGCGGGTGTACCCAAGGCTCAGCGGGCTGTGGGCAGTGCCCTGGCCGCTAATACGGTGGGATACCTGATACCTTGTCATCGAGTGATACGCAGTGATGGACACCTGGGCAGTTTCCGCTGGGGCGTGGCGCGCAAGCAGGCTATCCAGACCTGGGAGGCTGCGCATCAGAATCGTGCGCAGGGTTAACGCTCTCACCGTGCGGTGACATAGTCAGAATGAGACGGTTCGTCATGGAAACAGCGATTGATCTTAAGAAATGTCTCAGTGCCTTCGCCCGAATTACCCAGTCCGGGGATAAAACCGGGAAGGGGTATTTTTGGCATGGGGTCTATGCGGATACCCCTGATGAGGGTTATACACTCGTTATGAGCGATGGTGTCGCGACATTGACCCTCTTTTTCCACAATACCTATGCATTGGATGCACCGGATTCCCGGGCAATGGATCGGTTGGTGCAGCGTATCCATGCTATTACGGCTGAGCCCTGAAATACGCATGCCATGACGTATGGTTGATGTACGCTATGGCTTCTCGATATACCAACCGTATCTGACAATGAAAATTACCCGAAAGCAGCTTGATCTGGCGGTATCGCAGCACATCATCACGCAACAGCAGGCGGACTCACTGATCAGTTTTCTGAAGCAGCAACCTGGTGGCAGTGGTCCGGCCTTTGATTTCACACACCTGCTTTAATACCTGGGTGGAATGATGGCTATTGGCGCCATGTCATTGTTCATGGGTATGGGGTGGGAGGCTTTTGGTGGCTGGGGCATTGTGTCGATTTCACTGGCCTACGCGCTCGCGGGGCTCTCACTGACCTGTTATTTTCAGCATAAAGACTTTGAGATTCCGGCAGGAATCTGTGCTGCTTTTGTCGTTGTGATTGTCCCTTTGACGATTTATGGCTTACAGCTTGCGCTGGGATATTGGCCAGAAGGGAAAGGTTATCTTGACTATCATGACGAGCTTCACTGGCGCTGGTTATCGATGGAATTGGGGGCGCTGGCTGCGGGTGCAGTGATGATCTGGCGATTTCGTTATCCCTTTCTGGTTATGCCGATGGCAATCACCTTTTGGCTGTTAATCATGGATGTTGTGGCCATGTTGGTCGGTGACCGGTTTACTGGCGAGATGGGTGCGTTGACGTCGATGTGGGGCGGTCTTGCGATGGTTCTGGTAGCGCTTTGGACGGATAGTCGGACCCGGCATTCGCAGGATTATGCGTTCTGGCTTTACCTCTTCGGTGTTATGGCCTTTTGGGCAGGAATAACCCTGCAGGACTCTGATAGTGAGCTCGACAAATTCCTGTATTGCTGTGTCAATCTCATATTGATGGTGATAGGCGTGGTGCTGGTCAGACGGGTATTCGTGGTCTTTGGTGCGCTGGGGGTAAGCCTTTACCTGGGCCATTTGGCTTTCTCGGTATTCAGGGATAGTTGGTTGTTCCCCTTCACGCTCACGGCAATCGGTTTACTGGTTGTTTATCTTGGCATTCTCTGGCAAAAGCATGAGAAGGCGGCCAGCTTAAGGATCAGGGGAATACTGCCCACGCCACTGAAAGAACTGCTAGAGTCAAAGTTAACAGAATAATGATCGGTGATTGAGATGCTCGTTGGCATGCAGTCACCGTTGACAAGGTATAAAGGGACTTATGAAAAGGCTGGCTCTATCGCTTGGATTGGTTCTTTCAGGTGTTTTAGTCATCAATTTCTTTGCAACGCTTACCGGCGACGGGGATTTCCTGGCATTCTTTTTGGGGATTCCTCTAACCATTATGGCTCCCATCCAGATGGTGATGAATTTTGGGGGTGACCTCCCTGTTCGTGGGGTCTGGTTGCTGGTCGGTACCATGATAACCGCGTTGTTAAGCGTTCTGCTTGGGCATTGGTTTTACCAAAATCTGTGGGGTAAAGGGCTTCTGCATATCGGCGGGCTGATTTGGGGAGCAAGTGTTTATGTAGGGATGTATTTTTATATACAAGTTCAGCCACTATAAGGCTTGGCTAACGCTTTAAATCAATGTTTCCAAACGTTGTCGTTGTTTGACTCGCCGTTCACTTTAAATCCAGTGCTTGTGCACATAGGCTACCCCGCAATTGTAGAGGCCATGTAAGGAAGTGGTGGCTTGTCTTGATAAAAACCCTTTCTTTCATGGTTGTCTGATTCATCTGAGCATTGCCTGTAATCGTGAATGGCCATGTTGAAACACGTTTTGGTTTGTGTTCCCTCCTGCTGATTGCCTGTTCTGCCAATAGACTGCACCCGGAGGCGTACCGGATTGAACTGGTGGATACGAAGCCTGAAGGATGTACTTATCTGGGCGAAGTCTATGGTAGCCAGGGCAACTGGTTTACCGGTGACTTTACCTCGAATAAAAACCTGATGGAGGGCGCCCGTAACGAATTGCGCAACGAAACAGCCCGGTTTGGCGGGGATGTTGTACACGTTCAGGCTATCAGTCACACGCGGGGGGTGAGATTCCCTGGGTGCCACGGCGACCACGATCGTTGGCAAGGTATACCGTTGTGATCGCCGCGACCGGTATTGATGCACGTTAGAGAGGGCGCGCCCGTTCGATCAGGCGCGAGCAGGGGATGCCGACAGGCAGGGTGCCGTATGCCAAGCCGCCGGGCTGCAATCTTGCCTGCAGGAATGCATCAGTCACCAGTGTATTGCCGGCCTGCAGCAGCAGACTTGCCTGCAGGCAGATAGCCAGCGCTTCCACCAGCCGACGGGCCTCGTAGTGGAAGTTGGTTGTGTTAGCCATCAGATTTTTCAGATTGGTTATTCGCTGATCCAGTTGCGGGTCAGCACCGACGGTTTTCTCCAGTTCGGCGAAGACCGCCTCCAGTGAACGGGGTTGACGTTGCATTGCCCTGAGGATATCCAGGCATTGCACATTGCCGCTGCCTTCCCAGATAGAGTTGACCGGTGCTTCCCGGTAAAGGCGTGGCAAGATGGATTCTTCCACATAACCGGCTCCCCCCAGGCACTCCTGGGCTTCATTGATATGGCCGGGGGCCCGCTTACAGACCCAGTATTTCCCGATAGCGGTAGCAATCCGGCAGAACTGTTGTTCCTGTTCATCATTGGGGTGATCCAGACTTCGGGCGATACGGAGACTGAAGGCCAGGGCGGATTCGCTTTCCAGGGCCAGGTCTGCAAGGACATTCTGCATCAGCGGATGGTCAGTCAACAGCTTGCCGCTGACATGTCGGTGGCTGCAGTGGTGAACCGCCTGGGCCACTGCTTGTCGCATCAGGGCGGCGGAGCCGGTAATGCAGTCAAAACGGGTGAGCGCTACCATGTCGATAATGGTGGGTACACCCCGTCCTTCCTCCCCGATCATCCAGGCATGAGCCTCCCTAAACTCCACTTCGCTGGAGGCATTGGAGCGGTTGCCCAGCTTGTCTTTCAGCCGTTGAATGTAAAAACCATTGCGTTGGCCGTCTTCTCGCCAGCGTGGTAGCAGAAAACAGGAAAGGCCTTTTTCGGTCTGAGCCAGTGCCAGGAAAGCGTCACACATGGGAGCGGAGCAGAACCACTTGTGACCCGTGAGTGTATAGAGGCGCCCGGGGCCACTCTCGCCCAGTGGGCGGGCCCGGGTGGTGTTGGCTCGTACATCCGTTCCGCCCTGTTTTTCTGTCATGGCCATACCGATCGTGACACCGGGTTTCTCGAACCAGGGTTTATTAGCCGGATCATAGTGGCGCGCAGTAATCAGGGGGAGCCAGTGAGCGGCAATATCCGGCTGATGCTGGATGGCCGGCACGGCGGCAAATGTCATCGTCAGCGGACAGCAGCTTCCGGCTTCCACCTGGTTGTGGAGGTACATCATTGCAGCACGGGCGACATGGGCGCCCGGTTGTGGTGTTTGCCAGGGGGATGAGGGCAGCCCGTGTTCAATGGCTGTTTGCATCAACTGGTGGTAGGCGGGGTGAAAATCGACCTGGTCTATCCGATGTCCAAAACGGTCATGGGTGCGCAGTTCGGGCAGGTTTTCGTTGGCGAGAAATCCGGCATGAAACAGTGTATTCCCAGCCAGTTGGCCGTAGCCATGAAGTTCCGTTTCAACCCATTTTGTCTCTACTTGTATGGCTTCCCGAAGGGCGGTATCCGTTGAGAAGACATTATAGGGTTCCAGTGCGGGTGGCTGATTGAGGACTGTGTGGGTTTCTGTGGTATTGCAGGGATCGTTCATGGGTGTGTTCCCCGTTGACCTATCTGCTTATTGTTATCAGTTTGTTGAGGGTTTGGTGGGTTTATAGGCCAAGGTTCATGGCAACCAGTTTCTTGATCACAAAGCCCAGTACGCCCAACCCTAAAACGCCAAAAAGTATTAATGTCCCGAATTTGCCGGCGTTCGAGTGCTTTGCCAGGTCCCAGACAATAAAGGCCATGAACAGGATAAGTCCGGGTACCAGTAGTGTCAGCATCAGATCATCAAAGGCGGCTATATCCATGGTTCGTTCCGTATTTGAAGTTTGGCTGGATTATATCGGCTGGCGGCTGTTTTGACAGTCAGACTGCGGTCATAAAACTGTCACAACAGGTCAGGGCAGCGTGACCGTTTTTGTCAGGCCAGATTGAGGGTGGCCATGAAATAAAAGTTGAAAGTATCAATGGACAGATTGATTGCACATTAATTGATCGATTGCCTGATCTATTCTGTGACAGTGTTGGCATTTTGGGTGGTGTTTGCGGTGCTGTGAAAAGACTTGTCTTCAGTGGCACAGTCTGTGCGATAAGGCGCTGCAGACAAGAATAAATATAACAGTCGCATGGCTTTTTGCTGTCACGGGGGAGGGAGTATGAGTCAGTCTGTCGAGGCCGTTGCCTTTAACGGCTGGCGAGAGCTGCTGGACAGGGAAGATCTGGGGTGGGATCCGGGCAGTATTGATAATCGTTCCGAGGCGCTCCATTTTTTAGCGCGATTCGAAGGGTGCTTTTGCCTGTATTCCCGTTCAGAAGAAGTATTATATACGCAATACCGGTTTGTTCTGCCGGATGAGGCGGAGCAGTCCGTGATGATCCTGCTGCCGGATGATGCCATGAATGCCTGCTTCCGGCCGTTGCCGCCAGACGCTGTGGTAGATACTGGGATCAAAGTGTTTCCCGGTGAATGTGTGGGTGCTTCGGGTCTTTATCTCAAGATTCCGGCACAAAACAAGCTGGTGGGTTCTCGCGAAATGCCTTTTCAGGTGGGGCTCAAGAAACTGGTGAATCGTTACCTTACCCTGGGGCAGGATTTCCTGCCGGTGCTTGTCCGGGAAGAGCTGGATGATTATGAGCAGGGGATGCCGGCGCTAGCACTTCATGCACTGGATGTTAGCCAGCCAGCTGGCTTGTCGGCGATAGATATTGGCAATGTTCGGAAAGTGATTGTGGAAAACCTGGAAAGGCTTTATCGGTAAGCGTTGCCCCTGTTGTGACGGTAAGGCCATAACAGGGGATGGGTTGCCCATTAACCGTCCAGGCTGATGCCCAGGTGGCTGGTGTTGTCGTTGGCGGCCAGTTCCCTGAGGGTTTTCTTCATTTCAGGCTTTTGTGTCGGCGCCTTTTCCAGGCAGCTGATGACTTCACTGATGAACGCCTGTTGTGCCTCATACAGTTCGTGTTCTTCAATGTACTGGGCGAGTTCTGTACCGCTCAGTTCATCGGCCTCGCGGAAGCGGATAAAGCGACCGATCGTGGCCAGCGTCAGTGCACCGGTACTGGCGGCTTCTTCCAGTGAGGGCTGCATGGCGCACTGAACCGCGGTGGTGATGGCAACAATCGCGTCCAGTGCGGGGTAGACGCCATACATGTCAAACTGATCCACATCCGGTGTCTGGTCTTCCAGCCGTTCCAGCAGTCGCTCGAAATTTTTGGATGACTGTTGTCCTGCCACATAATCCCAGAGCATATTGAGGCAGTGGCGGACTTCGTCCGGCTCGCCAAATTCAGCCACATCGGCAAACAGGGCGAAGTTGGGCCAGCCCCGTTCCGCCATGGCAATGGCAAAGGCAGCCTGCTGCCAGGGTTTCAGTGTCTTCAGTCGGTGGCTTAGCTGGCGGGCGTTGGCCCGGCTGTCGAGGAGGGTTGCTTGTGTGTTCACGGTCATCAACCTGTGCGTGCGATCTGACCGGCGATGGTGCCGGTCATCCCTTTCAGTATCCTGTCCTGACGATTTAAGCCCGGGACATGAATTTGCCGGTTTCAGTGTTAATCTTGATTTTTTCACCCTGCTCCAGGTATTCCGGCACCTGAACTTCCAGGCCGGTGGCCATGCGGGCCGGCTTGGTGCGCGCCGCCGCGGTGGAGCCCTTGATGGCCGGGCTGGTTTCAACCACTTCCATGATGACGGACTGGGGCAGTTCCAGTGCCAGTAGGCTGTCGTCTACCAGCAGGGCGGTGATGCCTTCCATGCCGTCCTGAATGTAGGGCAGCTGGTCTTCCAGTGCGGAGGCTTCCAGGGTGTACTGGCTGTAGTCTTCCTGGTCCATGAACGTGTACAGGTCACCTTCCTTATAAAGGAAGGAAACCGGCTTGCGCATCATGTTTACGTCGGTCAGCATGTCGTTGCCGGTAAAGGTGTCGTCGTATTTACGGCCACCGGGCACCTGGTTGAAACGCACCTTGTAAAGCGTCTGGGCACCGCGGGATGACGGGCTCTTGGACTCGACGTTTTTGACCATGTAATAGTGGCCGTTGATTTCAACAATCTGGCCTTTCTTGAGTTCGTTGGCGCTAGGCATTGTCAGTCATCTCTGATAAAAGTCTGTGGTGCGCTCTGATGTATTAATGCACTGTCTGATCGGGTTGCAGGTATAGCTGATGGGGTGACGAGTGTTCATCTGTCGTCTCATCGGGCAGGTCCAGGTGAAGATCCAGAACTTGCCGTCTGACAATGCAGAAGTAGCCGGCATATCGCTGTTCCCCTGTTGTGGTGAACGCAAACCGGTATTCCCGACGCAACACCCGTGGCCCGCCATTGACTCGAACCAGCCGGCTGCGTGTCCGCTCGACGGTCTGGTCGAGCAATTGCAGACCGAGTTCCCTGCAGGTTCGACGACACTGGCGCAGGGCGATCTCCCGGGCCAGGGCGGTGTCCTGCCAGTACCAGATACCGGCAATCAGCAACAGCAGTGCTATCAGTTCGCTCATGGCGCGTATTGTATGAGAAAGCCGGGCCGGTTGCGACGGATTGCGCCTTTATAAAGAAGGTATAGAAAAGACGGCGGTTCGGTTTGCCGCATATTGACTCAAACAGCGCGTATCTCTATAGTTCGCATCCCGTAAGGAAGTGCGCTCGTAGCTCAGCTGGATAGAGTACCTGGCTACGAACCAGGCGGTCGGAGGTTCGAATCCTCCCGAGCGCGCCATGCTTACTCAGGCAATATCATGCGATGTTGGCTGACAAGTCTGCAGTTTAATGTGCGTCCGTAGCTCAGCTGGATAGAGTACCTGGCTACGAACCAGGCGGTCGGAGGTTCGAATCCTCCCGGACGCGCCATTTCCTGACAGTCTTTTGGGTGATTTCATCATCCTGATTTATTTTTGCGCGCTCGTAGCTCAGCTGGATAGAGTACCTGGCTACGAACCAGGCGGTCGGAGGTTCGAATCCTCCCGAGCGCGCCATACTTGCTCAGACAATATCATGAGATGTTGGCTGGAAAGTCTGCAGTTTAATGTGCGTCCGTAGCTCAGCTGGATAGAGTACCTGGCTACGAACCAGGCGGTCGGAGGTTCGAATCCTCCCGGACGCGCCATTTCCTGACAGTCTTTTGGATGATATTAATCATCCTGAATCCGTTTTTGCGCGCTCGTAGCTCAGCTGGATAGAGTACCTGGCTACGAACCAGGCGGTCGGAGGTTCGAATCCTCCCGAGCGCGCCAGTTCATTAGGGTATTGCTTCAGGCGGTACCTGGTGAAATTGCAGTTCATGTGCGTCCGTAGCTCAGCTGGATAGAGTACCTGGCTACGAACCAGGCGGTCGGAGGTTCGAATCCTCCCGGACGCGCCATCTTCTGCAAGTCAATTCGACAATGTAATGTTGTCACATCTTTTGCGCGCTCGTAGCTCAGCTGGATAGAGTACCTGGCTACGAACCAGGCGGTCGGAGGTTCGAATCCTCCCGAGCGCGCCATATTCACTTTAGTTCCCCGTTTGTTGGCATTGAAAAAGCTGCAAAATGTTTTTGTAGTCTTATGTATCCGTTTCGATGCGGCAGTCAGTTGTACGTAAGACTCCGTAAAGTCGGTGGTCAGTCACCGGACGCCACGTTATTCTGGGTCTGTCATCGGTTGCTTCTCCAGTGCCTGTCATAGGATGACAGGTTGCACCGGTGGTGTGGCTCAAACCCCATATCTATGGCCGCCTTGTGCGGCCTTTTTTTTGCCTTCGCTTTCTGCATTTTGTTTGTATTTCTGACAAGGATGTTATTACCAAAGGACTGTTGCCAATGTAAAAAATAGCATTGGCTATTCAGTTCATTCTGGTCGATAGCTATAGCTAATTTCATTTTTTCAGTTTCTGGTGAGACTGATTTTTTCATAGGTTAATGCTCATGGAAGGAGTGCGATTAATTCGCGAAGGTGGTTATTTATCAAGTAGCTACGAAGGAGGATCGAGCACTGAGTCGGATTATGATTCATCCTCGACGGAGGGGGCTTTAGTTGCCTTGCCCGACGATAGGCCCGGCACAGCCGGATTATCAGCTCGCACGACGCATGAAGTGGATCCGGTCAGTAGTGCTTTATTGATGGAAAGTCCGCAAATTTCAGGTGGGGCAGTATCGAAACGGTGCATCACCGGAAAAGCGAAAAAAAGAAGAGGTAGGAAGACCCGAGGGGAAACAAATGCTGCGGAAAGGGAACGGCAGGAGATAATACGAGGGATCCTGGATGAGCTTAGAGATATTCTGCCCGATGAATTCAAGGAGCATCATTATCGGGCGGGTTATTATCGGTATCGAAACATGCCGAAGAAATTTGTGATTGCCTGCACGGTTGATTTTCTCAATAGATTGTGGGCTGAAATTGTTTGGCTGAAAGAAAATATAGATTACAAGCATGCAGTTCCAATGTTTTCTGAGTCAAAAGTGATAACGGAAGTTATTAAGGAGAGCGATAGAAATAAGTTCGAAAAGTTACGACACGATGTTATTGCTGATGCATTGGACACCTTGAGAGAGTTGCTTAAGAGTATGGGGATTAATGCAGTAAACGGTATGACAGATAGTGACTTGGAAAATATGGAAATAGATATCGACAGTGATAATGTCGAAGAGTTAAAACGAAAGTTCAGTGAAAAAATAACCTTGAAAGTGTCTTTGGAAATGATTTATGCGTTGGTTGATCAGTGTATTGAATTATTCCAAGTTACCGGGCAGGGAGAGCGAAAATAATTTGTCGTACGGATTGCTTTTAGTGAGCAACTGTTGATAGATAAAGCTTGTGTGTTTTGAGTGGCAAGTCAATAGCGTCGAGATATAGTCAAATCTGGTGTTTTCGATGGCGTCAATTCCGCCATGAAAACAGCTGGTTTGGTTTTTAAACTGTTTGAAATCGATAATTTCAGCCGCCATAGCCAGTGCTCCTGCTCTACCGTTGGTCCGACTGGGGATGCCTTTTTGGTATATGCAGGTGTTCCCTCAGTTGGAATATCCCACTCCCAAAACAGAATTGTACCATCCAGATTTAAGCAAGTTATTCAGGTCCCGGGCCCCTGTTAAATGTATGGCGTCTAAAAGCAGTTTTGTCTCTGTAAGTCGCGATCACAGGCTCAGCAAGGTTCAGGTGAACAGGTTGAAAGAATGCTTAAGAACGCCATTAAGAATTGAGCCGGAGAATGCGCCCTGGGAGGTTGTCGGGGTTGTGGAGACAACGACGATCCAGACGTCGCTGAAGTTGGGAATGGGTTACCAGAAGTGGTGGCGAATGTTGCTTCGCAGGGTGGGGAAATACTAGTGCATTACTGCAAAGTTTGGGTGTTTCTGATCAGGAGCTTTACCAAAGCTTTACAGATAACTGTGATGGGTCGCAGGTATGATGCGTGATAGCTTGATACTGTTCACAGTAAAGAAGTCAGTCGTCTGTTAGGCTGTGGTTAACAGTCATTGCCCGATAGCAGGACGCTGGAGTGGGTGTCAGATATACGCCTGGTGTGGGGGGGCTATGGAAACGAATACGGATTTGCGCTGGGATTTGAAGCATATTATTTACCAGCAGAAAGCCTACGATTACATGCAGCAGTTTCGTGATGTGTTCTGCGTTTATTCTGAAAGCGTCTGCCAGCTGTACAGTAATTACCGCCTGCATTACACCGATGAATACGGCGACAACGAGATCCAGATTCTCCCTGATGAGCAGGCCTGGCATGAGACGTTTGATTCCGTCAGGGCGGAAGCGGTCAGGCCCTCCAATATCATGCTGTTTCCCGGCGAGCTTCTGGGAAAAGAGGGCTTTTTCATGCGAATGCCTGTCAAGGGAAAAGAGAAATGGGTGACTATGCCGCTGAGCGAAGCCTTTAACCGGGTGCTGAGTAAAAAAGACAGTTTCCTGCCGCTTATCAAGAAAGGTGATCTGCGTGAGTTCAAGGCCCGATCGCCTTATCTGCACCTGCATTGGCTGGATCTTGAGAGAATGAGTAATTTGTCAGCCTTTCAGCGGCTGGATATTGCTGACACTATCCTGTCCCGTTTCCATGAGATTGTGCGCTAAACATCGCATGTTTTAACCATAAAAAATGCCCCGGAAGGGGCATTTTTTGCATCAGTCTTTTTTCTGGCCCCGGATTGCGTCGACCAGTCGGTGAACGGATTTCCCGAGGTCTTCCATCGCAGACTGGGTCAGGGTGCGGAAGTCGCTGATGTGAGGTTGTGCCTTCTCGATGTATTCCTCAAGATGGTCCACTTCCTCATGTTGCATCTCGTGCCGGTCTTCCTCCAGCTCCGCCTCAAGGCGCTCCAGCAATGCCCGGGTTTCCTCAATCTGTTTTTTGAGGGCTTTCCGGTGGGCCTTGTATTCCTTCATTGTCGTCATGGCAGGATTCTCTTATGCAGTGATAACAATCAACAGGCCGGGAATAATAAAGAAGACCCCGGCAACATAGGCCAGAACGATCCACTTGCGACGGCTGGCAATCTGCGCAAAACGCCGTGCGGTGCGCAGGGGAATCTTCCGAAGCTGTGGTATGCCATAAATAAGGATAACGGCACTCAGGTTAAAAAGCAGGTGTACCAGGGCAATCTGCAGGGCAAAGAATGCATGGCTGCCTGAAACTGCCGTCGCTGCCAGCAGGGCTGTAATGGTAGTGCCGATGTTGGCGCCCAGGGTGAAGGGATAGATTTCCTTCAGTTTGAACAGTCCATTGCCTGCCAGCGGTACGATCAGGCTGGTGGTGGTGGAAGAAGACTGTACGGCGATGGTCATCAGGGTGCCGGAAGCGATACCGGTGAGAGGGCCGCGGCCAATCGCCTTGTGCAGAATCGCCTTTGCGCGCCCTACCATCAGACGCTTGAGCAGTTTGCCCAGGAAAACGATGGACAGGAAAATAAAGGCCAGACCGGTCAGGGCCAGCATGATGCCGCCAGTGATGCCTGGCAGACCAGCATAGAGGTCCTTGAAGACATCCAGCACTGGCTGGGTCATTGGCTTGATGAAATCCAGACCCTTGATGCTGACGCTGCCACCACCTGCCAGCAGGCTGGCCAGGTATTCGGACGTCTTGCCCAGGTATCCCGTCATGATTTCCAGTGGCAGGAAGATCGCCACGGCCATCAGGTTAAAGAAGTCATGTACCGTGGCGGCAGAGAATGCCCGGCGGAACTCCTTACGCTTGCCGACATGGCCCATGCTGACCAGGGTGTTGGTCACAGTGGTGCCGAGGTTGGCGCCCATGATCATGGGGATGGCTGTGGGTACCGGCAGGCCGCCAGCCACGAGGCCGACAATGACGGATGTCACTGTGCTGGAAGATTGTACCAGTGCGGTAGCCATGGCGCCGACCACCAGGCCCATCAGCGGATTGGTGGCGAAAGCGAACAGCTGGCGGGCGCCTTCAGCACCACCAGAGGCCCATTTGAAGCCCGAGCCGATCATGCTAACCGCTACGAGCAGCAGGTAGATCAGGAAGATGACACCCAGCCAGGGGGCGAAGTTAGGTTTGGCTGCCGAACGGGGAGCCGCTTGCGTCGATTGCATCTTTATACCTTTACCATGGAAATGCAAAAACCACCCGTTGTGGATGGTTCCTGTATTCGTTCAAGGTTGTCAATTCACCTGCAGGCAGGATGAGCGCGCACTTTATTCAGGCGACAGGTGTGCAACAATAGTGGTTGGCGACATGTGCTTGCGGATTGTACCTACGATGTATTGGAGGTATCTAGGTGGTAGTAAGCGGCAGAGGATATTATTTTGTGCAGAACTGCGATGAAAAAAACCCGCCGAAGCGGGTTTTTTAGGTTAAGCTAAAGCTGCTTTATTGTGACCGCTAAGAAACCTTAGGCTTGGGTGGGACAGGGGGAGGTGTTCTACGGGCATCAGCATCACCCTCACTGTTTTTACTATCTGTAAACTCTGGAAGGACAAATGTGATAGGTGCAGGTTCTTTATCGTTAACCCGTGCAGGGTCAAATGAAAGGCGACTTTTCATATTTTCAATAAACTGAGTTTGTTCGCTTTCGTCCGATATGCCTTTAAAGTGAGAGATTAACTCGTCACCTTCAGATTGAGAGCATGTATGGGAAAACTCAAAAATATCTTTGGCAAGCTGTAATAGTTCTTTCTTTTTAGGAGATGCAGTATCTTGCGTACCATTACCGGCGACATCTTCCCACGCGTCGAGTTTGCTGTTGTAGTTTACAAGCATTTCTTTCAAGCTGCCTTCGCTATGCTCAATTAGATAATCAGGCATTTTCTTGAAATCCCTTTGTGTCAGCTTTTCTGGATTGTTATGTAGTCGTAATGCGTTGAAAAATCGTTTTATTCCTTGGAAAAACATCCAGGCCTTCGAATGCTTTTTGATACCTGCTTTTGTTTCTGGTGAGGCTGATACAAGCTTTTCAGTTTCAGCGTCTGTTTTAACTAGTACATCTTCGTAAATGGGTAATTCACTGTCTTCGTTAATTTCGCTATCGGAAACGGTGATTTTTGATCTTGACTGGAGCGTTTTATCGCTAACAGCAGATTCAGCGCCAGAGCTGCCAACGTTACTTGTACCTTCAGTACGATCAACATCTTTGCTTAGAGTATTTGAGTGACCAGTAGCGGTCTCTTCTGTCTCATTTGTAACTTCATTATTGGCTGTTGGTTGTGTTATGTGTGTGTTGCCGCCTGAACCTACTGGACTTTGCATAGTGCTCTCCTCGCTTCCTTAACGTTATTTATTTTGACACTGGTTAGTATAGATAATGAATGGAGTTGTTATTTTTTTGAGGTTTTAAATTTTTTCTTTTGGAGGGAGCGATTAATTTTTTATTGGAATTTGGTTTTGAATTTATCTCTTATATGACAAAACGTTTTCTTTTTGTATAGGGAGGACATTAAAAACTTCCTGTAGCAACCAATCCCAGAGCTGAACGCCCGGTACGTCTGTCGCGAGCGACATGTTTACGCTTTCCGTTCTTGGCCGGAATTTGAGCACTTTTTCAGAGCGATGAAAACCCTGCGCCTGCTCTTTGCAAGTAAAGCCAGCATCGGTTTTCAGAAAGAGTTACCTGCAAACGGTGTTGAATAGAACTAATCTCGGAGTGATTCATCTCGGGCGCCCAGTAAGGCTTGTTTTGGGTATGTCAAGTTTGTCGAACGGGATGAGCCTCTGTGTTTCAGGCAGGTTTTCTGCGGCTGATGGGCTTAATGTCCTCCCTATGATAAATAACTAAAATCTAGCTTTGATACTCAGCAGATTGCACTGTTTGGAGAGGTGCTTGAACAGATGACGAGAAAGAAAGGTATTTCTGTTAGCTCTGTGGCGATGGGGGTTGCCAGTTGTCAGCGCTAGTGCTGCTGAATAAGACTTGGATGCGTCCCTACAGCCTGAACTAGCCCTGCATCTCATTAATTGAGTGAGTCGTTTAGGTTTTTGTATCGTTCATTTTCAGTTGTATAGGTTTTCTCCATTAAATCACATACTTTTTTATAAGCGCTGAGAAATAGAAAGTCTATCTCTGTATTGTCTTTCCATTTTGCATTGCTTGCCCGTAGTTTTGTCATTTCTTCTACGATTTCAATGTTGATGGGGGTTAAGGCAGTTAAGCTAAGCTTGCCTTCTCCAGCTAGATTTATGATTTTGTCAAATTTTGTGTAGAGAGAACGCATTTCCCTTGTCGTTTTTTCATCAGGATAACGGTCTAATTTTTTTCTGATTTCAACGACGGTGGATCGTAGTTTTTTATTTTTTACTGCTTTCGCTTCATTTTCACTGAGTCTTTGTTTTTTTTCGTTAAAGTTTTTTAGAATTTGGTTGGATTTTTCGTTAAGTTCATCCATTCTCTCTTGTAATTTGATACATTTTTTGTGCAGATAGTTTGGGTTTGTGGATGTTTTTGATGGCCATAAATTATTTACGAAGAATTCTGCGCCACCTTGTTCCAGTGCTGTTAACACCATGCCGACACAATTTTTGTGTTTGCTGAACATTTTATACGTTGCCATGTATTTTTCGTCTGTTTCATTTTTTGTGTTTTTAATGGTTTTCCAAAATAAATCCATTTTGCCCTCTTGTAAGCCGAATACAGTAAAGAATTGGCTGTTTTTTTCTCCCTGCCGTTTATTTTGGCCTAGTAACGGGACATATATCTTGTCAGCAGCAACCCCCCATGGATTTTTATCAGTGGTATCATCACTTTTCTTGATATCCCGTGATAATGGCTTTTGTCTTTCTCTTGGTTTTGTTGTTCCCTCCCTCAGAAGTTTGCGGGCACTATCAGAAAGTTCAGAATATTTGTCGTTCGCGTAGCCCTTAGCTGATCTTCCCTTTCTTACAGTGATGAGTTCCCCTAAACGGGAGTTGCTCGATAAATGATTACTAATACCACCGATTCGCCTTGTTGTGGGCCACCAGCTAATGTAAGTGTGTTTATCGTCACATTCAAGGTTGTTTTTCACTGATAAAGCCGCGTGACCGGGATGCATGATGCCTTTGAACGGCCATGTCCTTATAACAGCCTGTCGCTCGTAATTCATGGCTTTTCCTCTTTTTACGCGAGTATCAAAGCCCCGGGGGGTTATGACCCTGTCGACAAGATTTTTGTTGAGTGCGGTATCAACTTTTTCTTTGCAATCTGTCATGTAGTTTTCGGTCTTTTTATTGGCGACAATTGAGACCTTTAAACTGAAAAATGCTTTGATGGCTTCAACGATGGCTTGTTTCCCACTGTTGATCTCTATTGCAAATTTTGCTGCATCTGTCCGGTGTTTTTTTGAGAAGATAATCGTTTCACCGCCTTTGATATCAAACATGACCTGATCACTTGTAAAATGTTGATGCTATTTGTAATGGTAGAGTTTTTGCGGGCTTACTGGGTTGGGTGAAAGGTTTGTTTGTTTTTTAACGGAATTTAAACTTTGGGCGTTTTTTTTAATTTCGTTATGTTCTATTGGGTTTGGTTTTATTGTCTGAATATTGTTTTTGATAAGGTTTTTAAGGCTGTTTATCTATAATCACAACAAAGAATGGGTGAAAGCACGGAGCATTTTATGTCAAGACAGAATAATAGTATTACTGGTAATACCACTGGTGTTTCTTTTCCTGTTGGGGGGGAGGATGCCGCTTCGCATGAGGACAGCGCTTCAGAGTCAAGAGGGCGTACCAATCGATTTGATGTTGAAACAACAGAGGTTGAGTCTTCTGTGGGTGCAGGTTCTGAAAGTGGGACTTCTATGGCAAGCTCCGCGGTAAAAACACTGCAGGAGCGCAAAAATGCACTGATGGAAAACGGTCAGGGTCTGAAGATACCTATGCCGGGCAATGCCGGTAACCTGAAAACGAAAATCAGGACCGCTTCTGACACGGAAGCCATTGTTAATGAACCTTCCACTGTTACCGCTGATGCTGAACAGGTTTTACTGTTTGCATCGGTGCTCAAGCAGTTAACGAAAGAGAAAGGGTTTACTGTTAACTCGGCGGTAAAGGATGTTGCCTGTGCAGCGGCTGATGGCCCACAAGCCCTCGCACCATCTGAGCTTGATGCGATTGGTAAGACTTATGAGTCCATTGATGATTTAGTCACTGAGACAACAAAGGTTAATGAACCGACAATCGGTAAAATAAAACACTACAGTCGTTTGTGGATATTCTTTCAGGTCGTAAAGCGTTCACTTCGTACCCTTGTTATCAATACGTCTGACGGCGTTAAAGCTAAGGATTTTCGCCAGGTTAAGCCAGAGACCATGGTGTTCCTTCAAGGAACTGCGCTTGAGAACCTGGCAATACGGTATAATGAGCTGTGCAAAGAGCTGGAAAAAACGGATAAATCCTCTCTACTACGTAACCAATTGAAAGAACAGCTGTTGGCGCAGGTCAGTTGTATGGATCAGGAGATTGATCGACTGATCTCGTGTTCAGATTATCTGTTGCGTGAGACCTGTGATGACGTGAGTGCAACTGACAGGGCGATGTTGGCTGAGAAGCTACGCAGCAAAGTAGGCTTTAATCTTTCACTCTCAAAAACGATAAAAACAGCTGAGTCAGCCGCATCTGTTGATGATTCGATAGCGAGTAATGCGGATTCAACGTTGGCTGGAACGGTGCTGTCTCAATCCATGTTGCCAGAATCCGTGGAATATGATGTGCCGCCTCCGCCTCCGCCTGCCATGAGTGATGAGGAGCTTCAGGCTTTTGCTGACAATCAACATCTTGATACGTTTCCTGAACCCCCTCCGCCTCCTTCGCCGTCAGTGGTTGATCAAGCCGCTTTCGAGGCCAGTCAACGGGATGATTTTCCGCCCCCTCCTTCGGTGGAGCAGGTCAGTCAGGTCAGGCGTAAAGGCGACCGTCCTGAAGTGCCTCCTCGGCCTGCTTCTCACCCCAGGAAAGGCGAGAATCGAAACAACTGAGTCAGGATGTATTAAGACCTGCTCCGGCGGGTTTTTCTTTGTATGGGTCTATTATGGCTGCAGCCATTTTTTTGTCGATGATGTAACACCGCTGCATCCTGTCCTCCCGCTGTTCAAGTCCCGGCATTGCCGGTAAACTAGCCCGTTTTGCATCACCCGTGAATCAAGGTTCCGACGCTCAAATCCCATGGAAAATCTCGAAGTTCTGACCAACGCCGCACTGGAGGCCGTCGCCGTCGCCAGTGACGCCGCCAGCCTGGATCAGGTACGTGTGCAGTACCTGGGCAAAAAGGGTGAAATCAGCCTGCTGATGCAGAGTCTGCGTGACGTGCCGCCTGCCGAGAAACCGGCCGCTGGCGCTCGCATCAACGCTGCCAAGCAGCAGGTGCAGACCGCCATCAACGCTCGCCGTGAAGCGCTGGAAAATGCGGTGCTCGAAGCCCGCCTGGCCAGTGAAACCATCGATGTCACCCTGCCGGGCCGCGGCCAGGCCATTGGCGGCATCCACCCGGTGACCCGGACCATGGAGCGGATTACCGAATACTTCCGCACCATCGGTTTCGAACAGGCCGACGGCCCTGAGATCGAAGATGATTACCACAACTTCGAAGCGCTCAATATTCCGTCGCACCACCCGGCCCGTGCCATGCACGATACCTTCTACTTTAACCCCGGCACCGTGCTGCGAACCCATACCTCACCGGTCCAGGTGCGGGTGATGGAAAGCGGCAAGCCGCCGTTTGCGGTCATCTGCCCAGGTAAGGTTTACCGCTGCGACTCCGACCAGACCCACAGCCCCATGTTCCACCAGGTGGAAGGCCTGTACGTGGGTGAGAAGGTCAGCTTTGCCGATCTGAAGAGCGTGCTGGTGGACTTCCTGCGTGTCTTCTTTGAGCGTGACGACCTTCAGGTGCGTTTCCGCCCGTCCTACTTCCCGTTCACTGAGCCTTCTGCCGAGGTGGATATCGAGTGGGGCCGCAATGAAGACGGTTCCATCAAGTGGCTGGAAGTGCTGGGCTGCGGCATGGTACATCCGAAGGTGTTCGAATACGCCGGTATCGATGCCACCAAATACACCGGTTATGCCTTTGGTCTCGGTGTTGAACGCTTCGCCATGCTGCGCTACGGCGTGAAGGACCTGCGCTTGTTCTTCGAAAACGACATGCGCTTCCTGGAGCAGTTCCACTGATCACCTTTCCGGCAGGAAAGGGCGGGATTTGACAGTATTTGAGTGTGTCCTGACGGCATCAAAACACCGTCAGGCGATGAGGACGAACAAAGCATGAAATTCAGTGAACAGTGGTTGCGCCAGTGGGTGAACCCTGAGGCGAGTACCGAGGAACTGGCGGCCAAGATCACCATGGCCGGCCTGGAAGTGGATGGCGTTGAAGCGGTTGCCGGTGAGTTTACCGGTATCGTGGTAGGTGAGATTGTCGCCTGCGAACAGCATCCGGATGCGGACAAACTGCGTGTGACCCGTGTGTCTACCGGCAGTGAAGAGTTCCAGGTGGTCTGTGGTGCGCCCAACGCCCGTGTTGGCCTGAAAGCCCCGTTTGCCACCATCGGTGCGGTATTGCCCGGCAACTTCAAGATCAAGAAAGCCAAGCTTCGTGGCGTGGAATCCTTCGGCATGCTCTGCGCTGGCGAAGAGATGGGCATGGATATTCCGTCCGATGGTCTGATGGAACTGCCTGCGGATGCGCCTGTGGGTCAGGATATTCGTGAATACCTGAATCTGGATGATGCCATTATTGATGTCGACCTGACTCCGAACCGTGGCGACTGCCTGAGCATCGCCGGTCTCGCCCGTGAGGTCAGCGCCAACTACCTGGCGGACGTCAGTGAGCCGGAAGTCGCAGAATGCGCACCGCAGATTGATGACACCTTCCCGGTAAAACTGGAAGCGCCGGCGGGGTGCCCCCGTTATGTGGGTCGTGTGATCCGTGATGTGAATGTTGCTGCAGAAACTCCGTTGTGGCTGAGCGAACGCCTGCGCCGTGCCGGTATCCGTTCCATTGATCCGGTGGTGGATGTCACCAACTACGTGATGATTGAGCTGGGTCAGCCCATGCACGGTTTTGACCTGGATACCCTGTCCGGTTCTATTCGTGTACGTATGGCCGAAGCCGGTGAGCCACTGACTTTGCTGGATGGCTCCGAAGTGAAGCTGACTGACGACACGCTGGTCATCGCTGACGAAAGCAAAGCGCTGGCTATTGCCGGTGTGATGGGGGGCGAGAATACCGGTGTGAGCACCGAGACCCGCAACATCTTCCTGGAAAGCGCGTTCTTCAATCCGATCACTGTCGCTGGCAAGGCTCGTTCCTACGGCCTGCATACAGATTCTTCCCACCGTTTTGAGCGTGGCGTGGATTTCCAGCTGCAGCGCAAGGGCATTGAGCGTGCCACTCAGCTGATCCTTGAGATTTGCGGTGGTAAGCCGGGTCCTGTCTCTGAAGTGGCCAGTGAAGCGGATCTGCCGTCCCTGAAGCAGGTCAATCTGCGTGCCGAAAAGGTAGAATCCCTGCTGGGCGTGGCCATTGAGAATGACCACATCGAAGCCCTGCTGAGCCGTCTGGGCCTGACCCTGACTGCAACCGGTGAAGGCACCTGGACAGTAGCCGTTCCCAGCTGGCGTTTCGATATCAGCATCGAAGAAGATCTGGTCGAAGAGCTGGGCCGTATCTATGGCTACAACAATCTGCCGGAAACGACGCCTGTCGCGCGCGTACAGCTGAAGCAGATCGACGAAGGCCGCAAGGGTATTGAAGTCATGCGTCGTGTACTGGTGGCCCGTGGTTACCAGGAAGCGATCAACTTCAGCTTCATCGATCCTGCGCTGCACAAAGCGTTTGAACCGGAACTGGAACCGGTGGCTCTGTCCAACCCGATTTCCAGTGAAATGTCCGTTATGCGCACCAGCCTGCTGCCGGGTCTGGTAAAAACCGTTCAGTACAACCAGAACCGTCAGCAACAGCGTGTTCGTCTGTTCGAATCTGGTCAGACCTTCGTCACCAGAAACGGTGAACTGGCGCAGGAATTGTGGCTGGCGGGTGTTATCACCGGTTCTCGCGAGCCGGAAGGCTGGACCGGAAACAACACACCTGTCGATTTCTACGACATCAAGGGTGATCTGGAAGCGTTGCTGGCCCTGGGCGGCGATGATCGTGCCTGGTCTTTCCGTACTGCACGTCGTGCCAACATGCACCCCGGCCAGTGTGCAGAAGTATTGCGTGATGGCAAAGTGATTGGTGTAGTGGGTGCGCTGCATCCGTCCCTGGTCAAGCTGATGGACCTGAATGGTCCTGCGTACCTGTTCGAAGTGAACGTGGCTGCCGTTGAGCAAGGGCGTGTGACTGAATACCAGGCACTGTCCAGGTTCCCGGAAGTGCGTCGTGATATGGCGTTGATTGTTGATCAGTCGGTTGCGGCTGGCGACATCGAGCAGATTATCCGTGAGCAGGCCGGTGAATGGCTGAAAACGGTGACGGTGTTCGATGTTTACACCGGTCAGGGTGTCCCGGAAGGACAAAAAAGCCTGGCCCTGGGGTTGACCTTGCAACATCCTTCCCGCACATTTAAGGATGATGAGATTAACGCGTTATTTGCCAGTGTCGTCAGTGCACTGGAGAACGGGGTTAAGGCAACACTGAGGAAGTAAGGGATGGGGGCGCTGACCAAGGCGGAAATTGCCGATTATCTTCATGAAGAACTCGGCTTCAACAAACGCGAGGCCAAGGACCTGGTGGAGCAGTTTTTTGAGGAAATCCGCCAGGCTCTGATCGAGAATGAACAGGTCAAACTGTCCGGTTTCGGCAACTTTGACCTGCGCGACAAAGGTGAGCGCCCCGGCCGCAACCCGAAAACGGGTGAAGAAATCCCCATCACTCCCCGGCGGGTGGTGACGTTCAAACCCGGCCAGAAACTCAGGGCGAGAGTAGAGGCCTATGCAGGAAGCGATACCAGCAATTGAGGAAGGGGAAGGTTCCCTTCCTCCTATTCCCGGCAAGCGCTACTTCACTATCAGTGAGGTCAGTCAGCTTTGCGATGTGAAGAACCACGTGCTGCGTTACTGGGAGCAGGAGTTTCCCCAGCTCAAGCCGGTTAAGCGTCGTGGTAACCGCCGTTATTATATGCGTCAGGATGTGCTGACCATCCGACAGATCCGCAGTCTTCTCTATGAACAGGGTTACACCATCCCCGGTGCCCGCGCCCGGTTATCCGGCGAAGAGGAAAGCCAGGATGCCAGCCAGTTCCGGCAACTGGTCAAACAGATGAAAGCCGAGCTGGATGATGTGCTGGATGTTCTGAAATCCCGCTGAAAATTCCCTCCCCAAAAAAATTGTATAACAAACCTGTTATTGTCGGGTGTTGCGTGGTGCGCTACGCTTTCATTCATGATTAAATCATTAAACACAAAGGGCTGAAACAGTTCTTTGAAACGGGCAAAAAGTCTGGCATCCAGGCAAAGCACGCGAAGAAGCTGAGAATGCAGTTGACTGCAATCGACACCGCCCAGATGCTGGATGATATTGATCTTCCCGGTTTTTACTGCATCCGCTGAAGGGGGATCGTTCGGGGATATGGTCAATTTCAGTGAGTGGTAACTGGCGTGTTACTTTTGAGTTTCGGGATGGCAATGCGTACATCCTTAACTATGAGGATTATCATTAATGGCTATGCACAACCCGCCACATCCGGGTGAATTTATTGAATCTGTCTATATGGAGTCTTACGGGCTCAGCTGCCGGTATCTTGCCGAATAGCTGGGGGTTGCAGCCTCTACGTTAAATCGTGTTATCAAAGGCAAGAGTGCGGTGTCTCCTGAAATGGCATTACGCCTCTCTAAGGTTCTGGGGCGTACACCTGAGAGCTGGTTGAGCATGCAGGATAATTATGAAATCTGGCAGGCAAGAAAAAGGGTAAACCTTTCCAGGCTTCAACCCCTTAAGTTCGTCACAGGCTGATGATATCAGGCGTTGGGCTGACGCTACATTCCAAATACGGTATGCAGCACACCTGATTCGATAGGCTGCTTATACATTCCTGAAAATTTCTTTTCCTTTCACCACAGCCTGTCGTTGGCTGCTCTATATTTCCCGCACTCACATTCATAGACCTTCGGAGCCTGATGTGCGGCAGTTATTGCTGATTACCTGCGTAGGCGCAGTACTGGAATTCTTTGATTTTGCCATTCTGTTCCTGTTTGCGGATGTTTTGACCCGGGTGTTTATTCCGGGGGAAGAGGGCAGTCGGCTCTGGATTTTTGCCATTTTTGCGCTGGGTTATCTGACCCGTCCCCTGGGTGGTTTGCTATTCAGTCACTTTGGTGACCGGATTGGTCGTAAGCGACTGTTCCGTTTGTCGATTTTGCTGATGTCTTTGGCAACACTGGGTATTGGACTGTTACCGGGTCATGCGCTGGTGGGGGGATTGGCACCGGGATTGCTGGTGGCGTGCCGGATTGTTCAGGGATTGTCAGTTGGCGGGGAGTTGCCCGGTTCTATCATTTATGCCGCAGAGCAGGTGCCACCCAACCAGCGCGGATTGGTGACGGCTTCCATTATTACCTCAGCCACGCTTGGGCATGTGCTGGCTGGTGCAGTTGCCATGTTGATTGCCGCGACGCTGACGGAAGCAGAAATCCAGCAGTGGGGTTGGCGTTTGCCATTTTTTACCGGAGGTGCGCTGGGAGTGGCCGGTTACCTGGCGCGACGACACATTGCAGAAACACCACTGTTCATCGCCATCGTGGAGCGTGGAGAGATAGCAAAAGTGCCCTTCCTGCAGCTATGGCGGCATAACCGACAGAACCTGCTAATTGCCATCGGGCTGGTGGCTATTGCCGGAACTGTATCTGCCTTTTGCCTGTTCCTGCCATCCATGATTGCCCAGCACCTGCATTACAGCCATCTGAGTGCTTACGGATTTACGACAACTGCAATGTTGTTATTGGCGGCGGGTACGTTTTGCGCGGGTGTGGTTTCCGACAGGATCGGACGTCGCAGGGTGATTGTTACCGGTTGTGCCGTGTTGCTGTTGTGTATGTTGCCGGCGATTCACTGCCTGTTGGACGGCCACTTCTGGGTACTGTTGATGGTGACGGTCCTGCCGGCATCATTGATCAACGGCTGTTACCAGGCGGCGATTACTGAATTGTTCGATACCCCGGTGCGTTATTCCGGTCTGGCTATCAGTCATAACCTGGGTATTTCGCTTTTTGGTGGTGCGTCGCCTTACCTGATGGAGTTAATGTGTGGTCAGGGTTTTCTTCAGGCGCCGGTGTTATTTCTTGGGCTTGCTGCTGTACTGGCAGGACTTTCCGGGCTGGCTATGCCTTGCCGTTTCCGCATGGGGCTGGATCACTCCATGGAAAATGCAGCTTAAATTTTCCTTTTATTGATGGTTGTCTGGAGACTGCGCAGGCCGTTGAAGGCGCAGTATGGTCCGGCACCATGAAGTGCGTTTCAGGGGAAAGAACTAACGTGTGAATTAAACTATTGTTTGAATTTCACAAGACGCCGTCTATATACTCGGGGAGAAATGTCAACAATAAGAAAGAAGTGTGTATTATGGCTGTAAATAAAAATTTCAAGCGCTCTTTGTTGAGCCTCGCGATTGCTGCTGTTACCTCTTTGTCTGTTTCTACCGCTTCCGCCAGCCAATGTTCGGGCACCCCTGCTTCAGAGGGCGGTGATGTTGTTATCACTACCGATCAGGGTGAAACCTGTGCAGCGGTCACCGTCAGTGCAACACCGGATAACGACGGCAAAGGTCGTGTTGGTAATGTGGCTGTTGAAGGGGCTATCGATGATTCAACTGGTAATCCCGGTCTTTATATTGATGCTACAAATCCGTTTGCAGATGGTGAACCGAATATTGGGAATATTCTGAATACTGGCTCTATTAGTTCCACTGGTGATGGTATTCAAGTGGGTGACTACGATCAGCGTGCAACAGGCATTATTGGAAATATCATCAATGAAGGTGATATCAATATTGAGAAAAACGGGATTGATGTAACGCTCGGTGGCAGTGGTCAGGCAGGTGCTATTGAAAATCGCAGTACTATCCAGTCCTCAGATTCCCGAGGCATGTTTTTCGGTCTGTATGGTACAAGCAGCGTTGAAAGTGTGGTCAACACCGGCTCTATACAGAGCGGTAATGACGATGATGCCGTGGTTATATTTGCAAGAGAAAATAGCTCTGTTGGTTCTGTCACTAACAGTGGTGATATTCAGTCTGGCTACTGGGGTCTGCACGTTAATACAGAGGCGGGTAATGGTGCTGAAGGTGGTCAGGTTGGTTCTGTGACCAATACCGGAACCATAAACGCTATACAAGATGCGCTGTACGTCTTTGCCGAGGCAGGCGCAATCGGAGATGTATTGAATTCCGGGACGCTTGTTTCCCAGACCGAGCATGGGCTTTATATTCGGACTAGTGATGGAGGCACAATTGGTACGGTTACTAATAGTGGCACTGTGACATCTCTTGCGGATGACGATGATGGTGATGGCGCTGTAAGAATTCAGGGAGGAGGGCATACATTCATCAATACCGGTACCATAAACGGAGATGTAGAATTCAGGGATACCGGTAATACCTTCATCCTTGCTGGTGGCAAGGTGAATGGGGACATTGAAGCGGCCCTAACAATGCAAGTGACAGGAAGTGCAGAGTTAACCGGTAATATCGTCGGTGTTCAGCCTTATTACAGTAATTACAACGGGGTAGGATACGTAAACTATTCAGAAGCTGATTACAATGCATTTATTGCAGATGCGACTGCAAGTGCACTGACTATTACTGATTCCGGTCGTTTACAGATTGGTGCTGGCGGTAATGTATCCTATGAAATTGATTTGAACCAGCAGGGTACGCTGGCCGTAACTTTGGGTTCTGAGAATAACCTTCAGAACCAAAGTGCAACCGCGAGGCTATCTCTTGCATCCCAGATCATTAGAAAGGGGGATGAAAACGCTTCCGAACTGGTCACGGTCACTACTCCCAAAGCGACTTTCTCTGATGGCTCTTCTGTCCTGCTAACACCCGATTATCGCGGCGATTTTGCTTATGGTGACACCGAGCAATACCGTGTGCTGAGTGCCGTAGGCGGCATCAGTGGTACACCGACGATAGCGTCTTCTTCCATTCTCTATACTGCCACAGATTCCGGCATCACCGATGGCCAGCACTTAGATGTCACCCTGTCAACAACGGACCTCAGTAACGTCGTGCAGGACAGCACCAATGATGCCACCGTCGTCCAGGTCGCCGGCTTGCTGGAAAGCTATCTCACCAGCATGAACCAGCAAACCGCAGCGGACTTTATTGAGAATGAAAAACTGCTGGATATTTCTGATGCCGATGGGCTGGTCGATTACCTGAAGCAGCAGTATCCGGATACTGATACCAGCGCACTGGCAGCGGTGATTGCCGCCACGGAACAGATGCAGGGCGAGGTGTTCAGCAATGTGCTCGCCCACCTGGCCAGTCTGCGGAACGGTGGTCGTTCGGGTGTGGCGGCAGGTGACCTGGTTGAGGAAGGTGGTGTCTGGCTCAAGGCTATTGCGTCAGAGGCGGACCAGGGCCGCCAGACCAGCAAGGGCGTCAGCTACAACGGCTACAAGAGTCGTTTGGCCGGCTTCAGCCTGGGCGGAGATATCAACCTCAATGACACTTACACGGTGGGCAGTTCCTTCAGCTACGCCGCCGCGGATGTGAATGTGAAAAATTCTTCGTCCAGCAGTGATATCGAAAGTTACCAGGTCAGTCTCTACAGCAACTGGCAGCAGGGTGACTGGTTTGTGGATTCTGTGCTGAACTTTGGTCTCAACAATACCGATAGCACCAGCTACAACGACAGTGTCAAAGGAAGTGCGGACTATGACAGCAAGCAATATGGACTGCTGGTAACGGGCGGTAAAGAGCTTTGGTTCAATAACAGCGATACGCTGGTAGAGCCTCGGGTCAGCCTGGAATACAGTCTGCTGCAAACGGACTCCTATAACCAGACGTTCAGTGATGGCTCGTCGCCGGTTCGGGTCCAGTCTGATGACTTCACGGTTCAGGAGCTGGGTGCAGGAGTGCGGTTGAGTCACCTGTTCGATGTGGAGGGGGGCATCCTGTTGCCGGAAGCGAGCTTCATGGTGTACCACGATTTTGCCGGAGATACCGTGGACTCCACCTTGACCGCAGAAGTGTTTAATCAGTCGCTGACCCTGCGTTCCATTGGTGTAGACCCCGAGCAAACCTCTTATATGGCGGGCCTCGGTGTGGATTACTGGATGGATGATCATCTGAGTCTGTCCGTTAACTATGAGCATCGTTGGGCATCCGGGTTTAAGTCAGACAGCCTGCAGGCCAAGATTCGTTACGATTTTTAATTAACGAGTAATGTCCGCCTCCGATTGGTGTAGGCGTTGAAAAAATAGCGATAGACGTTTTAGCGTCTATCGCTATTTTTCTTTCAGTTGTTTTATCTATTGTCATAACCGTGAATCTTCCGATCAATGTGCCTGATATGCAGGTAGCCAGAAGTTGCTGCAGATGGTGTGCGCCTATTTCTTTCTCTATGTCTTGGACTGTATCTGTTGGTGAACAGTGATGCTTCGTTAGCGCCTTTCAAGGAAGGCTGTGCAGTAGTGGATAAATATAATTGCACGTTCTTCACGAAACATGTCGAAACACTACCCGGGCAAGAGTGGCATAGAGAGACTGTATTCTGTCCTTGTTACAACGTCTGAGCGGGTTATCTCGGCTGGTGTCAAAATAAGGATGCGTGCCAACAACCTGAAAATCGCTAACACCTTGATAAAAAACATGTTAACCACATTGGCCGAAACTGCCGGTCATGGGAGTGAGTGCCGCCGTCGATAGTAACAGCAGTGAACACCACTGGGCCAACAAGGACGGACGCAACATGTTTGACAAGGAACTGGCACACTACCGGCAACGGCTGTTTTCCCACCCACTGTACGAACGCATTGATACCCGGGAAAAGCTGGCCACCTTCATGGAAACCCACGTGTTTGCGGTGTGGGATTTCATGTCGCTGGCCAAGCGCCTGCAACACGACCTCACCGGCATGGCGTTACCCTGGCGCACACCGGTGGATGCCAATGCGGCACGGTTTATCAACGAGATTATCCTCTGCGAGGAAACCGATAAGGATCGTCACGGCCACCCGGCCAGCCATCTTACCCTGTACCTGGAGGCCATGCGGGAGATCGGCGCGGATACATCGGTGTTTGAGGCCTTCCACGACGCCCTGCACAACGGCGTGCCCTGGCAGACCGCTATTCACACCAATGGCATACCGGCCCATGTGCGCGCCTTCGTGACCGATACCCTGACCGTCGCTATTGAGGGCAGCAGCGCGGATGTGGCCAGTTATTTCCTGTTCGGGCGGGAGGATGCCATTCCGGAGATGTTCTCCGCGCTGCTGTCGCAGTGGGGCATTGAGCCTGCCAGCATCCCGGGCATGATGTGGTACCTGGAGCGCCATATCGAGCTGGACGGCGACGAGCACGGCCCGGCGGCGGAAGCGATCCTGCGGCTGCTGACCCAGGGTTCCGAGGATGGCATGGCCCGGGCGCTGGTCATGGCGCGTCAGGCGATTTCGGCGCGTATGGATCTCTGGCAGGGCGCGCTGGAAGCCATCACCGAAACCCGGGTCGGGCAGACGGACCGGCAGCAGGAAGATTAGGCAGGAAAATGGGCCGGAATGTGCGAATCGCAGTTGCCTCGGGACGGTGGTTTGGGTATGATTCGCACCCGTCGTGAGGGCAAGCCTCGCGGTTGTGTCGGAGCGTAGCGCAGCCTGGTAGCGCACCACAATGGGGTTGTGGGGGTCGGAGGTTCGAATCCTCTCGCTCCGACCAGTATTGTCCCTTCAATGCTGGTCTGATTTCTCTTTCCGCTGTTCATCTTCACGCTGTATTACATCATTACAATTGTGCAGTAGCCTGATTACGTGGTCAGGACAATATTTCTGAATATTACGAACTTTCATACATCGGTAAGGCAGCTTCGCCCGGTATGATTCCGTTGCTGTTCGATGCCTTTTGCTGATTCATGACAGTACCCTTATTTCGGGTATGGTTTCACAACGGTTCTGACGCTAATTGTGCTAACAGTGATCTATTCACTGCTGTATTGAATCAGCTTCAACTGATTGAGCATAAAGGAAATGATTAATTGTCATGTCAGCATGGAGGCTATAGACCTGTTCTGTATTTTGTATGAAAACAGGTCTATGAGGCATGTGTCTTTGATATTGGTGTCAGGTTAAAACAGGCAAAGCCTCCCATCAGTGGATGCTCTGAGTTTCATCTTTACGTTTTTCATCAGAGCCCACAACTTTGACCATGATTTGATTATCCGCTGCCGTCATGACGGCAGAAAATATTGTTTGAGTATTTGCCACTGGGGCACTTTGAGTTGGGGTTGATATATATTTGAAAATCGATTCCTGTGTATCGGTCTCAGTAATTTTAAGATAATCAACCATTGCCTCTCTTCGCGATTTTGGTCCCATTCCCATTTTCTCATTCAACAACATATCGTTACCTCCCCATCCTTCTGCAGACTGTCTCTTGTTATAACCGGACGATTCATCCCAATCGATATTTGTTTGCACAACAGCTTTTTTTTCAAGCCCTTCTTGAATAGTGTGCATGGGTTGAGATGTCTGTGAGTGTTTGTCCCTGGAAATAACTAAACCGCCACCGTACTCACCAACGGTTTTATTCGCAACAATAAAGTATACAGGGCTGATTAATGGTTCATCTTTCAGCCTTTTAATGGTGGATCGGAAATTCTCGCTTTTTTCGAGTACATGTCTTAAGAGCATACTCGCTCCCCAGCGATTTGCGTGCCACATTTGTCCCATGGCATTCTTCAACATGCCTGTTGTTTCAGCAAGATCCCCTGGGGAAGAGTCAGGAGTGCGTCGATAGTTTATGCAAACTGCACACTCGGAATTCACTCCGGTAAATAGACCAACCTGCCCTAAAAAAGAAACGCCCTTGAAAATAATTTGTCCATTTCTGACGGCATTGATCTGTAATGTGTAATTGCGGAAAAAGTCTTCATCCCAATCAAGGTTTCTAAATAAAAAAGGTCGGTTTTTTTCATCAATCAAAACACCTGAGGTGCAATACGCACAGGTTTCCATGCCCATATTTATCGCGTAAAGGTCATTAACAGAAAAACCTGTCTGTGATGAGCCTTCAGGAAGTTTACTAATCAACGCCTCAGATAAGCCTTTTAGCTCTTCCCAATATACTCTGTCATGACCTGCAAAAAACGCCCAGCTGGCAAATCCGGTTAATAGTCGTGTGAAGCCAAGTACTGTAGCATTTTTAAGTATCCGCTCAAGATCGTTCCTGAGGTCGCCGATTTGTTCATTAGAATAGTTGCTGACAACTGATCTCCATCTCTCCCTGGGGGGTAAATCCAGGTTTAATTCAAAGTTACAGTGTTGTACTTTAGAGGGCGGATTAAAATCGGCATCTTTGGATGCATTTTTTTGTTCATTTTGGGTTACTTTTCTATTTCTATGATTTATATTTGGTGCTTTTGCGGTTGCTTCTTTTTTTCCTAATATTGATTCGCTAGGAAGAGGTTGTGTATCACCAGAAATAGTATCTAATTCCTGTTTTTCGGGTGTTTTACGGATAGTGCTTTTACAGGATACGTCAATTGATTGCATGCATTACTCCTTATAAATCCAGTAAGAAAACTTTATTAACTTCCTTTGTTGGCACATACAAATATGAGTGGCAATTGTGGTGTCTTATTTGATCAGAATCCATAACAAGATGGTTGGTAATACTAAAACCTGGTCATAAGTCATAATCTGTTGGTTCTGTAGAATTTGCGCTTTTGAGTGATGCATGGCTGGTAGAACGCTTTCTAGATATAATGGCTGCCGCTGACCGGTAAGAGCTGACCTCTGAATTAGATGCGGGCTAGCTTTCATCAGGGCCTCATCCGGCAAGCCTGAGAAAATGATCAGAGGTCAGCGATGGGTATCGATAGCACTGTGTTTGTCGGGCGGGATATGCACAAATATCCATTCCTATTGTCTGTATTGGCAGTGACCATGCTGTAAATAATGACAGTACCACCGGATCATTACATCGCGATATTCATAGTCTGAACCGCTACTGTAAAACAAGGCATTTCGGTTTGTATTTGTAAACAGTCAGCAGTTTTACAGGCATGATATCTACTGCTGACGTATGCCATCTGGAGCTTTCGCTATATAGGGGGTTATTTACGGGGCACTTAATATGTGCTCTGCATACTCGCAGAATCTATGGAATATTTTGCACAACTCGGTTATTTCGGCCTGTTTATCGCCGCCTTTCTTGCCGCGACGATTTTGCCCCTTGGTTCGGAACTGGTGTTGGGGGCATTGTTGCTCGGCGGGCTGTCTCCCGTTGCGCTGGTTGTTGTCGCCACCGTGGGCAATGTGTTGGGTTCGCTGACCAACTATGCGCTGGGCTACTGGGCCAGCAAAGGGGTGATCCAGAAATGGCTGAAAATGTCTGATGAACAATTCCTGCGGGCGGAACAACGTTTCTCCAAATACGGTATCGCCTCGCTGCTGTTTGCCTGGGTGCCGGTGATTGGTGACCCGCTGACCGTGATGGCGGGAATTCTGCGGATTCACCTGCACTGGTTTGTTCTTCTGGTTGCCTTGGGCAAGTTGCTGCGATATATCGTCATTACTTACATGACGTTGCAGGTCGGTTGATTGGGTACTAACGCGTGATACCTCCCATAGCGAGAGTCACCTCTTTCGCATGGGCAAACCTTGCTGTTTTATCGTTTAGTGATCCTGCTGTGGGTCTGTCGTTCGGAGTATCAATGAATATCAGACCTTCAACCCCTGAAGAATCAGACGTTTTCCCTACGTTATATAAAACCACCTTTGATCCCTCCGGGGCTGATCTGGTCGCTAAACTGGCCTGTGATCTGGTCAAGAACCCTTCCACCCAACCGTTGGTCTCCCTGGTTGCTGAGCAGGATGGAACGGTTATTGGTCATGTGATTTTTAGTAAGATCCACACTGTATGTCACTATTGAATATGCGTTTCTCTGTACAAAATATCGTCACGCTGTTTTTGCTGTTGACCAGTACATCTTCTGCCTGGGCGATTGGTATTGACTCTATTGAGCAGGCGGTTAGCCGTGTAGAGAAAACACTCACAGCTCATGTGGGTGTATCGGTGTACGACACTGCGACAAAAGAGAACTGGAGTTATAAGGGGGACAAACGTGTCTCTTTGACGAGCACATTTAAAACCCTTGCCTGTGCCAAGCTGTTGAGTGAAGTGGATAAAGGTAACAGCACACTGAATCAATCGGTGAAAGTTGAGAAAACATCGCTGGTTACGTGGTCTCCAGTGCTGGAAAAGCAGGTCGGTCAGAGCATCACACTCGCACAGGCCTGCGCTGCCACAATGAGAATGAGTGATAATTCAGCAGCCAATATCATCCTGAACCATACCGGCGGACCGCAGGCGCTGACACAGTTCCTCCGTGACCTGGGCGATAAAACGACCAGGCTCGACCGCTTCGAAACCACACTCAACGAAGCCCGCCCGGGTGATCCGAGAGATACAACCACGCCCAATGCCATTACAAGCACTCTCGATAAGCTGCTCTTTGGCAAAGCGTTATCACCAGATGCGCAAGCGCAGTTGATACAGTGGATGAAGGACAATCGGGTGGCCGATAACCTGCTGCGCTCGGTGTTACCACCCCGCTGGCAGATTGCCGACCGTTCCGGTGCCGGTGGTTATGGCTCCCGGGGTATCACCGCCATCGTCTGGCCTGAGAGCAGGGCACCCTTTATCGTGAGCGTCTATATCACGCAAACGGATGCGTCATTTGAGCAGCGTAATGCCGCGATCGTCGAGATAGGAAAAGCGATTTTTTCACACTACGTATCTTAAAAAAGCATTAAAGCATGCTGTAATCCGTCGTTAATCAGGCGGAACGTTGCCTGGTTGTACGGTCGGCGTGTAGTGTTCAATGGTGATAAACACCGAATCGGTATCATTCATCCATGAAAACAATAGGGCTCCTTGGCGGTATGAGCTGGGAATCTACCGCCAGTTATTATCGGGCCATCAATGAAGGTGTCCGGCAGGCGCTGGGTGGTCTGCATTCGGCAAAGATTTGCCTTTACAGTGTGAATTTCGAAGAAATAGAGATTCTGCAACAGCAGGGACGCTGGGACGAGGCGGGCGCCATGCTTGCCCGTGCGGCCCGGTCGGTGGAGGCGGGAGGGGCGGATTTTCTGCTTTTGTGCACCAATACAATGCATAAAGTCGCGCCTGCCATTGAGGCAGCGATTTCCATTCCGCTACTGCATATTGCCGATGCCACGGCGCAACGGCTGGTCAACGACAATGTCAGGACTGTTGGTCTGCTGGGTACACAATTCACCATGGCGCAGGATTTCTACAAGGGCCGGATTAAACATCAGTATGGTGTTGAGGTCCTTGTGCCGGATGAGTCGGCTCAGACTATTGTCCACAGTGTTATTTATTCAGAACTCTGCATGGGCAGAATGACGGATGAATCCAGGCAGCAGTATCTGGCAATCATTGATCAGTTAGTTGCTCAAGGTGCCGAAGCCATTATTCTGGGGTGTACGGAAATTGGTTTATTGGTGAAGCCACACCATACATCTGTGCCTTTGTATGACACCACTCTCATACATGCCGAGCGGGCAGTCAATCTTGCTACAGGACAGGATAATGGTGACAAGCCGGTATGAGTGATAGCTGTATGCCGCATCGGTGTGGCGGGGGAAAGAGACGGTAATGCTTATCATAAAGGGTTTACGGTATCTCCCTATCTTGCATCAACCGGGAGGCTGACGTAGTATGCATCCCGCAGCTGGCAAGGGCTATGTCCTGTTTGGTTGTCGTCGGAGCGTAGCGCAGCTTGGTAGCGCACCACAATGGGGTTGTGGGGGTCGGAGGTTCGAATCCTCTCGCTCCGACCAGTTTGAAAAAAAGCGAGCAATGTGAATTGCTCGCTTTTTTTGTGCGTGCATTTTCAGTGGTTCCCTTCCTGTCGTTTTCCCGGGTTTCAAAAGCAGTCCTTTATATAATGTTATCCGATGCTGAGGATTCATTTTCCCTGGCAGAGGATGATAGAGACTGCACACTATGCTCATCGACCTTGCAGGCTTTTTTCATCTTGTCCTGGTACTTGGCATGTTTGTAATGCTGTTGTACTTCCCGCCAGTCACAGAGTGCCTGTTTCGAACAGGGCGGGAAGGGAAACGGTACCACCTTTTCATTCAGTAGCATTCTCAACTTGAGACCGTCGCGGCATTCATACAGTTGCCAGTAAAGGTTTGCGCCCATCGGTAGTTGCCGGGATGTGTTCCAGCTAAGGTAGCGCTCCTCTTCCGTCCCGCTGGTTTTGATAACGCCAATGCTTTGCAGCAGTGGTGCCAGCGTTGCGTCATGTGCAAAACGGAAATGCGCCCTGACGTCTGACTCATCCTGTGCAGCCGCACCGGTGGTATCAAGAAAGTGCTGAAGAATCGGCATGCCCATACTGGACTGGATATTATCCATCACGACAGCCGGTCCCATGTTGTAATAATAAATATGATTGGTGATATCGCCGAGCCACTGTACGAGCGTTAGCCAACTGTCATCGGGTGTCCACTCGGTTAAGGTGTCGCAAATGCCAAAAGACTGGTCCAGCGGGTTTTCAATGCGGCATAACTGAAAAAGGTTCACTGCAAGGCGTACGGATTTTTCATCGGACAGACCGGCAACCAGGTGATCGGCAAATCGGGTGGTACACTCCGGTCGTGTGTTGCCCAGGTGGTTGATGAAATCGGCGGTGGCTGATTTCGCCTGGGGTTTGAGGACGCGATCCAGGCGTGGGCAATGGAAAAACGGGCTGAGCATCTCGGTCATTTTCTTTTCTGGCATGACGGGTCGAATAACCACGTGCATGTTTTCTCCCAGCTCCCGGGCCAGCCCTTCCTTGAATATTCTCAGGCTGTGTTCTGTCCTGTCCGTCTTGCTGGTGCCGTTTGCTATGCTGAGCTGTTGGCTGTTACGGGTTTCAGGTCTCAGCATCCGGGCAGCGCGTTGCCCCAGTGCGAGCTGTTCATTGATTCCCTTGTGAGTCAGCTGGGCCATCAACTGGGGATTGTTGCGAAACCAGTCTTCCATGCGCTGAATGTTGTAGCGTAGTTGGGTACCGGTCGGGGTCAGGGGCCGGGTGCCAACCAGTGTTTCAAACTCACCGATCAGTGCTAATACATCCTCCAGTTCAATCGGGTAACGGGAGCCGTGCCGGCCCAGGTGGTTGAGATGCAATAACTGGCAGCCGGCAGGTTCTGGGGGTATGGCACGGGGTTTGGGATAGGCTCTGTGGGTGCCCAGGTAGGGCTGGAGCCGGGTGTTCCGTTGCGTGTTTTCACTGTTTTTCCCGGTTGGTTGCTCTGCCATACTCCATAAGGGCACCAACAGAAGAAAGTAAAGACAGGTGAGAACGAGCGAGCAATGCTTGGCTGACACGGAATGGCTCCTTCATGATAGAGCAAGGCAGCATAGACCAATTGCACGGGTTAGCTAGGCATTGATTGTAGCCCTTTGCACTGAAGCCATTAGGAAGAATCCGTTCGGGAAAGGCTACCCGCGACAGGGTTTGTCGCGGGTAAGGATCAGGCTGATGTGCGTTCGCCGAGGTAGTAATCGCTCAGGTAACGGGCAACACCATCGTTGTTGTTCGAGAGGGTCATGTTGAGATCCGGCAGCTTGGCTTTCAGTAACGGATCAGCGTTTTCCATGCAGACACCGCGTCCTGCCAGTGTCAGCATTTCCAGGTCATTGAGGCCATCACCAAAGGCCATGATGTCACCCGGTTTTGCGTGTAGCCGAGGCAGAAGCTCAGCCAGCGCCTGGCCTTTATTGACACCGGCAGTCATGACCTCCAGGCAGCCCGGCAATGACCAGGTGCTACTGACCCGGTCACCGAACGTATCCCGGATGATCGCTTCCAGCGGTAGCAGTGTTTCCCGGTTTCTGGCGTTGAAAAAGACTTTGCAGACCCTGTCGACCGGCATGTCGGCAGCGGCGCTGACATGATAGGTGAATCCGGAATCCCGGTGGTATTCGGCCAGCTCGGGAAATGCCCGGGTGACAAACCAGCGGTCTTCCTGGTTGACGCTCATCAGGGTGCTCTCGGCAAACTGCTCGGAAATGGCATACAGTTCGCTCAGCAGGCTGGCATCCAGATCGTGCCTGACCAGCACTTCATCCTCCGGGCTGTGGATACGTGCGCCATTGGAACTGATCAGGTACATGGGGATGCCAAGCTGATCCCGGAAGTAACGGGCATCCCCCCAGGGGCGACCGGTTGCCATGATAAAGCGGATGCCACCGCTCAGTTGGCGAAAAATGGCGAGTGAGGTGTCGGAAATGGCATGATCCTGGTTAAGCAGCGTGCCGTCCAGGTCGGTGACAACAATACGGTACATCGAAATTCCTTGGTCAGGCTGGGGGAGCCAGTGTCGTTTTTATGGGTGGCGCATGATTTGGATGTTGTTGTTGGCCAGCTGAAAGCCCGATTGTATGCGGCGAATCCGACGGGCTGTTATGACATGGGGCAAGGTTTTGTAATGGACATGAATGCGCAGAATGCCAACGTGTGAAGGCGCCATTTGTCGTAAACGGAAACCATACTGGTTATCCGGTCTGTCTATGATTGAAGGGTTACCGCTATACTCCTGCCTTTTTCAGCCTTACCCTGGCCCCGTGGAGAGAGCCTTTGCTCAGTTACCGTCACAGTTTTCATGCCGGCAATCATGCCGATGTGCTCAAGCATGCCACCCAGGCATTGATCCTTGAAAAGCTTAAGGCCAAGGACAAGCCTTTTGTTTATCTCGACAGTCACAGTGGTGCAGGTCTGTACCGGCTGGATAGTGAAGAAGCCCGCAAGACAGCGGAATATGAAACCGGTATTGGTCGGTTGTTTGCGCAATTGGGCGATTATCCTGAACTCTCATCTTACGATGCCGTGATCAGACAACTGAATCCGAAAGGAGCGTTGCAATACTATCCGGGTTCACCTGCCATTGCTGGAGCCATGCTGCGTGAACAGGATCAGCTGGCGCTGATGGAGTTGCATAACCGCGAGATTGACGTGCTGCGGAAAAACATGGGACGTGACCGGCGAGTCACTATCCATCACCGTGACGGTTTCGAGGGATTGTCTGCGATTCTGCCGTTGCCGGTGCGTCGTGGTCTGGTGCTGATTGATCCTTCCTATGAAATCAAGGAGGACTATCAACATACGCTTAATGCCGTGGTTTCGGCCTGGAAGAAATGGCCGGTGGGGATTTTTGCGATCTGGTATCCCATTCTTTCACGCCAACGCGACCGGAGTCGCTGGTTGCTTGAGCAGCTGGCCCGAGAGCCGTTTGCCAATCTTCTGGTGGCGGAGCTGGCGGTTTCAGAACAGGCCGAAGATTATGGTATGCACGGTTCCGGCATGGTGATTGTCAATGCTCCCTGGCAATTGGATGAGCAGTTGTCGGCATTGTTGCCTCGCCTTCAGGATTGCCTGGCGCCGAACGGGCAGGGACAGTGCCGGGTGGAATGGCTGATCGAGCCAAGGTAACAGACGGCTTCTTGATCCGATTGCTTGTTCTTCTGATGGATTGTCAGGAGGCCTGAATCAGGAAGCGAATTGGGTCGGTGAATGCGTTGTCCTAGGCTTGTACCTGACCACCATTCGTAGTGGTCAGGTTGTTTAATATCCGGCGAACAATTTTTATTTGGGCAGCTTGCCGTCAACCCCTTCAACATACCAGTTCATGGAGAGAATATCCGGATCGGTCAGTGTGGTTCCCGCTGCCACCTTTACTGAACCATCCTGGGCTTTAATAGGGCCCTGGAAGATAGCCAGTTCGCCGTTTGACAACTCGGCTTTAAGGGCTTCGACCTGCTTGACTACAGATTCGGGGATGGCTTTGTTGTACGGCGCCATTTCAATCATACCGGCGGCGAAACCGCCCCAGACATCACCGGCTTTCCAGTTCTTGTCCAGCACAGCTTTGGTTGTATCGGTGTAATAACCCGACCAGTCGACCAGGCTGCCGGTCAGGTGAGCATCGGGACCAAACCGGGTCATGTCGGTGTCATAGCCAAACGCGTAAACGCCTTTATCCTGGGCGGCTTGTACCGGCGCCGGTGAATCCGTGTGCTGGTTAATAATGTCAGCGCCTTGTGCGATAAGGCTTTCAGCTGCCTCGCGCTCTTTGGCGGGGTCATACCAGCTGTTGATCCAGACCACTTTCACCTTGGCGTCCGGATTAACGGAGCGCAGTCCCAGGGTAAAGGCATTAATACCCTGAACAACTTCCGGTATCGGGAAGGAGCCCACGTAACCAATCGTATTGGACTGGGTCATGTGGCCGGCGATCACACCCGTCAGGTAGCGTCCTTCATAGAAACGGGCGGAATAGGTGCCAACGTTCTTCGCCCGCTTGTAGCCGGTGGCGTGCTGGAACTTAACATTAGGGAATTGCTTCGCTACTTTCAGGGTCGGGTTCATGTAGCCGAACGAGGTGGTGAAGATGAGGTCATGGCCCTGTTGCGCTAATGTGCGAATTACCCGCTCCGCGTCGGCGCCTTCAGCGACACTTTCAACGAAGGTGGTTTCCACTTTCTCTTCACCGAGGCTTTCCAGCATTTCGCGGCGGCCCTCGTCGTGGCCATACGTCCATCCGGCGTCGCCTACCGGGCCGACGTAGACAAAACCGACTTTCAACGGTTTTTCCGCACTGGCCATGGCCAGGCTTGAGAGGGCAGCGGTCATAAGTATGGCCGCAGTCTGTTTCAGCAGTTTTTTCATTGTGACTCCCGTGTTGTGACTGCTTGTTGTCGTTATTGTCTGCTCAATGATGGATGGCACCGTGTTTAATGACCGGGATGCCAGGGCTTGCCAAGTGACATGGGCGCCATCAGGTGTTTTCGTGCCTGGTTCTGTGACAGCAGAACCAGTACAACGATGGTCGCAAGATAGGGCAGCGTTGCCAGCAGGTTGGATGACACACTGACACCGGTACCCTGCAGCACCAGATGCAAGATACTTGCCGCGCCAAACAACCAGGCACCCAGAATAATCCGTCCGACCCGCCAGCTGGCGAACACCACCAGTGCCAAGGCAATCCAGCCTCGCCCGGCGGTCATGTTTTCAGTCCACAGCGGCGTGTAGGCCAGTGACAGATACGCGCCGCCGAGACCCGCCATGGCACCACCAAAGAGCACGGCCAGGTAGCGCACCGGCATCACCGGAAGCCCGACAGCTGTCGCCGAGTGAGGGTTTTCTCCAACCGCCAGGGTTGTGAGGCCTGCGTGCGTAAAGCGGAAAAAGCACCACACCAGCACGGTCAGAATCAGTGAGACATAGACCAGGGGGTCTTGTGTGAACAATGCCTTGCCGATAACGGGAATCTCAGACAGCCAGGGAATGACCATGGGCTGAATGCCAGTCAGGGCACGACCGACATAATCACCACCAATCCAGGCGCTGAGGCCTGTGCCGATAATGGTGAGCGCCAGCCCCGTGGCAACCTGGTTGGCGCGCAGGTTTAGTGCCACCAGTCCGAACAGCAGCGCCATGGCGACACCGGCTGTCATGCCTATCAAAACACCGAGGGTCAGGCTACCGGTGGTGACGGCGCCCATAAAACCGGCCACGGCCCCCATCAGCATCATGCCTTCCTGGCCCAGGTTCAACACACCGGATTTTTCACAGACCATTTCGCCCAGCGCTACCAGTAACAGTGGGGTGCCGGTACGCACCATGGCAAACAGAATGCTGGTTAGCAGATCAATATCCATGTCAGCCCTCCACAGCGTTGGTGATGGTTGCAGCAGGTGATTGCTCGACGACATTGGTCGAATGTTTCAGGCGTATGCGGTATCCGACCAGGAAGTCGCAAGCCAGCAGGAACATCAGCAGCATCCCCTGGAACAGGCTGCCCAGGGCTAGCGGTAGGCCGAGGCTGATCTGACCCATCTCTCCGCCCATGTAGACCAGCGCCATCAGTGCGCTGGCCAGGGTAATACCCACGGGGTGCAACCGTCCCAGGAAAGCGACGATGATGGCAGCATAGCCATACCCCGGTGAGACCTGCGGCACCAGCTGGCCAATGGGGCCGGTCACTTCACTGATGCCGGCAAGGCCGGCCAATGCACCACAAAAGAGAAAGCTGAAATAGACCAGTTTCTTTTCGCTGAAGCCGGCGTATCCTGCCGCGCCACGATCCAGCCCGATGACCCGCAACTGGAACCCGATAAATAACCGGCTCATTAACACCCAGACAACCACAACAGCCAGCAGGGCAAACAGCAGCCCGGGATGGAGTCGGGTACCTTCAATCAGTATGGGTAGTGTGACCGCGTCTTCAAACAGGGCGGATTGCGGGAAGTTAAAGCCATAGGGGTCCATCAATGGGCCATGTACCCCGAACAGCAGCAGGTTCAGGGCAATATAGTTGAGCATGATGGTGGTCAGGATTTCATTGGTATTGCAGTGGTTGCGCAGAAAAGCCGGTATTGCTGCCCAGGCGAGTCCAGCGGCGGCGCCTGACAGGAGCACAACCGGCAGTGCAACGACGCCCAGTGTTTCAACCCATTCCAGGGCGACATACCCGCCGATCAGGGCGCCCATCACGAACTGGCCTTCTGCCCCGATATTCCAGATGCTGGCCCTGAAGCAAATGGCAAGGCCCAGTGCGCAGAGCAGCATAGGCGCTGCTTTAATACAGAGTTCCGCAACGCCGTACCAGGAGCTGATGGGCGCAATAAAAAAGGTGTAGAGACCATTCAGCGGATCCTGTCCCTGCCACAGGAAAATGAGTACACCGGCTGCCAGGGTCAGCAGGGTCGCCAGCACCGGTGACAGGTAGGCTATCACCCGGGAATCCTGCGGCCGTCGTTCAATGCTCAGGCGCATACGTTTCCTCCGGGCTTTCTGGTGTTGGATTGGCAGGTGTTAAAGTGATGTCGTCTACGGTGAACAGACCGGCCATCCAGCTCCCCACTTCATCAAGGCTGACGTCAGTGGTCGGTTTTATAGGTGACAATTGACCATTACACAGTGCGCCGATTCGGTCGCTTATCTGGAACAGTTCATCCAGGTCTTCAGAAATAACAATGATGGAAGCGCCCGCATCACGCAGGGCAACCAGGGCTTCATGAATGGTGTTGGCTGCACCGACATCGACGCCCCAGGTAGGATGTGCACAGACCAGCACCTGGGGACGCTGCAGAATCTCCCGACCGATAATGAATTTTTGCAGGTTGCCGCCGGACAAGCTTTTGGCCGCCGCTTTACTGGTGGACGTCTTGACGCCAAAGTGTTCGATGATGCGGTGGGCGAACGCCGTGACGCGCCGGTTGCGGACAAACCCGCCGGTCACGGTATCCTGCAGAAAACCGGTCAGCAGGGTGTTGTCGCGAAGGTGCATATCCGGCACCGCGCCGCGCCCCAGGCGTTCTTCCGGTACCACGCAAATGCCGTTTGCCCGTCGGCGACGGGGTGACCAGTGGCCGATAGGCTGATCGTCCATCTGTAAACTCTGTTTGACGCTGGCGCGTCGTTCACCGCTAAGCAGTGATAACAGCTCTTTCTGACCATTACCGGCCACCCCGGCAATACCCAGGATTTCACCACGTAAAGCAGAAAAGTGAACTCCTTTGAGGGTTGTCCCAAAGCTGTGATCCGCCGGTTCGGACAACTGGTCAATAACCAGTGCAGCGTTTTTGCCGGTCTGGCTGGGATAGCGGGTATGCAGGCGGGCATTGTTGCCGACCATCATCCTGGCCATGGCCTGGGGCGCGGTGGTTTTGGGATTGCACTGACCGGTGATGCGGCCATGACGAAGGATCGTGGCGGTGTGGCAGAGTGCCTGCACCTCGTGCAGCTTGTGGCTGATAAACAGAATGCTGCAACCTTCCTGGCTCAACCGTCGCAGGACAATAAACAGTTTGTCGACTTCAGAAGGGGTCAGAACCGATGTGGGTTCATCCAGGATCAGCAGGCGGACTTTCTGGATAAGGCAACGGATAATCTCCACACGCTGTCGTTCACCCGTCGAGAGTGTATGGACATGGCGGTCAGGATCGACCGGCATCCCATACTGTTCAGCGGTTTCGGTAATGCGCCTGGCCAGGGCTTTCAGGTTGCCGGTACTTTTTTTGCCGAGGGAGAGGGCAATGTTCTGTGCGACGGTGAGGGTTTCGAACAGGGAAAAATGCTGAAACACCATGCCGATGCCCAGCTGCCTGGCCTGTGCCGGTGAGTTCAGTCTGATGGGCTTTCCGTCCCACCAGATTTGTCCTCTGTCTGGTTGGGTGACGCCGTAGAGGATTTTCATCAACGTGCTTTTGCCCGCGCCGTTTTCACCCAGCAGGGCGTGGATCTCGCCGGGTTGAATCGACAGGGCAATATTGTCGCTGGCAATGACGCCGGGATAGGTTTTGGTGACGCCCTCGCAACGGATGCGGGGGATGGCATCCGTTTCCGTGGGATGGCCTGAATCCATAAGCGTGCTGCTCCGGTTGTGTGGCACGGTCTGATTCCTTTCAGCCCTGCTGTGTTGTTATTGGTCTGTTTGGCGCAGGTGGTCGGTGATTATTGGGATGATGGCCGACCATTCAAAACGGTTGTTTGTCTGTTACACGTCAGTTTTTGACGACAACCGTTTCTCTATGAGGCGATATTGTATGACAAAACGCGGGTTCTGAAAGCCCGTCAGGACGCTGAACGGGATTATCTTTTGATAAACAAGGAAGAAGTTAACGCGATTTAGGTGAGGAGTGTCTAAAAACAGGGTGTTCATGCGCATGTTCTCTATCGGCGAGCACATGCGCAGTGATCTTACAAAAGAGATGTTAGCCTTCGACCTTTTCCCAGACCTGGGAACGGCCAATCAGTGCAAAACCAATGAACCCACGGACTTCCAGCTTCTTGCCGCCATCCAGTACTTTCATGTTGGCGGAGTAAACCTTGCCGTTTTCCGGATCCAGGATCTTGCCGTCTTCATACTGGCCATCCTTGTCTTTCATGTTCCAGATAATGGTCATGCCTTCGATGGGCTGATTCTTGCGGCTGCCATCGCACTTCTTGCAGACTTCCTGGCGCTTGGTTTCGTCCATGATCTGCAGAACTTTGCCGGTCAGTACGCCATTGTCTTCCTGGATGGTAACGATGCTTTTCACTTCACCGGTTTCATCATCAATGGTTTTCCACTGGCCTACTGCTGTTTGTGCCATGACCTGGCTGGTGGCGAAAAGTGCGGCCAGAACAATCATGACCTGCTTGATATTGGGCAAAAAGGCAGAGAATTTCATGATGACATTTCCTTGTTGCAATCCGACAGTTGGGTTCTTGAAATCGGTGGTGCGAAAGTCTATCACCAACCCGACAGGGCGATCAGTGGCTGAATCGTAAAGTTGTTTACGGCGTGTAAGTCAGTCACAACAGAAAGGGAGATTATAGTTTGAATAATTTCCCTCTGACACTCAGGCGATAGTCAGACGGAGTCACCTGGATTTTCTGTTTGAACAAGCGACAGAAGTAGCCGGTATCCTGAAAACCGGTATGCAGGGCGACTTCCGTGATACCCAGGTTGGTGGTTTTCAGCAAATCCCTGGCTGCTGCCAGCCGGAGGTTGTTCAGATATTCCAGTGGTGTGACGCCGGTTGCTTCCTTGAAACGTCGATTCAACGAGCGTTGGCTCAGGGAGAAGTGAGCGGCCAGTTCGCGCATATTCACGAGTTCACCCAGGTGCTCATGCAGCCATTGCTGGATGGTGATAATGGTTTCATCCTCATGGGCACTGTCTTGCTCGAAAGAATAAAACACGTCATTCAGCGGCCGGCGAATTTCCGGGGAGAACTGCCGTTCAACGCGGGCAGCGACGGTGTCATCAAAGAAGTGACTGATCAGATGCACCATCAGGTCGGCAACCGAGTTGACGCTGCCGGCACAGTAAAGTTGGCCGCTCTGGGTAATCAGGTGGTGTCGTTTCAGGATCACCCGGGGAAACAGGTGCTCAAACTGATCCAGGTAGTGCCAGTGGGTGGTGGCTGGTTTTCCATCGAGTAGTCCTGCTCCTGCCATCAGGTAAACACCTGTGCCAGCGGCGCAGATCAGTGCGCCATCCTGATAGCGCTCGCGCAACCACTCAATCAGATCCGGATAGCGCTGTAGCAGCGGACGGGGGTTACGCCACAGGGCAGGCAGGATAATCAGATTGCAGTGCTCTATATCCAGATAGCTGCAATCGGGAAGGAGTCGGAGGCCGCCACTCAGAGTGAGGGGCGCGCTGTCATGGCTTGCGGTTACCAGGGAGAGATTCGGATAGCTGGCATTCAGGCTGTCACTGATCGTTTTCGCGGCAGACAGCATCTCGGCAGGCAGGCTGATGCTGGTCCCGATCATGCGGTCAAGCGCCACCATGCAGACAGAGAGGGTGGCAGGATTCTCGATAGGTATTTCCACGGTTTTTGCCTGTTTTGGCCAATATGTCTAATTATATGGCCAAAATAGCGAATTGGTAGGCGGTCGCCCTGAATACACTATGAATTAAAGACATTTAGTCATTACTTGATTCAGAGGGCGGAATCACCAATTCCACCCGGGTCGGCGTCTGCTCCGGCCCTGGATATCCGGAGGTTGTTAGGTTGTCCAGATTACCCGTTATCGTTGCCCAGGGCGGCATTGGCCCGGCGGGCCGTACATCCGGCTTTAATGCCTATTGCCGTCTCGTGTTCGAAGCCCTGGGGCAGGAACAGGCCGATCATACCCTTTCCAGCCTGGCGGCTTTGACCGGTGGCGATTCTGCCGATCAGAAGCGGCTGCTGGATGACACGCTGATCCGGAAGCTGGATGGCACCCTGTTTGATCCTGATCATACGCCACTTCACAACCTGCTCAAGGTGCAGGATGGGAGCCAGCTGATTCTCCGTCGTCGCCAGCTGCCAAAAGATTTGCCATCCGGATGGCAGGTGACCGAGCTCGATAGCGACCGTGTTCTGGTGAATTTCGGTAGCGATCAGTCACTGTTGGTGCCAGCGACGCAGCCTTCACCGGTGTATGCGGCGGGTCAACTGCCGACCGGTTTCCATCCTGAAAAGCTGTATCAATCCCGCAACCATCCCCGTGGCCTGGCCATGACCGTGTACGGGGCTTCTGATGCATTGATGTCACTGGGGATTCCGTTCGAAACCCTGAAGCAGCAGATCAGTCCTGACCAGATTTCAGTGTATGCCGGCAGCAGCATGAGCCAGCTGGATCACAACGGCAACGGCGGCATGCTGCAGGCGCGTCTTCAGGGTAAGCGGGTGACGTCCAAGCAGTTGCCGCTGGGCTTTGCGGAGATGCCGGCGGATTTCATCAATGCTTATGTGCTGGGCAGCTTTGGTAGCACGGGCACGAATATGGGCGCCTGCGCTACCTTCCTGTACAACCTGCGTCAGGGTATTAATGATATTCGCTCCGGCCGTGCGCGGCTGGTAATCGTCGGCAACAGTGAGGCCCCACTGACACCCGAAGTGATTGACGGTTACACCAATATGGGGGCTCTGGCTTCTGACAAGAACCTTCGTGTGCTGGACCGTCTTGGCAAAAATGACATTCCGGATTACCGCCGTGCCTGCCGTCCGTTTGGCGAGAACTGTGGCTTTACCCTGGCGGAATCTGCCCAGTTCTTTGTGCTGATGGACGATGAACTCGCCTTGCAAACCGGCGCCCCTATCCTTGGTGCGGTGGCCGATGTGTTTGTGAACGCCGATGGTCACAAGCAATCCATCTCCGGCCCGGGTGCAGGCAACTACATTACCTTTGCCAAGGCCGTGTCGCTGGCCTGCAGTATCTTTGGCGATGAGGTGGTGCGTAATCACTCCTTTGTTCAGGCTCACGGTTCCGGTACGCCGCAGAACCGGATTACCGAATCCCATATTCTGGATGAAGTGGCCCGTACCTTCGGGATCACACGCTGGCCGGTCACCGCGATCAAGAGCCGGGTTGGGCACTCACTGGCTACGGCAGCCGGAGATCAGCTGATGGCAACCCTGGGTGTCTGGCAGCACGGTCTGATTCCGGGCATCCCCACGATCGACCGTATTGCGGATGACGTGCATCAGGAACGTTTGCAAGTGGTGACTGAACACTTGGCGGCGGGTCGTGATGGTCTGGATATGGCTTTCCTGAACGCCAAGGGCTTCGGCGGCAATAACGCAACCGCCATGGTGATTGCGCCACAGCGGGTGCACAGCATGCTGGAGAAACGCCACGGCCAGTCCGCCATGACGGCATGGCACCAGCGTAATGAGTCCGTCGTTGAAACTGCGGCTGCCTATGAGCAGGGCATGTGTGCGGGAACCGTCTCACCGCTGTACCGCTTTGGTGAAAATGTCATTACCGACAGCGAGATCCGCCTGAGCCGTGAGCAGGTGGAACTGGGTGACGTATCCGTGTCGCTGCGTATGGACAACCCTTGGGCTGACTGCGTTTAATACCCCCCTTGCAGGCTGGCGTCCGTCCAGCCTGCCACGATCATGACAACATCCATTCCAAGCTGATAACCCGCAGGACGTTCCTCTTGATTAAAACCGGTACGCCATCGTTACGTATTTCCCGTCGTCAACTTGAACCTGTCATCCTGCTGCTGGTGCTCGGAGGCCTGTTCGGTTACCTCGGGCAGACCATGGGGGTGACGAACATGTTCAACACCCTGATGAAGACCGCTCACGAGCTGCTGTTGAACACCGTGCTTTATCTCATGGGTGTGACGGTATTAAGCGGTGCGCTTGGCCGGTTGCTGCTGGAGTTTGGTGTCGTCGGCCTGCTTGAAAAGCTGCTGGCTCCCCTGATGCGTCCGTTGTTCAACCTGCCTGGCCGTGCGTCACTGGCAGCGCTGATGACCTTTTTCTCCGATAACCCGGCGATCGTCAGCCTGGCCAAGGATGAGCGCTACAGCAAAGGTTTTACCGAGCGGGAGCTGATTTCCCTCAGTAACTTTGGTACCGCCTTTGGTATGGGGCTGGTGGTGATCACCTTTATGGCCACCCTGCAGGATGGTCCTGCAGGTCAGGTCGGCGGATTCTTCATGCCAGCCATGATCGGTCTGGCCGGCGCAATGATTGGCGGGATGGTGTCTACGCGCCTGATGCAGTGGTTTATTCGTGATGATGTCAGTGATGACCGTTCAGCCATTGAATCAGGCCTGCCGGATGAGGACGCGGACGCCGGTCCCCTGCAGCCGGTCTGGCTGCGTTGCCTGGATTCGCTGCTGGATGGCGGTAAGTCCGGTGTTGAGCTGGGTTTGGCGATCATCCCGGGTGTACTGATCATCAGTACGTTTGTCATGATGCTGACTTTTGGTCATCCGGAAGGTGGTTATACCGGCAGTGCGTTTGAAGGTGTGGCGCTGTTGCCTGAGCTGGCAGGCCACGTTTCCGGACTGTTTTATCTGCTGTTCGGCTTCCAAAGTCCGGAGCTGGTTGCGTTTCCGGTGACCTCGCTGGGTGCGGTGGGTGCAGCTATCTCCATGGTGCCGGCATTCCTGCAACAGGGCATTGTGACGGGCAGTGATATTGCTGTCTTCACCGCCATGGGCATGTGCTGGAGTGGTTTCCTAAGTACTCACACCGCGATGCTGGATACACTCGGTAAGCGGATGCTGACATCCAAGGCGATACTGGCCCATGCGGTTGGAGGTATTTGCGCGGGAATCGCGGCACGTTACCTCTTCCTTCTGATTACCGCCCTCTAATGAAAAAAGGCAGCGTAAGCTGCCTTTTCTTTTGCCTATTTCATTGTCAGTGTCGTGTGCAGGCTGCGGTGCCTGCGGCGAGCGCTTTAAGAATATCCTTGCGCCGGATCATGCCGCTGATGCGACCGTTGTCCACGACGGCAAAGGTGGTGGTATCAGGCTTTTGTTTCAGGGTATTTGCCAGGGTAAGAATATCGGTTTCCGGTGAGACGTTGATCTCAGGGGAGGTCATGATATCCGTAGCCTGAAGATTCAGGTCACAGTGGTAGCTGGCCAGCATCGCCTGTTCCAGTACGGATTGCTCCATGATCACGCCCAGTAGCTGGCCGGTGGCATTGCTGACAGGCAGTACGGCAGAATCATTCTGCATGAAGGCATCCAGCACCTGTGACAGCGTGGCGTCCGGTGATACAGGCTTAATGCTGGTCTGCATATAATCCTTCACTTTGATGGCAGGAATCATCATGTCTCTCCTTGTTGAATCGTAAAGCGAAACCCGGTTTGTGGATCAAGTCAGATCCTTATCGAGCGGGTTTAACGTCAGTATGGAGAGCGCATTCTGATAATCCCAATCAATGCTATTAATAATCGGGATAGTTTTATTTGATTGGGAGAAGTGTGCCCCATGGACAGGTTTCATCAACCTGTCCATGCTGCGGATTGATCAGATGTTGTTGAGTGAAGGGGCTTTCTGGGCGGCGGGTGTCATGGTGATATAGCGCTGCAGAGTCGACAGAATGACACCATAGAGTGGGAGCATCAGTACCCCTGAAATCAGCATTTTGAAGCCAAAATCCACCCAGGCGATTTCGACCCAGTGCGTGGCCATGAAAGCATCGGTGCTGTGGTAAAACGCCACGGCAAAGAAAACGACAGTATCCAGTGCGTTACCGATAAACGACGATGCTGTTGGCGCTACCCACCAGGCTTTAAGCCGACGCAAACGATTGAAAACCGTGACATCCAGCAGCTGACCCGCCATATAGGCAGAGAAACTGGCAAAGGCAATCCGCGCCACAAACAGGTTGAACTCGCTCAGTGTGCCCAAACCCTGGAAAGTGCCTTCATGGAACATCACCGAGATTGCATACGACACCAGCAGTGCAGGCAGCATGACCCGGGCAATAATACGTCTTGCCAGCGTGGCGCCATAGACGCGGACGGTCAGATCCGTGGCGACATAAACCAGCGGGAACGTGAACGCGCCCCAGGTGACATGAAAGCCAAACAGGGTGAAGGGCAGCTGAACCAGGTAATTACTGGCCGAGATCACCAGTATGTGCAGGACGACCAGGATCCACAGGGTATGTTCAGGCGCAGCTGCCAGGATCCCTGTTGTTTTGCCTGGTGAACGAACGTTGTTTTCCATCGGCATTGACGAGATTTGCGTAAAACCGGGCATCCTAATGGAACCGCGGGATGGAAACAATCAGGGGCGCGGTGATTACGCATTACACGGCCATTCTCCGTCAGTTTTCATAGGGAATGATGATGTGCGGTGAGCGTTGATTCAGGGTTCTGCCTGGATGTTGCGGTAACGGGTATGGAAGCGGATACTTGCAGAGGTCGTTAATACACGGAAACAGTCTCATGAACTGTCCTGGACTCTCACCTGCCTTACTGGCGGCAGCCATCTTGCTATCAGGTGGTGTTGTAGTTGCGGAACCCATCAAACTGGATCCCGGTGGTGATGCAACACAAACCCAACTGATTCTCTATACCGACCAGGGCGTTGTTGAGCAAAAAATGCCTGTACGGCTGCCAGCAGGGCAGAGTCAGCTCTCCTTACGACCTGATTACCCTTCCTGGCAAATGGACAGTTTGCAACTATGGACTGAGAGTAAAAAAGGCGACCACTATGCCGACAGTATCAGCTGGCTCCAGCCGCCGGATAACCGCGACCAGCTGATTGCCGCTATGCTGGGCAGTGAGGTTGAAGTCTATCGCAATGGCGTAGAGGCGCCCAGCAAAGGGCGACTGGTCTACTGGCGCAATGGCACCGGTATCCTGCAGTGGGCGTCAGGACGGCAGGAGGTCTTTTCGGCAGATCGTGATGTGATGATCCGCAGCCTTGACCGGGGGCCGCTGGGTAACCCGCGCCTTTCACCACCGCTTGTCGCCGGCTTCGGTCTTGAAAGACCGGCAGAGGCTGTTTCCCTTTCGTATATCAACCAGAACCTGGGGTATCAGACCTGGTACCAGTTGATTACGAACCGCGAGGGTGAGGGCATGACACTCATTCATGACGCCCAGCTGGCCAATAATTCAGACAGCAACTACCGGCAGGCATCCATTCAGCTGGCATCGGGTGATACTGGCATCGTGCCAAAGGTGATGATGGCCAGAAGTTATGCGGCGGGTATGCCGGAAATGGACAACCCGTCACGGCGCCGGGGAGATCTCTATTTCACCCGTGTACCGGGGCAACATGACCTGCCCCCCCGCAGTCGGCAGAAAATCCGTCTGTCGCTGATGGATAACCTCAGTGGCGGGCATTATTACCAGTACCGTTTTTATGGTCAGTCTCAACCGGGGAATCGTCCGGTTCAGGGGCATCCGACCCAGATGATCCGCTTTACTGCGCCGACTGACCTGCCAGCAGGCCGGGTGCGTGTGTTTGAGGAAGACAGTGACGGGCGGTTGTTCATGACCGGTGAAAGTGTCCTCGAACAATCTGCCGCCGGATCACGTGTGCTCCTGGGACAGGGTGAAGCTTACACCATAGAAATTGAACGTAGCCGACTGGATGTGCGGCAACAGGTCAATCAGCTGATCGTTTCCTGGCAGCTGGTTATCCGGAACCGGAAGAAAGAGATGGTGCAACTCCGCATTATGGATGAGGACAGGGATCTGCTGCGGGTTGACCAGCTGAAAGGCGTTGAACTGGCGGAAGATGGCGCGCTAACCGTCAGCCTGTCTGCAGAGAGTGAGAAAAAGATTTATTTCTCAACGGTCTATCAACGGAAACAGTAGCCAGGGGAAGCTATGGCGGGATATCGGTCAGTGGTCGTGTTGACGGGAGCCGGCATTTCGGCGGAGTCAGGCCTGCACACCTTCCGCGCCAGTGATGGCCTGTGGGAAGACCACCGGATTGAAGACGTGGCGACCCCGGAAGGGTTTGTCCGCAATCCCGCCCTGGTGCAGGACTTTTATAATCAGCGTCGGCGGCAACTGGCCAACGTGGAACCGAATGCTGCGCACCGGGCGCTTGCAGCGTTTGAGCAACGCTTTGACGGCCAGTTTCTGCTGGTTACCCAGAATGTGGATGATCTTCATGAACGGGCCGGCTCAAGCAACCTGTTGCATATGCATGGTGAGTTGCGCCGTTCCCGCTGTGTGGTAACCGGCGAGGTGGAGCTGCAGGAAGGGGATATTCTTCCCGAGTCACGTTGCCGTTGCTGTGATGTTGCGGGCAATTTGCGTCCTCATATCGTCTGGTTCAATGAAATGCCGCTGTATATGGATACGATTTATGAGGCCCTGGCAGAGTGTGACTTGTTTGTTGCCATCGGCACGTCCGGAAATGTTTATCCGGCAGCGGGTTTTGTGCTGGAAGCAAAGCAGCACGGTGCCAGAACGCTATTGCTAAACCTGGAACCTGCTGACAATGCTGCAATGTATGACCAACAGATCATTGGTTCAGCGACACAAACAGTGACGGAATTACTGGCACAGTTATAGCGGCTGCTCTGCAGGCAGCCATGTCTGTAAATTGATAGGGCGAGTTTGTTATTAATAAGTTTCTGCTGGAAATGCACGGTTGCCGGTGATGTTGGATATATCCAATCCAAAGCGATGTTTAATCTATTTTTAAAGAGTGATGGCGCAAAGTGAATCGACATAAAAATTTCTGTGTTGATTTGAATCTATTTACAGCTAACCAGTTCTTTCTACACTACATCCTTTCATAGCCTCCCGGATACGTAAGCAGATTTGCTGAAACAGGTGTATCGACGTGATGAGCAAGCCACTGCTGGTTTTGATGGATGACAATCGTTCACTGTATGAGAGTGTACAGGCCAGTCTTGACTATGATGGCTGTGAGCTGGAGTGGCGATCCTTTCCGGATGGGGAAACCTGGTTGAATGTGCTGAGTGACTGCCACGGACGTGATGTGGTGATCCAGTGTACGTTGAACAATCCTGACAGCAAATTACTGCGACTCTTTTTCCTGGTGGAAAATCTGCGTGAAATGGGCGCCCGAAGAATTGGCCTGGTCGCCCCTTACCTGTCGTATATGCGACAGGATGACCGTTTTTCTCCGGGTGAGGGCGTGACCTCCCGCTATGTTGCCAGGATGCTTTCATCCTGTTTCGACTGGATGCTAACCGTCGACCCGCACCTGCACCGTTATCATTCGCTTGATCAACTCTATAGCCTGGAAACGGTAGTCTTGAATGCCTGCCACGCCATATCACCCTGGCTAATGAAAAAAGTACCCAATCCCGTACTGATCGGGCCGGATGAGGAGAGCGAACAGTGGGTCAAAGCCGTTGCCGAGATCTGTGGCGCACCTTACCTGGTACTGGCCAAGGAGCGTTACGGGGATAGAGATGTCAATGTTGGCCTGGTTGACACGGCAGGTGAACAAGCCAGCGAGCTGGCCCGCTACCGTGAACATACCCCGGTGATTATTGACGATATTGTCTCGACCGGTTCTACCGTGCTGCAGGCTGCCCGCCTGCTGCAGGAAAACGACTGCAAACCGGCTGTCTGCGTTGTGATTCATCCCCTGTTTGCCGGTCGTGCCATGCAGGCCCTGCAGGAAGGGTATGTGGATGAAGTGATCAGCTGTAATACCATCCGTCACGAAAGTAACCAGATTGATCTGACAGATTTACTGGTTTCAGCGATCAGGGATATGGCCATCCGCTGAGTACAACGGATGACAGAATCATAACCATTTATTACCGAATACCAGACGGTTGACTGCTATTCTTGCCCTGAACCTATCCCATTGCTTGAAAGAGAGATTTCATGGATATTGCGCGTATGAGCACCGAAGAAGTGCTGGAAGGCTTTATGGCGGGTTTTGCCCGTCGTAATCCGGGTGAAGAGGATTTCTACCAGGCAGTGCATGAACTGGCCACGGATGTTCTCCCTTTCATGAAAGCGAATCCACGGTATCAGCGTATGGATCTGCTGGAGCGCCTGACAGAGCCGGATCGTATCATTACCTTCCGGGTCAACTGGGTGGATGATGAGCATAATGTGCGTACCAACCGGGGTTACCGGGTACAGCATTGCAATAGTATCGGGCCTTATAAAGGTGGCATCCGATTCCATAAGGATGTCACGCTGGACACCCTGAAGTTCCTGGCTTTCGAACAGACTTTCAAGAACAGCCTGACAGGCCTGCCCATGGGCGGGGCAAAAGGTGGATCAGATTTTAATCCCAAGGGTAAGTCCGACCTGGAAGTGATGAATTTCTGCCAGGCATTTATGACGCATCTCTACCGATATATTGGACCTCATACCGATATTCCGGCCGGTGATATCGGCGTTGGCAGTCGTGAAGTGAGCTACCTGTTTGGGCAGTTCAAACGAATGACTAATGAGCTGACACCCGTGATGACCGGCAAGGACCTGGCAGTAGGTGGCTCATTGATTCGTACCGAGGCGACGGGTTATGGCGCAGTCTATATGGCTGAAAACATGCTGGATGTGAAAGGTGAACGGTTGGATGGTAAAACCGCGATCGTTTCAGGCTCTGGAAATGTGGCAGTTTTTGCGGCAGAGAAATTGTTGCAGAAAGGGGCGAAGGTGCTGACCTTGTCGGATTCATCAGGTTACATTCTGGACAGGCAGGGCATCACGCAGGAAAAGCTGGAATGGATCAAGGCATTGAAATTTGAACGTCGTGGGCGCATTGAGGAATATGCGGCGGAATTCCGTGATGTGGAATATCATGCGGACAGACGTCCCTGGGAAGTCACTGCTGAACTGGCCTTCCCCTGCGCAACACAGAACGAAATTGATGAATCAGATGCCCGGGAACTGGTCAGCAATGGCTGCAGGCTGGTGGCCGAAGGCGCCAATATGCCGACCCGTGAGGCTGGCGTGAAAGTCTTCCACCAGGGGGGTGTCATGTTCGGGCCTGCCAAGGCGGCGAATGCCGGCGGTGTTGCGGTATCCGGCCTGGAAATGTCCCAGAACAGCATGCGCCTGAGTTGGTCCCGTGAAGAAGTCGACAGTCGTCTGCAGACTATCATGAAGGATATCCATGCCCGGATGCTCCAGTATGGCCGTGACGGTGACACAATTAACTACCAACGTGGCGCGAATATCGCGGGCTTTGCCAAAGTGGCGGATGCGATGATTGCACTGGGTGTCATTTGATCCAATGTTTAGGTGAGATCTATTTAAAGAATAGATCTCACCTGCATTTGATGATTAAGTTGTCCGAAAAGGAAGATAGAGCATTGAGAATACTATTTGACTGAGTCTAACGTGATTGTGACAACTCCTATGGGGAAGGATTAGCTCAGGAGTAGTTAAACATGGAGGCATGCCTTTAACGTGTTACGTGGGTAGGTAGTAGTCCCACATTTGTCTTACACTGTACAAGGCTTGAAGATGATTAAATCGATCAACTGATATAGGGCAGTCTGTCTCGATAGCCGTGAGTATTGAAAAATACTTGCGACCGATTAGATCTAGTCTTTTTACTTCTTCAGCACAGTCTTTATCAAGAACCGGTAGCACAACATCGGAGCGGAATACTTCTCTAATACGATTAAGGCATTGTATCTTTAATCTTGGTGGCTGCTTACTTGACTGTATATTTTCAATGATTTTGTCCTTGGCTGAACTTAACCTGTCACCACTAAAGAAAAATGATAACAAACAACAAAATCTATCAATTAATGGTTGTTGATTGTCACCTAATATTTCACATACTCTGTCTACATCATCTCTTGCCCTGTCTCCGTTGTATAGTTCTATTAGTTTGTTTTTTATCTCTATAATGAGGTTCTCATTATCTTCGAATAGTTGGTACGAGCCAGTGTCACCTGTTTGAATTAATAGCCAGGCAATTTTTGCATAATCTTCCTTGACAGGATCTCTACCTAAATGGCCAAGAGCAAAATGAATGAAAGTATATAGTGGTGATTGTTTTTCCTTGTTAAATGTGGGGGTGATGATATGGTGGCTAAGTAAATAGGCTACTATCATGAGATGTTCATTATTAGCATCTGGGGTGGTAAATAACGATGCATCTTTCAGGTGAAGTAAGCTGTTTCCTGTTTGTTCATCTATTTCATTGATATTGGCGCCATGTTGAATAAGTAATTTCACCATTCTAAAATCAATGTATTCTGTAGCCGTTCGTAGTGGTGTTAGACTGCGGTCATGGTCGCTATATTTTTTGTTTATATCTATGGCTCCAATTTTTATTAGCTCATTAACAATATGCTCAATCTGTGAATTTCTTCCGGAGCCTATTCTTAAGATGTGTCTATATCTTATCAAGTGTCCAGTCAAGCTTTTTTGTGGATATTTTACATAGTTTGTATTTGCACCGTTCTCTATAAGTAACTTAAAAAGCTCCAGGTTTTCCGGTAGGTAAGTATCACCTATTCGTTTTAGTAGCGTAATTAATGCTGGTCCAAAATAGTGGGTTTTGGATTTCTCTTTGTTAATGAATGCGCTTCTTGCATTTTCAGGTATTTCATTTATTACTTGCTTAATGGTTTCAAATCTGCATGTTGAAACAAGGTGGTGGATGATCGGTATTGGTTTAAAAGGGTATTCGGGTTGATTAACAGTTGTTGCTGTGAAGTCTACGTCTTTAAGTAGTGCATTACTTGTAAGAAGTGTTAGGTATTCATTGTCTTGGTGCTCCAGGAATAAATAAAGTGCTTCGCCCGTCACTTCACAGCCTGATCTTATTAAAATTTCTATCATTGCTCTGATGTTTTCAGTCGGGGGGTTAGCTACTATAATTTTATCGCGTTTTCTTCTGCAGTATCGTAAAGCTAGAGTTTCGAAAGGAGATGTTAATGGTGGGGGAAACTTATTTATTTTCGTCCCTGCTTTGATAAGCAAATCAACACCTTCTATATTACAACCCATTATCGCCGTATCGATGGGTCTTGTTCCATATGGTTTGAGTTGATTAACACCATCGGGGTTTGCACCAAGTTTCAGTAATAATTCTGTACATTCTTTTCCCTCTAATGCCGCATAGCAAAGTGCTGAATTATGTGAGGCATCAGGTTGATCAACCGTTGCTCCATGGTTGGTCAGGAAATGTATTATTTCAGGTTTGTTGTATGCAGCTGCAAAATGTAAAGGTGTTCCTTCTCTTATATGGGCCATGCTACATGTTTCATTAATGTCATAAATACTTGAGAATCTTAACCAGGTGCGAACATGCTGTGGTAATAAGTTAATGGCATGTTCACTGATATACAGATGAATGGTGTCGAAAAAATTTTGAGAGTATGAAGGCGTATCTGCGGGAGATGATAGGCCTGTTAACAAATGTCTTATGATGTTTATAGAGCCATATTTTGCTGCTAAATGTAATGCTTTAAATTGTTGGGTTTTATAATGGCTGGATTTTCTTTTTAATTGTGAGGCTACATGATTTCCCTGTGTGTCAAAACCATTTTCTAAATAGAGTTTTAACATGGCAATGTTATCGCTTCGTATAGCAGCTGCCCATGGTAGGTATTCTAGAATGTCGAACTCAAGGGGTTGATTATTTATGATTTCAGGTATGAATTGGGCGTTGTATTCCAACAATAGTTTAACAGTGTCAACATGACCTGAAAGTGTGCCAATGTAAAGGGCCGTTTGTCCAATTTTATTTTGTTTTTCTATATCTATTCCGCTATTTAATAATTTTTTTGTAATGTCAATGTGACCTCCCATTGCGGCAAAATGTAGTGCTGTTTGTCCTAGTGCATCTTGTTCATTTATATTGGCTTGTTTGTAATATTGAGATTTATCATCTTCATTTGAAGCACGGACTATATGTTGTTCATCATGATTGCCTTCTATGCATTCATAAAATTCATCCTCATCCTCATCGTCATCTGAAAAACTGGCCATGTGCTGTTCATCATGATTATCTTCTATGCAGTTATAAAATTCATCTCCATCTGAATCGACAATGATAGACAATAACTCCATTACTCTTTCTGTATTACCTTGCCACGCTTGCATACATAGTTCGGTATACTGCTCGCTGCATGCTTCTTTGTCTAACTCTGTTATGAAGCGATCGATGTGGAATTGCCGAATTGTGGGCGAAATTCGCGCCAATTCTAACATTTTTTCTGGGTTGATATCATCAAGAAAGTTTAATTGATTTATCAATATAGCTTTATGTTGTTCTAATAAATTGTAAGATTCGATATTGATACCTGACGGCGACCTTTGTGCTAAATGGGTAGATTTGAACGGTAATTTAGGATTAAGTTTGCCAGCGAGCCATGTTTTTCTCTTTGATTGGGCTGCTACGTTTTTTGTGTCAGATGTTGCGGTGTCTTTTCCATGTCTGCTAGTTTGTGCGGTATATCCGATAGTTGACATTGCCATATTAGATGACCTCCGTGTGTTCAGTATTCTTCCACTTGTTATCTAGCTAAAGACGATAACAATAGTTGTTAGGGGGTAAATGCTTGACCGTAAATAATCTACTATTTGTGCAAAGTGTAATATCCACCAAGGTACTTCCCTTGATTGTGTATGCTGTGACCTGATTGCTATCAGGAAGTTCCAGTTGAACAAAATTATTCAGTCTGTTTCTGACGCTGAAAGAGCCAACCTAAATGAACAGTACAGGAACCATCCACATCACCACGTCAGAATAAGAGCTCATGCCATTCTGTGCTGCTTTGTAGGTTTTGTCAGCCGCCTTTACAAAGTTGACAGGAATACTGTCTATACATGGGCTGTAAACATTCCTTTTTTAGTGGCACCCTAAATTAGGGTGTTCCGGCTGCTCGGATTTGGCCAGATATTCCCATGACGTCAAATCACTCAGGGAGCTGTGTGGACGTTTATTGTTGTAATCCCGGATCCAGTTTTCACTTGGCTCCCGGACTTCGTTCAGTGTCTTGAACACGTACATATTGAGAATTTCGTCCCGGTAAGTCCGGTTAAAGCGTTCAACGTACGAGTTTTGTGTCGGAGTGCCTGGCTTGATGAACTCGAGTTGGATCTGATGCTGCTCCGCCCACTCAGCCAGTGTCGTTGAGATGAACTCCGGACCGTTATCCATACGTAGCTTCTTCGGATAGCCGCGCCAGACAACAACCCGATCAAGTACGCGGATCATCCGCTGAGCAGGTAAATTCAGATGGATCTCAATGGCCTGGGCTTCACGGTTGAAGTCGTCCACATTATTGAAGGTTCTGAAACATTTGCTTAAGTCGACGGTGTTCCTCTTCGAGCTCTTTCAGGCGCTTCACGTCGGAGGCTTCCATACCACCGTATTTGTCCTTACAGTTGTAGTAGGAGGCATCTGAAATCCCGTACTCGCGGCAGACTTCCTTAACCAGTCTGCCGCCCTCTACTTCCTTGAGGATCTTTACGATCTGGGTTTCTGCAAAGCGTGATTTTTGCATTTCGTTCTTCGTTTAAGTCGGTGCCAGTCTGAGAACTCTAATGCGGAATGCCCCTGGTTTAGGGGATGATTACAAATTGGGTTGAAGGTCTGAGGAGCTATACCTGTCAGCGATACTGTGTGAGGTTTTCTTGGTTATTTTGGCCTGAATAGGTGTCAATTCTGCTTTTACCTGAAGTGACAACAGTCAGTGCTGATGAAGATCATCGAGGCGATAGTGCAGGCTGATAGTAAAATCTGGAAATACGTCAGTATGCAGCAATCCAGGTAGTGGTAGAGGATCGCTATCGAGCCAGGTAGCGCATGCCATCTTCAATCCCCTTAACCGTTAAAGGATACATCTCGTTATTCACCAGCTCACGGATGATAGTGGTTGACGTCGTATATTCCCAGGAATGCTCAGGGTAGGGATTCAGCCAGGCGATTTTCCGGAATTTCTCGATGAAGCGAAGCATCCAGGCCGAACCGGCCTCCTCGTTCCAGTGTTCAATACTGCCGCCGGGATGGGTGACCTCATAAGGCGCCATGGCCGCATCGCCGACAAAAATCACCTTATAATCACTGCCGTATTTATGCAGGATATCCAGGGTCTGGATACGTTCTGAATCCCTCCGGTAGTTATCCTTCCAGACGGATTCATAAATAAAATTATGGAAATAAAAGAATTCCAGATGTTTGAATTCCGTTCTGATGGCGGAAAACAGCTCTTCGCACACTTTGACGTGGGCATCCATGGTACCGCCGATATCCATGAACAGCAGGACTTTCACGTTATTGTGGCGTTCAGGCACCATCTTGATGTCCAGCATGCCGCCGGACTGCGCAGTTGAACGAATAGTGTCGTCCAGATCCAACTCTTCAGCCGCACCTTCACGGGCAAATTTGCGCAGGCGTCGAAGAGCCATCTTGATATTGCGGGTGCCCAGCTCGACGCTGTCGTCCAGGTTACGGTATTCCCGTTTGTCCCAGACCTTGGCTGCCCGCTGGTTGCGTCCACTCTCCTGGCCAATCCGGATGCCTTCCGGATTATAGCCGTAAGCGCCAAACGGTGAGGTGCCTCCCGTGCCTATCCAGCGGTTGCCACCCTGGTGGCGATCTTTCTGTTCTTCCAGGCGTTTGCGGAATTCCTCCAGCAGTTTTTCGAGGCTGCCAAGGCTGTTGATGTTGGCCTTTTCTTCGTCGGTCAGGTATTTCTCGAACGCCTTGCGCAGCCAGTCTTCCGGGATCAAAGCATCCAGCAGGTTATCCAGGTCTTCCAGTCCCTGGAAATAGGCAGTAAAGGCCCGGTCGAACTTGTCAAAGTGACGTTCATCTTTCACCAGCACCGCGCGGCTGAGGTGATAGAAATCATCCATATTGGCGAACGCAAGATGGGACTTCAGCGCCGCAACAAGATCAAGGTATTCCCGGATGCTGACAGGCACCCGAAAGGTGCGCAGGGTATCGAAAAACGTCAGAAGCATGGTTTTTATCGTCCTGCTCTGCGCGCCATGAACGCCAGTTTTTCCAGCAGCTGTACGTCCTGCTCATTCTTGACCAGTGCACCGCACAGGGGAGGGATGGCCTTGCTGGGATCCCGTTGCTGCAGCAGGTCTGCCGGAACATCGTCGGCCAGTAACAGCTTCAACCAGTCAATCAGTTCGGAGGTCGAGGGTTTTTTCTTCAGTCCCGGTACTTTGCGGACATCAAAGAAGACTTCCAGCGCCTCTTTTACCAGATCCTGGCTGATCTCGGGAAAGTGAACATCCACGATCGCTTTCATGGTGTCCTGGTCCGGGAAGCTGATGTAATGGAAGAAACAGCGACGCAGAAACGCATCCGGCAATTCTTTCTCATTGTTGCTGGTGATAATAACGATCGGACGTTGTTTGGCCTTGATCAGCTGCCGGGTTTCGTAGACATAGAATTCCATGCGGTCGATCTCCTGCAGGAGGTCGTTCGGGAACTCGATGTCAGCCTTGTCGATTTCATCAATCAACAGCACAACCTGCTCATCAGCCGCAAACGCTTCCCAGAGCTTGCCTTTGACGATGTAGTTGTTGATATCGTGAACCTTGTCATCTCCCAGCTGTGAGTCTCGCAGGCGGGATACGGCGTCATAGTCGTACAACCCCTGCTGGGCGCGGGTCGTGGATTTAATGTTCCACTGGATCAGTGGTTTACCCAGGGACTGGGCCACCTGTTCCGCCAGCATGGTCTTGCCCGTACCCGGTTCACCTTTCACCAGCAGTGGTCGCTGCAGGGTAACGGCGGCGTTGACAGCCATGCGCAATTCGTCGGTAGCGATATACTGGTCTGTGCTCTTGAATGTCATCTGCTTTCCGTCGTTTCGGCCTTCCGGGCCTTGCGTTGTACGCTTGTTATTGGTTGGTCTGGCGCTACTTTAAACAAGCGTTTTAATCTTGGCAATTGGCGGAAGGAATCTGTAAGCGTTCTTCGCTGGTTTCAGGATAGGCTCTGTTGCAGGTGTTGGTCGTGGGTTTGTGGGCTGATTAGGCCGGGGGAGGCCAGGTGGGTCCGTGTCCGTTTTTCGCCGCATCGACATGGCTTTCCTGCCATGCGATGCTACCGCGGCATCCCTGCCGCTGCTGCAAACGGACACGGACCCACCTGGCCACTCACAGCGAGTCGCGCTGCCTGGTGAAGGGTTGGATGTGTTTACATATGCATTTCAGTTATTTGTAAATTATCTTTTCATCGTTCAAATGCATACGGTGTTTCCCTATAGTGGTGCATCGCTTCAGTGGTTTTTGTTATCAACGCCTAGCAGAAAGGATCTCGTTAATGACCCGGATTTATGATGATAACTCCCTCTCAATCGGTCATACGCCGCTGGTAAAACTGAACCGGATCGGCAAGGGCTATGAGATTTACGCCAAGATTGAATCCCGTAACCCTGCCGGCAGTGTCAAATGCCGGATCGGCGCCAGCATGATCTGGGATGCGGAACAATCAGGCCGTCTGAAGCCTGGCATGGAACTGGTAGAACCAACCAGCGGCAATACCGGCATTGCCTTGGCCTTTGTAGCATCTGCCCGTGGTATCCCGCTGACATTGACCATGCCATCTTCCATGAGCCTGGAGCGTCGCAAGATTCTCAAGGCGCTGGGGGCAAAACTGGTGTTAACTGAGCCTGCCAAAGGCATGAACGGCGCCATCGCCAAGGCGAAAGAGATTGCAGAGAGTGATCCTGAACATTTCCTGCTGCTCCAGCAGTTTGAAAACCCGGCCAATCCAGGGATTCATGAACAGACCACCGGGCCTGAAATTTGGGAAGATACTGAAGGCGATATTGATATTCTGGTCGCAGGCGTGGGAACCGGCGGTACCATCACCGGGGTTTCCCGTTATATCAAACAGGAAAAAGGCAAGGCGATCACCAGTATTGCGGTAGAGCCTGTGGCATCCCCGGTTATCAGTCAGACGCTGGCCGGGGATGAAGTAAAACCCGCACCGCACAAGATCCAAGGTATTGGTGCCGGTTTTGTGCCGAAGAATCTGGATCTTTCGCTTGTCGATAGTGTCGAGCAGGTCACCAATGAAGAAGCCATGGAGACTGCACTGCGCCTGATGAAGGAAGAAGGCATTCTGTGCGGCATCTCCTGTGGTGCAGCACTTGCCGTGGCCTTGCGTGTTGCAGCCCGTCAGGAAAATGAAGGCAAGAAAATCGTAGTCATCCTGCCGGATTCTGGTGAGCGTTATCTGTCATCCCCGTTGTTTGAGGGGATGTTTACTGAACTTGAAAATGTACAGTAAATCATTAACAAGCCGCCTCTAAAGGCGGCTTGTTTTCAATATTTTCTTTTCTGCAAAGGCTACAAGCTCATTGCTGATAGGTATAAACGGGTTTTATATCTACAGCATGATTTGTGTTTCACCATTCTTAAACACAATCATGTCGCCAGAATGCATGGCATGCCACGCTTCGTTATGTGTCAGTGGTTCTGTGGCAATCACAGAAACAATGTCGTCAGGCGTGGTTTCCTGCCTGAAATCCACGGTGACATCAGTATCTTTTAATTCTGCGGTTGTAAACGGGGAGCGACGGGTGATCCAGCAGAGCTTGGTGCTACAGTAGCAGGCCAGTGCCCGTGAATCACTTAGCAGCATGTTGTAGACCCCAAGTTCACGTAATTCATCACAGCACTGGCGAATGAAACGCCACAGTGTGGTCTGGCGTTTGGGCGGTTCGGGGAAGCGTTCGCGAATCTGACCCATTAACCAGCAGAAGGCATGTTCGCTGTCTGTGGTACCTACTGGCAGATAATGCAGGAGAGGTTTCTTGCGCACGTCCGGTAACTGGCCATTATGGGCAAAGGTCCAGTTTCTTCCCCAGAGTTCGCGCATAAATGGGTGAGTATTTTCAAGGCAGACGCGGCCAGCGTTTGCCTGGCGGATGTGGCTGATGACGATTTGGCTTTTAATGGGATAATTTTGCACAAGGCGGGCAATTTCTGAATCACAGCTGGGATTGGGGTCCCTGAACTCACGAACACCCTTTCCCTCGTAAAATGCAATACCCCAACCGTCGCGGTGGGGGCCGGTGCGACCGCCACGTTGCATCAGGCCGGTGAAGCTGAAACAGATATCGGTTGGCACATTGGCGCTCATGCCAAGCAGTTCACACATGATGGTTTATCCGTACTTCATATCTATTGTGCTGCTTGATAACGGCAAAACGGCAGCACGTTACATCTGATCTGATCGTAACATCAAGCCTATGCTTATAGCGCAGGTTCCTTGCGAGGCCTGTTGGTGCTTTTCGGTTGCCCGGTATCGCTATCGTTTTTCGGTGTTTTGATAAACAAGCCACCCAGTGCAGCCAGTAACGTAGCAACCAGCAGGGCGACAAAGATGACTGGCGTTGTACGCAGCATGGCTTCCGGCCCATGGGAAAGTCCATCGAAAAGACAGACCAGCAGGGCAGGGCCCATAAAACTCATACCTGGGTTCGATATCGCTGGTGTCAGTATCGCAAATGCGGCAATCAGGCGGAGAAAACGGCGGGGAAAGCCTTGCCCGAAGGGGCGGGTCATGCGCCACCAGACAGCCAGGCAACCCAGGGCGCCAACCAGGTAGACGGCCCAGGCGATAATGTATTGGTGAGTAGTCATTCCTTGTCGCGTATCCTGCAAAATCGCTAAGTTTACTGGTGCTATCCCGTTGTTGGAAGCCGCCAGGGTGATTTGAGCTATTCAGTGACACACTACTGTGACAATAGCCTAGCTATTACCGGATGTTTGGTTTTTGCCCAGAAGGACGGTCAACAATCCACCAACGATAACCAGGCTCATACCGGCAAGGCTCAGCAAGCCGGGTTTGTCTCCCCAGATCAGCCACCCAAGCAAGCCGGCCAAAACCACGCTGAAATACGTCAGGGGCGAGACCAGGCTGGCGGGTGCATAGCTATATGCCTTGGTATAGAAGAACATCAGCAGGTAAATGGAAAAACCGACAAAAAACATCAAAGGCCAGTCACCGGGGGCAATGGGTTGCCAGCTATGGGCAGCCAGCGGAACGCTGATCAGAAAAGAAATGAAAAAATAATAAAAGAGGATTCTCTGTGTGGGTTCTGTTTGGGAAAGCCTGCGCGTGCCAACCATCGAAATGGCGAGTGTCAGTCCGGATAACGCACCGACAAGGTGCCATGAGCCAATGGCCTCGTTACCCGGCTGTAAGACCAGAATAACACCGATAAAACCGATGCCCATCGGGAGCCACCGGTTACGTGGCACCATGATTCGGCTCCAGCAGAGTACAACCAGCGGTACCCAAAGCGGCGCTGCATTCCGCAGCAGGACAGCATCCACCAACGGCGTATGGGCCAGCGCCAGGTAATAGGTATAGAAACAGGCCCAGCCTGCCAGCCCACGGATCAGATGCTGACCTATACGTTGTGTCTTGAGCCCTTCCAGACCGTGTTTCAGTAGCCATGGTGTGCAAATCAGGCAGCTGAGCAGGTATTGGAAGCAGACAATCTGGGCAACAGAAACGGAGCCGGCAAGATGTTTGGTGGCAGCGCCTGCGAGGCTGCCAACCACCGCTGTGGCGAGACCAAAAAGTACCCCCAGGGTTGGATTTTGCTGATGTGACATGGTTTTACTTCTTATCAAGAGCGCTGTCGGTAATTCTGACAATTTTTTATAGACAGGCAAAGTAGAAATTATATTGTTATGGATGAATTTGCAGTTTTAATAGAGATTTATTAAAGACGTTTATGCCATCTATATTACAAGTCAGTACTTTCGGGTGGCTTCAGTTGTACTGACAAATATTTACCTTTTAACGCCTTCTCTTTAGCAGGTAACTCTTCTTTGTAGCGAAAAATTCTGAGCGTTAAATTTTCATCAAACATTTTTAAATCTTGTAAAGATAATGCTGGGGTCAGGCTACTAAATAAATGGCCATGCTTAAAGTCAATATCTTTTTCAATCGAATCACATTTTTCAAGTGAGGATATAAATGATTTTACAGATCGATGGAGAGTCTGTTGATAAGAAAGTTCTTGCATATTAGGTATTCCTTTTTTACATTTTTGTTCTCTTTCTTTAATAGATTTCATTATAGATTGACAGGTGTCTTTTAGTTCTTTATGGGTTGGACGGTTCTCTTCGCTATCAAAAAACGGTTTCCTCCTGCTAAAACAAGTAAGATAGGATGCTAGTGCATTACAAGCTATAGATAAGTCAGGGATTTTCTGTGTAAAAATGTGCATAGTGTTTAGAAAAAATCGAGGCTGTCTTCGAAGTGATATTTCAGAGATTGGAGTGTCTTCTTCTATGAGCTTATTTATGATTTTTAAATGATCTTTTAGGTGTATTATTACTGAATCGTATTCGGTTTCCTGAATGATTTGTAATGGCATGTTTAATAGATTTTTGAGCCATTCTGCTGTGCTGCTGAAAGTTTTTACATTGTAATAGCATTCTCTAAGTGGCATGTTGTGGTTTAATAGTATATCACTTTGATCTGTAAAAAATTTTTTGATGGTGTCGTGTATATTAAGTGATGCTTTTCCTAAGCGATCGATCATGCCTATTATATTCGTTATGTGTTTGCAGGACTCCTTTTTAACTTTCGTATACTGAAATGTTTGGCAAAGATGTTCGTGTAGAAAGGTGTAGTTTCTATGAAAATCCTGTGTGTATTGAGAGAGTTTTAATAAATCATCTTGCAAGATTCTTGATGGTGATGGATGAGTGGGCTGTTGTTTTTTAATATTGGTTATAGCGCTAATCACTTTTTCAAAAATATCAAGGTTGCTTAGTGACTTGAACATCATATCTAAAATATCGGAAACTGAAAAATACTGAATATTTATAGTCATGTCTTCAATGTCAGTTGGAAATGTTTTCAAAATGGTTAAATGGGCAGTTTGAAGGTCTTGTTGAACTTGTTGAACTTGTTGAGCTTTTTCTAACTTTTCTAAATATGGTTTGTGTTCAAGGTATAAATTATGAGTGTCTTCTATTTCTTTGTAGGCAGCAACAGTTTGCGCCTTGAGGCTATCAGGGCAAGAAGAACTCTTTGTGAATGATTTATATGTATTTAGGGTATCTTTAAATTTTTGGGTTAATTCGAGCAATGCTTTAGCACTTTCTAACGCATTTACATGTCGCTCTACAGCCTGATGTAGTTTTTTCATATACCTTATGCATTGCTCAAACTGGTGATTAAGAAAACCTGGTGGTAGTGGGTTAGGATGCCCTTCTAATGATTTTGCTCCATCAGGGTGTCTCGTCAGTACACTGAGTAATATGTTTGATACTGACAGTGATGCTTGATCATGCCCGGCGATGCATAGGCAGCGTGCTCTATGCTGAAGAAACTCTACATTTTCATTAATAAAACCATACTGCTGGTTTGCAAGTTGAAAAAGTTCATTGTGATATTCCCTGAAGGTGTCCTCTACGAGGCGGCAGTTTTCAACGCTACTGCCTGCTTCAATGCGGTCTGGCTCTAGTAGAGTCCGAGATAGTGTTTTCCATACAGATAACACTCTAGAACGATTTGGCAGTGGTATATGAGTACTCTTATAAAATTCTAAGAATTGTTTAGAAAAATGTTTTCTAAATATCTTATAGTAAAATAATTCCGTGAATAACGCCTGCCTATATGCAGTTATTGCAGCATGGAGACGCTCTGTGACTTGCCCGAGATGTGCGCTGTAGTGAGCAGAAATCTGGTCACCGATGCCTTGAAGCACTTCGCTATGGCTAACAAGCATAGATGCCACTTCTATTGATGGATTGCGATAATCTTGTTTCAATAAATCTGCGGGATTTATTTTGCAGTATGTGTCATGCAGTAACGTTATTGTTTTTTCTATGGCTAGCTTTTCTAGTATTTCATGAATGGATTGAGCGGATAATTCTTCAGTTATAAGACTTTCTGAAAAATCAAATGCTCTTTTTAATTCTGATTGCTGATTTTTTAAGGCTGAAAGGCAATTTGTAATTTGTGTTATGTGTGGATCAGGTTTGAATTTATTAAGACTCTGCATCCAAAAATCTAAGCTGGATTGGTCAGTTTCCAATGTTAACAATTCTTCCGAAAAAGCTAAGTCCTTTTTCTTGGTAATAAATTTTTTCATTGCGTTACCGAGTGCAAGTTTTGTTTCAGCCCGTATGAGCATAACTTCGCATATTTCTTCTCGGTCTGCCATGAACTGTGTGCCATGCTTGGTTTGGTCCCATTTTAGTTTTACATAAAGCTCTTGCGTATTTTTAAGTAATGAAATTTCAATTTTTGGATCTTTTGTTTTTTGGTTTAGTTGCCAGGTGATGATTTGTGAGGTATATAAGACGCATCCATTTTTGTATAAAATTTCACAGGTTTTGTTTAGAATGTCTGTTAGTTTTTCAGTGCCGATTTTTTCTGCTATTTTTTCAAGTATTGCAATGGTTTTGTCGCAGCAAGGGGTTATGTGCTGATTATGCAGGCATACCTTGCAATAGTTTTCATGGCCAGCGATATAGGACAAATGTTGCTGGTAAAGTGCGAGATGCCAATCAGAGTGTTGTAATGCTGTATTTGTCAATGTTTTCATGATTTGGTGTAATAAATCAGCCAGAAATATGATTAATTCAATGTCATTTTCAATTTTTTCGTTAATGATTGAAATATAGTTTTCTAAACTTTTTTGTAAAATGCTTGCTGGTTTAATATCGGTTTTTTCCAGTTTGCAAGCTTCTTTTGTTAGATCGGATAAGGCTGTACAAGTACGTTTTAATTCATCTTCAGTAAACTGTTTTTTGATATCAGATAAATGATGTGTGATTTGTGGATATTGGCTTTGAAGTTGTTCCATTTGACTGTATATAAGCCATAAACGTGAACAAGTTCGATTTCTTTCAACTCTTGTTTCCAGTCTGTGTAATTGGTTTTGGCATGATTCAGTCATGTCATATTCTGGAGATACGTGAATTTTGTATGCGTAGCATAATAAATGAGCAATTTTCCCAATTCTCTCAGTGAATCTTCCTCTTTTTATTTTTACGCTTCGCTTAAAAGCTTCTTCAATTTGGTGGATTTCGTCAGGAGCTCGGTGGATATCTGAAAGTGTTTTATCAATATTGATCACAGTGGATTGCGTTGGCTTGATTGTTTTTAGCTCTTCTTCTTTATTTTTTAAATCAGCTTCTATTTGCTGTATATCATCATCTAAAGTAGGAGTAGGTTTTTCTGTATCAGTCTTTTTCCTGGTTTCTGGTTTTTCTATGGGGGCCGTTGACGGTTGAACTAATTTTTCTATCTGTGAAGTTAAGGTTTCTAGCTTGGTATGTGTTTCTTTAATATTCTCTACTCTTATTTCATGCTCAGGGTGATGGACTGAACCCCCGCTTATATCATCCTCTAGCTGAGGAATATTAAGGAGTATTAAGCGCGATTTTTCTAGCAGTCTTTGTAGCCTATCGTTCCATTTCTTTGGTTTTTTTGTTGATAAACCTTTCTCACATGCAGCAAATAACTCTTCAATATATAGTACGACGTTTTGTAATGTTGTCAGTAAAGCTATTTTTTTATGTGGTGTTAGGGTGCTCCAGTTGTCATGACAAGACTGTACGTTATTAGAGGCTTCATCAATCAGCTCTAATAATATTTGGGGCTCTTTTCTTTTTTGTATCTTTTTTTTCGGTTTTACTGCAGCGGTAGGTGCTACCTTTTGTTCACTCGTTTTAGTAGTGATATCTTTTTTGTCCAGCAGCTCAACCTGCTGGACAGACTCAGATTTTGACTCCGGTACCATTGTCATCATTGCTGACTTTTGGCCAGTGTCAGATGTTGTCCCTGCTTCAGCCAGTAACTGGGATTCAGTTCTATCTTTGCCTGGTATGCTTTTTGTCTCAGGTGCTTTTTGCAGTGTTGTTTGTTTTACTTGAGTCTTGGTATCACTACGTTTTCCTGGTTTACGCTTTTTCTGCCTCTCTTTTTTTAACTTATGCTTCGATATTGCGGGTTCTTGCGTTTTTTGTTTTTTGTCACTTCCTTTTCCTGGCATGTCGAACGAGAGATCACTATCCGAAATTTGACTTGTCTCAGAAGGTGCTGGTGAAATGCTCGGACTAAGCTTGCTGACTGCCGATAGAGAAGGTATTTCAGGTGTATCTCCGAGTTTACTTGATACAGCGACTTCCACGGTTGCTTTAGGCTCTGTTGCCTTTAAAGGTTGTTCATCCTCTGAAACCAGTGAAACCGGGGAAAAGAACCCTGAAATCTCAGGGGGTTCTGCAACTTCAACCTCTAAGGGCGACATAGCCGTTGCTTTAACTGTTAATGGAGTTAGGTCTTCCGGTTTTACGGATACTGCTTCACTCAATGTGGGTTTTACAGGCTGGTGGATGGTCGTTTCTACAGTCCCTTGTTCAGGAAAAGGGGGTGTTTCATGAATGACTTCTTGTTCAATAATCGTTTTTTCTTCATGAGCCTCAATTAAGGTGCTTCTTTCCTCTGAATCGTATATGGGTTCTGTTTTCGGGAAAGCTTCCTGTGTCTGAGTGGGTTCATGTTCTTGACCGGCTTTCGATTCAAGTAATCTCTGAGCTACTTTATGTTCAGCTATCGCGGTCGTATGTTTAAACCCTACCGATTGTTCATAGTTAAAGCTGCGGGATGTTTCTTCTATTGATAAAATAGTTTCATCTGGTCTTGCTCCTGATTGTAATACTTTCATGGTCCAAGCTATCAAGTTTATAGTGCGCTCTTCCAATTTTATGTTGGGATCTATTTCTATAAGATTATGGAAAACCTTAATGCGTTCGATGAATTTACTTTTGACTTTTTCTCCAGGGTAGCGATAGATTACAGTGAGGCAATGATTCATAAGGATCTCATGTAACGCTCTTACAGGCATGCAGGTTGTATAATCTCCTATTTTGATCACTTGACTGTGACAGGGTTTAAGGCTTTTTGATGCATAGTTAAAATCTATACGAATAATATGGTTTGCTATTTCAAGTGGTGAGGTGGTTTGAGGAGCTCTTAGCCATGGGGCTGCCATGCAGAAGCTCAGTGATCTTGATTTTAAAGGTCTTTTTAATGTAACTATCTCTTTTCTTTCGACAGTTCTTTGATAAATTTCATGCTCTTCAATATTCACCGAGACAGAAGGAATGGCTGCTATTGCTACATCATATTCTCCCATTACATAGCGGACACAATCTGCAAGTTCAGTTATGAATTCTTCAGTACGATCGTCTTCGAAAGATGAGTAAAAACGATCCAGTAGGTCTATGTCTGTTTCACCGGGGATAGGGGTGCAACTTGCTGCACTATATTTGAGTTTAAGAGTATATTCGTTGAAAGCTGCTTTTAAAGGGTTTGTAAGATAATGATATAAAGCATATCTTCCATCAAGAATTGGGCGTTTCTCTGAATCTAACCTGTAAATAAACTCGCATGCAGCATATATGATATAATCATAGAGTATTTCCTTAGTTAGCTGGCTCAATTCATAACCTGATTCATCAAGCCTCTTAATATTCTTTTTAAAGCTCTCTGGTATTTTTGAATCGTCTTTTGGTTTGCTGTAATAATCCTCTTCCAATCTTTGGTAATGGTATGGCTGAACTGTCAATCTAGGTAACATGGTTGCTGTTCTTAGTGAAAAAATATATTACATTGTCTTGGTTTTTTTTAAATAATCATATAACGGAATGGTTATCTTTAGTGTCTGTCAATAGAATTATTTGGCAGTGTTTTGGTTTTTATCTGGACGGTATGAAATTTTTTAGTTCGCTTGAAATTGTCTTGTATGTTTTATGTTGGAGGTCTTTGGTTTGACATATCGCTTTAATCGTCTTGTTTCCATTAAGGCTCAGCCCCTGGAATGGGGCATGTGGTTGGTATGCCTAATAATGCCACTGGTGTAAATATCTTCTCTTCGGCAGAGAAAGCTATGTTCATTGATACATTTGTCTGTGCTTTTTATGATCAATAGAAATGCTTCTCCACCGAATAATTTAGAAACAGTTTGATGGGCGGGGTAGTCCTGCAATCCGTGCTGCCAGTTTGGCAGGGCTTTCCGGAAACAGTTTCATCAGGTAAATACTTCGCCCCTTTTCAGCGCCCAGTGTATTCGAAATGTGTTTAACAAAAGGGCGTTGACTGGGTGACAGGTCATAGGTTTGGTAGAAATCCCGGATAGCATTCAGGACCTCCCAATGCGCAGGGGTCAGGCTGATGCCAGTCGCCCGAGCCAGGGCTTCTGCAACCTCTGGATTCCAGTCATCGAGGTTTTTCAGATAACCCTCTTTATCTAATGGGATAACGTGTTCGTTGACGTTTAGGGTGTTCATCAGTTCCATCAGGTCCAGCTCAGCGTTTTCTCATGGGTTTCGGTCAATTCGACAAAACCGTCATAGTCTACCAGTGTGACCCATTCAGGCAGGTGATTGTTCAGGCCCCGCGCCTGTACGTCTGGTAACAGTGCGGTTATGACGTGGTGGTCGTGCAGAGCCTTGATGTTACTGAACGACTGACTGTTTTCGATGAGTGAAAATACACCGTCTTCTATAAACAACAGCGTATCGCCAGGTGTGAGTGCAGAGTGTGCAAGATCCAGCGCAGGACTGCTCTGTGAGGGCTTGTTAATTGTGTGCAGGGTTTTCATCGTTGCTATCGGTTGGCAATTCACATTAAAAATTAAAGACGCGATCCTGTTGAGCAAGCCAAGATCCAATCGCTTTGCGCGCCAAGAGTTGAACGGGGATTATCAGGTCGCTTTCCTTCAGACCGCGGTCAAGCATATCTTCCTGGCATAACAGTACGTTTTCGATTCCGTACATCTCTAACGCCTGAAACATGGCCCCCGGGTTTTTCTGTGGTAAAGCTTCCGGCTTTTGTCCTTTAATCAGCTGATAAATCCCGTCTCCGAGAAAGAGAAGACTGGTGTCCTGATCATAAGAGGCTGAGACGAGTGCTGTGTCCAAGGCGTCTTTAGCAGCCGTTGAGCCGTATGGGGGGCGTGTACTGATAATGCAGATCTTGGACATATCAGGCTCCAAACGTTATCAGACGGTCGCAGTGAATAGCGCCATCAACCAGCTGACCCAAACCAGATACTGTGAACGCAGGTGACATATTGGCGTGTGGTTTGTCATAGCGCCCACTTTCTCCCTCATCCAACACACCACGTCGCAGAGCGGCGGAAATACAAACAACCATATCTATATCATGTTTTTTTGCCAGTGCTTCCCATTCAGTGTAAAGGTGAGATTCATCCTGGGGTGGCACAGCAAGCGTGGACGCGGTGTGCACAGCATCCTGGTAAAAAAAGACCCGGTAGATGTTATGACCACGCTGTATGGCAGCGCGCGCAAAATTCAGTGCAGTCTGACAGGCCTGGCTGGAGTACGGAGCACCATAGATGGCTAGTGTGTATTGCATTCCCTGTATCCAGAATCGTGACTAAAGTCGTGGCGAAGTGTGTATCTTTCTCCACGCATTAAAGCGGGACGGATTCTAACATAGTGCGTAAAGTTTCAGTTACCCACAAAAAAGCCCTGCTCAAGCAGGGCTTTTTCATTGACGGTTCAGGTCAATCAATCATCACTGGCGCCCAGCAGGTGAAGCAGGGCAGTGAACAGGTTGTAGATGTTCAGGTACAGAGACACGGTCGCACGGATGTAGTTGGTCTCTCCATCATGGATGATCCGGCTGGTATCGAACAGGATCAGTCCGGACATCAGCAGTACGATACCGGCAGACAGTGCCAGTTGCGCAGCAGGTGCGTGGAAGAACATCAGGGCAATACCGGCGATGATGGCGACAATCAGGCCAACCATCAGGAAACCGCCCATGAAGGAAAAGTCCTTGCGAGTAGTGAGGACATAGCCGGACAGTGCAAAGAAGACCAGCGCAGTACCTGCCAGGGCCTGGAAGATCAGTGAGGGGCCGTTAGCCAGTGACAGGTAGTGGTTCAGCATGGGGCCAAGCGCTGCGCCCAGAACGCCTGTGAAGGCAAAAACCGCCACCAGGCCTTTGGCTGAGTCAGCGGTCTTCTGAACAACAAAGATCAGACCGAAGCCCACCAGGCTGAGAACCAGGGCCGTCATACGGCTGATTTCCAGCGCCATGGCGATACCGGCAGTCATGGCACTGAATAGAAGGGTGGCGCCCAGAAGCATGTAGGTGTTCCTTAGAACACTGTTCATGCTCGTACTGACACCCACCTCCCGCTGTGCGTAATTAGTAGGATGCTCGTTCATGATAAAACTCCCTGAGTTATCACTATTGCTTATGTTCTATTGATAAGGATACCGCCGAACAGGACGAATTCAAGAGACAGGCCGTTGACTCTAAAGAATTTTTCAGTATTATTGCCGTCGTCCTGAGCACACAGGGCTCTGCCGGAGGGATGGCTGAGCGGTTGAAAGCACCGGTCTTGAAAACCGGCGAGGGTTAATAGCCCTCCCAGGGTTCGAATCCCTGTCCCTCCGCCAAACGATCAAAGGCTCGAAACTTCTACGGTTTCGGGCCTTTTTGCTTTTCGGCCCTGCTTTCAGTAAGTTACGACAGCCCTTCGCCCCGTCCGGTTCACCGTATTTCTAACAGAATAGCTGATTTTCGGGCTTTTCTGCTCTCTGTTCTCTGCAAAGTCCCTGTTTTGAGTTTCGACTAGGGAGTTTGGTTTCCCTCGAAATATCAATTGGTTATAAGCTCGCGCCAACGCCTTTTCGTAAACATGCTTTTGATAAGCGATAGTAACCAGAACAGTACAATTCTCTGAACATGGCAGGATTTTCCGTGACAAATTACTTCGAGAGTCCGTTTGTCGGCCAGCCGCTGCGCAAGCAGGTGACCAACCCGAATATTATTGTGGGTGATCACAGCTATTATTCCGGCTATTACCACGGTCACAGCTTTGATGACTGCGCCCGTTACCTGGCGCCAGACCGTGATGATGTCGACCAGCTGATAATTGGCCGCTATTGCTCCATAGGATCGGGGGCGGTATTCATGATGGCTGGCAACCAGGGGCATCGGCCCGACTGGGTCAGCACCTTTCCGTTCTTTTACCAGAACCATCCGGAGGCTGAAGACGGTTTTGTTCGCGCAGGCAATACGGTGATCGGGAATGATGTCTGGATTGGCAGTGAGGCCATGATCATGGCCGGCGTGACGGTAGGTGATGGTGCGATCATTGCCAGCCGCGCGGTGGTTACGAAGGATGTGCCGCCTTACGCTGTTGTTGGCTCGAACCCTGCAAAAATCATCAAGAACCGTTTCACTGACGACGCCATCAGTAAGCTGCTGGCGATGCAATGGTGGCACTGGCCTGAGGATAAACTCAAGGATGCGATGCCGTTGATGTGTTCATCGGATATCGACGGACTTTACCAGTACTGGCTAGATTGTGTTGCCTAACGCTCACAGATTGCCGGAAGCAACCTCTTTTCCTGTTCTTCCCAGATGTCAGGAAAAGGCGTCATGACATCGTCCAGTTGCAGCAAGCCCAGGCCTTCACCGGTCAGGATCGCTTCCTGAATCTTCGGGGACAGGCTGACCAGCCGGATAACAGACGACACCCAGCCCTTGGCTGAAATCTTTTCCTGTCTGGCGATTTCCTGCAGGCTGGTGGCCTGACCGGTTTCCAACCGTCGCATCCAGATGTGAGCGCGTACCAGGGCGTCACGGAGGGCAGGGGCCGGGTGCTTCTTGGGCGGCGTCAGGGGTTGTCCGGACGGGTCGGTAATGCACGTCTGGTTACCCTTGCGGTGTAGCCGGATGGGAATCCGGATTTCCAGCTTTTGCCCGTCCTCGCTGAGGGTGACAGTTTCTGGACCTGTGACTGTTATTCTCTTCATGCGCGCTCCTCCGGCATTTGTGCGCCCAGTTCCATCAGGGCAGGGGTTTTAAACGTCATGGTTATGGTTTCTTCCTCAAACGTGATTTTGTCTAATAGCTGGTGGATCAACAGGCGCTGTTCGTTGGGATAGAGTTCCGGCCAGAGTGTACCGAAATCTGCCAGTGCCTCACGGATGATCGACAACTGTTTGGTGTCTGTCGTCGCATCAAGACAGTAGGCCACCTGGCTGACCACCGCCGGCGTTGTGAGCAGCTTGGCAACCTGGTCAATTACGGCTGCTTCAATTTCAAGTGCCGGAATGGGAGGCAGGGCCATGGACTCATAATTTTCCTTCACGCCCTTGCTGCTGACGTAGTAGCGATAATGCTTGCCACGACGCCGGGTGCTGCTGGGCACCAGCGCCAGCCCGTCAGGACCGATAATGAGTCCCTGTAAAAACGCCGCTGAGTTTTTCCATAAAGACTGTTTGCGCCGTTGCTCTCCGTTGATATCGAATACGGCCTGCACCCGGTTCCAGAGGTCTTCCCCGACAATGGCCTTGTGTTCCCCGGGATACCACTTGTCCCGTTTTTTGTCGCCAATTTCTCCGCAGTACAGGCGGTTTCTCAACAAACGGTAGAGTACCGCCCGGTTCCAGCGTTTGCCGCCTTGGGTTAAAACACCGTCCCGATAGACGGTCTTGGTTCGAAGTCCCTGGCGGTTGGCCATGCGACAGGTTTCCGATAGGGAGTGGTTTTCGGCAAACAGTTCAAACAGGAATCTGACCTGGTTGGCCTCGTCCTTGTTGATCACCAGTTTTCTGTTCTTGACGTCATAACCCAGGGCCACCCGACCGCCCATCCACATGCCTTTCTTTTTGGCCAGGGCAAACTTGTCCCGGATCCGCTCACTGGTGACCTCGCGCTCAAACTGGGCAAAGGAAAGCAGGATATTGAGCGTCAGGCGCCCCATGCTGGTGGTCGTATTGAACTGTTGGGTGACGGCGACAAAGGTCACGTTATGGCGATCAAACAGCTCGATTAGTCGGGAAAAATCACTGAGAGAGCGTGTGAGACGGTCAATCTTGTAGACGACGATGATGTCGATCTTTCCTTCTTCCACCTCGGTCAGTAACCGTTTCAGGGCAGGGCGCGCCATTGAGCCGCCTGAGAACCCCCCGTCGTCGAAATGATCATCGACGGCTATCCAGCCTTCATGCTTCTGCGAGGCGATATAAGCCGCAGCCGCTTCTCGCTGTGCGTCCAGGCTGTTGAACTCCTGTTCCAGCCCTTCTTCGGAGGATTTGCGGGTATAGATGGCGCAACGCTTCTTCCGTGTTTTCCCATTACTCATTCTTGTCTTTCCTTAATCCGAAAAAGGCCGGTCCATTCCAGTGTGTGCCGGTGATGACCCTGGCGATACGGCTCAGGTTGGCGTAAATCTCACCCCGGTACTCAAAACCGTTTTTGACCACCAGTACATCATGGCGCTCACCGTTGTAATCCCGGGTAAGGCGAGTGCCAATGGGTAAGTCATCCTGGCGTTTGCGCGCGATCTTTCCTTTCTTCATCCGCTTTCGCAGGTGGGACAGTTCATCCCTTGCTTTCTTTGAGAGTCCTCCGCAGAGAATTTCCTGAACCCGCCAGATCAGGCGCATTCGGAGCAGGTTGGGATGCATGGCAGGCGCCTCTTTAAAGTAGAGGTCCTGCCACAGACTCTTCAGCCCCTGGGTGTTCATTTTTTTGATGCGTTCAATCTGGTTTTCGAGTGCTTCACTGTCGTTCATGGTCCTGTGTCTCCGGTTGTACCTCTTGTGAGGCGGGTGACACAGTGACGCTCTCTGCGGGGCAGTTATCCAGTGGGTTAAGACCGTTTTGTTGTCTGTCCAGACGCTCACGCTGTCGTTCAATGGCAAGGGCCAGTAACTGGCAGATGGTGTGGGTCATGGTGCTTAACCTGTCCTTGGGTAACATCTAAAGTTTCATGTGCCTCGTGTTCCGGGACAATGAGCAGGGAAGGTGTATTAGAGTGCAGGAAAGGTTTGCAATGGGTGTAATGGAGTAAGTTGACCGGTTATTCAATTTTCTGCATGATGCTGTATAAATATACAGTTCTCCGCATTTTGGCATTAGAACGCTCACTCACGGAAAGAGGGCTTAGCCAAGATGAATGAATTGCTCCAGGTCTTTACCCACGCCACTTCTGAAAGTGCCGCCAGGCTTCTGACTTTTCTCAATCTGACCCCGCTGAAAGTGAGTGCGGATGAATCTTCTTCACACATTAAGGAGGAGATTGGCCATTGGGCTAAAAGCGTACTCAATGCATCGCAACGTAATCTGCTGAATGCCAACTGTGAACGGATCCATGGCATGACGGATGACCTTGGGTATCAGGCCCTGTTGGCCGAAGCGGAGGTGAATGACGAAGGGAGAGGACACAGCAATCGCTATGATCTGGGCATTCTGTTGTTTGTCGGCTATCCCGAAGCGTTCCTTCATGCTGAACATATCCGCTATGCCAACCATTATCGGGAAGGCCGTTCCTGGAGCTGTTACCGCACCGCGTTACCCGCCGCATTTTCTGATCAGGTGCCCAGAGATCAGTTTGAGCGATTACTGAAGAGACACTTTGACCTGGACGATGACGATGACCTGCTGGTGGATGTTTTTCCCCGGAAGGAGACCGGCGGTGAAGAGGTGGAGCAGTGGCAGATTATGGTGTACCGCGATGGTCTGGTTACCCATTACAAAACCCTGGATAAAGAGCGTAAAACGCTCCGGGGCGGCATGTACAAGCCGGTACGGGAATATGCCCTGGTCTATACCCCGGACGATGGTTTGCTGGAAGTGATTTCCAACAGTCGTGATGACCGTGAGCGATTGGGCAGAATGTTTGCCACAAGCATGCTGGGCATTAGTGACAAGCTGGCGCCTATCGTTCCCTGTCGTGTAAATCTTGATGTTTTCAGGCAGGAGCCGGTACTGGATTTCAACGATGACCAGCCCATCGAGGAGGACATTGAGCGGATTCTGGTCAGTGGCATTACCCTTCAGTCTATTCAGACCCGGTGTGAATTCGACATCAAACCGTACCTGCGTACCGGTGAGTCCATGGATGTGTATCACGATATGCGACTGAATGATGTGCCGCTTCTGATGCACTATGGCGGCCTGAAAATCAAACGGGTCAGGCTCTCGATTGTTTTCAGGGCCAGTCATGATGGTCAGCACCGCAAAGAAACCCACCATTTCTGGCTGACTATACCCAACAAATGCAGCCTGAAACCACATGATGACAGAATGCGTTATATCCGGGAGGTACTGCTGCCCCGCTGGGGTGTGTTCACGGAGGAACGCGCCCTGTGATCCGACTGCTATCACGTCCGGTTTTTGAAGCGCTGGCGTCATTGTACGACTGCGGCATTGAAAAGGTATCAGGTCCGGATCTGCAGGGTGATTTCAGTCACTGTTTTCAGGATTTGCTTGCCACAGGCATGTTGTGTCCCTGTGAACCGCTGCGCTGGATAGATTGTGATGATCACGATGGGACTATCCCTGTCCAGAAAAGCCCGTATGGATACATGGGCTATCTCTGTCCGGACAGGGGCTGGGTGAAAGTCGAGGATGAGGTTCGCAAGCAATACCGTTTTTATCCGGACATGCTGGTGAATTATCTGCATAAGGAACTGGAATTGGCGGGGAAGCCCTCTTTGTTGCTGACTGGGCTCTGGTCCCTGGGCGCTTGCCAGGTGGGTAATCAGGAAATAGAGGTTTACTGGTCGAGCTGTCTGGTTCCCGCTCACGCTGATGCTGTCAGGCAGACTTTACAGTCGCGCAGCTTGTTGCAACGGGCGGTGGTGTTGTGTCGGGAAACAAACGACCGAACCTGTCTTGGGGATGAGGTCATGCAGCTCAGCCTGGGTGCGGTGTGGAATCATAACGATTTGATTGATGCAAGTCGTCTTTGTCGGGCTGTATTCGGGAGTGGTTACCGGCAGGTGTTGGATGAGCAGGGTTTTCTTTGGTCACTGGAGTCCGGAACCTTTGTTTTGCCAGACCGAACCACAGTGACATTCAAAGGCCAGTACAGTCCCATGATTGTCCAACATCTGGTAGAGCAATGGCAGAAAGGCGACCCATGGATCAATCAGCCCTATCTGCTTAAGGATATGGTTGGGTGTAAGTCTGATCGGGTCAGGGATGTAGTGAAAACAGCCATTGGCTGGGAGAAAGTTATTTTTGTTCAGGATAACCGGTGTCGTCTTAATATCGACATGGCGCTGGATCAATATCCCTGTTAGTCGGTGAGATCAAAATCGAAGACAAAAGCGGCATCAGACCGCTTTTTTTGTGCCCGAATGTCGTTAAATTCCACTTTTCTGCTTTCATCCCCCGTCTGGTCCCCCTTGTCCCCCGGTCATCCCCGGGCCTTTCGTCATCATTAATCCTGCCTCTTGAGCAAAAAAGGAAAAACGATGATGGATTGTTATCTCACACCGTCGGAATTGGCGCGACGCTGGAATTTTTCAGAGCGTTCGCTGGGTGTCTGGCGGGTCAACGGGCAGGGACCGCGTTACCTCAAAATTGGTAACCGGGTTCGTTACCGGGTAGAGGATGTGGAAGCCTGGGAGCAGGCGCATATGTACCGGCAGGTTGGACAGCCTCCGGTGGGCACGGAGGACAAGGCACCATGTCATTAACGCTTAAGAGCCTGCGCAGCATGACACTGTTGCAGATTATCACGCTGCCTGAGCAGGAACTGGACTGCCTTTACCGGGAAGCAGTCCGGGAACTCAACCATGCCAGCCGCTGTTTAAAGCGTCTGCACAATGCCCGTTACCTGCGTCGTTTAACCCGGGCAAGGGAGATTGTCTGCTCGCTGGAGTCAGAACAGTTGGGAGGTGACGAATGAAACTTCCCATTGTCACTGCGGAGCAGCGGCAGCAAGAGCACAAGGGCGTGAAAGCTGTACTGCTAGGCCAGAGCGGCGTAGGAAAAACCTCGCAACTGTGGACGCTGCCGGCGGACAAGACGCTGTTTATTGACCTGGAAGCGGGTGATCTCGCGGTCCAGGGTTGGCAGGGTGACACTGTGCGTCCACCGACATGGCCGGATTTCCGTTTGCTGGTGGCCTTTATCGCCGGTCCTAACCCGGCGCTTGGAGAAAGGCAGCCGTATTCGCCGGCGCATTATCAGGCCGCCTGCGAGAAGTTCGGTGATCCGGCAGGGCTGGATAAGTACGCCATCTTCTTTGTTGATTCGATTACGGCGCTCTCCAGGCTCTGCTTTCAGTGGAGCAGTAAACAGCCTGAGGCTTTCAGTGAGCGAACAGGCAAACCGGATACCCGTGGAGCTTACGGGTTACATGGCAGGGAGATGATTGCCGCACTGAATCACCTGCAGCATGCACGAGGTAAACACGTGATCTACGTGGGCATCCTTGAAGAGCGGGTAGACGACTTTAATCGCCGGATCTTCCAGCCCCAGATTGAGGGCTCGCGAACCGGACTCGAACTCCCCGGGATTGTCGATGAGGTGATCACCATGGCCAGCCTGGCGGACGAGCAGGGCAACCTGCAGCGCAGTTTTGTTTGCCAGACCCTCAACCCCTGGGGCTTCCCGGCCAAGGATCGCAGTGGGCGTCTGGGCCAGACCGAACCGGCCCATCTGGGGAAATTGCTCCAGAAGATCAACCAGCCATTAACTGAGCGACAGCTGCAGTACGCCACCAGCGCACCGGCGCAACCTCAAACAGAACCGCAAAAACAAACGCAACAAGGAGCGTGAGATGAACCAACCTCAACAATCTGGCAATGACTGGAGTGATTTTAACAATGCCACCGTCCAGGAGGATTACGACGTCATCCCCAAGGGAACGCTGGCCAGGGTTCGCATGACCATCAAGCCTGGCGGTTACGACGAACCCCACATGGGCTGGACCGGCGGTTGGGCGACCCGTAGTGAGACCGGCGCCGCCTATCTCAATGCCGAATTTGTGGTGTTGGAAGGGCAGCATGCGAAGCGCAAGGTCTGGAGCCTGATCGGTCTGCACAGCCCGAAAGGACCGACCTGGGCAGAGATGGGGCGCAGTTTTGTCCGTGCGATTCTTTGCTCATCGCGGCGGGTGCGTCAGGACGATATCAGTCCGCCGGCGGTCAAGGCGCGCCGTCTGAATCACTTCGGTGAGCTTAACGGGGTGGAATTTGTGGCGCGCATTGGTGTTGAAACGGACAGCGATGGCGAGCAGCGTAATGTCATCAAGTCCGCCATTACGCCAGAGCACAAGCAGTACCAGGCATTGATGAACGCTGTCGCTCAACCACAGCAGGCGCAGTCTGTCCACCAGCCCGGTAATGCCAACCCTGATTATGCTTTCCAGCAGCCGCCACAGGAGTCGTACTGGGACGGGCAGTAATGAACGACGCCGGTCTTTCGGGGCCGGCTTTTCACGGATTGGCAGTGGTCATATGAACGGATGACAGTGATGAGTGATTGGCTGGATTTTAACGACGCGCTGGTGGCTGATGAATCTGCGCCGGGGTTGGATGTGGATGAGGTGCGCCATCGCCTGCTGCAGCGATTGCCTGAATATCTGCAAACCCTGCTGCCCAACGGGCGAGTATCAGGGCATGAGTTTGCGGTGGGCAATGTGGCCGGGGAAGCGGGTAAAAGCCTCAAGGTGACGCTCAGTGCTGACAACGCCGGACTTTGGAAAGATTTTGCCAGTGATGAGGGCGGCGATATTTTTACCCTGACACAGCAGGTTTGCCAGCTGGACTTTCAGGGGGCGCTTGAGTACGCGGCCCGGTGGCTGGGTGTGACGCCTGAACCTGGAAAGTCTGCGCCAAAACGACAGGCGCCCATAGACGAGCTGGGTCCTGAAACCGGTTGCTGGCACTACCACGATGCCGAGGGGCGTCTCATCGCCACGGTGTCCCGTTACGATCCGCCGTCAGGCAAGGCGTTCCGTCCCTGGGATGTGAAGGCCCGCAGACATAAGGCACCGGATCCGCGGCCTCTCTATAACCAACCCGGTATTCTCAAAAGTCAGGATGTGTTGCTGGTGGAGGGAGAAAAGTGTGCCCAGGCGTTAATCGAGGCGGGCTATTGCGCGACAACTGCCATGAATGGTGCAAAGGCGCCAGTCAACAAGACGGATTGGTCACCACTGAAGGACAAGCGGGTCTTGATTTGGCCGGATAATGATCAACCTGGTCGTGACTATGCCAGGCATGCCGCGCAAGCGGTGGTTAAGGTCGGCGCCCGGGCGGTGGCAATTGTAAAAGTGCCCAATGACAGGCCACCAAAATGGGACGCCGCCGATGCGGTAGAGGCCAGGGAGAACATTCCTCTGTTTCTGTCCCGGGCGGACAAGGCGATTATCAAGTCAGCCGGTCTGGTCATTACCAACTGGACCGCAGAGCGCTATCTGGGCAAAGCCCCTGAACAGTGTTTTCTGGTAGAAGACAGTTTCCCGCTAGGCGTGGTCGCCATCCTGGCCGCCATGGGAGATACCGGCAAGGGCATGCTGACCCTGAAGCTGGCGCTGGAAGTGGCTTGCGGAAATCCTGAGTCATCGGCAGAGGTTTTTGGCGGCAAGGTGCTGGAACAGGGTACGGCGGTGATCCTGTCTGCCGAGGATGATTATGCCGAGCTGCATCGTCGGCTGGAACGCCTGGATCCGGACAACCGTCGTGAGACGGCAGGCAATCGCCTGATTGTGGTGCCATTGCCGGATGCTGGTGGCCCGATGGCCATTGTTCGGGAGCATCAGGACGGGGCTGTGCTGACGCCTGAATACGAAAAACTCCGGCAGCAGTTGATGGCGCTTGAGAATCTCAAGCTGGTGGTCTTCGATCCGTTGTCGTCCTTTGCCCAGGCTGATGTCAACGCGAAAACAGCAGCAGGCTCGCTGTTGACCGGAGCGCTGGCAGGACTGGCCTCCGCCAGTGGCGCCTCAGTGATAGTGGCCCACCACATGCGCAAACCCCAGGGTGCGACGCCCATTGAATCATCGGAACAGGCCCGGGATGCCATCCGTGGCACCACTGCGCTGGTGGATGGTGTCCGTATGGCCTATGCACTCTGGCCGGCGACAGAGGAAAAAGCTCATCTTGTCTTTAACTGCCTGAATAAGCCTTACCAGGAACGTGCTGTATACCAGGGCGCGGTCGTTAAAGCCAACGGGCCGGCCAACCGCAAGGTGCGGACGTTCCTGCGATCCGACACCGGCTTGCTGGAAGATGCCACCCGGCGATTAAAACAACTGGAAGAACCGGAATACAAGCTGCTGGGCATGTTGACCACCGCTATCCGCGAGGCGGCTGAGCGAGGACATCCCTTTACTCATACCGGGGAGAACGGTGTCTACAAGCAGCGCAATCGATTGCCCAGAGCCTTTCACCAACTCTCGAAAAAAAGGCTTGAGGAGATGGTTCAAACCCTCCTTAACGAGCATCCGCCAAGGCTGGTCAAGGGCATGGCAGCGAACTCCAGGGAGCATAAATGGCTGGATGTGAGGAGTGGTCAATTTGCCCAGGGAAAGGGTGTTTTCGGACAGGGAGCGGACATCTTGTGAACCGTCAAATGGCAACTGAATCATACAAATACATAGTCGTATATAAGAGGCTGAAATGGCCTTTTAAACCCTTCAAAAATGCTTCCCAAATGCTTCCCAAAACGGGCTTTGGGAAGCATTTGGGAAGGAGTTATTTTCGAGGACTTTGTTGTATCCGGTTGATATTAAAGAGAAACAAGAGGCAAAAAATGCTTCCCGGTCATTTCCGGTCGGGAAGCATTTGGGAACGGTTAACTTGTTGATATTTATAGAAAATCGTCTTCCCGGGAATCCATACATACTACGTATGTATAGTAGGGCATACCTGAAATATGCCCTACATACGACATACGAATTTCTTAAAACGACAATGGATGTTTAACAGGATGGGCAAGACCATGAACAAAAACATTGAGCAACTGGCGCAGCGCTATCGAGAAGCCTGGCTGACCGCCAGACGATTGCCATCCGGGATTAACCTGGGCCACACATCGGGTTGGCCTGAGATGATTTTCGATCAGCGGGAGCAAATCAGGCGAGCGGAGCGGGAGGTGTTATCGGCACGGCCAACACCTGAGGATGAGGGGCGGATGCTGGAGTGTATCCGTTGGCTGGCTGTGCTGGTGGACGAGGATCGCAAGCTGATCTGGCTCAGAGCTTCCGGTCTGGCCTGGAGAGAAATTGCGCAGTGCACTGGTGTACCCCGGACTTCAGTCCACCGTCGTTGGCACAGGGCGTTGCTGGCCGTTTTGCTGAGGCAATCTCATGGGCAAGTAGAGTGAGTTATATACAGAGATTCCTCTCTATGGTGTGTCATTCGTGTTCGGAGCAAAAAGCATGTGGGACGAATCGCCGGGTTTTGGTGTAGATTTTTTGTATGCTTATGCAGCGCTACGCCGGAAGGCCATGCAGCTCAAATTTCAACGCCCCGGATCGGTTCCGGGGCGTTTTGCTTTCCAGGGACGGAACCCATGTCCGAAGACACTCAGCAAACCCTCGTCGAGAAACTGGAACACTGGCCGGTGGCCGAGCTGGTGCCCTATGCCCGCAATGCCCGAACGCATTCGACGGCACAGGTGACCCAGATTGCCCGTTCCATCGAAGCGTTCGGGTTTGTGAATCCGATCCTGGTGGGACAGGACAAGGTGATCGTAGCCGGCCATGGCCGTTTGCTGGCGGCGCAGGAGCTGGGCATGACGACGGTGCCGGTGATTGTGCTGGGGCATCTGGACGAGTTACAGCGCCGGGCGCTGGTGCTGGCAGACAACAAACTGGCCGAGCAGGCCGGTTGGGATGAGGAACTGCTCAAAACAGAGCTGCAGGCGCTGGACGACATGGACTTCGATCTGGAACTGGTCGGTTTCAGTGACGAGGAGCTTGATGACCTGCTGCTGGAAGAACAAGCTGAGAACAACGGGGATGACGACAAGGTGCCGGAACCTGAAGCGCATCCTGTCAGTCAGCCCGGCGATCTCTGGCTACTGGGCAGCCATAGGGTACTCTGCGGCAGCGCCACCGAAACGACACACGTCGAACAGCTTATGGATGGCCAGTTGGCGGATATGGTCTTTACCGATCCGCCCTACAACGTGGACTACGGTAACAACGCCAAGGATAAACTCCGCGGCAAGGACCGGCGGATCAAGAACGACAACCTGGGCGCCAGATTCCATGCCTTTCTGTTGGCGGCCATGACCAACATGCTCGCGGTCTGCAAGGGCGCGGTATACGTCTGCATGAGTTCATCGGAGCTGGATACTCTCCAGAAAGCCTTTCGGGAAGCGGGCGGCAAGTGGTCCACCTTTCTAATCTGGGCCAAGAACACGTTCACCCTGGGCAGGGCCGACTACCAGCGTCAGTACGAACCCATCCTGTACGGCTGGAAGGACGGCAGTGATCACTTCTGGTGCGGCGCTCGGGATCAGGGTGATGTCTGGTTCTTCAACAAGCCGGTACGCAATGACCTGCATCCCACCATGAAGCCGGTAGAGCTGGTCGAGCGGGCCATCAAGAATTCTTCCAAATCCAAAGACATCGTGCTGGATCTGTTCGGTGGTTCAGGTAGTACGCTGATTGCCTGCGAGAAAACCGGACGTCAAGCACGACTCACAGAACTTGATCCCAAATACGTAGACGTGATCGTACGACGCTGGGAAGAGTATACCGGTCAGGAAGCGGTGCTGACGGCTAACAATCTGACCTTTGCGCAGGTCATGGAGGAGAGGCATGTGACCGCCAGGGATGGCGGAAATATTGGTCCGACAGGAGGGAGAACCAATGGATGCTCTGCAACAGCGGCTTGACCAGATTGACAGCAAACTGGACAAACTCTCCGATGCCGTGAGTCGTTTGGCCGCCGTTGAGGAGCGCCTGATCCACCAGACTACCGCGCTGGATAACCTCAACCGCAAGCTGGAAGACTCGGAAAAGCGCATCCGTTTGCTGGAACACCAGGCCAGTGCCCGGGGCGTAGTGTTGGCCTCGGTAGAGCGTTTCGGCTGGCTGATCCTGACCACTACCATCGGCATTGTCGCCTATACCCTCAAGGACTGAGCCATGGGCAAGCGAAACGAAACCAACGTGGTGATTGTACACTGCTCGGCCACCCGTCCTGACAGCAAGGTCACCTTTGACGACATCCGTCGCTGGCACATGATGGAGCGTGCCTTCATGGACATCGGTTACCACTTTGTTATTGAGCGAGACGGCAGTATCAAGCAGGGTAGGCCGTTGGATGACTGGGGCGCTCATGCAAGAGGCCACAACGATGAAAGCGTCGGCATCTGTCTGGTGGGTGGCATGGACGCCCAGGGTAAGGCAAAGGACAACTTTACGCCGGTCCAGAAACGGATGCTGCGCTTTCTCGTGGCAGGCTGCAGGGGACTGTGGCCTGAGGTGAAGGTGCGAGGTCACCATCACTACAACCGGGACAAGGACTGTCCATCTTTTGATGTGCAGGCGTGGCTGGCCAGCGAGGGTATGGCTCCATGAGCTGGACGCTGGCTCTTCCTGTGTTGGGCAAGCTGATCGACAAGGTATTGCCCGATGCCGAGCAGAAGGCCAGGGCTCACCAGGAGCTTAACACGCTGGCACTCAACGGTGAGCTTGACGCACTGACCAAACAGGCCGGTGTTATCACCGCAGAGGCGAAGGGTGAGGGCTGGCTGCAACGAAGCTGGCGCCCCATGGTGATGCTGATCTTCACGGCGCTGGTCGTTTGTCGCTGGCTGGGCTGGACGACACCGGGTCTGACCGAGGCAGTGGAGCTTAAACTGCTGGGTATCGTACAGCTGGGACTGGGTGGCTACATCGCCAGCCGAGGGGTGGAGAAGGTGGTCAGGACGGTGCGAAATGACTAGCCGGGGACCCTGCGAACCGCTCTGGAATGCGGGGCCACACACTCGCAGGGTTTCGCCAGCGACAGGGCGAAAATCGGGGTTGACAGGTTGACACATCGGTTGACAGATTAATCCACTCCCTGCCTCAAGAACAAGAAGAGCAGGCTGGATGCCCGCTCTGTTTTTTTGGGTGTTGGCTCATGTGGTGGCCGACTCCCCAATGATCCGATACGTGCGATCTTTACCCTCGGGTTTCTCTGAGGTGATAGTCAGCCCAAGCCGTTTTTTCAGAGCGCCGGCAAAGGTGCCTCGAACCGTGTGTTGCTGCCAACCTGTTTCGCCCATTATTTCGGCTATGGTGGCGCCCTCGGGGCGGCTCAGTAGCTCAATGACCCGATGAAGCTTGGTGCCGGGACGGGTAGCCGGTTTTTTCTCATCGGCCTCTGGCTGTTCAACCCCGATGGCCTGTCGCCCCTCCGGTGTCAGTGAGTAATTGATCCAGTTCTTGCAGGGTTTGGCTCTCAACAGCCCACGCTTGATCAGGCTGTCGAGCACTTTCTTTCGAGCGCCGCCGCGCAGCGGGATGTCCTGGGCGGTCAGGTGACCATTGCCGTGGATCAGTTGCAGGATGCTTTGTTGGGTTTCGGTCAGTTTCATGGCGTCTCTCCCTGTTGCCGTGGTTAATCAGGCCAGTTGGCCAGTGCGTCTTCAAGATCCTCTGCCAGACGTGCAATGGCGCCGACATGGCGCCAGTCACATTCCTCTGGCGAGGGCATGGTGAAATGGTTAACCCGCAGTTCGATGAGTTTCGCGGCGAGCGCGTCGATGCGGTGCAGGTGCATCAGCAGGGCTTCTTCGATGGCGTCTTGCCGGTTCATGTTGCTTGTCCTGTCAGGGTTGGCGTTCTGTACATGAAGGCTTCGAAGGGCGCAGTTATCAAGTCATAACAGGCAGAAAAGACAACAAATAAAGGCGTTATCGGGCGCTGTCGGGCTATTGCGGGAGGCATGAGGCCATATGGCGCTGGTTTCACAATCGGAATTTGCCAAACGCAATGGCTGGTCACGGCAGTATGTCAGCAAACTGGTGCGCCAGGGTCGTATAACGCTGGAAAACGGCAAGGTCAATGAAACCACCGCACTGCGGGCGCTGAAGGCCGAAGGTGAGCCTTCAACCGTACTGCGGGAAACGGTTCCGGAAAAGCGATCATTGCCGCCTGTTGCGGCCCCCGTGGCCACGGAAGGGCGCTCGCCGGTGGATTATCTTACGGCCCGCACCATGCGTGAGGCCTACCGAGCCAGGATGGCCCGCATGGAGTATGAGCAGAAGCAGGGCAAGCTGACGGATGCGGGGCAGGTGCGGGAAGATGCGTTTCAGGCGGGGCGGATTGTGCGGGACGCCATCCTGGCCCTGCCTGATCGACTGGCGGACATACTGGCGGCAGAGAGTGAACCGGGCAAGATACACCAGCTGTTACGGGACGAACTTGAGATTGCTCTGGAACAGCTGTCAGGGCGGGAAAACGGATAAACAACAGGGACGGATCAATGGCCAATATCATTCGGATCAAACGCAGTCAGGTGACCGGCGCCCCCACGGCGCTGGAAGAAGGTGAGCTGGCCTACTCGGAAGCGTCCGGGCAACTCTTCATTGGCGCCAGCAATAACACGGTGATTGTGATTGGCGGTTTTGCCGATCACGACAAGCTGGCTTCCATCGAAACGGGCGCCAATAACTACACCTTGCCGGCGGCAACAGACAGCACACTGGGAGGCGTCAAGGCCGGCTCTGGCCTGAGCGTAGACGGCGATGGTTTATTAACCCTGGATGGCAGTTCCAGCATTACCGGCACCCAGGTCGATACAAAAATTTCCGATGCCATCAACAACCTGGTCAACGGCGCGCCGACAGCACTGGATACCCTGAACGAGCTGGCCACGGCGCTACAGGACAATGACAGTGAGATTGCCACACTGGTGACCAGTGTCGCCGACAAACTGGCTAAAAGCGCCAATCTGTCTGATCTTGCGGATGTCGCCGCTGCTCGTACCAATCTTGGGCTGGATGATATGGCCCGGCAGAATGCCGGTGCAGTGGCCATTACCGGTGGCACTATCTCCGGTGTGACTCTGGACGGGGGCGGTTTCTGAGATGGCGGGTATCCAGCTCAGGCGGTCATCAACGTCCGGCGTCGTACCTGCTGATCTGCTGGAGGGTGAGCTGGCCATCAATATCGCAGACGGAAAGCTTTATGCAAAAGTCGGGGGACAGGTAGCGATTATCGGTACGGTTGCCATTATGGATTTTGAGTCCCGAATCACTGCGCTGGAAACCAAAACCAGCAATCTCTCCAGTGATGGCGGCACGTGGTCAGGTAATTTTGTCGCCACTGGCGATGTGAAAGCATACGGGTAACCCCATGGCGCTTCCGACATCCGGTACCCTGTCGTTGTCTGATATTGCGGTCGAGTTTGGCGGCAGTAAACCCCATAGTCTGAGCGAATATTACGGGGCGGCCTCAGGCATTCCGGCCAGTGGCGCAATCAGCCTTGCAGATTTTCATGGCGCAACGGCGTTCATGACGCCTGTCACCGTGAACATCGAATCAAAATGGGGTACCTATTATGACAATGGCATCACCCTTGGCTGGCCAACGGCCAATAACCCCAGCTACTACTTCGGATCGTCAACGCCGGAGACGCTCAACGGCATCAAAATCGGCAGTATTCTGGAAAAGGATTCCCGTAAATACCAAAGTCCGAAATATATGGAGGTCAGGATTGCTTCAAACAGTTTCATTGTGACCGGCCTTCAGATCAATGGAGGATCGTTGATCACACTGAATAAAACAGCGACCTGGACCTTTCAAAGCGCCAGCTATTCATCGGCCAAAATCACATACAACCGCTTTTATGACATCACGCTACATATGGCGCAGATTTGATGCTGACGACAGATAGCCCTTATTTCAGCGGATTCCTTGCCGGTCTCAAGCCTGATACCCGTCTGACCGTCTCTGAGTGGTCGGACCAGCACCGGATCCTGCCCATGAAGGCGGCAAAAGAAGCCGGTCGCTGGCGTACGGCGCGGACACCCTATCTGAAGGAGATCATGGATGCCTTGAGCCCGTCGTCTTCCGTCGAGCGAGTGGCGTTTATGAAAGGCGCCCAGGTAGGCGGTACCGAGTGCGGCAATAACTGGCTCGGGTATGTGATACATCATACCCCGGGGCCGATGCTCTACGTCTTGCCGACACTGGATATGGCCAAACGAACCTCGAAGCAGCGTATTGCGCCGATGATCGAGGAGATGCCAATCCTGCGTGACCGGGTGAAAGATCCCAGGAGCCGGGATTCGGGCAATACCCAAATGGTGAAGGAATTTCCCAACGGGGTGTTGATTATCACCGGGGCTAACTCAGCCACCGGACTGCGCTCCATGCCGGCAAGGTTTCTGTTCCTGGATGAGGTAGACGCCTACGAAGACGATGTAGACGGCGAGGGCAGTCCCATCAACCTGGCCATAAAACGAACCGCGACGTTTTCGCGCAATCGCAAGATCTTCATGGTCTCCACCCCGAATATTGCGGGAGCCAGCAAGATCGAATCGGCCTATCAGGCTTCAGACCAGCGTCGCTTTTATGTGCCCTGTACAGATTGTGGCCACAAACAACCTATTGAGTGGGCGCAGATCCGTTTTGAAGACAAAGACCCGGATACCGCCAGCTTTGAGTGCATCCGCTGTAGCCACCGGATGCGAGAGCATGACAAACCGAAACTGCTGGCAGGCGGTGAATGGGTGGCGGAGAACCCGGAATCCAACGGCAAGGCACGAGGCTACCATCTGAGTTCCCTCTACAGTCCCAACGGCTGGTACAGCTGGCGGGATGCGGTGGCGGATTTTCTGGCGGCCAAAGACGATCCGGTACTTTTAAAGGACTGGACCAACACAGTACTGGGAGAGACCTGGCAGGAAGCCGGTGAAACGGTCGACCATGAACTGCTGTACCAGAGGCGTGAACATTATCCGGCTCCAGTCCCCTGGTCGGTGGAAGTGTTGACCGCCGGCATTGATGTACAGGATGACCGGGTAGAATTTGAGGTCGTCGGCTGGGGCGCTGGTGAGGAAAGCTGGTCCGTAGATTATGTCCGTCTCTACGGGGATCTCAGTCGTCCCGATATCTGGCGGATACTGGCCGATAAATTGCGCCAGTCTTATCGACGGGAAGACGGTGTGTTGATGAATCTGGCCCAGGTCTGCATGGACTCCGGCGGGCATTTTACCGATGAGGTCTACGCCTTTAGCCGCAAGCTGGGCATTGACTGGTTGATTCCGGTCAAGGGTGCGTCGCAAGCGGGTAAGGCTATCGCCACCTTTCCGAAGACCCGCAACCGGAAGGGTGTTTATCTCACGTTGGTGGGCACGGATACAGCCAAAGAACTGATCTACCAACGCTACCGAATTCAGGAACCCGGCGCCGGCTATTGCCACTGGCCGGTAAAAGACTGCTTCGATGAAGACTATTTCAAACAGGCGACGGCAGAAGAAAAAATCCGCAAGTACAAGCATGGCGTCGCCCATTTTGAATGGGACGCAAAAAAACGACGCAATGAAGCACTGGATTGCCGGGTCTATGCCCTGACCGCAGTAAGAATCCTTCAGCAGCATCGAGGACTGGATCTGGAACAGCTGGCGCTGAACCGGCCTGAGCCGGAAACCGTTGAAGAAAAAGACGCTCAGACTCCTCTATTGGAAAACCGGCCAAGGCGCATCAGTCGAAGCACTTACCTAAACGGATAACGTCATGATCAGCCAGGAAGAATACGACGCACTCAAGCGGGCCGTACTGCTTCGTGATACTCGCACGGTGGAGTTTGAAGGACGGAAGGTCGAGTACGCCAGTTTCAGTGAAATGGAGCGGCGGTTACACGCCATAGAGCGGGAACTGGTCAGAAAATCCAAACGACCGAAGCAGTATGGTGTTTATTCAACCCGGGGGATTTAGCGCCACAGGTTCAGAATCACGGTCAGTATCAGACTCACCAGAATCATTGATGTAATGGGAATAAACACTTGGGTTCGTTCGCCGCGAAAATGCAGGTCGCCAGGAAGATGCCCAAACCATTTCAGCAGTCCCGGCGCAAAGTGCAGGATCAGCCCAATGCCCAGAATGATTAAGCATACAACGATAAGCCATTTCGCCATAAAAGCACCTCTTGCCTCTGTTTGTGATCTTGGACAAGGAATATCCTGATTGATTGCATGGATTCGCCAGAAATGGCAACAAAAAATACAGCAAGCGGTGAATCTGGCCTATATCTCGGCAGGTCGTGGTCGCCGCAGCCAGGGATGGAACGCACCGCAATCAGGCCCCAATAATGCCCTGACCGGTAATCTGGGCACTCTGATTAATCGCAGTCGGGCGGCAATCCGCAATGATCCCTGGGCTGCGAGTGGGTTAGATAAACTGGTCTCCAACATTGTCGGGACTGGCATCAAACCCAAATCGGAAGCGACTGACGACAGTGTCAGGAGGGATTTGCAACAGTTGTTTCTGGACTGGACCGATGAGTCCGATGCAGACGGCCAGCTGGATTTCTATGGTCAGCAAAGCCTGGCGGCCAGAGCCATGCTCGAAGCGGGTGAGTGTTTTATTCGGCTCCGGCCCCGACGACCAGAAGATGGCTTGTTGGTGCCGTTGCAGCTGCAGCTGCTGGAAGCAGAGTTTGTCCCTTGGGATTATAACGACGATCTCAAAAACGGCCATGCCATCCGGGCTGGTATTGAGCTGGATAAATTGGGACGCCGGGTGGCCTACTGGATGCACAAGGCCCATCCCCATGATTACACCATTCTGGATACGGCAAACCTGCGACGTATTCCGGCAGACGACGTGCTGCATCTCTACGAGCCTTTAAGGCCCGGACAGTTACGGGGGCAGCCGGTGCTGACCCAGGTGCTTTTGCGGATGCACCATCTGGACAAGTTTGATGACGCCACACTGCTCAGACAAGAGATCGCCAACCTGTTTACAGGGTTTATCACCAAGCCGGCGCCAGAGCAGGAGCGGGTGGATCCCCTGACCGGACGTCCTATTGTTTACGACCTTCAGGGTGTGCCCATGGTAGGAATGGAGCCGGGCACCATGCAGGAGCTTTCACCGGGTGAAGAGATTGTCTTTAACACACCACCCGGGGCGGCCAGTGATTATCCGGACTTTATTCGACAGCAACTGATGGCGGTTTCGTCCGGTATGGGACTGCCCTATGAACTCTTGTCCGGTGATATGAAAGGTGTCAGTGACCGGGCATTGCGGGTGGTGCTCAATGAGTTTCGTCGTCGTATTCAACAGTTGCAGCATAACCAGCTGGTATTTCAGCTGTGTCGCCCTGTCTGGAATCGCTGGCTGGAGCTGGCGGTGCTATCAGGCGCTATTAGCGCACCGGATTATCACCGCAAACCCAACGACTACCGCCGGGTGAAATGGATCCCCCATGGCTGGGCTTATATCCATCCGGTGCAGGATATGCAGGCCCAGGCACTGGCAGTCCGCAATGGTTTCAAGTCCCGCTCGGAAGTGGTATCCGAGCAGGGCTATGACAGTGAACAGGTGGATGCGGAAATCGCCGCGGACAACCGTCGTGCGGATACGCTGGCGCTGCAATACGACAGTGATGCCAGGCAACCAGAAACAACGCAACCTGAACAACCATCATCCGAGTCACTCAAGGAAAAACCCGCCGATGAGTCGAATCAATAAGCCCTGGTACACCCTCAAAAACCAGACCGGTTCAGCCGAGTTGATGATCTATGACGTGATTGGTGACTGGGCGGGACTCTCTGCCCGGCAGCTGGTTGATAGTCTGAAAGCCATCGACAGCAATGAGATCACGGTACGCGTCAACAGTCCCGGTGGCAGCGTGTTTGATGGTATCGCCATCTATAACGCCCTGCGTTATCACCCGGCGAATATCACGGTACGGATTGAAGGGCTGGCAGCCAGTATCGCCAGTGTCATTGCCATGGCCGGCGACACGGTGCAGATGGCAGAGAATGCCCTTTTTATGATTCATAACCCCTTTGGCTGGGTCAGTGGTGAAGCAGATGATCTTCGTCGTACGGCGGGCATGCTGGACAAGGCCCGGGACAGCATTGCCATGACCTACAGTGAACGCAGCGGCCTGCCGGTGGCTGATATCGAAGCACTGATGGCAGAGGAAACCTGGTTCACCGCTGCTGAGGCCAAAGAGAAAGGGCTGATCGACGGCATAGACAAACCAGTCAAACTGGCGGCGTCGTTTGATCTGTCCCTGTTTAATCATGCACCGCCCATCGCAATGGAGCCACCGGCACCAAAACCAGTCCCCCAAGCAGTGAAGAACGAGCCAGAGCAAGCCGATGCGTTGACCATTGTTCGGCTTTGCAATCAGGCCGGTTATCCGGAGATGGCAGAGAGTTGTATCCGCGACAAACTGAACCCTGACCAGGTCAAACAAAAGCTCCAGGACTGCGAAAGCATCAAGTCCCTTTGCGCCGCGGCCCATGTCCCAGACCTGGCCGCTGGCTTTATTCAGTCAGCCAACACTGTGGATGAAGTGAGAGCATCGCTGTTTGAGAAGCTGACGGCCAGTGATGTCACAGTGAACAATACCCTGACACCGGATCAGCAGCAGAACACTATCAAACCTTTGATCGATACCGCAGCCGTCTATCGCAATCGTAATCAGAACCAGACAACCCCTGCCTGAAAGGAATCAGCCCATGCCAGTGATGACCGAACCGGTGCATACCGGAGAGTTTCTTGTATCCGAAGGAAACAACAGCATCAGCCGCGAGAAGGTGGTGCTGGCGCCTAACCAGACATTGCTGCCAGGGACTGTCGTCTACATGGATGCGGCAACCGACCAATACCTGGCGCTGGATGCCGCCGCGGCGGATGCCTTTGCCACGGCAGGCGGCGTTCTGCTCGACCGTGTCGATACCGGTGATGAGCCGGGGGAGGGTGTATTGATTGCCCGGTTGGCGGAAGTGGATGGCACCCTGCTGCTTTGGCAGGACCTCAGTGAAGATCAGATCAACGCCGGCATTGAGCAGTTGAAGCCGCTGAATATCTTTGTCCGGGAAGGAGAACCCGTATGAGCTTACTGGATATCTTCAATGAAGATGCTTTCAGCCTGACCAGTCTGACGGCGACCATCAACAACCAACCCTACAAACCCGGACGGATTGGTGAGTTGGGGCTTTTTGCTGAATCCGGCATCAATACCACCTCGGCTATGGTGGAATCGAAAAATGGTGAACTGCACCTGTTGCCTACCAGTCAGCGTGGGGCGCCGGCCCTGCAGGCCCGGGGTGGAAAGCGACAGGTGCGCAGTTTCGTGATTCCTCATATTCCCTATGACTCGACCATCCTGGCCGATGAAGTGCGTAATGTACGCGCCTTCGGGTCCGAGTCATCCCTCGAAGGAGTGCGGACAGTGGTCAATCAGCGTCTCAGTGATATGAACGCCAACCATGAAATCACTCTGGAGCATTTGCGGCTCGGGGCTCTCAAGGGACAGATTCTGGACGCCGATGGCAGCACTGTCATTTACGACCTGTTCCATGAATTTGGCGTGACCCAGCAGACCCACACCTACAAGTTCAGCGATGCGAGCACTGACGTTCGTATCCAGTGCGTCAAACTCCGCCGCAAGGTAGACGACGCCCTGGGCGCCCAGCCTTACACCGGTTTGCGAGCCTTTTGTGGAGCGGACTTCTACGATGCCCTGGTCGCCCATGACTATGTCAAGGATGCCTACCACCGCTACCAGGACAGTGCGCTGCTCAGAAATGATCCAAAAGGCGGCTTTAACTTTGGGGATATTTTCTGGGAGGAATACCGCGGACAGGTCGATGGCATTCCCTTTATTCCGGCCAACGAGGCCTATGTGATCCCGGAAGGTACCGCTATCTTCCGAACCTGGTTTGCTCCGGCGGACTTTGTGGAAACGGTCAACACCATCGGACTGCCGCGCTATGCCAAGCAACGGGTGATGGACTTTGACAAAGGAGTACAGATCCACACCCAGTCCAACCCGTTGCCGATCTGCCTCAAACCCAGGGCGGTGATTCGCTGCAAGATGTCATGACGGATGCCTTTGCCACCATGACAGCAACGGTGCTGGCATCACTGGGCCAGCGTCTTATGATTACCCGTGTAGATGGCGCCAGCGAGTCCGTTACCGGCATTCTGTCGCGCAATGTAACGCCGGTCGGAAGCTTTGAAGCCGTCATGCAGACCATGACTACCGTTGCCTTTGACCGGATGGTGCCGTTGGAACGGGGTGATCTGGTCAGCACGGGCATGGAGGCCTGGCGTGTGGATCGCAGGCTCAAAGACGATGGCTACCTGACCACCTGGAACCTCCATGCAGCTGACCATTGAGTTGGATGAAACCCTGCACCGGTTAACGGCAGAACTCAAAGATTCACCGGAAAAAGTCAGCCTGGCCATTCGGCGAACCATGACCAAGCTGTCACGCTTTGCCGAACGGCAGGTGTTGCGTGAACTGAGTCGTCGGGTATCCGTGAGCCAGACATTGCTCAAGAACCTCGGTCGGGTCAAGGTCTCGCTGGAGCCCCCGGGACGGCTAGGCAATGACGGCTTTCAGGTGGTGGTCTGGGTGGGGCTGTCCGCTATTCCTGCCCATTATCTCGGCAATCCCAGGCAGACCCGATCAGGCGTCAGAGTCGGGCGCCGGTTCTGGCAAGGCGCTTTTTTGATGCGGCCGGTCAACAGTAACCATGAGATGGTGTTCAGGCGGGCGCAGCACTGGCAGCACCGAAAGCAGCTTTCTCAACGCTCTGGCAAGGTGATGTGGATGGGATTGCCGATTGAGAAACAATCGTTGCCTATTTACGAGCAGGCCGGTGATCTGTTGGCAGCGCTGGAATCCCGTCTGCTGGAGCGTTTCAGTGCATTGCTACAGCAGGAACTCAATTTTGCGTTCAACATTGAGGGCGGCTGATGGACGAGCCAATTCCAGAGAACCGGATTCTGGCGTCACTGGTCGCACGCCTGGCGTCTGTTTGCGATAACGTCAAAGTCGCCTATCCAGCTACCGGTCTTGAAGATGACATTGAAGTGCCGGCCATACTGGTGCAGCTGGAATCACTGACTGAACTCAATCGAACCAGCCATCGTGGGCTTTACCAGCTGGCATTCCTGATCAGTCTGGCGGTTCGAACCAATGATGAGTCTACTGACGCACTGCTGCAGCTGAATCATCAGGTCCGTCAGGTATTGGCGCCGGGTACACGACTTTGTCCGGAAGCCCGCAAGCTCCAGCTTACCGAAACCCGGTTTGATATTGCTCCCGCCCATGGACGGCTGTCGTTTGCGGATATTGGGCTGCAGGTAGATACGGTTCTGGGTTGAGAGTCAATTGAGATCTACCGCGAATGGCTTCAGGTCAGCGAGATTAACGACTTCCAGGGTGGCCTCATGGGTGGATTGCAGTATCACTCTGGGCGCCTTTCCGGCTTCAAAGGCCTCCTTCCAGCGCAGGGCGCAAAGACACCAGTGATCACCGGCTTTGAGTCCGGGAAAATTCCATTCAGGATGGGGCGTGACCAGGTCATTGCCCTGTTTGAGAGAAAATGCCAGAAATGCCTCTGTCATCACGGCGCAAACCGTGTGTATGCCGCTGTCCTGATCGCAGGTATGGCAGAAACCATCGCGGAAAAAGCCGGTTACCGGATCCAGCCCACAGGGCAGCAGTGGCTGGCCCAAGACATTCTTTTGCACGGATTTCTGTGTGGATTGTTGCTGACTCATCGGCATCCTCCGTCGTTTGCCTGTTCACCAAGGATATACCTCAGGGAGAGAACCCATGTCACAAGTTGACCGCAGTTTTATCGGCGCCGGCAGCATCCATATCCAGCCGTATGATCAATCTGCGCCACTGTTGCCGGTGGGCAATGTCAGTGAGTTTACCTTCAGCTTCGAAGAGGAAAAGAAGGAACTCAAGAACTACCTGGGCGGTGGTGGTAACCGCAATGTGGTCTCGCGTATTTCCGGAATTACCGGTTCCATCACCGCCCATGATTTCACGGCTCAGAACATAGCCCTGGCCCTGCGCGCTTCAGTCAGTGAGATTGGTGCCGGTGCGGTGACCGATGAACCCCATGCCAGCCACGGCATCGCCGGTGAGCTGATTCCTTTCGACAAATTGCCAGATCTTGGCCAGACGATCACGGTCAACGACAGTCTTTCAAATCCTCTGACCGAGAATGTTGACTATGAACTCACCAAATCCGGTATCCGGGTGCTGGACGGCGGCGCTATTAACGACCAGGGTATTACGGTTTCCTATACGCATCTGGTCGCTAATGCGGTACAGGCTCTGGTGGAGTCGGGCAAGGAGTTCGCGCTCTTTATGGAAGGACTCAACGATGCCCAGGAAGGTCTGCCGTTCAGTATTCGGGTGCATCGGGTGAAGTTCTCCCCGGTGCAGAACTTGGGCTTTATCTCGGAGGACTTTGCCAGCATCCCGCTGGCTATGGACATCCTGGCCGACCCGACAATTAGCGGCGCCGGCCTGAGCCCGTTTATGCGGCTGGATCTGGCGCAGTAACATGGCGACCCTGCGCGATTCGGCCATCCGGCTCACTCTCAAGGCCCGGGATCTGCTTTCCGGTGTCATTCGCAAATCCGCCGATTCATTGGGTGAGCTGGATGACCGTGCCCGTGATCTCAAGACGGAACTGAAGGCATTAGAGCGCCAGGATCGTTTACTAACGGTGTTCCGAAAACAGGTCACCACAGTACGGGACAGTAACCGGGCCTATCGGGAGGCGCAAAAGCGGGTCGTGGAACTGGCGAGGGCTTACAGCCAGACAGAACAGCCTTCCAAACGATTGCAACAGCAGCTGGCTTCGGCCCGCAAAACCGTCAGCGCGCTCAATGATCAGTACGGAAAGCAGCGGGACAAGCTGGCGGAGCTGCGTCGCTCCCTTGAAAAACAGGGACTCTCGAATCGCAATCTGGCAAGCCAGCAGGCATCACTACAACAAAAGCTCAAGGCGACGGCCGAAGCCTACCAGTCCGTTTCCCGCAAGGCTCGCACCACCCGAGAGACACTGCGTAGCAGCCGGTTTCGACAAACGGCAGCAGACGCGGACAATGCCCGGCAAAGCATTAACCGTCTGTCGGGTTCCTTCCTGCGGCTGGTCACAGCGGCCTCGGGCCTTTACCTGATTAAACGCTCCCTGACCGGTATCCTGGAAACAGGGGATCGATTTGAACGCCTGCGCATCCAGCTCAACGCCATCATGGGCTCCATTGAGGCAGGGGGCGAAGCGACTGACTGGATTCGAGAGTTTACCCGCAATACGCCGCTACGACTGCAACAGGTCACCGAAGCTTTTGTCACGCTGAAGAACTTCGGCCTGGATCCCATGGACGGCACCCTGCAGGCCCTGGTGGATGTGAACAGCAAGCTGGGGGGCAGCTATGAACGACTGCAGCGTATCAGTCTGGCGCTGGGGCAGGCCTGGGGTAAGCAGAAACTACAGGGGGAAGAACTTCGGCAGTTGATTGAGGCAGGCGTTCCAGTCTGGGAGTTGCTGGCCAATGTCACGGGACGTAATGTCACCGAGCTACGCAAGTTATCCGAGCAGGGCAAGCTGGGCACTGATGTTATTCGGGGATTGATTACCGAGATTGGCCGGTCGTCGTCCGGTGCGGCGGCTGCCAATATGCAGCTGTTGTCCGGTTATGTCTCCAACCTCAAGGATCGCTGGGAGGAATTCAAAAACGCTGTAGCCGAGAGTGGCTGGCTGAAATACGTGAACTCGGCTCTGGCAACACTCAGCAACAAACTGGATGCGTTGGACAAGGATGGCAGGCTGCAGTCGCTGGCCAAATCAATCTCAGACAGTTTCATCGCCATAGCAGAGGGTATCCGAGGTGCCTTCGAAGGCATTACCCTGGATGAATTTGTCGAACGGGTTCGTCAGGGTTTTACGAGTATTGCCGAGCAGGCCAGCGGCATTGTTGGCGCCTTTCGGATTATCGGCAATACCATCAGCGTCTTCTTTAACAGCTTTACCCTGGTGGTTAAGGGGGCTGCAACCTTTATAAGCGGTGCACTGGCCCAGATTAGCCAAGGTGTGGCCGATGTGTTGGAAGTCTTTGACGCCGATGAGCTTGCCAAAAAAACAAGGCATTTCAGCGAAGCTGCCCGCGAGGTGATGGCCGGCTTTGCCCGGGAAACGGCAGAAGACGCAAAACAGATCCGGGCAAGCCTGGATAATATGGCCTCTGCCTTTACCGGCAGCCAGCGTCAGATGCAACAGGCTACCCAAAAGACGGCGGCGACCGTCAAATCAACCAACGACACCATCCAGCAGAGCAACGAACAAACCGCTGAATCAACGGCGAACCTGTACAGTAATATCCAGTCCGCCCTGGATGCCATTGATGCATCGGAGACCAGTGCGGAGTTGGCAGATATTGGCGTCATCCTCGCGCGTTCCTACAACGAGCAGAAACTGTCCGCTGAGGATTACCAGAGTGCGGCAGAAAAGCTCAAAGAAAAACTCAGGGAGCTCAAACAGGCTGCCAAAGACACAGCCACCGGCCTGATGTCGATTAAAAGCGACGGTGGTAAAGCTTTTGATGGCGTGAGCAAGGCCGCCGGTAACGCCCAATCCATCACCGGGGTGATGGCTAACCATATCAACGGCATTACCCGTGAACTCCATACCATGAGTCCTGCTGCTGAAGCTGCTTTTCATGTCATCAGCAAAGGCAGCAGCGCAGAGGGGCTTCGTAAAACGGGCGGTGAAATCGAAAAGCTCAAAACGCAACTGGGCAAGGCACGAGAAAAGGCTCAGGCGCTCAATCAGTCCATGGGACACCTGGAAGCTACCGGTATCAGTGACTGGTTCAGGAATACGGCGATAGCCGCAGAAGTCACCAAAGCCAAATTTCTGGAACAGAAAATAGCCTTTGAAGAACTGATGCAATCATGGCGAAACGGTGAGATGACGGCTCAGTCCTTTACCCGTCAGGCGTCTTCCATGGGAAACAACCTGAACCTGCTCAATGAGGCAGATCTTGGTGCGCTGAACAGTGCGCTTGCTCAGGCCAAACAACAGATGGATGCCCTGAACGACAGCACCCGCAATACCCTGGAAAGCCTGCAAAACGAGCTTGATCAGCTGCGTGGCAATACCGAGGCGGTTGAGAAACGGAATTTTGAGCAGCGTAACCGGGAACTGGAGGCGGAACTCAAAGATGCCCGGCAGAAGGGCGATGCCGAATCCATCAACAACCTGGAAAAATCATTGCGACTTAATCGACAGGTGTATAACGAAAAGCGTCGTCAGATCAATGATGAAAAGAACGGGGAGCGGCGTCGTGAGCAGGAACAAAGCCCAGCCAGCTCACAGCCTCTATTTACACCAGCCAAACCGCCTCAACAGAGCAACACCGCAGCGGCGCCCGAGAAGGTCATCCGTCTGGAATATCCCGGTGGACAGGTAGACGTCGGCATTCGAGACAGTGATGAAATGAAACTCCTCAAGGCGTTGGAGACTGCCGGCATGAGATCCATCTGATGACGCTGGATGATATCGAACTGCCGGACGATCTGCTCTGGGTGAATGAATACCAGTGGCAGCCGGTCGCCCAGGAAACCGAACGCACCCTGACCGGCGCCTTGCTGGTTCAGGAACAGGCGAAGCTGTATGGCCGGGAGATTGAACTGTCGGGCGAACAATCGGGTTGGGTGACTCGCGCCACTGTTGATGCCTTGAAAAGCATGGAAGCAGTAGCCGGGAAGGTGATGACGCTTACTTTGCCTGATAGCAGCACTTTTGAGGTGATATTTGATCGCAGTAACGGAGCAGCAGTCGAAGCACAGCAGCTTTTACCCACTGCCTATCCGGATGCGGGGTATATCTACACACTGACGTTACGTCTGTTGACTGTGGGCTCTTGAGTTACAACATGTCGTGTCAGATTGCTGTGCCTGCCCAAATAGCGTTCAGAGATTCTTTGAAAAAAGGAAATGCATTGATTAAGGGAGCCAGCCACTTTTATCCTGTTTCAAAATCCCTTAATTTTGTAATCGCCACAAGCAATAATAAAGAGGTTGGAAGGATGCAATACAGGATCAATGGACTGCTTTTGTGCGCCGTATTTTCCATGGCGCTGACGGGTTGTGTAAAGAAAGCCACGTTGACACCGGAAGAAGAAGCCCAACGCAAAGCGTTAATGGACGCATTCATAGCTCAAATGAATGCCAGAACACAGCAGCTGCAACATCAAACTGCTGCTGAAGAAATGGTCACGGCGTCAGCATCAGCTATTGGGAAAAGTCAGCCGCAAAAAGCAGCAGAATCAGTCAATCTCCCTTCGCAATCCGATGAACAGTTGGCGAAAATGGTTAAGTCCTCAGCCAGTGGACATACAGGCGCGATTTTTGAAAGGCATCGTGATGGATTACTTGTCAATGGCCAGCCATTTCTGGATCCTGAGGGGGAAATACTTCTCTACAGTGCCAGCAATATAACGGGCGAATTTACGTATCTTGTCCAGACAGGCGAGCAAGAAGCCTTGATGAAATTTTCTCGTGCCGGAGCTGCTGGAGAGCCCGTGACTATTGCGAGCGTGAATTACTACAAAGGATCATACAGCGTAAAAACTGCTACAGGAAAGTCGCTAAGAGGTCAGTACGTTATTCCTACGAGTCGCGGGTTTGCTGTTTCCAGAAATGGTTCAATCTTTGTGTATGAAATCGGCAATAGCGCCATTCGCTCTTACAATCCGCCCAAGGGGTATCATGTCGCACGATTCCAGAATGGCGATATTGCAGGAACCGGTTATCTGCTCCTTGAAAAAGATCCGCATGAAAAAGGCTCGGCCAGTGAATTAATGGATTTTGGCACATTAGGTAATTTGATGGGTTTGTCATCTTCCTCTGATTACATGATGGTCAACCTGGAAACGGGTCAGCAAAAACCACTCGTAATGACTCTGGGTGGGAAAAGTACGGGCTTTTACTCTGGATGTGTCCAGAAAAACGACTACATGAATAAATGCGACCAGGCGTCATTCATGGAATCGCTGTATCGTCAGGATGGCAAGCCCAACAAATCGCATTACTTCTGGCGAGTCAGCTGGTATCAAACTCAACATGGGCCTTTCATGGTATCCATGGAACAAGGTAGTAAGAAGATTAACATTACCAACCTGAAAACAGGAGAGAGTGTTACTGCTTTTGAGCGAGCTTTGGGCATTGCGGATTATGAAGTGTCGCAGAATATCAAAGGTGATCTGAGTATCAATGCCTGGATGGCTTTCACTAAAAAATCAATTCCGGACGCGGTTGCTTTCTGGCAGGAAAAGAAAAAGATTCTTGCCAGTAACTAAGTTTTAGTACTTCAAATTTGCTGACAAATAAAAGCCACCAGAATCGGTGGCTTTTTTTATAAACGGAGACCCATGGATGGCGATTCTTCCGGATGACGTCAAACTCTACGCCTCGCAACGCCTGACCGATGAGCCTGACGGCGGCGGTCGTGCGACCGGCAATGAGGTGATCGATGGCGATATCAATAATCTGTTTCGGGATATTTCCCGCATTGATCGCACCCTGGGCGATGTGTCGCTCCGGAAGGTCTATGCCGGTGTCAGCACTGACAATACCGATCCCTACCTTGGCGCTCACCTGATCATTACCGAGCCGCCGCAGGATACCAGGGTCGATGTGCTGCTGTTCAACACCGACAGCCAGACCGATGAGCGTACCGAGGCCCGCAACCGGATTGAGTCCTATGTGGTGCCGGCGGTGGATGCCCCTTGGGAACTGTTGGGCGACCAGCTGGTCGGGCAACGCAGCATGCAGGCAGTGCAACGGCCTGAAGATCGTTTGCCTGAAATTGGTGAGGTCTATCGGCTGCTGGATGAAAACATCGGGCAGGAGCAGTACATCCGCATCACGGATGTTTCGGCCAGCACCGAAACCTTCACCATCAGCCGCAATGACAACTATGTGGACTTTGTCCGCCGTCGTTTGACGCTGGGGATAAGTTCACCGCTGGAGCAAACCTTCCCGGGGGGCACAGCAACCCCCAGCGGTACCGAGCGCCGTGACAGCACCCAAATCACCCGGGTACAAAGTACACAGGTGGCCGATGCCGCCAAATACTATGGCGCTTCCTCGCTCAGGGAAACGGCCAGCGCCGGCAGCACCAAAATCAAGGTCAACAGCATATACGCCCACCTGGTGCCGAGTGCTACCAGTGAAACGGCGGTGATTGATGAGGCGGGTTACAGTGGTAGTCGCCAGATTCTGCCAACGCGCAATAGCACACTGAATACGACACTGGTTTTCGGACATATCCAGGGTAACCAGTCACGTTCCTATCTGGGCGCGGGTGTCGTCAGGCAAAGTCTGGTGTTAGCCATTGAAGGGGGAACCTATGAGGACAATGGCACCGGTGAGTTCACTCATGTTTCAGGCTCCGATCCTTTTGAGCGCATCACCATCGACTATGAAACCGGGCAAATTGACGTTTACAGGACGAGCAGCTATTTCACCGGTAACGCCAGTGCGACCTGGCAGCCGGGAACAGCAGCAAGCGGCATCTGTGTCTCCGAGGTCGTTCAGATTGAGCTGCAGAACCGGGGCTTTACCTACACTTTTGCTTTCCCGGAAGAAAAACCCCGTCCTGGCAGTTTTGTGCTGAGCTACATGGCGCTGGGGAAATGGTATGAGCTACGTGACCCCGGTAATGGACTGCTGACCGGTAATGGCAGCGGCACCATTAATTTCGCCACCGGCTCTGTTGCGGTAACGCTTGAGGCCATGCCCGATGTGGATACAGCGTTGGTGGTCAGCTATTCACTGCCGTTTGCTGATGAGCTGACCATCCATACCGGCTCAGCGGTTGCACAACAGCCGGAGATCCGTCACACCACAGCGCACCCGGGGATTAAACCGGGCAGCGTCACCATAACCTATATCAGTGGCGGCCAGAGCAAAACGTTAACAGACAACGGCGCGGCGATTCTTTCCGGGGATGGTAGCGGCAGCCTGATTTATGCGTCCGGAGAACTGGCCTTTGTACCGGATACCTTGCCTGATGCCGGCACCGCCATCACGGTCAGCTATGAGCAGGGCAACCAGATTACCAGCCCGGTTAGTGTTGATGTGGACGGCAGCGGTACCGCAACCGGCACCATTCCCGGCGCCCCCCTGCTACCGGGCAGCGTCAAACTGACGTTTACCTGTGAGCGAATTGGCGAGGTTCCCAGTGCCTGGAAAGGCACCAATATCAAGCCCATTCAGATTTATGACCGAATTTACAATGTCACCCATACGGTATCCGATGACAGCATCGGGGGCTGGAAGGGGCGCGCCGGTTCCATCAACTATGCCACGGGTGAGTTTTCCATCGAGGCTGAACAGAACTACAGCTATAAGACATACAAGATCAACACCTATAGCTATGAGTTCGCTGGCAAGACCTACACCCGCCAGCGCGTCGAGGGTGATACAACAACTCTGACGGAAACCTACCAGGGCAATACCCTGTCGGTGGCGGCGCAGGAGAACGCGCTTTCCCATCAGCCGGAAACTGAAAGTGTCACTGTGCCTGATTTGCTTATCCGGCTGTTGCCCAATACATCAGAACCGCTGGTACCGGGTTCGTTGATGTTTGAGTTTGGTGGAGCGTTTTATCAGGACCGGGATGGCGCCATTATCAGAAATCTCTCCACCGCCACCAATGCGGGTGCCATCGTCGGCAGCATTGATTATACCGGCTCACAGGTGACCCTCAGCCAGTGGCCGGATGGCGCCAATCCAGCGGTAAACCTGCTGGCCTCTGCCACAACGGCTGCAGGTTATCAGACAGACCGTGTCGCTTTTCGCACACCCGGCGCACCGATCCGTGCCGGTAGTTTGCAAATCAGCGCACTGCGAGCCGACACCGGCGCCACCCTCAGCGCCCAGGCTGATAATAACGGGCTGATCAGCAGCCCGGAGATGCTGGGTTATATCGATTACCAGAGCGGCTGGTGTCAGGTTGAGTTCACCGATGGCGTTAATCCCATTCATGTCATCCCGCAGTCTATCCGCTTCAACAGTGTGGTGCTGACCAGTATTCCACTGGACAGTGAGCTTATTGGGCTGGATCCGGTGCGTCTGCCCGCCGATGGTCGAGTACCCATCTATCGCTCCGGTGATGTAGTAGTGCTGGCCCATACCAACACCACAACGGTGAACTTACCTGCCGCCGGACAAACGGTATCGTTGAGCCGGGATCATCAGGCTGAAATCACGCTAACGGACGACTCCGGTACTTCAATCAGTAGTGCGGATTATTCTGTGAATCTGGAAACCGGCACAGTCACCTTCTCGAAAGACGTAACAGGCACCCTCACCATTCAAGACCGCATTGAGCAGATGGCGCTGGTCAGCGATGTACAGATCAGCGGCGATATCAGTCTGGCCACGCCTCTGGCCTGGGACTTTCCGGCGAATGAAACACTGGTCAGCAGCGCCGTCGTTTATGGCGATCTTCAATCCCGGGTACATGATGAATTCACCCAGCGCACCTGGGATAGCGGCGAGCCCAACTGGAGCAATCATCGCATCGGTGATGACACCACAGCCCAGTACAACCTGATCAACTATCCCATCGAGGTCAGCAACAAAGGCGCAGTAGATGGCCGGTGGGCGATTATTTTTACCAGCAGCAGTACCTTCCAGGTGGTGGAAGAAAACCTTGGCATTATCGCCACCGGCTCTACCAACAGCGATTGTGCGCCGATGAACCCGGAAACCCATGTCCCTTATTTCATTATCCGCTTTGACGGCTGGGGTACCGGCTGGAGCAGCGGTAATGTGCTGCGCTTCAATACCACCGGTGCCCTGGCGCCCTGCTGGCTGGTGCGAACCGTGTTGTCAGGACAGGGTACTACCGATGATGACCGTTTCACCCTGCAGATTCGGGGGGACGCAGACTGATGGCAGCTTTAGCAATTGGCGATGGCAGTCAGAGTACGCCTTTCCTGATCCAGACGCCGGAGGACTTTGAGGCTGTCTGGCATGACTCGGGGAGCTATTACTACGAGCTGACCACTGATCTGGATATGGATGGTCGTGTACTCAATACCAATGGCGATGGTGGTAATTTCCATCTGAACGGCAAAGGTCACAAGGTCATCAACATGACCTGTGGCGCTTACTGGCACTTTTGGGGTAGCGGTGATATTCGCAATATTGAATTCTACATTGTCAGCGGTCTCACCACGGGATTGCACCAGACCTGTTATAACGGGGCAGTGCTTCAAGATGTAAGAATCCACTGGCAGCATAACGGCGACGTCTACCTTTCCCGCGAGTGGCCGCAGGGACAGCCGGTTTATCAGAACGTGGTGCTCAGTGGTCTGGCGACGCTCAAGCACATCGCCAATCAGGGAGGCTTCGATACCAGCGGCTGTTATGTGGCCATGAACCGTGATCCCAATAACAACGATGGTGTGCTGGTCAGTGATATCTATGATCCGGCGGAATACGTCAATCTGGATTCCGCCCTCTGGAACCTGACTCCTGGCAGTGTTCCCTCCCTGATACCGCAGACAGCCGACTACAGTCGCTATACCCATGTACTGGGTACGACGCTGGTAGACGGCAGCCCTGTACCAAGAACGGTTCGGGCAGTAACCATGGAACGCCATGAGTTAATCGCCCAGATAGACAGCGAAAACGATGGCAGCTTTGAGCTGGTCACCAGTCCCTACACTGATGGCATTCTGGTTTATGCCTTTGATGAATACGGTAGCCTGCTAAAGCCTGATACGTCTTATGTGATTGGTGACGTTACCCATCCCCAGACACCCAACGGCTATCGCTATATTTGCATTCAGGCTGGCACGACAGACGCAACACTTCCCACCGCGCCATGGTCAACCAATCAGCTGGCCAGCGGTACAGCCGTCTTTGAAGCCTATAAACTCCGCCAGCCCATGCTGCATGGCCCCGTCACGCCGAAAAGGATTCTCGGCTGATGGCGGGATACATTCCGAACCCGAACGCACTGGTGTTGTCAGTGCAAGATGGTTATGGCACACCGGCTGCCGCCAATGTGGTGCTTGATGTTCCATCACCGGATGCTGCAAAGACCTTTGTCAGTGGTACGGTGTCGTTGAACGGCGAACCGGTTGACAAAGAAATCGTGGTGGTTTCCTACCGGCAACAACAGCGGCAGGGGCAATTGCCGGAACGAACCATTGTTGCAAGTGGTCAAAGTACGACAGATGGCAGTTTTGATATTGACCTGAACGGCTTTGCTGAACCGGTTTTGGTGCTCGCCATGGATGACTATGGTGATACCTGGCAGGCCAGCACCCGTTACATTGTCGGCGATGTAATTCATCCCACGACAGGAAAGTTTTCCGGCTTCGTCTACGAGTGTCTTTCGGAAGGGATATCAGATTCATCAGAACCCGAGTGGTGGGAGGATAACGGCAGCATCAATACTGGACTGGTTGGAACAGCTGTGTTCAAAGCCCGACCATTCAATCAGGCCATAGTCCATGGACCTTTGCTGCCAGCAATAAGAAACGACACTGATAATGGCTGACTATCTTCCTGACCCATCAAGTCTGACGCTGGATGGTGACAGTAATTACCTGGTACCTGATGCAGCAAGCATTACGCTGGATGTTGCGTTTGGAGAGCCAGTAAAACCACTACCTGTCGTCTGGCCGGTAGCGCCATCAATAACCCGCAGTTGGCAAGCATCTTGGGAGCCTGCAGACGACAAACAAAAAGGCGCAGATGTTGGTTGGCGACGAATAATGCTTCAAGCGAGTCATATAGAGCTTCGACTGCAGGTGGCAAGCAAACAGATTGAGCCTGATCTCAAATCTCTCTGGGGAAGAGTCCCTGGCAAAGAAACAGGTTCCGTTCTGGAATGGGCAACTGGTTACCGTTGTAAGTCTGATGCTGTAGGTTTGTGGAGAGACGTTCCTGCCAAAGATGCAGTACCTAATAATTCAGGCTGGGACGACAGCATTATATCAAAAGCAATCAGTCGTGGGATATGGTGGGGCAATCCGCCGGGCCAGGATCAACAGCACAGTGGTGGCTGGTATAGGGTACAGGAGCACTTTTCTGAGGAAACCGAGCAGAATACCTATATCCCGGAACCGGCTCGTTTAGCCTTTGTGTTTCAGGGTGGACGCTACACGCCAGCCAACAATGATGCGGTGTGGTTTACTTTTGGCTCACCGGCCACCCCAAAGTCGAGCAGGCCGCGCAATAGCAGCATCCAGTCGTCGTGGAATTTGGCCGAGCAGTACAATCCTGATTATCAGTTGCCATGGGGAGCAGGGCAGAGCCAGCAACGACGCGATGCGGATTACAGTATTCGGTTCGCATCGAATACTGATTCAGTAGATCCCAGCGATCCAACCGACCCTACAGATCCCACTTCCCTAGAACGACCCGCCGACAAGGATACCTGGCTTATCATGAACACCATTAGTGTTGTCACCCGGTCGGATCAGCAGCCACTCGATGTCACTGAGCTGGCCATTGAACTGGATATTGATAGTTTCACCTGGCAGCTGTCAGCGCAGATCAACAATCGCGCCAGCCTTAACCGGGTAGCGCCTGATCAGAATGGCCCGAAGGAAATCGAAGCCACCATTAACGGCTGGCGCTGGGTGTTTATCGTTGAGCGCTATGAGGCCAACCGTAGTTTCAACCGGGAGCGTTACCGGATTCACGGCGAGAGCAGAACGAAATTGCTGGCAGCACCTTATGCCCCTCTTCGATCCCACAGTGAGAATTCAACCATTAATGCCAGGCAGGCAGCAATCCAGCAACTTGAGAACACGGGTTTTACTCTGGAGTGGCCGAGGGAGGGCGACTTTGTGACCCCGGACTGGACCTTTCCAGAAAACACCTTTTCATACCATGAACAGACGCCCATGCAGGTTATTGCAAGAGTTGCAACAACGGCTGGGGCCGTGGTTATCCCATCTGCGGCAGAAGATGTTTTGACCATTCGGCCTCGGTATCCGCAAAGCTCGTGGGACTGGAAGCCAGAAACTGCGATCAGGCAGCACATTATCTCAGAGAGCATGGTCATCAGCCTGTCAGCCCAATGGAAACCGGAGCCACAGTACAATGCGGTTTATGTGTCAGGGATTCATACAGGTGTTTCGGTAAATGTCAGACGCCAAGGCACTGCTGGAAATGAGGTAGCACCGGATATTTACGATGATTGGCTGGTGGATGTTGGCCTTAATACGGAACGTGGAAGGAATGAACTGGCCAAAGGTGGCAATCAGGCAATCGTGACGCTGGATCTGCCGTTGATTGCTGAAGGTGAAGCGCCAGGGCTTGTTTTGCCGGGGAGGTTAGTAGAAGTTATCGAGGCAGGTGAAATCTGGTATGGGTTGTGCCTTTCAGTCGCTATCAGTGCAGCAGGCGGAGGGAAGGGTAAAGTGCTACAGCGAGTAGAATTGGAGCGTCATTACTGATGAGGGCTGCCAATATCTGGCTGCGGTTCAAAGCTCTATTACCATCCGGTAATCGTACTATCGTTACTATCATTGCCAATAATGGTAATGGTACCAGTCAAGCACAGTTGCGGGATGGCTCGATAGTTGTTGTTGAAGGAGAGATAGTCTCTGGTGGGAGTAGAGCCTTTGTTGTTGATAGGAAAGTGATTGGTATGGCACCGGAGTTGCTACAGTATGAAATGGAGGTTTGATTCAAGCCAGACTCGATCTGACAGACACTGTTTTTAATATCAGTAACTGTCAGATCGGTTTTGAGCTACTACATGCCACCTGATAAAATTCGGTTTTTACGGTGGATACTTAGCTGTTTTTGAATATGTCAACCTTTGTCTCCAGACACTTCCTCAACACCAAATCATTGGTACCAACACTAAACCAGCTATCAGGCTTCTGAAAGAAATCCAGCCCCCGTCCAATCTTGATAATCCAGCCATTGTCGATACGAATTTCCCGGTCATGCATATGCTCATTCACTTTCAAATCAAGCTCAATATCCATTTCCAGCAGGCTCTGTTTCAGCTCTCCCAGCTTGTCTGACATATCCTTAACATCGGTATCATCATCGTAACTGGTGATCAGCCGGATTTTTTTGATGGTCGATGTCTTGATAACGGCTTCACAAAAGCGAACAAAATTCTGTATCTGGTGTGTCAGGCGGATATATGGGTCTTCAATCTCAATGGATTTAGCCCCCTCAAGGTAAGGGCTGATAATCGACTCATAGCTGTAGCCTGTTGCGCCATAGTGAATGGTAAAATGCTGCTCCTGAAGCTGAGCTTCTGGCTCGGCATTTTCGCTCTCAGTCGGGGCAACAGGCTTTTTGAGTACATCATCGAAGACTGATCCCTTTTCGGGAAACTTCGCCACTGGAGTTTCAATAACAACCGTTTCATCTTCACCGTGAATATCCCGGCGAACAGGCTCCTGGGTGGCCGGGGCCAGCCTGGATTCCGGACAGTAAACAACGATTTCCTGACCATCCGCATTAATGTAAGAGAGATTGATTTTGGCAAATTCATCATCGGATTTACGCTTGTTCATCTGCTCTTTTACCCGACGACGAGCCTCTACTGCATAGGCAACATACTCTTCAAATTCTTTATCAGAAGGTGAGCCGCTGGGATGAAGAATTTTCAAGAAGGCCGCAACGGTTTTCTTGATGCCTTTTTCATCGCGCCCTTCCACCGCTTTGCCAAGGCGAATACGCTTGCTGACCTCTTCATAGCGGTTGGTATGCTTCAGCTGATAGTGAAAGGCTTCCGCCAGATAATCGGTAATAAACCCATAATTCCCCGTTAAGAACTCACTGCTGTTCTTGGGCATTTCCCAGCCGGGCAGGTAACAAGCAAAACGATCCATAACCGCCAGGTCAAACTCTTTGGGGAGGGGCTGGAACAGATCAAAAACCTCGGAGTTAACAATCTGGTCCACCGATAAATCCAGGTTGCCAACAAACGCCATGGAGGCATCGGCAATCACTTCAACCCCCCGGGAAAATCGGCCATTGGCCATAAAGTCTTTCATGATCTGGATGGTGTCATGGTCTTTAACCTTGATGCCGCCCACCTCATCAAAGGCCACGGTATCCCAAAAACCCACCAGGCCGATTTTCTTGCGCTGGTTGTTATAGAACAGTGTCGCTTTGGTCGCCTGGCCACCGCTGATCAGTGTTGAATAGGGTGAGAACTCACTGAAGAAGTAGGACTTGCCGGTGCCCCTTGGCCCCAATTCAATAAAATTAAAATTGGGTTCCACCAGAGGTAGCAAACGGGCAATAAAGTGCATTTTTACTCGATGGGAGAGTTTGCCCGGCTCCAGGCCCACGGAGCGGAGAATAAAGCTCATCCAATCATCCCGGGAGCAAGCCTGGTGTCCTTCGCAATACTGATCAAAATTAAAGCGGCTTAACTGAATGGGCCGAAGATCTTCAATGTAAAAAGCGTAATCATCGTCTTCAATTTCGTTATAGGCGATGGTCACCTCTGCCCATAGGCCGCCCTGTAAAAGCCGGTCATTGTCGCGGTAGAACTTTTCACTGATGGCGACTTTTCGAGAGTCAAAGTTCTCCAATGCTGCCCAGTGGCGACGGTTCTTCTCAACATAGTTAACGTGCACTTTGTCGATAAACCGGTACTTGCCTTTGGTGGCCACTTTGGACTGTGCCTTGTTGGCTTCGTTAGGGCGCACATAATTGTCATTAAGCGTATCCAGCACCGCTTCCATACCGGCCTGAATCTCCGCTTCATCATCGCTGGCGCAATACCTTGCCAGTAAAAATTCCAGCACAAAGGTCGGCACATTGGTGCCTTTTTTAATGCGATGCACCAGGTCTTTGCGAACCACCTTGCCATCAAACAGCGAATTAATTTTCTTATCAATGGTATCCATGGCTTATACCGTGTAGTCAGTTTCTAAATCCAACTGGCAGTAAATCGCCATGGTGGAAGGGTTTAGCGCCTTGATTTTAAAGTTGCCTTCAAATTCCATTTGCATTTTCAGGGTAATCTGAACTTTATCCCCGGGCTTCAATGTGATGGTGCCGGTGGCTGGATTTACCGCACCGCCCGGTTTGGCTTCACCGACAATATTGTCTTTTTTATCCTGGGCTTCCAGCAAAATCTCAAAATCACTGCCGGTGGAGAACATATCATCCGTTTCCACCGCGATTTCCACTACCGGCATCCGGGTGGTAATCCGTTTGGCACCATTCTTGTAGTTCAGCACCACTCTGGCCTGCTCGATAGCGGTCTGCTTCGCTGCTTCCAGCTTGACGGTAATCACCGGAACCACACACTCCTGCAAGGAAGCGCCACCATGATAATAGAGCATTCCCGAGCGATAAGACGCCATGGTCTTTGGCCCGGCCAGTTTGGCCATATTGCTGCGGATGCCGGCTTTCTCGGCAGACAACTCATAGTGGTTGCTATCAGCAGCCCCATCCCCCAGCAGGCAACGTTCATGCACCGTTAGCCAATCACCGCTGGCTTTGCCCAGGGTGTCTCCGGCCTGAGCATGGGTATTCATAAAGAAACCGTGGTCAGTGGCAATCACCGCCTCGTTAAACCCGGCATCTTTCAGCTTATGGATGGCCACCCGAATACGCTTCAGCGCATTGATAATTTCATTGGGTGCGGTATCCGGGTTGTTTTCAAAATGCCCATCAATCTCCACACTGCGCAGGATCAGCAGTTCGGTGCCCGCTTCCAGCGTAAGGCGGTTGCGGACAAACGCTTCCAGCCTGCCTTCCTGAAAGCGCTGGCCATAACGCTTGCGAATAAGCTCCATGCGCTGCTCAACGCTTTTCACTTCCTGACCCTTAATGGCGGGCACCAGCTTGTTATCGATATTATTGATGGTAAGTCCGGTACTGGCATCGGGCAGCAGACTGGCCATACCCACCAGGGTGATGCTGGGCAGCTGGGCCAGCGCCGGGGTCAATTCAACCTTGCCGTCTTCCGTCAGCTGTTGCTCAAGGGCAACACCCAGCTCATAGCGCAGGGCGTCCACCATCAGATAGGCAACTTTATGGCCACTCTGGCTCAGTTTAGGGGCAACCAGCTTATCAAATACCTCGGTATTGGCCAGTTGCCCCGATAATGGCCAGCCGGATTGGCTGAGATGCCGGGTGAACAGCTGTTGCAAACTGCCGATCAAACGGCCGTATTGTTGGCGTACCTGCTGTTGCAATGGGTGCATCAGCCCCTGGGTATCTTGCCAGTCATAATCACTGACAGCCTGTTCAAACTCCCGGTGCAGGCGGTCAACCTCCCGGAACTGGCTAATGTAATAATGGATCAGCGAATCCATGGACTGGGCGTGGTCCGGTAACACCTGCTCATTGTCCTGGCACGCTTCCACCAGGGCCAGAGCTGAGCGCAGCAGATCCCATTGCGCCTGGCTCTCGCCTTTGCCGATCCACACGGACTGCACATGGCGGGATAAAATATGACGAACCGGATCCGTATCATCCCGTTGCAGGGCGTCCATGGCCTGGTGTAAAAACGTCCGTTCCTCAAAGGGGAAGGTATCCCGCTCACCCAGATCCGCAATACCCTGGCAATGGGTTGGCAAATCCAGCTCCGCTTCCACCGCTTCTGCCCGTTCAATATAGATGGCCTGGGTACGCCGGTCACTGCGCAGCCGTTCGCAGATATCGTCAATCAGCGGTTTGGCGGCTTCTTCAGCGGCAGGCACATTGGTCAGGGCCGGGGGAAGGTCTTGTGGCAGATCAAAAACAAATTCACTGAACAGCACAAAGCGCCATAACTCATCGGCAATGGCCGACCAGCTTTTGGCACGGGTTTTCAGAGCCAAACCGATACTGGTTTTCAGCAGTTCCTTACTCTCACTGACCCAGCCGTCACTGCTATTCAGTGCTGCTAACTGTGCATCACTGGGTACCAGCAGGCTAAAGAGAATGTCACGGGTGGATTCCACTTTCAGCGTGGCTTTTAAAGTCGGCCAGCTGAACCCGCCACCAATGGCATTGATCACATTGAAATCCGGGTTTTCATTTTGCGCAAACACCGCCCTGACCTGGGTAGCAAACTCCGATTTAGCCACCAGGCAGATATTGAAAAAGCTGTCGCCATCACCACTGGGAAAAACTGCACCGCAGGCACCATAGAGGGCAAAGGGATCTTTCTGCTTCTCTTCATCTTCCATGGGGGCGGGGGCAGGCACATAGACCAGCAGTTGTGTAATGGTGTTTTGGCCTAATGACGCCAGTGCGGTTATTCCCTGTGCCCGGGAGATAATACTGGACTCGGAGGCATCCACCACTTGCAATGATTCACTGGCCATATCCAGGCAAATCTGGCGATAACGCTGGTCCGGGTCATAAACCACCAGAATGTGGTTGTTTTCGTCTTTGCCAAGGCGGGGGGCAAACACCTGAGTTTGTATATATTCTTGAATGGTCATCATTAATTCCAGGCTAATGCGGTGTTAATGGCAGCGACAAAGGCGTTAAAACTGGGGGAGTTATTGTGCGCCGGGTTCATATGCTGGCCAATCTCCCGGGCACATTCGAGCTTATTGATGCCGGTTGAGAAGTAACCCGCTTTTTTCATCTCACGTTCCAGGGCTTCCCAGGTGCCACCGGTAATTTCATCCGGGTTTCGGTACTTGGCCCTACGGGGAATATTTTCCGGAACCCTGGGGTAAGCCTGGCGAACGGCAGGCCAGTCGCCAAAGAACCAGGACTCCAGCTCTTCAATCACCACACGGTTAACCACCTGAAATCGTTCAGCACCTTGAGTTTTGGTCACCAAACCAGCCTCAGTAGCCATCTGCTCAAGCTGTTGTTTCAGCTGCAGGCAGTCATCCCGGTCACGATCCACCAATACCATAATCGCATGTTCGGCGGGCAGCCAGGCGCTATAGCCCCTTAAACGACTGGGTAATTGTTTCAGCAGGTCATCCTTGCACTGAAATTGAATGATTTGAAACTCAACATCACCCAGTATTTTTGGCAACAACTTTTCCAGAGCCGCTTCCATGGAGATCTCTTCAACAAAGACAATGAGTTTCTCCAACATGGCTTACTTCCCTGCTTTGCCTTTGGGTTTAGGGGCTCCAAAGTTGACCAGTGGGTCGCCAATACCAAAGTGACCCTCCATCCATAAATAGCCCAACGAAGCGCCCGCATTCAGCAGCTCTTTTACGCCCTGAATATCACTGGCACGCACTGCCTGGGTAAAGCCCTGCTCATCCCGGTAGAGAATGCGCACCTCTTCGGCCCGCATGGCGTTCAGCAGAAACGGTGAGTGGCTGGTAATCAGCAACTGGGAATTTTGTGCGGCACTGCGGCACTCTTCTGCAAGTTCTGGCAGCAATCGAGGGTGTAAAAAGTTTTCCGGCTCTTCAATACCGATAAAACGGGGCGGTTCCGGATCGTGCAGCACCGTTAAGTAAGCCAGCATTTTCATGGTGCCATCGGAGACAAATTTCGACAGCACCGGTTGATCAAAAGGTGCATCTTTAATCTGCAACAGCAGACGGCCATCGGGCATTGGGTCTGCTTCAACCTTTTCCAGCCGGGGAATACGCTGGCGCAAGTTGGCAAAAATGGCTTCCAGCCGTTCCGGGTGCTGCTCTTTCAGATATTGGATCACATTGGGCAGGTTTTCGCCGCCTTTGCTTAAACGCTCCTGAGGGCCGGCCTCCGGTTGATTGCGGGTTTGTTCAATAGAGAGATAGGAGACATACCAGTCGGTAATAAACTCCCGCAGGGCGGCAATACGCGGGTGTTCCGAAAGCTGCCCCAGGGTGTTGACGGCAATCAAATCCGGTGACCGCAGATTGGTCTCTTCCCGGGCATCATCCACATCGGGGGTTTCACCACTGGCGGCACGACCCTTGCCCCGGCTGAACTCCAGAAAGCGGAACGGCGCACCTTTGGTACCCCGTCGCCACTGTAGCCACTCTTCCACCACTTCCGGGCCTTTAGTACCCTCATCAATGGCCAGATGGTAGGTGATAATGGGGGTGCCGGGCTGCTCCCGGTATTTCAGTTCAAACAGAATAGGGCCGGAGGCGCCACGGCTTTTCAGCTCCTTGCCCCGGCCCCGGCGGTCCCAGGCGTGGCGCAGGCCAAACTGAAAACACTCCGAGAGGAAGTTAAACACATCAAAAATGGTGGACTTACCGCTGCCATTGGGACCCAGCAGCACCGTCAAGGGGGTAAGGTCCTTCAGTTCGATTTTGCGCAGAGCCCGGTAGTTCTCGACCTTGATGGACTCTATTCTGGGAATACCGGGTTGTTTTGTTGGTTTTTTTGTCAATTGCTTTGCCATCATGGCCTCCATTAAACAGCCATAAGCGGAAAATGCCGCTCCCCTCAGGCATTGAAAACAGGAAAGTGCCTGACTGCGGCATTTTCATTATAAATAGCACGATAGTGGATCAGACTCTTTTATCGATCAACTGTTTCACCAGTTCGTTTAATGCACTATCGCTTAAGTCTTTTGGTTGCCATTCCAGCTTGGTGTCACCGGTAAGTTTTTTGCCGCGCTTAACCGGCACTTCCACTTCATGCCAGAAATGGTCTTCCACATCGTGGGCAATGGCCAGGCTGCGATCCTGATGGCATTTGCGCAATACCCGCTCTGGCCAGATACTGCAGGCCAAGTGCGCCCAATCGTAGTCGCCTTTTTCCAGTTTTTGCCAGGTTTCTTTCAGTTTTTTCTGCCAGGCTTTGTGTTGGAACAGTTTCCACAGCGGGGCTGCGGTGATCTGTACGCCGTCGTTCAGGTTGGGTTTCCAGAATTTAGCCAGGCGTAGCAGTTCTTCGCGGAAGTCCCGTAGCTCACTGGTCAGATCGGTCAGTTTGGCCAGCTCTTTTTCTTCCTGACTGCTTCGGGCGGGTTTGCCTTGCAGGGCACTCAGGTCTTTTTCTACTTGCTGAAGCTTGGGATCAACAAAATCATTGACGCAGGTGTAGAGGGTTTGTTCGTTTAAGCGGTGATAGTAGACCCAGAGTGTGTAGGAGCCGGATGGGGTTTGTAGTGGCCAGTAGATAGGGGCTTGGCGGCGGCTTTTAGAATATTGTCCTAAGTGAAAGTCAAAAAAAAGGGATGCTTTATCAAAAATTCTATCAAATTCACTAAATGTTGTTTTTAAGGAATCGAATGAAAGTTCATTAAATTGCTCTTTAAATAGAGTAGTTGTTTCCAATAATAGTTGTTCAGATGTAAATATTAAATTTACATGACTAATGTCCTGTATTTGCTGTGGTGAATAGTAATTTGGCATGTCCAAAGTAGGTGGGCGGGATGGTTGAGGCTTTTTCTCCCATCTATAAAATAACATGCCAACTAATAATGAAAAGAATTCATATATATCTGGAATGCGAATAGCGTTTTTTTGCTCTAATAGATCTGTAATTGAGTCTAATATTGTGTGAATATTTACTTTTGTTAAATGTGAGATTAGCTCAACTTTTTTATCGATTAAATGACAGTGCTTTGTTACAAAACGCTGTTTTATTCCTCTGCTAGACATTATTTGCGCAAGTTCTTCATGAGGTTTGTCAAAAAGCTCTGCTAAATATTCTTTTTTGGCTATATCTATTTCTTTATTTAAAGACCATGTCGGTTGTCCAAGAGTTTGTTCTATCAAAGTAAGCAGGTTTGAATCATTTATTTTGAAAATAGTTTCAGATGTTGATTCTAGTTCTTCCACAAGTATTGCTATTTGCTTAACGGTCTCGTATTTTTTTATGTTGTTTTTTTTGATGAAGTCTTGGAAATCAGATAGATTGTCCGTTTCTTGCAAGCAGAAGTTTCTACAGCATTCATTACTTTCAAATAAAGAGGCTTTAAGAGTAACTAGCTGTCTTACAATACAGCTTAGTTTTTGTGATTCCTTTGAATTTAAATTAGGAAGTTTTAATCGGTTGATCATTCCATTTGTATAATGGCGAGCAGCAGTTCCTGCTACCGATGTATCACCTCCTCCTACTGCAATCTCAATTAATATTTGGCCAAATCGACTTAGTAGTAATCCCATGAATGGGAACTTTAAATCTTCGTCATGAAAAAATACTGCTTGACCCGCAGTCGTAAAGATACATTTGTCAGGTAATACTCTTGGTCCAAAGCTGCTAGTTGTTCTTTCTGGATAAGTTAAGCCCCTTCGGAAGAAGTATTTTTGATTTCTGATAGTTGCTCCACTAGTTTTTAATTCCTCACCAGATTGATTCCAGTTAATAGTAAGATAATAGTCATCATAGAATGGATTCCATTCCCCACCTTTAGCTAAAGGAAAAAACTGTT